>NC_017934.1:743557-1487114 GCF_000147715.2 Mesotoga prima MesG1.Ag.4.2 | reverse complement strand
GTCTGAGAAACATTAAGTCTGGAACAAAGATTGTGACAAGCATGGCGGCAATGGAAGCTCAGGGTCTTCTAAAGAACCTCCACAGAGTTGAGGACGTAGAGAATGTGGCCGTTGCGACTTGTTTGACTATTGGAGAGTATCCGTTCTTCGTTAATAAAGAATATGAAGGCAGATTTCTGAACGAGTCTTGGTTCCATTCGGTGGGTGCCAGGAAGGCAGTCAGCAGCGGCCTTAGGACAGTGACATACATCCCAAACAATCTTCATGTTGCAGGTATTGAGCGTATTGTGGCAAACAAACCCGATATTTTCTGGGGTGTTGCCTCGCCGATGGACAGAAATGGATACATGACCGTTTCGTTGTCCACGGTATATGAAAGAGATATGGTAGAGAACGCGAAGATGGTAATTCTGGAAGTAAATGAGAAAGCGCCGAAGACTCATGGAGACACTCACGTTCACATAAGTGAGGTCGATTATGTGATAGAAAACACTTTTGACATTCCTGAACTGCCGGACACTGAACCATCGGAGACTGAAATGAACATCGCGGGACATATTTCTTCGCTTGTTGTAGATGGAGCAACTTTGCAGATTGGAATCGGAGGGATTCCAAACGCCGTTGCAAGACTTATGGAAGATAAGCACGACCTAGGAATTCACACCGAAATGTTTACTGAGTCGATGATTCACTTGTTCGAAAAGGGAGCGATAACAAATAGGAAGAAGAGTCTTTGGCCCGGAAAGTTTATTGCGACTTTTGCACTCGGCACAAAGGAAATGTATTCTTTCATTGAGGACAACCCTGGTGTGCTTCTGCTCAGAGGCAGCTATGTCAACGATCCGTACGTTGTCTCGCAGAACGAAAACATGGTCTCTATAAATACGGCAATCTCTGTCGATCTCACGGGGCAGGTGTGTTCCGAAGCAATTGGAACTCGGCACTATAGCGGTACCGGAGGACAACTAGACACTCATAGAGGTGCCTCCATGGCTAAGAATGGAAAGGGAATCATCGCACTTAGATCGACAGCAAAGAAAGGCGCCGTTTCTACAATCGTCCCTCTTCTTCCGCTTGGCTCACCCGTTACCGTTCCAAGACAGGATACTGATTATGTTGTAACCGAGTTTGGGATTGCTAGGCTTAAAGGTCTCAACGTATTCCAGAGAGTAGAGGCCTTGCTGAATATTTCTCATCCGGACTTCAGATCAGAGCTAAGAAAACAAGCTCGCGACATTGGATTAATATAGGAGGTTCTTGATGAAAAAGGTCTTCATTGTTGGTGCAAAAAGGACTGCAATCGGTACTTTTGGAGGAACTTTAAAGGATGTACCGGCCGTGGATCTTGGAGTTACTGCTTCAAAAGCCGCAATAGAGCAGTCGAAGGTCGATCCTAAGAAGATTCAAGAGACGATAATGGGCTGTATTCTAACTGCAAACCAGGGTATGGGACCGGGAAGGCAGGTATCGATTGGTGCAGGTGTTCCTATTGAGAGCCCCGGATACTCAGTAAATATGCTTTGTGGTTCAGGAATGAAGTCCACAATGATAGGGGCGCAAGATATTCTCACAGGCGAAGCCGAGCTAGTACTTACCGGCGGTATGGAGAATATGTCTATTGCCCCATACATGCTAGACAAAGCAAGGTTCGGATATAGAATGGGCAGCGGTACCATAGTTGATCATATGATACGGGATGGCCTTACGGACGTTTTCAATGACTACCACATGGGAGTAACTGCTGAAAATCTGGCCGAGAAATACGGTATAAGCAGGTTCGAGCAGGACGAATTTGCACTTCAAAGCCAGAAGAGAGCCAAGGAAGCGATTGCGACAGGAAGGTTCAAAGATGAAATCGTTCCGGTTGTGATAAGGGGAAGAAAGGGAGACGTCGTTTTCGATACCGATGAACACCCAAGAGATACCAGCATGGAAATCCTTGGCAAACTCAGGCCGGCCTTCAAGAAAGATGGTTCAGTAACCGCCGGGAATTCTTCTGGAATAAATGACGGTGCCAGTGCAACAGTCCTTGCGAGCGAAGACGCAGTAAAAAAATACGGATTGAAGCCGATAGCAGAAATAGTCGCTTACGCTCAGGCCGGTGTTGACCCCGCCTATATGGGATTCGGTCCCGTTCCAGCGGTCGAAAAGGCACTCAAAAAGGTCTCAATGAACATAAAGGATATGGAGTTGATAGAGCTTAATGAGGCATTCGCTTCTCAGTCTCTGTCAGTACTGAAGGGTCTCATGGAGATCTACGGGGTTTCAAGGGAATGGCTTCTTGAGAGAACTAATGTCAATGGAGGTGCGATTGCTCTTGGCCACCCGATAGGCGCATCGGGAAACAGGATAATAGTTACTCTCCTGTATGAAATGGAGAAGAGAAATCTCGAGTTTGGTCTAGCTTCTTTGTGTATTGGCGGCGGAATGGGAACCGCAGTAGTAGTAAAGAGAGTCTAATCTCTTGCAAATCGTAAATACTGCGTTTCTGTAATGAAGTCTAGATGTACTAGTGCACCAAAAATCGTTATGAACAACCTACGTAGGAGGTGGGAAAGTGAAAAGAGTACTGTTAGTATTATTGGTGGTAGCTGTAACTGCTTTTGTTGCATTTGCTGCCACTCCAATCAAGATTGGTGCCGTCGTACCCCTGGGAGATATCACGGGTGACCAGTCTGCAAAAGCAATGAAGCTTGCCATCGACGAAATCAACGCTGCAGGGGGATTACTTGGTAGACCTCTGGAGCTAATTGTAGTGGATAGCGAGCTGAAGCCCGAAAAGGGAGCTGCAGCAATTGAGAAACTTGCTACAGTAGATAAGGTTGATTTCTTTGTTGGAGGTATGGCATCTTCAGTCCATCTTGCGCAGATCCCAGTAATGAAAAGGTATCAGAAGATCACTATCTGGAGCGGCGCGGCTTCATATCTATGCGAGAATGCAGTTGGACCGGACGCCGACTGGTATTTTCATCTTCATCCATGGGACTACCAGCAGGGTGCCAGCTACGGTCTGGGTTGGACAGAATTAGCTGAGGCTTATCCCGACATCGAAATTGAGAAAATCTTCCTTGCCTATGAAGAAGGCGGTTTTGGATCTGCCTCTCATGAATCCTATCTTGTGCTTCAATCTCAGGCCAATCAGGGAGAAGGTGCGTGGGCAGCTGTCATGGGAGACTATATGGGAGTCTCCTTCAAGAGTGCGGCGCTTGGTGGAGGAGACTACAGAGCAATGCTTCAGCAGGCTAAGGCCTATGACCCGGACCTTTTTGTTTGGGCAGGTTACGATGCCGATGCTCTTCCGATGCTTCAGCAGGCTAAGGAAATTGGTTTTGCTCCAAAGTTCTTTGTTGGAGCACCTCCAGGCTGGCCGGCACATTTCGGAGATTCTCCTCTAGCAGAAGCGGTAACACTCTACGGAATGTGGGCACCAACAATAAACAAGGTAAGTCCAACTGCAGAGCACTTCTGGAATGCTTACATCGAAAAGTACAATGAAGAACCGGCAACTTATTTCGCACCACTGGGATATACAAACATCTACTTCCTTGCGGAAGGAATCAAAGCCGCGGGAACTCTTGACAAGGCAGAACTGATAAAGGCACTAGAAGAAGTAGAATACGCTTCACCGATAGGAGAAGTCCTAAAGATGTCTCCAAGCAATGTAATAAAGCATCAGGGATTCACTGGTCAGAAAATACTTCAGTGGCAGGGCGGAGAACAGCAGGTTATTTGGCCGCTAAATCTCAAGACCGCTGAACCGATTTATCCATTTCCTTCTTGGGAAGGAAGATAAGTAGTGTGAGGTCGGGCACTCGTGCCCGACCTTACTATCTAATAAGCTGTAGCTTGGGTGGTGACTGACTTGGAGAGCATCTCGTTCTTGAGAAAGCACAGGAATCTCTTTCTCCTGATTGCTGTAATTATCGTGGTGGCTATTTGGAAGCCTCACGCCGCCATTTATGGACTCCAAAGAGGAAGCCTATATTCTTTGGTCGGTTTGCCTCTTTCGTTAACTCTTGGAGTTGTAGGAATTATGAACCTTGCCCACGGCGATTTCCTCTCGCTAGGCATCTATTTTGTCTATCTTTTTGCCACAAACCTAGGAATGGATCCTCTCGTGTCCATTATCCCAGTCTTTTTTCTATTGTTTGGCCTCGGAGTGGTGATCTATAAGTTGACTATTACGAGAGTAATGAAGTCAGGTCATTTGAACCAGTTGCTTCTCACATTTGGAATATCGATGATTGTACTGGAAGCAATGAATCTCATCTGGACATCAAGACCTAGAAGTGTCTACGTTGAGTACTCTTCTTCGTCTACAACAATTGCAGGTGTAAGATTCGGCACTTATGAGCTATTGTATGTTGTTTTTGCTTTTGCAGTGCTAATTGCACTTCAGCTCTTTCTGAAGAAGACAAGACTAGGGCAGGCAACTTTTGCCGTCGGTCAGAATCCACAGGGCGCGAAAATTGTTGGGATCAACACGGGTTTCGTGTATCTCTTTGTGTTTGGGATATCGATTGCTATTCTGGGAATTGCCGCAGGAGTCATGGTACCAAGATTTGCAATCTTTCCTTCTGTCGGTTCGGCATTTACAATGAAATCTTTTTGTCTAGTTGCAATGGCTGGACTTGGAAATCTTCCCGGAATTCTTGTTAGTGGTATTGTTCTCGGAGTTGGGGAAGCTATTGTGCAATCTATACCTGGTTATGCCGGCTGGTCAGACATAGTATTCTTTGGAGTTCTGATAGCTGTCATAATGATCAGATCCCTAAGGAGGCAATCACTATGAAGATCACAAAGTCACTTGTTATTATCATATTGCTCATCGCAGCCGCTCTTCTTCCCGTTGTGACTGAGGCTTACTTCATAAGTGTTGCCATAACTATCTTGACGTTCATGACGTTGTCGATCAGCTGGGATATGATGCTCAGAACGGGTCAGTTGTCTTTTGGTACGGCTGGTTTTTTCGGGCTCGGCGGTTATACAGGAATCATTGCAGTCGCTGACTTCGGTGTGGACCCACTTGTAGGGATTATCCTGGGAGGTCTTTTGGCTGGAGGAGTCTCTCTCTTACTGGGTATGGCAATTCTGCGATTGCGTGGTTTGTATTTCGCAATAACAACAATGGCTCTCGCAAGCGTATTCATGGTAGTCATAAGGAATCTGAATAAGCTTACCGGAGGCCCAAGTGGAAAGATAGTTTACACAACTCTTTTTAACTACGATTCAGTCAAAGTTTACTGGCTCATGTTGGGTATTACAGTGGGTACAATTGTGGTTTCAGAAGTGTTTCAGAGAACTAGAGTTCATTTTGCGATCGATTCTATTAGAGCCGATGAAACAGTAGCTAAGTCCCATGGAGTAAATATCTACAAATATCTGATATTTGTTTTCGTTGTGACTTCGATAATACAAGGAGTAATAGGTTCAACATACGCACTTCAGTATGGATTTGTTTATCCAGAGAGCAGTTTTTCAGCTCATTATCTTCTTCTACCGATAGCCATGGCGTTGGTGGGAGGAATATACTCAACTATTGGCCCAGTCCTTGGCGCCATTATTCTGGGTCTTTCATCTGAGTATCTCAAGTTAATAATGCCCTATGGACATTTGATTTTCTACGGTGTAATCATAGTTGTGGTAGTTCTCTTTTTGCCGAACGGTGTGTATGGCGCAATCAAAGATGTTACGGGATTCAGAAAACGCCGTCTGGAGGAACGATAAAATGAGTATACTTAAGCTTGATAAAGTCACAAAACGTTTCGGTGGACTAGTCGCCGTAGATAACGTCTCTATGGAGATCCAACAGGGTGAAATTCTCGGTTTGATTGGACCAAACGGTGCAGGGAAGACGACTCTAACAAATCTTATATCGGGAGTCCATATGGTGAGCGAGGGAAAAATTATATTCGACGGCATCGATATCACTTTTCTTCCAGCACACAAAAGATGCAACCTTGGGATCGCAAGGACTTTTCAGATTGCTCGACCGTTAAAGAACCTCACAGTTGTTGAAAACATAATGGTCGGAGGACTTTTTGGAAACGGCGAAAAGCTTAAGGAGAGCAAAAAGAGCGCTCTTAGGCTTTGTGAAACAATAGGACTTGAAGAGCCCGATCAAACTCTTGATAAGATAACTGTTCTTGATATCAAGAAGATAGAGATCGCAAGAGCGATGGCCACAAAACCGAAGATCCTCTTTCTTGACGAGGTTATGTCGGGATTAAACATGGACGAAACCAGAGAAATGATAGATACCGTAAGAAAGATTAGAGGAACAGGCGTGACGATATGCATAATAGAGCACGTCATGAGCGTAATTAGAGAAATAACGGAGCGAGTCATAGTACTTGATAGGGGTACTATCCTTGCAGAGGGACCTTACAGTGAAGTATCGCAACAGCACAACGTTATAACTGCTTATTTGGGGGAGGATGCCTGATGCTCGAAGTCAAGAATCTATTTGTCTCATACGGGAGGATTCAGGTAATTACGGACTTCTCCTTCAATGTCGGAGCGGAAGCTGTCGGGCTTTTCGGTCCTAACGGTGCGGGAAAGACAACTCTGATCAACTCGATCATTGGTCTCGTAAAGCCAAGGTCGGGCGAGATTCTCTTCGAAGGCGAATCACTGCTTCCTTATGAAACACACTCCATCGTAAGAAAAGGGATTTCAGTAGTGCCTCAGGATGGTGAGCTGTTCCCAATTATGACTGTTTTAGAGAATCTCAAGATCGGTGCATCCTACATAAAGGAAGCTAGAGACAAAGTAAATGAGAGGCTGGAATTCGTGTTCGGAATTTTCCCAGTACTCAAAGAGCGGGCTTATCAATTGGCTGGAACAATGAGCGGTGGGCAACAGAGAATGCTTGCAGTTGGACGATCTCTTATGGCAGTCCCACGGCTTCTAATTCTAGATGAGCCATCAGTT
Organism: Mesotoga prima MesG1.Ag.4.2; assembly: GCF_000147715.2. Taxonomy (NCBI): domain Bacteria; kingdom Thermotogati; phylum Thermotogota; class Thermotogae; order Kosmotogales; family Kosmotogaceae; genus Mesotoga; species Mesotoga prima. The sequence continues at coordinate 1,480,181 of NC_017934.1, read as the reverse complement.
GGACTTCAGCCCACTTTGGTTACAGAGCTCTTTGAGAAACTCTCAATGATCAAATCCGAGGGAGTTTCCATGATCCTTTCCGAGCAAAACGTTCGACAGGGCCTAAAAGTCATTGATAGGGGGTACGTAATAGAAAATGGGACCCTTGCAATTGAAAGCACTGCTGATGACCTGATGCACAACGAACACGTAAAGCGCTCATACCTGGGTTTGTAAAAAGGAGATTATTTGAGAGGTGAGTGTGTATACTTGAAAAGTTGCTCATAGTCTTCTTTGGAATATGCGCACTTGGAGCAAATTTCTTTCGGACTGAGAGACTTTTCGCCTATGAAACCAAAGAGGTTTCCTCGAACTGTGCTTTGAATGTTAATATGAGAAGTGAGGAACACAGAACACACAAGTCTGACAGGAGGGATCTGGTAATGGAAAGGTCAATAGCCGAACAGTACGTAAGGATAGTTGACAAAAAGATCTTCTATCTTGAAACAGTGGGCGACGATGGGATTCCCGTGGTATTCGTCCATGGTAATTTCGCGTCGAGCAAATGGTTTGAACCTGCTCTCAAGATTCTCCCCAGTGGATTAAAAGGTTATGCAATCGACCTGCCGAATTTCGGGAGATCTGACAGACTTGAAGAGGTGAGTATCGATAATTACGCCAACTACGTGATTAATTTCATACTTGAGATGGAATTAGATGGTGTGGTTCTTGTTGGCCATTCTCTTGGGGGAGCTGTTGCTCAGAGTGCAGTCATTAAGAGGCCTGATCTGATCGATCGAGTCATTTTGGTGGATCCTGCCCCTCCCGATGGTCTAAAGACTCCAGAAGAGGTTTACCCATATCTAGAGATGTACAGAGGGAATAGAGAGCTTCTTAAAAAGGCTCTGATTGGTGTAATGCCGACCCGTGAAGTAGACGAGTTTCTTGAGCAGCTTGTCGACGAAGCTCTGTTGATGGATGGAAGATGTTTTGTAGAGAACGCTAGAGCGCTTGAAAAGTACGATTTCACTGAAGCGCTCAGTGAGATTGAGGTTCCGCACCTCGTCGTAGTTGGAAAGCTTGACAATATTGTTACTGAAGAGATGGCAAGGAGATTCGAGAGAATACTTCGGGATGTTGAAATCCGTGTGCTTCCTGACTACGGACACAGTGTTATTCTTGAGGACACGGAGTTGTTTGTGAAGATTCTGGAAGATTTCGTCGAGCGATAGGCGATACAGTTCAAATATAAACGGGGCTGAAGAGCCCCGTTTCTGTTTAAATAGGGTTAATCGTTGATCGATTTAGTTCTGCTCTTCAAGCAGCTTGTCAAGCGATTCGCTAACAAGCCTCTTGAGTTCTTTTGCATTGACTGTGTATTCAACATACTCACCATCATAAACACTTTCAAGGAGCCTCCCCTTTTTAAGCTTCTCGAGATGATTGCTCAGGTCGCCGGCGGAGATTCGCAATTTTTTTGCAAGGGAAACTGGTCGATGAGGCTCTCTGCTAAGTTCTCTAAGTATTGCAAGCCTTTCTTTGTGGGCCAGAGCGCTAAAGACGTCGATACATTGAAGTTTCTCATCTTTCTCCCTGAAGGGGACTTCTATTCTGTCATATCCGAGAATAAAGAGGTATCTGTCTTTCATAACCATAAGGCCGGCTTGATCTAGGCCCAGGAATGGCGATACACTCAATTCTATAGTTTGAACCGTCTCGAGGATGTCAAAGAAACTCAAGAGGTTCAATTTTTCAATATACGATGTGCCCCCCTTTCGAATGTATTCCTCAAGGTTCTTCAGATGCTTCTCGTTCGACCTCCTAACTTCGTCCCGCATTCTGTTGAAAACATTTTCAAGGAACCATTCAAAGAGATATATCAGATCCTGTTTTGTTTCAGCCGGGTTTTCAAGAAATCCAAGAAGATTTGCCTTTTGAAAAGACGAGAAAATAGTACTCTCAGTTATGAAAAGGAGCATCTCCTTTTCATCTACCGTCAGCCTTTCAACTAATTCCTCGAATTGAGAAGAGTCTCTAGACTTGACATCGGTTCCAAATCCAGTTCTTAGGAAACGCCCTAGTATGCTTTTCTCGGATGTGCTCTTGAGAGCTTTGATGAACTCCTCGGGTTCTCGTAGATTTCTCTCCTGGACAAGAGAAAAGGTTCCTGCGCCGAAGTACGTTTCACAGTCAAAAAATCGCTCGAGAAGCTCTTTTATATCGTCAGGAAGAATCTTCTTTGTTTCCTTTGCCCATTCAAGGAGCTCTGGGTCAGGCACAAACTGATCTTTGAAATCTTGTTCTTTGTAGGCTTCGATTATCATCTCATTACAGTTGACCCTCATAAGACAAAGAAGAAAATCATAAGCAGGCCAATCTATATACTTGATTCGTTCGAGAAGCACAGGCAGGACCTCCTTGTAATAATCCTTGAGACAATTATACTAAAGAACTGCTTGTTGATCATTCAATTCAAAGATAACAAGTAAGACCATTTATGCCAGAAATGAATGACCATAAAACAAACCGCTTTTGAAGAGTCTCGGGTTCGATAATCTAAATAATCGGCAAAAAACCGACAGATTCTGGAAATTCTCGGAACTGGCAGTAACTTTCATCGTTAGCATCATTCATTTAGCTGATAGAATCATACTAGCGATTCAAATCCGTCCAGGCCTCAAGTAAGAATCACTTGTCCGTTATTCTTGAGTTTCGCTGCTTGGTCGGAAAGTTTTTTAGAGTCTGGGCGAAGAAGATTCTTTCAATTGTTTGCGGCAATAAATAAATTAGGAAGAATCATCTTATGGGCGATATTCCCCACCAGCTGTCTCTAAACGGTTCTGTTTAGATTTAATCAAATCTCTTATTAATAGTAAGCTAGAGTAGAAAGGGGGATTTCAGCTTGGTTGGTAAAAAGCTGGATTCAGAGAATATTGGAAGATCAAATAGAAAGCTGATTCTTCAGTTGCTTAGAAAGAATCCCGCTACTACTCGAAGAGATCTTGCAGTAGCATCGGGGTTGAATCCAAGCACGGTGACGAAAATAATCAAGGATTTTCTATCAATGGGTCTTTGCGAGGAAGTGAGAGCAGAAGAGACCGGTCGAATTGGGAGAAAGGCAATCGTCCTTAGACTAAACAGAAAGGCGTTCATGTCTGTAGTCATCGATATTGGTGTCGAAGAGACAATTATAGGTAAGGGATTCTTTGATGGCTCAGTTTCAGTTGTGAGTAGATTTAGAACTCCACGTGACTTTGATCAGTTCATGGATCTCTTAACTAAAAAGACTTCCTTGATTTCGAGAAATATTCCAAAATCCAGATTCCTCGGATACTCGTTGTCAGTTCCGGGAATCGTTGATGTGGAGAATTCCAGAATCGTATACGTGCCTCATCTCGGATGGAAGGATCTCGTACTCAGAGAACGGCTCTCTCGACGGTATCCGGTTTTTCTTGATAATGAAGCAAATCTCTCGTTGATTGCTGAGAAGTGGAACAATCCAGATGTAGTGTCAGTAAGAGATATTGTCTTCGTCTATGTATCTGAGGGAATCGGGTGCGGTGTTATGTTTGACGGCCAGATTTATAGAGGGCGCGATTATTCTGCCGGCGAATTTGGCCACATGACGGTTCAGATTGACGGCAAGAAATGCTACTGCGGAAACTTTGGTTGCTGGGAAACTATCGCCTCTACTGAAGCCATCGTCAATCTAGCAACTGAGTTGGGGCTTGAACTCAAAGGAACCAGTAACAATGAGAAGTATCTCAACTGTCTGCGCTCAACAGATGCAAGTTATGAACCACTTCTTCGTGAGATCGAGAGAAGCCTTGGCGTAGGAATTGTTAACATCGTAAATTCCTTGGATCCGGAAGTTGTTGTTCTTGGCGGAGTTGCTTCGATACTTCCGGAAGTATCATTGCGCAATCTGCTCGATTTTGTCAACTCAAGGGTTCTATACGCTACTGGGCAGAACGTGAAAGTAATAAGGAGCATGCTCCACGAAAAAGGCATGGCAAGCTCGAAAATGATAGGAGCAGCTCTACACATAATTGATCGTAAGACGGTCGATTTAGTATAAAGGAGATTTGTCATGGGTACGTTTTTCGGTATAGACGTAGGAACAAATTCTGTTAAAGGAATCTCGGTTGATAAGAGCGGAAAAATCTTGACTTCTTCTTCAAAACCTATTCCTATGGAAACCCCGAAGCCCGGTTGGGCACAGCAGCATCCAGAGATTTGGTGGGACGCAGTTTGCGTTGTTTTGAGAGATCTAGTTGCAAAGGGAGGTCGACTGCCATCGGCAATTTCCGTCAGCGGTCAAATGCATTCCCTTGTTGCCGTTGATGCAGAAGGGAAGGTTGTCTATCCGGCGATCCTTTGGTGCGATCAGAGAACTGAAAGCCAGTGTGCAAAAGTTACGGACTTGTTGGGAGGAGAAGAAAAAGTAATAGGAAGTTTCGGAAATCCAGTACTGACAGGATTCACGCTTCCCAAAATCCTCTGGTTGGCAGAGAGTGAGCCTGAGAGGTTCAAGAAGATCAAGAAATGGATGCTTCCGAAAGACTACGTCGTAATGAAATTGACGGGACGTGTTGTAACTGACTTCTCCGATGCTTCAGGAACTTCTATGCTGGATATTGAAGGGGAATTCGATGAGAGAATTCCAGAAATAATCGGTATTGATCCTCGTTCATATCCCGAATTGATCGGGTCAGGTACGATCGTGGGGACAGTAAGTTCGCCCTCCCTTTCGGAGCTAGAAGGCATTCCGGTAGTTAACGGAGGAGCAGATAATGCTTCGTCGGCTTATGGTTGCGGTGTCGAGAAGACGGGAGACGCAATGATAAGCATCGGGACCTCCGGTACAGTGGTAGCCTTGACTAAACAGGGGATACCAGATAGATCTGGCGGAATTCATCTTTTTAGACATGTCACGGGTAGGGATTTCTACCATATGGCGGTAATTCTCTCAGCGACGAATTCGCTAAACTGGTTTAAAGATAGATTTGGAAACGACCTTTCTTTTGAATCACTTGAAGAGATGGTTAAACAGACGCCCTCAGGATCAAATGGAGTGGTTTTCTTGCCGTACTTGAATGGTGAGCGAACGCCTCATCGTGATCCCAGCGCAAGAGGAACGCTTTTCGGCTTTTCCTCTTTTCACAGCAGGGGCGATGTATTCCGGAGCATATATGAAGGAGTGGGCTTTGCTCTCAGAGAAGGGGCAGAGCTGATCGAGAGTCTCGGATCAGAGATGAATAACGTCAGAATTGTTGGAGGCGGTTCAAGGAGCGAAACGTGGTGTCAGATCGTTGCCGACAATCTCGGCAAGACGATTTGGCTCCCGGAAGTAGATGAAGGGGCAGCTTACGGTTCGGCTCGCTTGGCTGCAGAAGCTCTTGGCATAGGCACTTCATCATGGATAAGGATGAAGAAAGAATTCAGACCGAACGGGGATTTCAGGGCGGTTTATGACAATGTTTTCTCAATTTACAAAGAGTTGTATCCAAAAATAAGAGACAGCTACAAGAAGATAAGCAAGGTGCAGGAAAGTATCACGAAATGAAAGGAGGAAGGGGAATGAGTGTCTTCGACAAGATAGAAAAGATCCAGTATAAGGGCCCGGATAACAAAGATCCAATGGCCTTCAGCTTCTACAATCCAGAAGAAGAGTTCATGGGGAAGACCATGAAAGAGTATCTTCGATTCGCGGTTGCCTTCTGGCACACCTTTCAGGGTGATGGGCTTGATATGTTTGGGAAGCCCACAATGAGAAGAAGCTGGGATTCCATCAAGGATCCCATTGCTCTAGCAAAGTTGAAAGTTGATGCCGTCTTCGAACTCTGTGAGAAGCTGAGTATCGACTTCTTCTGTTTCCACGATCGAGACATAGCTCCTGAAGGAGAGACTCTCAGAGAGACAAACAAGAATCTAGACGAAATTGTGAGACATATTTCCGATCATTTGAGGACGAGTAATGTCGGTATACTATGGGGAACGGCAAATCTCTTCTCGAGTCCAAGGTTTATGCATGGAGCGGCGACATCATGTGATGCGGACGTCTTTGCGTACGCTGCTGCCCAGGTGAAAAAGGCAATCGAGGTTACCAAGGAACTTGGTGGGAAGAATTACGTCTTCTGGGGTGGAAGGGAAGGATACGAGACTCTACTCAACACTGATATGCGTCTAGAACTGGAAAATCTTGCAAGATTCTTCCACATGGCAGCAGATTACGCTAAAGAGATAGGTTTTTCTGGGCAGTTCCTAATAGAGCCCAAGCCCATGGAACCGACCAAGCATCAATATGATTTTGATGTTGCGAATGCACTGGCCTTCTTAAGAAAATTCGGTCTAGAAGAGAATTTTAAGTTCAATGTTGAAGCAAACCATGCGACCCTCGCAGGTCATACCTTCCAGCATGAACTAAGGTTTGCAAGAATCAACGATTTGCTTGGAAGTGTTGATGCCAATCAAGGTGACCCTCTTCTGGGGTGGGATACAGATCAATTTCCAACCGATCTCTATTCGACGACCCTTGGGATGTACGAGATAATCAAGAACGGAGGATTAAATCCTGGAGGCTTGAATTTCGATGCAAAGGTGAGAAGAGGTTCTTATGATGAGCGGGATCTATTTATCGGACACATTGCCGGCATGGACACATTTGCTCTGGGATTGAAGGCGGCAGCCAAACTAATCGACGAAGGTACCCTGGAAAGTCTCTTGAAAGACAGATACAGTAGTTATCAATCGGGTGTAGGCAAGGAGATCACCGAAGGCATAGCAGACTTCAGGTCGCTTGAAGAATACATAATCGACAAGAAGAACCCTCTTCCAGAACCTTCAAATCAGGAGTATCTTGAAAGGCTGGTGAACTGGGCGATAATTTCGGCGGAAAAGTAATCTTCACCCTCTGAGAGTAAGGCGAGCAATCATAATTGGTTGCTCGCTTCTTTTTGAAGCACTGAGAAATCTATTTGCATTGCTTGAACGTTATTTTCATTCTTTCAGATCGATTATTCCCGTAATGCATCATAATTAAATCTACTCAAGAGAGAGTTAATGCATCAAAATAAAATCTACTCGAAGTCGAGATGAAGGAGATTAAGAACACCTCCCTTTGAGTTAGATTTGGACTTCATTATCTGTATGTCAACCAGTGATTCTTGAGATCGATTCCTTTGTTATCGAGACAAAACAATTGTATACTGAGCGGCTTTCTACTCTCCTCTTTAGAGATCATGATTATACGTACTTCTTCTTGGAGTTCTGTCAAAAGTCTTTGAAATGCCTTCGAAACTAACTGCCGAAAAAGACGAAGTCTCCGGTTGTCAGTTAAGGTCCATAGTTCACTGAATTGTGGATTTCAAAATCTGTGAACAACAAAGGAAATTACAATCAAAATGTCAACAAGTTTGCTTCTTTCTGACGGAATAAATTCACCTCTCGATCGCGGTATATCCATGGAGAATTTACTTTCGACGAATTGATTCGTTCGCTGCAAGGTGGGATGATCTTCTCAGTATGTTTGCAGGAGGTAATACCTTTGATGAGCGGTTTATCGTTTGATGATCTGTATCAAAAGGCTTCTGAGGTTCTAGAAATTTACGACGATGCCTGTAGAACAATTAGAGATATTCAGATAGAGACTGGTTTAAGATGCCTGCCTTCATGTAGAGAGTGTTGTAAGACATCCGGTGACTCCATTCAGGTGACAATTACAGAGTTTCTTCCTCTTTCGCTGAGACTCTGGAACGAGGGTAGAGCAGACGACTTACTTCGAAGGCTAGAAGATGTTCCTGACAGTGATCGCTGCATTCTCTTCGAAGGTTCTGGAGAGATTAGAAATGAAGGTGGTTGCACCGAATATGCTTTTAGGCCACTAATTTGCAGGCTCTTTGGCTTCTCAGGAGTAATCGATAGGTTGGGTCGGGTGGCCCCGGTGATCTGCAAATACGTAAAAACGGGCTATCCGCTTTCTGTTGAAAGGTTCACCGAGAAATTTTCTTCAGGGCTTGAGATTCCAGTCTTCTCAGATTATTTGAAACGGGTACAGGGAATTGATCCTCACATGGGCTCGAGAACTTATTCAATAAACTCGGCCTTGAGAAAGGCGCTTGAGTATGTAGGAATGAGATTCTACTATTCTTCAAAAGGGTTTGACAGGACGGCCTGAATTTCTGGAGAGTCACTCGACAAAAGTATCATAAAGCTTCTCCTGGTAGTACAATTCTTCTGAACCAGTTTCGATATCCGAGTCTAGAAGAATCAGGAGGTGTAATAATGAAGAAACTCTTGCTCATCGCACTGACTGTAATATTTGCTGTCGGACTTTTTGGGCAGCTCGGACTGAGAACCCTGACTCCAGAACCAACTGAGACTGCCGATGCGTCGGAAACGGGAGAAATTGTACCCGATAGTGAGGAGTTGAATACACTTTCTCTGAGAACCATTGATCCTCTGCTTGTTTCCTTCAGAGAAGGATGGACGTCTCCCGACGATCCCTCCTGGAAAGTGGAGATGATAGGGTCTACAGAGATAATGATTCCCCAGGATTTCTCAATCTTTCAGGAGAAGACCGGTCTAAACTACGATGTGCAGATTTTTGACAAGGAAGAGCTTCTTTTTGGAAGGCTATTTTTGTATCAGCTCGAGTCTTACGCCAGGTCAGAGCTGATTAGTGCCGTTGTAGGTTCTCTCTATGGAGAAGGCGCAACAACTGAGAGTAGCTACGAGGAGACTGTTGAACTGGATGACGGACGGATTGCTTACCTTGTTTCTCTCAAAATCAGACCGGAAGTCGATTATCCATTCGTAGTTGTTTACTCTCCATCGGAAGAGGCAGAGATAACTGAGCCCGGTGCAGTTACAATGTGTGTTTTTGAGCCCCTTAATTATTCAGGAAGCGAGCTTGACAAAGCTAAGGAGATAATTGCCGGAATCGTGGGGAGCCTTATCTCGGCTGAAGAAGAACCTGAAGAGAAAGAAGAAGTCATTGCATTGCCTTCTGAGAAAGAGGAGCACACAGATATTTTCGTCAGGATGGTTGAATCGTTGCTGAGCGAAGAAGACCTCGATATATATATCGACGACTGGATAGAAGTTGAAGGTGATTACTTCGGGTTCATGATGCCACCGGAGTTTTCCGTGGCCTTCTATCTGGCAGACTACTTCGAAGTGGCCGATCTGGGATTTCAGGGCACAGTCGTAGGCAAGATCTTCGTTGGTGAGTCGGAAGAGTCAGCTTCCACAGGCGACGTGCTAAATCAATACGTCTATCAGTACCTAGGTAGTTTCGGTGACTATGAGTTGGTGGATAGCTATACTGGTTATGTGGATCGAGAGTCCGTAGTGAACGTCTATGCTCTCGACTTTTCGGGAAAGCTCTGCTGGATGGCCCTCTATTCTGAATCACATGATGCTGAGTTCTTTGGCCCCCGAGAATACTTTGTCCTTCTGGGATTGGCAGACTACGAAGAAGCGGTTATGTGGGCAGAGTGGTACACCGGGATTCTAGCGACGCTTGATTTCTAGTTTATAGAGAGTATTACCCACAATATTCAGGAGACATTCTAAGCGTCTCCTGAATTTGTTTCACAACGATAACATAATGCGCTACTTTTCTGATTTCTCTTCAACTTTTTCGGCTTCTGCGCCAAATAGCCACTGAAGGAACTGAACAAACCCGCTTCCAGCGGATTTTATCGCGGTTTTGAGTGCTTCTGCAGCAGTCTTTGCCTCTTCCCTGTAAACTGCTATTCCAGATGAACTAGTCTGACCGCCTTCAAGAGATTGAATTTTCTCCTCAAGCTGTTTTGTCGGAGCTCTTTCTTTGTCAAGTTCAGCCTTCAGCAATTTGTTTTCTTCTTCAAGACATGCGATTCTCTCTTTAAGCTTCAGAGTCTCGGTAGATGTGCGGCTATCTTTTTGCTCGCCACTAACCGCTCTGTGTGCTGCTTCGACTACTGTGAGCCCTTGAGAAGTGTAGTCAGGCATCTTCTTGACGATCTCGACAACTTCTTCGCTTACTTCGTCGATAAGACCTTCTTCTATTAAGACTTTCACATAGTTTCGTACCGTTTCGTACCTAATACCACTTCGCTCAGACAGTTCTTTGAAAGTCACAGTGATCACCCCGTGAGAAGCTTGTTCATCATCACTCTCAGTATATCAGAAGAATTGACATTTAATAGAAACTTTGCAGGCACTGCCGGTTTTTCATTCCGGCTAGATCAGTATTTGTTATGATTGTCTTAGATTCTATTTTCGAGTGAGTGAGGCGAGAGTATGAGAAAAGTATTCGTGATTGCACTGTCTTTCTTTGTGCTTCTAAGCTCGCTTTTTGCCGTTTTTATGGAGGAAGATCTGTCTGCTTTACAGTTTGGTTTTTCTGGAAAGGTACATACTGTACAGATAGAGATAGCAAAGTTAGGAGCAGAACTATTGATTTCCGATCCGGAGACGCTGACCTTTAATGAAAAGGGTTTTCTAATCTCGAGGGAGACTGAAGAAGTGAAGATAGAATACTTCTATGACGACTCCGGCAGACTGAGAAGAAAGGACTTCATCAACCGAGACGGTACAGTTTTCCAGAGGGTTGAAGTGCTCTATGAAGATGATCACTACGATGCCGTGGCCTTTGACGATTCAGGTATTGAACTCGAAAGAACTCGCTACTGGATTAACAGCGAAGAAAGAACTCTGATCTTTTCTGTTGAAACCGAAACTGGCGTTTCAACGAATACTCTCTTCTTCGATGAGAACGGAAGAAAATCAGAGAGGTATTCCCTCATTCGAGAAAACGTTTCTGAACTAGATATGGAGGTTAACATAGTAGTGGAAAGCACATTCACTTATGATTCCAATGGACATTTGGTGGGCGAGAAGACAGTAGTTAGGGTTAGAAGGGAAGGCAGGGAACAGGCTTCGGAGTTCAGAAGTCGAATCGATATACTCCTCACGGACGAACAAGGCAACCCTGTTCGGGAACTTAGGAGAATTGAGTTCCTGGATAGCTCAAGCGCTCCCGAAGAATTTATTTACTCAAGGGTGTACACATATTATTGATCGATCTCCTGTGTAACATATGTTACCGATTCTCCCTCTGGGCGTCTGTAAGATAATTACTGTCAGTAAAGGAGGGATTAGATTGTTTTGTTTTCAGTGTTCTGAATCGATGAAGGGTACTGGCTGCACTGTCCAAGGTATCTGCGGAAAGGAACCGGAAGTAGCCGATCTCCAGGATCTTCTGATATGGATTTTGAAAGGGATTTCCTTGTGGGGCGTCAAAGCGCAAGAAATGGGAGTGAAAGATTCTGAAACCGGTCTTTATGTTGCTGAAGGCCTCTTCACAACGATTACAAATGTGGATTTTGATCCCGAGAGTCTGGGTAAGAAGATTGACAGGGCCCTCAATGTAAGAAGACGAATCGAAAGAATCTTCAAAGAGGCTTACAGAAAAGAGAAAGGAAAGGAATTCAGCGAACCGATGCCTGAAGCATGCACTTGGGAGTCATCACGTGGAGTGGAGTCTTATAAGGCCAAAGGTGCTCAAGTGGGTGTTCTTGATACGCAGGATGAAGATATTCGTTCGTTGAGGGAGCTTCTCACCTACGGCCTAAAAGGAATTGCAGCATACACAGATCACGCCTATATCCTAAAGCACTCTGACAATTCTATACTAGACTTTCTTCAGGAGGCGCTCGCTTCCTGTCTTAACGACTCATTGACAGCTGAAGACTACGTTGCGCTAGTTTTGAAAGCGGGCGAGTATGCAGTTAAGGCAATGGCTTTACTGGACGAAGCAAACACCGGCAGCTATGGAAACCCGGAAATCACGTCAGTCTATACCGGCACGTATGAAGGACCGGGGATATTGGTTAGTGGGCACGATCTTCTTGATCTAGAAGAGCTCCTGAAACAGACCGAGGGAAAGGGAATAAATATATATACTCATGGTGAAATGCTTCCTGCGAATGGTTATCCCGGACTGAAAAAGTTCTCTCACCTCAGAGGCAATTTCGGAACGTCCTGGTACAATCAGCAGAAGGAATTCGAAGAATTCAAGGGTCCCATTCTAATGACCACGAATTGTATTCAGAGGCCGAGGGAATCTTATAAGGACAAGATATTTACTACTGGTCTTGTCGGATGGCCCGAGGTATCGCACATCCCAAACAGAGTTGACGGGAAAGAGAAGGATTTCACGCCGATCATCGAAAAGGCTCTTGAAATAGGCGATATCGGAGCTAGACCAGGCAAGAAAATCGTTGTTGGGCTGGCCCACGATCAGCTGTCAAAGGTCTCCGATAAGATAATTGATGCAGTGAAAACAGGTGCAATTAAGAAGTTTGTGGTAATGGGCGGTTGCGATGGACATGCTAAAAAGAGACAGTACTACACGGACCTGGCCGAGAGGCTGCCTAAAGACATGGTAATATTAACCGCGGGTTGTGCAAAATACAGGTATAACATGCTAGATCTGGGCGACATAGGAGGCATTCCCAGAGTAGTAGACGCAGGGCAGTGCAACGATTCATACTCGTTGGTTGTGACTGCCTTGAAGCTTAAAGAGGCTTTCGGTCTGGAGGATATAAATGATCTCCCAATCGAGTATGATATTGCCTGGTACGAGCAAAAGGCGGTAGCTGTACTCCTTGCGCTTCTATATATGGGAGTAAAGGGGATTCGTTTAGGTCCGGTACTGCCAGCTTTCATTTCACCGAATGTTCTGAAAGTTCTTGTGGAAAACTTCGATATAAAGCCTATTAGAACCGTAGAAGAAGATTTATCCGAGATTGTTGGATAATCATTTGCCTTTGAAAGAAGCCGACAACTATTTTTGCGACATCTATAAGTGAAGGTTTGATTTCTCCTCCGTCGGGCACCAACCCGTGCCCGGCGTTTTCTACCACCACCAGTTTGCTATAGCATCCGGCAGCAGTGAGCTCTTCGAAGAAGCGTTTCGATTGATCGACCGGTACGACAAGATCGCTATCACCCTGAACTATCAGAAATGGTGGGGAATCTTTATTTACATAGTTGATTGGACTCGCCTTTCTAAGTATTCCCTCTTCATTCCCAAAGATCAACTCCGCTACCTCTCTCTCAATACCTTCGAATAGGGCTTCAAGATCGGTGGGTCCGTAGAGATCAGCGACACAGAAAAGATTTTCATCCTGACCTGAGTATTTGTCTTCAGAAAACATGCCGGTATTTGCCGTCAATGCAGCAAGCGTTACAAGATGTGCACCGGCGCTTGTTCCGAAGCCTCCGATTGCTTCAGGATCAATCAGTAATTCGGTGGAATTTTCTCTTACAAATCGAATTGCCGTTTTTACGTCAATGACCTGCGATGGGAACTTCCATTTGGGGGCGAGCCGGTAGTCGATGGAGAATACGATGAATCCGGCTCTTATAAGCTCACCGGTAACTACTACGCCGGGTCCACTCCTTTTGTCTCCAGTAATCCAGGCGCCTCCGTGAACATACAGTATTGCAGGTCTTGGAGCAGTAGTTCTGGCAGGATAGTAAACATCCATTGTGAGTATCTCTCCATCAACTTCCGAATAAACGACATCCTCTTTAACCACAAAGTCAACTGCAGGGAATTCTTCGGTATCGACTTTGAGACTCTCAAGAGAGAAATCTCTGGCCGTTCTTGAGGCCAGAAATAATTGCTTAAGAAGCTCTGCAAGTTCTCCAATCTCCGACAATGAATAAGCAGAGAAATTTGTCGGGCATAGCAAGACACAAGAAGTGGCAATAATAAGGATTTCTCTTTTCAGTTTCATTCTCGCGAAACCCTTCCCGTTAAGGAAGGATATTTACCACTCCCAGCACGATAGCTGCCAGAGAGGAAATTACTGCCACAGTCAACCAGATGTTATTTGTTCTTCTCAGTGAAGAGATCTCTTGCGCCGTGGCTTCTCTAGATTGTTTTACTGCTTCTTCAGTTATTGTGATAATTTCCTCCCGGGTGACCAGTGTTTTTTCTAGTTCTTTCGTCAGAGTTGACAGCTGATCTCTGGTCTTTGCAAGATCCTCTTGGGTAAGCAGCAAGTCATCCTCGATCTTTTGAATCGCCTTCAGGTTGCTATCTATTGCTGCAACGGAGCCGTCGAAATTTCCCTTCATGCTGTCAAGACCCACAGATACTCCGACAAGAGAGTCTTCAAGAACCCCTAGTGAAAGTTCCAGCTCAGCTACTGAACTCCTTATTTCGGAGAGGTCTGCGTTGATATTTATGATGGCGTCGGATAACTCATTTATGGAATTTTCGAAGGTTTCGATCGATACTCCTTCGGGAGGAATAGATTCTCTCAAGGTTATCAGCTCGGAGTTGAATTTTACAAAGCCCCGTGACAAACTGTCGGCAATTTCCCTGAGCTGGAGTATCTCAGTTTCAAGTTCATCCATATTTATCTTGCCTGTTCCAAAGACACTGGTTTCGAGATTTCCGACCTTTTCCTCGAGTATTGGGATAATATCTTCTGCTGAAGAATAAAAGACTTCTAGTGAACTTATTCTGTCAGAGAGAATGCGAGTTGCAGATTCCGAAGCGGAAAGCCTGGCCTTGATCTCTTCAAAATCAGACAGAGAAGTTTCTGCGGCGATTACCCTCTTCTCAATGTCTGAGAAAGCCTCGGATAGTGATCTAAACTTCTCCATCTGAGAGAGGGCCTGTTCTGACACGTAGTCGGACAGTGCATCGACTTCAGCAGTTATTTCGGCGAGCAGCTCATTGTTTGTGCCGATGCTTTCGCTGCTAGTCTTCGCAGAGAGCTCTACAAAGTTCAAACGAGCTGTCAGACTGTCAAGTGCATCTCCAAGCTCATTCCTGACTGTGCTGATTTCTTCCGACTGCAACCCGATAAAACTTTTCATTTCTTGCAGTTCGTTTTCAGCAGCTGATAACGACGTAGTAATCTCGCCGATCTTATCGTTGATCGAAACAATATCTTCGGAATCGGATTGTTGAGGTATGATCTCGCGCAGACTCTTAACCGTGTTCTCCAGATTCTCTATAGATAACTGAAGGCCGGTCTGAGAAGCTTCCAGTGTCTCGATTTTCGAAATCTCGTCGCTCCATTCTGCTAATGATGAGTACAAGCGATCAAGCGATTCGCTTAGTTCTTCAAACTCGATCCTGGTAATGGGATTATCAACAACGGTTTCTTCAAGAGCGGTCAATCTGTTTTCTATAGTCATCGCGAACTCTTCGGTGTCAAAAGCGCCTTCATCAACCGCAGCTTTGTATTCGGCAAGTGCAACCTGTGTGTCAAGAAAGAGAGTGTTCAGTCTCCTGAATTGAAGATTAAGTCCCTCCACATTGTCCTGCAAGAAGTCGAGTCTATCGTTCAAATCGGAAATGCTAACGGTTAGAGAATCGTAGTTGTCGTTTCCTTCCACGTCAACTTCCGAAGCTGTCTCCTCCAAAGTTACTGGAGCCATCTCCACTACTTTGTCGGGCTCAGATGTCTTAACTCTCCAGGGAAGCAGAATCTGCTGGATTCTTATGTCCATGAAGTAGTCTTGCAGAGGTGTCTCTGATGTGAGTACAAGAACTCCTCCAGAAGGCAAAGAAAACGGTAGTTCCACGGGAGAGGTGAGATCTTCCACTTTATAGATTTTGAAAGCCACTCTAGAGTCGTCTTCACTGTTGATTATTACAACGTTGTTGATTTCGATATCCATCACTCTGGTAGACCTGACAACGAGTATGCCCAACAGATTTTGACCATCCGAAAATCTAATTTCGGAATCGGTAGCAGCATAAGTTGGAACGAAACGAGCATCGAAACCCGCTCCTGAAAAAGATACGAAGTCTTCGCTCTTCAACAAAAGGTTGTTGAACAACTCGTCGAATTGTTGAGCGAATGTTATACATGAAATAACCACTACCGTCATCAGAATGATCTTTTTCATATATCACACCTCCTGCCAGATGGCCGCTAAACTCGTGGATTTTTATTTCGAGAACTATTCGTATTGCTTTACTAAGTTTCAACTCCGCGAATTCCTTATATAGATAAGTATATCAATGGCGGCGTTATAATTCAGCATTGTGTGACTTTGGAATTGTTGTAACCGGGTCAGTTAACCTTTCTTTTGTTTCTCTCCAATATTAAGGAAGACAGGGGATATTTCGGAAAATGATAGCCACTGATTGGCTTCCGATAACCGTGTCACGCATCTAAAGAGAAGTACCTTGAATGAATCCATATCGCCTGTGTTATACTGACTATGAGATTTTGTGCGGGGTGTTTATTCTTGTCGAGACGTCGGATTGAGGGCCTCACTTCTAGTGATGAAAGAGTTGTCTGGATAGATGTTGCCAGAGGCTTTTTGATGGCGCTGGTCGTTATGTACCATACGCTCCCTCCGCAGATCGCTGCTAATCTCATTAACCCTGCAGCATGCACCTTCTTTTTTCTTTCCGGGCTTATATCTAGGGATATACCGCTGAAAGATAGTATATCTAAGAGATTCAAACAGATCATGATTCCGTACTACACCATGGCTTTAGCAAATACCGCTATTTGGCTTATAGCAAAAGCAATAGTGCCGAGGCAAGAGATGAATTTCACTTTGGGGTCTGTGATAGCAAACGTCTTAACTGTTAGGACGGCGGTTGGCATTATTCCTTTGAACATAATTCCTCTATGGTTTCTCCCCGCCGTCTTTGTCATGGAAATATACTACTCGCTTCTGAGAAGGCTTAGAATACTGATTGTTGGGATCACCATAGGTTTTGTTTCCATGTACTTTTTTTATGGATCGCTTCCATTCAAACTCGATGTAGCGCTTGCCGTCCTTCCTTATTTTGCGTTGGGTAAGTTTGTGAGATCCCGCGATCTTTTTTCAAAAAGGCTTTCATTTCTTTTCACCGCATTAGCCTGTAGCCTTTATATAATTACTTCTGCCTTTTGTAATGAAGTTTACCTGATGGAGGACTATTTCGGCACTTTGCCATTCCTTTACGTTATTGCTGCCCTTATTGGAATAATCGCCGTTTCCGGACTCTCTCAGATTCTGCAGAAAAGCAAGGCTGTGAGGAATGTTCTGTCGCTATTTGGCAGGAGAACGCTTTTTGTTCTTGGCTACCACATCGCAGCGGGGTTTCTCGTTTATCCTCTCTTCGATTTGATTGGCGACCCAATAGAGATCATGGAAAGATTCTGGTTTGCTTACTGGATTATCAACATGGGTGTTCTTTATCTCATGATAAGATATATTCCAGAGCCAGTGATAACGGCCCTTTCAGGCAGTTTCCTCGCAAAATGGCAAAGAAATCCCGAAAAGCTTACACACGGTAAATGATCGGACGGTTTTTCGCGAGTGTCCCTACTGTTGCAGCTCGTATTCATAAAAAGCGTCGGTGGTTGTCAGTACTTGTTTGAACCGCTTACAATCGAAAAATGGTATTATCCTATTTGAAGGTATGTTACAGGAGGGATTCCTATGCTTTTTCTGCTGATAGTCGTGGCGATTTTGCTTGGCTATGTTGCATACAGGTTGATATTGAGAGAGGGAGGTATCTTTCTAGGTCCCTACGCAATCAAGTTTCGAAAGGAGCCGGGTCCTGAGGATTATCTGCGTCGCTTGAAGGAACTACAGCAACGCAATCAGGACTTCGAAAGCAGGCTTGTCCTCGGTGCTGCGACAAGCAAGTTTCCGGAGAATCTGGAGTTCTTCAAGCTTGCGATGGACAAAGTGTTTTCCGATCTAAGAGATGCTAAGAGCGAGAAGGAAGTGGAGGAAGTCTTTCTTCGAGGGGAAAGACTATTGAAGGAGTTTGGGGCTGCTTCTAGCACAAATTCCATAGGAGTTGTCACTGAGTATTCAAAGAGGCTTGTTCAAGCTCAGCAGGAGTTCTACTCTCTGAGAAAGGAAAGGGATATGGAGCTCGAGCGTAAGCGGTACGAGCGTAATGAGGAGATTCTGAAAGAGCTTGAAAGTGTTTTGGAAGGAATTAGGGCTTCAAATGATGAAATGGCTATAAGGGATGAAATGAACAATGCGGCAAGACTGGAGACCGGGCTCGACTTATCTATTCTAGATGAAGGTCAGAACGAGAGGTATCGAGAAGTGAAGAACGGGTTCTACAGGATGGCTGAAGAAAAAGTCGAATCTCTTAGAAGCGCAAGATACGCCAGGTATAATAGGAAGGCTGTAGAGAGATTGAAAAAGCTTATTGATGAATTCTCCGAAAACGAAAAGGAGCTGTCCAAAAGTGGGAGTTCTCTTCCCGTGATTCTTAAAGAGAGAATTGGATCTCTCAACACTTCGTATTTTGATGGCCCTACCATGCAGTATTTTAATTATGTTTATGGTTATATCTTTTCTCTCATAGACGAAGATCTGAAGTTCGAAGTTACAAGAATCATGACGGAAACGGAAAAGGATGCGTTAGAAGTATGAGCGATGAGAAACGTATTCAACTTAAGAATCGGGGCATTCAACTTCATTCCAGCTTTCAAAATGAAAGAAGAGAAGCAGCTGAAGAAAAAGCAGATCTTAGAGATGCTCTAGAATTATATGATTTTTCTCTAAAATCGAGGGTTGTGTCTGGCTATTCGGTTGAGAGTCTGGTTTCACTGAGCAGCATAAAGAAGATGTGCGATAACCTCGAGAAAAAGCTCGATAGGCAGCAGAAGAGCTTTAGGCCACATAGTGTTGTAATGAAGGGGGAATCGGTGACACCGGTTGAAATAATTCTCAAAGAGACTCCGTTGAAACAATGGTATACAACGGGGAAGACTCTGGGGAGTCTTGCATCGATCGGTGCCAAGGTTGCTCTACAGCTTCTCAAGAACCAAAAAGATGAAAAGTCATTCAGGAAGCTCCGCTTGCTCGAGATAGAGATAATGCATCGTAAGCTGAACGAAGATCATTAGTCTTAGCTCGATTCAAGAAGATCTTCAAGTGCCCTAGAGATTTCTTGCCTCACGATTGCTTTGTCGAGTGTGAAATACGTTACCTGGTTCGCTTTTTCGGCTAACACCATACCGGCTTCGCGAAGGATACCTATATGTTCCCCCACCTCATAGTTGGAAAGGTTAAGCGCTCTCGCCAACTCGTTCCCAGAAGATCGTCCCGCCGAGAGGTATCTTATTATCGCCAATCTCTTTTCGTGTGCAAGGGCATCGAAGGTTTCCGCTGTTATTTCCAGGGCCTCTTTAGGAATTGCCATTACTTCTTTGAAGCGAAAGCCGATGGTGTACATATCTTCTTTTACAAAAGGGATACTGGCGTTTGAAATAAGGAATTCCGAGAAATAACTGGGACAGATAACGGTCCTCTCAAGTACTTCATTACGAGTGTAGTCGATGTTTTTTATAATTGCCCTAAGAAATTTCTCACCTGAATCACTAATTTCCCTTTCGATTTCATTGACCGCTTTTGAATGAATCTTTGCTATTCTAGGTTCTATTGTCGAGAACACGTTTTCGTAGAACCACTCCAGTAAGTAAAGTAGATCCTCCTTTGTTCTTTCAGGGTGAGACAACATTTCAAATAGGATAGCCTTCCTTTCGATCGAAAATGACATATCGTTAGATACGAAGAGAAGCATATCTCTATCATTCTTCATAATTTTGTCGAAAGCATCCATATCGATAGTGCCCATTCGAGGTCCATAACCCGAATAGATGAAGTGAATTAAAAGAACTCTTTCAGGCATCTCTTGAACAAATTCGATCAACTGACTGGCACTCTCGAGATTTGAATGGGTAATATCTGGAAGAAGGCACATTCCAAGAAATGTTTCCCAGTCGAAAAACTCCTTCAGTTTTTCTACAATATCGGAGGTCAATAATTCCCTTGTTTCTGTTACCCAGGTCTGTATGTTCCTGTAAGGTTCAAACTTTCCCTTGAACTGCGGAGAAGCGAAGAGCTCGAGGAATCTGTCGTTGTTGTTCAATCTGAACATACCGTGAAGAAGGTCGCAGGCCGTACTTGACCGAACTTCCACTTTGTTTAACCAGTTCAAACGAAGCACCTCCAAAGCTTGGGAATTTCGCATATTATTGTAACACTTATTGAACCGAGCGAATCACAGAGCGACCACAAAACCGCGTCAAGCAGTTTCACATAGAATAGCCAGATGTAGTTATATGATTGGCAATTTACAGTAGTAGCAAGCTTATTGCCATAAGACCCATCCCCGCTATCAATCCCGAGATCGACAGATGGTGTTTACCATACTTCTCTGCCGAAGGCAAAAGCTCATCAAGAGAAATGTAAACCATGATTCCCGCGACACCGGCAAATATAACGCCAAACGCGATCTCGTTGAACAGAATGTTAATCAAAGAGAAGCCGATCAAAGCGCCTGCAGGTTCTGCAAGACCGGAGAGAAACGAATACAAGAAGGCTTTTTTTCTGCTACCCGTTGCATGGTATATCGGAACAGCTACAGCTATTCCCTCTGGAATGTTATGAATAGCTATGGCAAACGCTATCGGAATTCCAAGAGAAGGCTCCTCTAAGGCAGCTAGAAATGTTGCTAGCCCCTCTGGAAAATTATGAATGGCAATTGCGAGGGCAACGAAGACGCCCATTCTCAAGAGAGTCTTACTGCTTGCTTCCATTTCGTCGACGTCTCTCATTTCGTGAGGATTCTCTGCCTTAGGCACGAGAAAGTCAATCAGTGCAATAACACCTATGCCTCCAAAAAAAGCAATCACATTGACCCAGTTGCTTATGCCATCTCCCATAGCCTTCTGGAGAGATTCACCACTCTTGACAAAGATCTCCACGAACGATACGTATATCATTATCCCGGCCGAGAAGCCTAGTGAAACTGAAAGAAATTTCGTATTGGTTTTCTTTGTGAAAATTGCAAGAATACTACCGATTCCAGTGGAAAGGCCCGCAAAAGAAGTTAGAAAAAGCGCTGTCCAGAAATTTTCAAGTTCCATTTCAGTCCTCCATAGAATACCTTGCCAAGATTATACATCCAGTTTGGGAACCAGCGCTCTAAGTATTTGAATCACGTGAGCGAGCATATCAGCGTAACAAGGACGTACCCGAAGGTACGCCCCATTATACGAGTTCAGCTTACTGATTTCATCCCTTCTTCAATTGCCTTAATGTTCAGGTTTACAAGAGCAGCTTTACTTCCGGTAAGTTTCTCTTCTAGCGCTTTTTTTACACCTTCAAGAGTAACTGCGCCCGTCTTTTGGAGATATGCTCCAAGAACAACCATATTGGCTACTTTCAGATTGCCCAACTTCTCAGCGATAGCGTTAGCATCTACTTTTATTATGGAGATGTCATCTCTAATCGTATCTCTGTCAACAACCGACGTGTTTATCACCATCAGTCCATCAGACTGGATCTCTTTCTCAAACTTTATGAGAGAGGGAATATTCATAATAATCAATTCATTTGGCGTGTTTGTTATCGGAGAGGCGATAGGTTCATCACTTACAACTACGGTACAGTTGGCCGTCCCTCCACGCATCTCGGGGCCGTATGAGGGTAGCCAGGTTGTGTGCTTGTTGTCGAACATCCCAGCCGTTGCCAGAATCTGTCCGATCAACATAACTCCCTGTCCGCCAAATCCCGCTGCTATCAGAAGATGTTCACTCATCTAATATCACCGACCTTGTCGACAAATACACCTTCTGGGTATTCTTTTTTCATGTTTTCGTTTAGCCATTTGATGGACTCTATCGGGTCAAGCCCCCAATTTGTGGGACAGGTTGATAGAACTTCGACCAACGAGAATCCCAGGCCCTTCTTCTGCGCAATGAACGCCTTCTTTATTGCAGCCTTCGCCTTAATTACTTCTTGAGGCGAGCTTACGGAAACTCTTTCGAGATAGACTATTCCTGCGGTCTCTTTTAGTAACTCCGAGACATGAATTGGGAAACCCTCAGTCTCAGCTTTTCTTCCGTACGGTGAAGTTGTCGTCTTCATTCCAAGGAGGGAAGTAGGGGCCATCTGACCTCCCGTCATTCCATATATCGCATTGTTAACGAAGATCGTTGTGATCTTTTCACCTCTGTTTGCGGCGTGAATGATCTCAGCCGTTCCAATTGCGGCGAGATCTCCGTCGCCCTGGTAAGTGAAGACCATTTTCTCCGGCATTGCCCGTTTCATTCCAGTTGCAACTGCCGGAGCTCTTCCGTGGGGGGCAACCGTACCGTCAATATCGAAGAACTCGTACGCGAAAACTGAACATCCAACTGGAGCAACCATAAGAGTCTTTCCCTGAATATCCAGTTCATCGATGACTTCCGCTACGAGTCTATGAATAATGCCGTGGTGACATCCTGGGCAATAGGAAAATTCCTTCTCAGCAAGCGATTTGGGTTTCTTGTATGTCGCTTTTTCCATATAATCACCTCATCCTATAAGTCTGACGAGTTCCCTGAAGACTTCGTCAGGTGTCGGGACCATTCCGCCAGTTCTTCCGTAGAAATGCACTGGTAAGCTTCCCTCAACTGAAAGACGAACATCCTCTACCATTTGACCCGTTGACATCTCTACAACTGTGCAGAACTTCTTTCCCCTTGCGGCCTTTTTCAGCTCATCATATGGAAAGGGCCAAAGAGAGACCGGTCTGAAAAGTCCAACTTTTATGCCCTGTTTTCTTGCCGTCTTAACAACGCTTCCAAGAATCCTTCCCATAGTTCCATATCCAACAAGAATATAATCGGCATCTTCAAGGTCATGAGTCTCGAAACGGATTTCTTTTGATCTAATCTTTTCGTAGACCTTGTGTGTTTCAGTATTCATCTCTTCGAGTCTAACGGGATCGATATCGAAAGAAGTAACTTTATGAGGTTCTCTTCCATCAGCGCCTCTTAACGCCCAGCTTGAATGATCGTTGATTTCCTCGAGTTTGACAAACTCTGGGAAGACAACTGGCTCCATCATCTGACCAAGCATTCCGTCGGCAAGCATCATAACCGGGACTCTGTAATTGTCCGCTAGTCTGAAAGCAGTTTCCATGAGATCAACAGCTTCCTGAATACTCCCCGGCGCTAGAACAATCAAGTGGTAATCGCCGTGACCTCCGCCTTTGGTGGACTGGAAGTAATCGCTCTGGGCAGGCTGGATATCACCAAGTCCAGGGCCACCTCTGACAACATTTACAAACACAGCCGGCAACTTCGCCCCGGCAATGTAAGAAACACCTTCCTGCATTAAACTAAAACCCGGACTGGATGTGGATGTCATAACCCTGTGACCCGTACATGCGGCGCCGTAGACCATATTTACTGCAGCAACTTCACTCTCGGATTGAAGGAAGACGCCATCGACTTCTGGCATCCTTCTCGCCATGTATTCTGTAAATTCCGACTGTGGGGTAATGGGATAGCCAAAATACAATCTACAACCGGCTCTTACTGCAGCTTCAGCCATTGCCTCATTCCCTTTTACCATAATCTTTTCAGCCATAATCTCCCCCCTATACCTCGGCCGTTTCTTTGAAGACGGTTATTGCTGCATCTGGACACATCATATAACAGAATCCGCATCCGATACAGTTTTCGAGATCATGCAGCTGAGCAGGACGATATCCTTTGCTGTTGAATTTGTCCGAAAAGCTCAGTACTTTCTTCGGGCAGAAGTTGATGCATAGGCCGCAGCCTTTGCAACGCTCTTCGTCAATCTTCACGAAGTTTTTGCTCATTGTTCTACCTCCCATGGATTCAACATATATTTCTTAATTTCAAGCTGCTCAAACAAGCGCGGTTCTCTATTCAAGCCATTCATGACAACCGTGAAAGCTACAGGAACAGAAACTTTTTCGGACAGTTGTTTCACGAACTCCTCACCCTTGTCGATCGTCTCTGAGATCGTTTCGGGACCAATGTTGGTGTTGTTCACAAGGTAGTTGATTTTCATCCTCGACTTTTCTTGAAGTCTGAAAAAGTGAGAAGCGGCGTTCTCTACGGTGTCATTGAATGGCCTAAAACGATTTAACACGTAAAATGTTTCACAGTTGTCATACGGAAGCCTTGAGCTCAGTGAGGATAGGACGACGGCACCGTCATCACTTCCTCCAACGTCAAGGACAACCCTGAACTCTGGGTTCTCTACATAGCCGAAAATCTCCGGAGGAATTATTGGCAAATCCGCGTTTGCCAATTTTCCTTTTGGAGCGATGATCTTTATTCCGAGCTGTTCAAACGAGTCTCTCATATCGCGAGATCTATAGTATGGGCTTACAGTATCAATGTCTGCAAGCGCGACCCGTTCTCCCTTTTTTGTGAGTAGCCTGGATACGTTAAGCGCAATTTCCGTCTTTCCGCTTCCAAACATCCCCATGAAGATAAGGATCTTTTTAGTGAAGTTCACGATTTCCCCCTGTATTGTTTTGCTTTCTCGCTTCCTTCAAGTACTCTCAAACACGCGACGGCAAGAGATAGCTCTTCGTTTCCACCTGGAACAACGTTTATGGGTGCGATAAAGCTCAGTTTCTCTGTCAACCACGGAACCATAAATCTACTATCATAAGCTATTCCGCCGGTTATTATTATCGCATCCACTTCGCCGGATAGTGCTGCTGCCATTCTTCCTACCCACTTAACAATCTGGTATGCCATTGCCTTATAAGCTAGTTCAGATTCCCGATCTCCGTCTAGTATTGCTTGCTGAACTTTCTGACAGTCACTGGTCCCCGTATAAGCCATGAGGCCGCCTTTTCCCTTTATTAATTTTCTGATTTCATCCTTGGTATATTCATTAGAGAAACATAGCTTTATCAAACCAGTGAGAGGGAGAGTCCCCGCTCTTTCCGGGCTGAACGGCCCGTCTCCATTTAGAGCGTTGTTTACATCGACCACCCTTCCCCTTCTGTGAGCACCGATGGAAATCCCCCCGCCCATATGAACTACAACGAAATTCATCTCTTCATATTTCTTTCCATACCTTGATGCTACTTCCCTTGCAACTGCTTTCTGATTCAAAGCGTGAAATATCGATCTCCTCGTATAGTCCGGATGTCCCGAAAATTTTGCGACTGGTTCCATTTCATCTACTACAACCGGATCGGCTATGTAAGCCGGGATTCCCTTTCCGCTTTCGAGTGAAAGCTCGTTTGCCAGTATTGCTCCAAGATTAGACGCATGTTCACCGTATTTTGCCAATCTAAGGTCTTCTATCATTTCTTCGTTTACCGCGTATGTACCACCTTCGAGAGGGCGGAGCATCCCACCTCTCCCGATGATTGCATCGATTTCCGAGAGCGGGTGCTTCACTGATTCCAAGAACCTTACAATTAAGGCCTTTCTGAATTCACGCTGCTCATATAATGAAGGAAATTTACTCAGTTCGTCAGGCGAGTGTCTGATCGTATGCTCACCGATCATCTCTGAATCTCTGAATAGAGCCAATTTTGTTGAAGTCGAGCCGGGGTTGATAACCAAGACAACCGACATCATATCACTCCCGCAAGAAGGACGTTTAGAGCTATCGAGTACAACTTAGTTTCCGCTGAATCTGCACGCGAAGTGAGTATTATCGGAGCTTTCCCCCCAACTATAGTGCTTGCTAATTGACATTCAGAAAGAAATGCCATGGCTTTATAGAAGATATTACCTGCTTCGATGTCGGGCATTATCAAGATATCTGCATCGCCCGCCACTGAACTGGAAATCCCCTTGTGCTCTGCAGCTTCACGTGAGATAGCGTTGTCTAGAGCAAAAGGGCCATCAACATCGACAGATCCAAGCTGCCCCCTCCTTGCCATCTGTGAAAGAATCGCGGCCTCAATAGTTGCGGGCATTTTTGGGTTGACAGTCTCTATTGCCGCGAGAACTGCAACCTTCGGTCTTTTGTTTTCCAGCGCTCGCGCAACAGAAACCGAGTTGATTATTGAATCGGCTTTTTGATTGAGATCAGGAGCGATAACCATACCTGCATCTGTTACAAGTAGCAGCTTGTGGTATCTCTTTATCTCGAAAACAGTTACTAGATTCATTGTTCTTCCGGTTTTGAGACCAAACTCATCTTTCAAATAGATGCCTAGAAGTTCCCCGGTCTTGACATTGCCCTTCATAAGAATCTCTGCATCTTTTAAGGAAACGGCCTTTACTGCCTTTTCAATTGATTCGATTTTTGTGGAACAGTGGACTATTGTAAAGCCTTCAGAAAAGCTAAGCTCATTGTTTATTTCCTCGATTTTCTTTTTTTGACCAAATAGAATGAACGATGCAATGCCATGCTCTGCAGCCTCTTTAGCCGCGGCCAGAACTATTGAGTCCTCAGCTGCTGCAATGGCAACTGTCTTTGGGTTATTCTTAGCTTGATCTATGAGTTGTGAGAGATGTGGAATCACATCGCCACCTCCGGATCAAAAGTTCTTGCCTTTTCAGTTCCTTCCAGTACTCTCTTTGCTCCTAGAGCAAGAGAAAGAAGCTCGTTTTCGCCAGGTTCTATGACTACCAGCGCGAACTTCCCAATGTATTCTTTAATCTTTTGGACGAATTCAGTATTGTATGCCATCCCACCGGTCAAAACAATTGCGTCGATCGAACCACCAGCTACAGCAACCATTCCTCCGATCTCTTTCCCAATCTGATAAGCCATTGCGTCTACAACTAGAGCTGCGTCGTCATCTTCTTTTGCAAATTCCAGCGCCTTTCTTAGATCGTCGGTTCCAAGATAGGCGAGAAGTCCGCCGAATTTTAAGTATCTGTTGAGAAGCTCCCTTTCCGAGTATTCTCCCGAGAAGCATTTTTCCACTACATCACCTACTGGAAGCTCCCCAGTTCTGTTTGGGCTGAAAGGTCCCTCATCGGTTGCGTTGTTGACATCCACCATCTTCCCTCTCAACTGCAGGCCAACAGAGATACCTCCGCCCAGATGGGCGATTACCAGATTGAGATTTTGGACATCTCTCCCAAGATCAAAGGCTATTTGTCTCGCGGCAGCTTTCATGTTAAGCGCATGAAGTCTAGAGACTCTTGGAAGTTGAGGAAGGCCTGACAAACGAGCCTCTTCGCACAACTCGTCGACGGAGATTGGATCTGTTATAAACACGGGAATCTTCCCTTCAGAGAGCCTTAAACCTATGGGAGCCGCAAGATTCGATGGGTGATCAATTGCCGAGCGATGAAGGAGAAAATCTACCATCTTATCGTTTACCAGATATGTACCGCTTTCCATAGGTGGCAATATGCCTCCTCTACAGGCAATGGCGTCAAAATCGAAAGAAATACTGCTTTCTTTTAGGAAGGATAGGATTTCCTCTGCTCTATCTTGAATGTCTTGACTTCGATCATTCCGAGACGAGAAGTGCTGAATCGAACCTCTAACAATCTCCTCTTCGTCATTGAAAACAGCTATCTTTGTTGAAGTTGAGCCGGGGTTTATAGCAAGGATCTTCATCTTTCCACTCCTTTAGAGAAGATTCTTCTCTTTGCCGTACTCCACAACGATCTTCTTCAGCCTTCTTACCCCTTCTATAATATCTTCTCTGGGAGGAAGACAGAAGGACAATCGCATCGAATTATTGCATGTGTTGTCCAACGAGAAGGCCTCTCCCGGGACAAAGAGTATGTTTGCTGCCTTTCCTCTTTCAAGCATTTCTGCCGTATCGAATCCCTCGGGCAGAGTGAACCATATGAATAGACCACCTTCCGGTTTGGTCCAGTGGAACCCTTCCATACTCCCAAAGCTTCTTTCCAGCTCAGCAAGCATTAGGTCCTTTTTCTCTCTATAAAGGGCTATCGTAGGTTCTATTTGGGAGAGCAAGTCATATCTCTGAAGATATCTCGCAGCTATTCGCTGTGTGAGACTAGGAGTACAGAGATCAGTAGCCTGCTTTGCAGTTACCATTTTCTTCACAATAGTCTTATTACCAACCACAATGCCAAGTCTTAGTCCGGGTGACAGTATCTTGCTGAATGTCTTCAGCAGCAATACCCTTTCCTGACCCCCGATCTTGAAGATCGGATCGATTGGTTTGCCCTCATACCGCAAGTCACCGTAAGGATCATCCTCAACTATGAGAACATCGTACTTATTTGCAATTTCAACAAGTCTCTTTCTCTTTTCAAGACTCATCGTTACTCCAGCTGGATTGTGGAAATTCGAAATGGTGTAGATAAACTTAACCTTGTTGAGTTCACCTCTGTTCTCTATCTCCTGGAGGTTTTGTTCAACTTCATCAATATCTGCACCGTCTTCGCGCAATGACATGTACACATGGCGATCTGATCTGAGAGAAAAGGCGCTAGCCGCCCCCAGGTAAACAGGCTTAGAGACGAAATATATGCTATCTTCATCCAGTAAGATCTTGCTAATCAGATCGAGCGCACTTTGAGAGCCCACTGTAACGAGCAGGTTGTCAACGTCGATTCCTTCTATTCCACTCTCTCTCTTTAGTAAAGATATATACTCTTCCCTGAGTATAGGGTCCCCCTCTGTTGATCCGTACTGAAGAGTGAGCTTGTATTCGTTTTCTAGAATCTCTTTAGATATTTCAGCCATTTCAAAACGTGGAAATGTGTCAGGATCAGGTACGCCTCCTCCAAAAGAAATCATACCTGGTTTTGAAGTAACCTTTAGAAGCTCCCTAATGACGTTGGATTTCATCCTGAGTGCGATTTTCGAGAATTTTTCGGTCACCGAGTACACCCCCTATCTATATTCGTTACTAAATTGCAAGCAACAACATGCCAACTGACGGCTTCTCGTGGAAACTCTCATTGAAAGTATATTACAGAGTATTTTAAGAAATCTGTGGAAAAGCCGCGAAAACAATTGCATGCAAAAACGTGCAGATATGCAATCAAATTCATATTTGAAAATCCCCAGCCGATCCAGGAGGTTCTCATAATGGAGCAACGTTAGTACCTCTTCAATCCTCTATCTATTAACTCGTCAAGATCTATGTTCCCAGACAGCCTCGAGCAACCTGATTCGATCGATGCTTTCGCTACGGCTAGGGCGACCCTTCTCGCAATGCCAGGCTCAAAGGGTTTCGGTAGAATATAGTCTGAAGAAAGATTTTCTTCAGGTACTGCTGAAGAGAGAGCTTTGGTCGCAGCTAGCTTCATGGCTTCGTTTATTTCTCTCGATCTGGTATCTAGAGCGCCTCTGAAGATTCCGGGGAAGGCAAGTACATTGTTTATCTGGTTTGGGAAGTCAGATCTGCCAGTGGCGACAATCGCTGCACCTGCGCCTTTTGCGAGGTCTGGCATGATTTCCGGTACAGGATTTGCCAATGCAAATACGATTGGATCGGGGGCCATTTGTCTTACCATTTCCGGTGTAAGAAGGCCTGCTACCGAGGTTCCAATGAATAGATCCGCACCCTTGACTGCATCTTCAAGATTTCCGCTGAGGTTTTCGGGGTTTATTTCTCGAACGATCTCTGAGTGAAACTCATTCAGAAGAGTACGAGAGTCTTTTCTGTTGAGAATCCCGTTCTTATCGACAGCAACAATGTTCCTCGCACCAGCGGCCAAAAGCATTTTGATGGTTGCTCCGCCGGCAGCACCGACTCCAACCGTCGCGATCTTAAGTTCTTCGATCTTTTTTCCAACTACTTTAAGCGCGTTTCGTAATGCGGCAACTGCTACTATTGCAGCTCCGTGTTGATCATCGTGAAAGACAGGAATATCGAGACTTCTCTGGAGCTCTCTTTCGATGAAGAAACACTTCGGGGAAGCTATATCTTCCAGGTTAATTCCTCCGAAGGTTGGAGCGAGAGCCTTTACAAAGAAAATGATCTCTTCCGCAGTATGGACATCTATACACAGAGGAAAGGCATCGACATTGGCGAATTCCTTAAAAAGAACTGCCTTTCCCTCCATTACAGGTAAACCAGCCTCAGGGCCGATGTCTCCGAGGCCCAGAACCGCCGTTCCATCTGAGACAACTGCGACGTAGTTCCACTTGTTGGTGTAGTCATATGCCAGTTCCTTTTTTCTCTCGATTGTGCGGCAAACGTCTGCGACCCCCGGAGTGTATGCCAAAGACAATGCCTCCATACTATCAACTTTCACCCTGCTTCTTACCTCAAGCTTTCCCCTGAGATCCTTGTGAAGTTTCAGCGCTCTTTCATTCACTAAATCACCTTCTATTCTAAAGAAAAGATATCCAGACCATTCTTGTCTGTTGCAACAATTAGCGGAAAGTCTTCGACTTCGATTTCATATATTGCTTCGGTTCCCAGATCTTCGTATGCGATGACTCGTAACGATTTGATCCTTTTTGATAGCGAAGCTGCAGCTCCACTCGGTGCAAGCAGGTAGGCTCTTCCGTATCTTCTGCACAGCGAGGTTGAGAGATCCGATCTCTTTCCCTTACCTATTGTAGCCTGAACACCCTGTTGAAAAAGCATTTCCAGAAAACAGTCCATCCTTATGGAAGTAGTAGGTCCAATAGCTCCAAAGCTTTCCTTGGTTGGCTTTGCCGGACCGGCGTAGAAAACCACTGCCCCCTCCAACTTAACTGGCAAAGGCCGGTCTTGTTCGTGAAGTTCTTTCAAACGCATCTGGGCCGCATCTCTCATAACCAGTAGCTTGCCTGTATAGTATAGTTCCTGACAGCAAACAAGATCGTCAATCTTCAAAGACCACCACTCCCCTTCTGCAGAGATAGCAGTCCACCGCAAGTGAAACTGGGAGAGTGGCGATGTGGGTAGGTGCAGTCTCAATACTCACTGAGTAGGCAGTAATACCTTTGCCAAGGCCTTGAAAACCGATCCCGAGATTATTTATCTCGCGGAGAAGCCGTTCCTCCAGCATAGCGTAGTAAGGATCGGGATTCGCCACGTTTATCTCTCTTGTCAGTGCGAGCTTCGAGAGAATCATCGACTTTTCCGAGCTTCCACCGATTCCGATTCCAATCTTCAACGGAGGGCAGCCCCTTGCTCCATTTTCCAAGACCGAGTGTACAATTGTATCTACAAGTTCTTGCTGAGTTGTCGTTGGGTTGAGCATGAAGAGTCTGGAAAGGTTCTCGCTTCCTCCCCCCTTCACCAGAAAACGAATTTCCAGTCTCTTCCCCGTCCGGATGAACGTGTGAACTACCGACGGGGTATTGTCGCCGGTATTTTCTCTATGATGAAGAGGGTCCTTTACAACTGAGTACCTGTAAGGATTACTTGAATATGCATTCCTTACAGCACGGTCGAGGATTTCTGAGATCGGTCTTTCAAGGACTACTTCATGACCCATGAATACAAAGAATTCGATAAACCCCGTGTCCTGGCATAAAGGCAGTCCCGACTCCTCCGAAATCACTGCGTTCTCCCGAAGGATAGCCGAAAATGGGCCAGTGTAGTCATTCAGAAAGGCCCTCGCCCGATTATCGAGAATGGTGTTTGCCTTAACAAGGGCTTCTTCGATTCTGTTTACAATCGTATTCTCATCTATCAAGAACTAACACCTACTTAAGAAAAATCTAGGAAACAGATATGATGATTCATTTATAACACTTTACCTACTCATTTGCCTCGAATACCCGGATGTGAGCTATATTTGTTGCAGTAGAAATCGATCAACTACAGATTTCGATGTAGAAGCTTTCAACACTCTTTTTTCGGCAGCTACCAATTCTTTCATGTCTCAAAAGGTGAAATGACTGAGAAGGCTTATTGTGCAAATTACTTGCATGATACAACTAAATAGTGTACAATAAGATAGGAGGTGAAGTAATGAGCATATATGACTTTGAACTGACTACTATTGACGGTTGGAACAAGTCTATGGAAGACTTCAAAGGTAAGGTTGTTCTGCTGGTAAATACTGCGAGTAAATGTGGATATACACCTCAGTATGAAGGCCTGCAACAGCTTTATGAAGAATTCAAGGAAAAGGACTTTGTCGTTTTGGGTTTCCCCTCTAACGATTTTCTTCGTCAGGAGCCCGGGAGTGATGAAGAGATAAAGACGTTTTGCAGCACTAACTTCAATATCACCTTTCCCATGTTTTCCAAGATTCATGTAAAGGGAAAGAACATTCATCCACTTTATGAGTACCTGACAAGTGGCGGAGGAAAAAAGGAGTTTTCGGGAAAAGTGAAGTGGAACTTCACGAAGTTTTTAATAGATAGAAATGGTGAGATTATTGGAAGGTTCGAACCAAAAGAGGAACCGGAGACATTTCGCTCTGCAATCGAGGAGGCGGTAAGGTGAATGAAGACTAACCCATCTGTTCCCAATGGAGAGGAACTTCTTAAACTTGACAATCAGCTATGTTTTGCCCTATATTCCAGTTCCCGAGGAATAACTAGATTGTACAGGCCTGTGCTTTCGGAGTTTGGTATTACGTATCCTCAATATCTGGTTATGCTTGTCCTTTGGGAAAAGGAACCGCTTACAGTTAAGGAGCTGGGAGAAAGGCTTTTCCTCGATTCGGGGACCCTTACTCCTTTGCTAAAGAGAATGGAAAAACTTGGCCTACTAACAAGAGAAAGATCTCAAGGTGATGAAAGGCACGTCATTATTGGATTGACCAATAAAGGCAAAGAGATGAGAGAAAAGGCTCTTTCGATACCTTTGAGAATTGCGAATCAGGTGAATATTTCCGAGGCCGAGTTCGCATCGCTTATGGCATCTCTCAGGAAGTTGATGAAGAAGATCGACATGGACGACTCGAAAGCTTCTTCACACTAGGAAATAAACCCAAATGACATTTTTGCAGATCGTCTTGATTTACCTTGCCGGGGTGGCAGCAGGTTTCATGAACGTTATTGCGGGAGGTGGCTCTATGGTCACACTCCCGTTGCTTATGTGGATTGGAATACCCCCTCCCGTTGCAAATGCGACAAACAGACTGGGAGTATTATTCGAAAGTGCCATTGGAATGAAGACCTTTCATTCATCGGGTATCAGACTTCAGAAATCGATCGTTCCGGCGATTGTGTTTTCTACAATTGGATCAGTAATTGGTTCTATGTTCGTCTCTAGTATTCCAAAGGATCTCCTGGAGAGAGTCATTGCGTTGATGCTTCTTGCAGTAGCAGTTCTAGTGCTTCTGAAACCTGGGAAACCGAATATTTCGAAACCTTCCCAACTACTTACAGCGCTGATCTTTTTGGGAGTGGGCTTCTATGGTGGTTTTTTGCAAGCAGGTGTTGGCTTCTTCTTGATTGGAGCAATAACTCTCACGTACGGGTATGATCTTGTGAAAACAAACTTCGCAAAGGTCGTAATTGTTTTTGTTTATACGGTGTTTGCTCTCGTTGTCTTCCTTTCAAAGGGGATGATATACTGGGTTCCCGGTTTGGTTCTTGCTGCCGGGAACGTTATCGGCGCATATTTTGCAGTGAAGCTTTCGATTAGAAAAGGAAGTGGCTTTGTGAGATGGATATTGCTGACAATTGTAATTCTAAATGCTGTGAAGTATCTCTTCTTTTAGGGGAAAAAGAATGAGAAACGAGATGATTGATCTTATAAGATACTTGAAGAAGTTGGGATACTTGAAAGACCCGCGAATAGAGGCCGCCATGATGGAGCTTGATCGGGCCGATTTCGTCTCTTCCGAAGTGCGCGACAGGGCATATGAGGACATAGCCCTTTTGAGCTTTGGCAGTTCTGGCAAAGTATGCTCCACTTCGACCCAACCGTCGCTTCTCGTGACGATGATCGAGGAGTTGGGAATGAGAGATGAAGATAGGGTGTTGGATCTGGGAACGGGAACTGGTTTCTGTGCCTGCATACTTGGGAAGATGGCAAAGAAGGGAAGTGTAATCACCGTAGAAAAGGACAGAGAAGTTGCTTCAGTCGCTTCGAGAAATTTCGAGCGCTATCGTATGAAAAACGTTCGCCTTGTGATTGGTGACGGACGGTACGGTTATGAAAGCGACGCTCCTTACGACAAAATAATCTCAACGGTTGCACTCTCGGGAATGAGTGAAGTGCTCTTCAGTCAGATGAAAATTGGAGGGAGGTGCGTATCTCCAATTTACAGGAGTTACATGGATACTCCTGTTTTCCTATTCGAAAGAACCGACGATACGACTTTGAAGGTTTCGGAGATAACCGGAGCCGTTTTCATGGTGGCAGAGGAGTCAGAACCGGATCCTATCTATCACAACAGAGAGTTCAGCCTCAGATTGACAGACGGAAGGTTTCAAATCATCTGAGTTAGTTGCTGGCTACCTTCCAGAAGATCTCAATTCCCTTTTCTATAACGGAGTCCTGAGGCAGGAACTTTGAGTTATGAAGACCATGGCGTTCCTCTCGTCCAGTGCCTAGCCAGAAAAGAACGGAGGGATACTTCAGAGCAATTACACCAAAGTCTTCACCTACGTATTTCATTTCCACAGGATTTACGTCGACCAGGCCGCAAAGCTTTTCGTAAAGGTCTTTGTCCACCTGAACTTGAGGATATTTCGATCCGATCTTCTGCTTGAACTCGAGTCCTCTACTTGAAGCAACATCTCTACCGAGCTCTTCGAGCTCGCAGATCGCCTTCTCCGAAAGCTCATAAGCTCTCGTTCTCACAGTTCCGTAAAGGGTGCAAGAATCGGCTACTACGTTTCTCACCCTTCCCCCTTCGATTAAGCCGAACCTGAGAACGGAGTCTCCTCTTTCAGCGGAGTAAACTCTCTGCAGGAAATCCATAGCTCCCTCGATAGCGTCTCTTCCCTTCTTATAAAAAGCGACATGTGCCGATCTTCCCGTGAAAGTGCAGTCCATTTCGAAGGCCGAAGCAAAGAGAACTCCGGGTCTTGAGTATACAGTCCCTTCAGGGAACTCATCGTTCACATGAAGTGCCCATGCCTCCTTTATATCGTACTGCTCAAGTGCAGGCATACATCTTTCTGCTCCGCCGCCCCCTTCTTCTGCTGGTTGGAATAGGAACAGGAGATTTCGCTTCAGGTTTGCGACAACCACTCTCTCGATCAGGCCAATGAGGATAGTCATATGAACATCGTGGCCGCAAGCGTGCATGAATCCCTCATGTTTGGACTTGAATTCTACTCCCGTTTCTTCGAATACCGGTAGAGCGTCCATATCGGCTCTGAAGAGAGTGAAAGGGCCGTCGGATTTCTTCCATCGCGCCAAAATCCCGGTATCCGATACCTTCTCGTAGGGAACATCGAGACGATCAAGAAGGCTCATTATATATGATTGAGTCTTAAACTCTTTGAATCCAATTTCCGGTATCTCGTGCAAGCTATGTCTAACTCTGATCAAATCCATATCGATGCCCCCCTCTGGAAATCTTAGTCATTGAGGTTCAGAAACAACTCCCTACCCATTGCATTAGGAGAATATTCGAGAAGAACGGGTTCTTTAACCAGGATTTGCACACGACGAATCGAGTTTGCCGCTTCACAATTATAAACAAAAAAGGCGCCTCATAAGAAGGCGCCTTTCTTTGAAGCCGAGATCAATTCAGTGCGTAATCCCAGAGTTTAATCAAAGTTGAATCTTCCGCGTAATCCTCTCCCATAAAAGTCTCCAGAGCAAAAGGTATATTCGGATCGATTATCCAGTACATTGACAGCTCTCCGTCTTCATTATAGAGAGAGACTTTCGTTCCAGTGTAAGTTCCATTCTTTCCCTGAACGGAATGCTGTCCTTCATATTTCAAAGTACCGAATCCATAGAGCTTTGTGTTCATTTGCTCATCGAGATCGATAGCATCATATATGAAAGTAAGCATCGGATTCAAGAATGTGAATAGCATCATAGAGAATTGCTGCCCGAACATCATATCTGCGGTGAGCTCTGTATCGAGCGGCAGAAAGTAGGTAGTATCGTAATTCAGGACGTACTGATCTTCATCCTTATCTATTGTCACTCCGTATAGCATTTCCTTCTGCTCTCCGTTCTCAAAGTACGTGATCTTGTTGTAGACGTACTTCACCGTAGAGTAGTCCTGCAACGGTATCCATGATGCGAAAACGCTCCCTACAAGAACAAGAATCAATAACATTGCCGCCTTCTTCACAATATCACCCCCAAAAATTCAGTAATGAAATTATACAACTTTCTTCGGCGAAAGCGAGCAAGAGTTTAGAGAGCTATAATAGCTGGAAAGAGTCTAAATAGCCGGGGTGATCAATTTGAAGAAAGCGTTAATTACTGGAGCATCGTCGGGTATCGGTGAAATATTCTCTTATGAACTTGCCAAACGAGGCTTTGGAACGGTACTCGTAGCGAGAAGATATGACCGTCTAGAAGCAATTTCAAACCGAATAGAAAGGGATTATGGCATCGTTTCAACTCCTCTAAAGGCAGACTTAACCAGTGAAAGTGATCTCTTGAGAGTCTCAGAAAGCCTAAACGAAGTTGACCTTCTGATAAACAATGCTGGGTTTGGAATGATAGGTCAATTTGAGGATTTGGAAACAGATAGAGAGATGCAAATGATCAACTTGAACATTGGAGCTCTCTACTACTTGACTAAGAAATATACCTTGTGCAGAGTAGGCATCGGCGGAGGAGTCATTAACGTGGCCTCAACTGCAGCTTATCTTCCTGTGCCTGGTATGGCGGTCTATGCAGCGACAAAAGCCTTTGTGCTGAGTTTCAGCGAGGCGATTAGCGAGGAGCTTAAGTCAAAAGGTTTCAAAGTGATGGTTTTGTCCCCCGGACCAACTAAGACTGAGTTCTTTGACGTTGCTTCGGGAGGCAGAAAGAAACTTCCCGGCTCGATGAGTCCCGAGGAAGTTGTTAGGAGAGCTCTTGATTCCTTTGAGAAAGGTAAGAGAAGTGTGGTAAGCGGAGTGATTAACAAGGTCATTGCAACGGGATCAAGACTCGTACCCAGGGCTGTCGCACTAAAAGCGGCCAGAAGGGCATTCGAGGACTAGCTGAAAAGACTTTCTCTTGTAAAGGTTCTATCCTTAACCTCCATGGTCGACCGCCTAGAAAGATTGAGACCATCTTAATCCTTCAGTCACTCTCTTTTGGAGAAGATGACACTTCGTCTTGACTGCCAGGCCAAGATAATTCCTATGGCAGTTCTGCATAAGGCCGGGACTCTAAGCGAACTATAAGCAAGGATTCTCAGGAAACTCTAAGAATGGACGGTTAGAATCTCCTCGAGATCCAAATAATGGAGGTATTGAATATGAAGAGATTGTTTTCAGCAATATTGATGGTTCTAATTATCGGTACGATGACACTGGCGAGCGGGCTAACCGCAGAGGAAGATGGAATTGTATTCATGAGAGAAGAAGAAAAGCTTGCCCGTGATGTTTACACAGTGCTTTACGAAATTTGGAACGTGAACGTCTTCAAGAACATCGCCGAAAGTGAGCAACAGCATACGGATGCTGTCCTTTCACTGATTGGTGAGATTGGTCTCGAAGACCCAGTCGGTGAAAACGACATTGGTGTATTCACCGATCCGGAGCTTCAAAAGCTTTACGACGAGCTAATTGAAAAGGGTAGCAAGTCTCTACTGGATGCGGTTGAGGTCGGTTTATTGATAGAAGAGATAGACATTGCCGACATCGAAGAACTTCTTGCAGGAGAGATTGGCTCGAGAACAAGAACGGTTTACGAGAACCTTCTTCGAGGGTCGGAGAGTCACCTCAGAGCGTTTCTCAGGCAATATGAGAAGCTTGCGGGAAGTTATTCTCCTGAAGTCTTGAGTGTTGATAGATTCAACGAGATTGTTTCTGCGAAATAGAGTTGCGATTTACCAAGATAGAAGAGAGCGGTTTCCCCGCTCTCTTCCTATTTATTATCAAGGAATAGAGGGATCGGCCGATGTTAAATGAACGGGATCAAAAAGTATTCCAAAACTCCGACTAAACATTGGATATTTCTCTCTATGACCTATAATTTAATTATCGGATCTGAGAGGAGGGGTACTGTGATCAAAATAGTTACGGACAGCTCATGTGATCTACCTATCGATACTCTAAAGGAGTTCGAGATTCCATTTGCTCCCCTGAACATTTTCGTTGAAGATCAAACGTTCAAGGAAGACATAGACATAACTCCGGAGGAATTCTGGCAGTCAATGAGCAAATCCCACGAGCTTCCGAAAACCTCTCAACCCTCCCCGGCAGACTTTGCAGGAATCTTCGAAGAGATTCAGAAGAAGGGCGATACTCCGTTGTGTATTACTATTTCATCCAAGCTAAGTGGTACTTACCAGTCGGCGGTTTTGGGCGCTGAAATGACAGGCAGCAAGGCGATTGTTTTCGACTCTCTTGCGGGGTCTATTTCTCATGGAATTCAAGTTTTGATTGCGGCGAGAATGGCTAAAAGCGGTGCAACCGTTGAAGACATTTTATCGGCGCTAAGAATCTACAGAGATAATGTGAAAATAATCATTCCGCTGGCAACTGTAGAAAACATCGTCAAAGGAGGACGCCTGAGTAAGTTCCAGGGAAGTGTGGTCAATATTCTCAACATGAAGATCATCCTGCATGGAGTAAATGGGGAGGTCAAACTTCTGAAGAAAGTGAGGGGAAACAAAAGATTCAGAGCGGCAATTATAGAGCTGATCGAGGAATCTGCAAAGACCGGTAAGAAGATCTTTGGCATAACACATGTTAACAATCTCGAAGATGCGAAATTCTTTTCTTCAGAGATAAGGAAACGTGTCCCCGACTCTGAAGTCATAATTGGAAAGATGGGGCCTGCCATTGCGACTTACGCCGGAGAAGGTGGACTAATACTTGCGTTGTGAGGGTCCGGATCGCTTTGTGTTCGACGCCCGGAACATCAGTTGAAAGAGCGGACTAATTTTCTTCGTTCTGCACTGTTGATAGCGAAGAGAGACGTGTCTTTCAGCGAAATAGCTGAAACATCAGAAACGCCCTTTTTGTTCAGTCATTTCAGCGGGTGAATTGAAACCCTCTGTATCCCTCTTTCAGATACAATTCTGAGTTAAACGAACCGCTCGCTCCGTGTTCCTAATGTTCATCTTCTTTAGCGCAGGTATTTATCTAGAAACGCAAGCATTGCTTTAGCCCCTTTGATTCTATTAACCTTCTTCTTGAAGCCATGTCCCTCATCCTCAAATACAACATATTCAACTGGAACACCGTTTTTCTTAAGGCTCTCAACGATTTCGTCCGACTCCACTTTCAATACTCTTGGATCATTTACACCCTGAAGAACAAGGAGTGGCCTTTCAATTCTCTCGGCGTGGAAGAGAGGGGAGATGCTCTTGAGGTATTCCTCTTCTTCAAAGGGGTTTCCAATCTTCGTGTATAGTAGATCTTTAATGGCCTTCCACCAGGCAGGCACCTCTTTGAGTGTTCTCACCCAGTTTGAGACACCGAAAAGATCTATACCTGCCTTGAACTCCTTCGGCCTAAAAGCCAGTGCTGCGAGCACCATAAAACCTCCGTAGCTCCCTCCATTTATGGCGATTCTTTCTTCATCGATAAAATCAAGTGTGGCTAGAAACCTGGCGGCTTCCACGCAGTCATCCAGATCAGCTTCTCCGTGCTTGTGATCTGCCGCTCTGAAGAAGCTCTTTCCATAACCGGAGCTTCCTCTGTTATTCACCGCGTAGATTGCATAGCCATGATTCGCGATGAATTGGATTTCCGGGCTGTATTTCGGTAGAGACTGGCCGCCAGGTCCTCCATGGACCCACACAACGGCGGGGGCTTTCTCGCCGGCAGGTACGTTCTTGGGCGGATAGAAAATACCTGGTACTTCGAGACCGTCATATGAAACAAAGCGGAGAACCGATGCTTCGGAAAGATCATTGCTGTTCACGTTTCGACTCATTGAATCAGTGAGCTTCTTTGTCTTCTTTGTCTCGAGGTTTATCGAAAAGATGTTGGGAGATGATGTCGCCGAATCGCAAAGATAATACAGAAGCTGACCATCTTTACTGAAGCACTGATCATAGACAACACCACTGGTTTTTATAGGTGGCATCTTGAGAGAATTGCTTTTCGTTTCGATCACATGGAGTTCGGAAAAACCATCTCTATTCAGTACAAGCACAGCGTTTTCTCCGTCTTCCGACATCCTTCCTGCAATTATGTCCCATTCTAAGTCAAGGATCTCTTCACTGACTCTGCTTTCAATGTTCATTTCCCAGAGCGTCATGAACTCTCCGGCCGAATCCGATACATAGTACAGCTTCAGTGAATCTATTGAGAAGAAGAGAGGTTTAAAATTTGCTTCACTTTGATGGGGGGAGAGAAGTTTTATATCCCCGTTTACAAAGTTATAAAGATAAATATCCGAATCGTTTGCAGTCCGGAGCTTACGAAGAGCAATAAACCTCTCATCACTGGAAATCGGACCCAGCTCGAACAGGTCCTTGTTTTCGAAGACCAGCTCGCTTGTTAAATCACCTTCATTGAATCGGTAAAGATCGAATCTACTTTTGTCAATCCTGTTCGAATAGTAGTAAACCTTGTCACCCACACTCATGTGAAATCCTGACTTAGTTTTTTCGAAAGGGGTGAGATCTCTGATCTCTTCATCAGAAAATAGATAGAGATGGTGCAGCTCATCTCCACCCTTATCCATCGCGAAAATGAAGCTTCCGTCCTCGAAAATGAAAGAAACTAATGCGTTCTCATCGAGGGACGTAGTCTGTCTGTGCCTTCCCTTCTCTTGATCTAGTTCAAATACGTTGTAGTTGCCAGTCTTGTCGGAAGAATAGAGAATTTTCCTTGAATCTGCGGAAACCGCGAAAGATGCAATCGTCTCATTTTGCATCAGTTCCTCGATTGTGTACTTCTTTTCGGCCATTATTGATCCTCCTAATCCTTATTGATCAAGAAAGCGCTGATTTTGGTTTTTAAATGAATAGTCGCCTGAAGGTGCGTGATTACCAAAAATCCTTATAGTGCAATCATATAACATATACAATATAAATAGGTTTGGATCGATAACTAATCGGATCTCCTGTAAGAAAAGCCACTCCGGGAAGTCTCGATCGTTTTCCTTGTCGCTTTTTTCGATCACATTCAACGATTCATAATTTTCTCCGCGCTTACGAATCATCTTGCAGGTTCATTCACTGGTAGTTGGATCGCTCAAATGGAAATGATAAGTTTCTACCGATAAACCTTGACAGAAAAACCCTTGTAGGATTTTCGAAGAGCGACTATGCGATTTGGAGTTGCTCTTGGATGAATGAAAAGTTGGGAACTTAGATTGAGAAATTATGTGATAAGTTGAAATCTGCGTTGATGGATGATATATTCTGCAGAGTAGTTTCGAGTGAACATTGGCTAGGAGTGGTTCTATGATGAGAACTTGTGGAAGCAAGGGTTTGGCAGTCGCAGGTTTACTGCTTGGAATAGGGCTTCTGCTTATTGGTATAGCTGTAATCCTTCGTCCCGAAATAGCGAGATTCGGTATGTCTTCCGACTGGTCGATCACCGGAATAAAATTCACCAGAAGTTTCACGGAGACAATTACCGAGAACACTAAGTTTATCGAAGTTGAAACGATAAACGGCAAGGTCGCGGTGACAGGTTGGGACAAAGACTACATAGAGATACTTGTCGAGCAATCGATTTGGGTTTCGAATGAAGACCTTGAAGATAAGTACCTTAAGAAAACGACTCCAGTTATTAGTATTGAAGAAGGGAAACTGATGATAGTTACTCCCGTACTTCAGAAAACAAATGAACTGAGAGGTCAGGGAGCCTCGATATATTTGAGTGTCCCGAAAAAGCATCTCGAAGACATAAAAGTAAGAACCAGTAACGGTGCAATGACTTTCAAGTCGATCGCAGCTTCTATAAGTGGCAGAAGCAGCAACGGAGGTCTGGAATTGATCTCCGCCTCGGGAGCTGTCACGCTTGAGACATCCAATGCGCCCATTTTTGTTGAAGATTCAGCTGGGACAATGGAACTTAGATCTACTAACGGATCGTTCAACGGAAGAAGAATTAGCGGAAGTTTTGTGATCGAAACAAGCAATGCGCCAGTTACAATCGAAGATGGAGATCTGAACCTTTCGGTAAGTACTACAAATGGCGCCATCACAATCACCGAGAGCACTCTCTTTGGCAGCGAAAATTACTTGAAAACTTCCAACGCAAGAATACTATGCGACGCCCTTCTGCCCGAAACAGGTGTTTTCGAAATAATGACCACTAACGGACAAGTGAACCTCTTAGTAGATGACTCTCTGAAGGCTGAGTTTGACGCATCGACAACAAATGGCAGTGTGAACTTGAAGGATCTTATGGTAGCCGTAACCAGCTCAACTTCTACAAGTATGAAGGGTAATCTCAATGGCGGCAACGGCCTCCTCATCACTCTGAAGACAAGTAATTCCAACATCATGATAGAAAACAGACGGTCCGACGACTAGATCTTGAGTTAGATCATTTG
This sequence comes from Mesotoga prima MesG1.Ag.4.2, assembly GCF_000147715.2. Taxonomy (NCBI): domain Bacteria; kingdom Thermotogati; phylum Thermotogota; class Thermotogae; order Kosmotogales; family Kosmotogaceae; genus Mesotoga; species Mesotoga prima. The sequence goes on along the minus strand of NC_017934.1, from coordinate 1,437,988 downwards.
ATTAATGGTTTGCATTTGATTCCGAAATACTCCTCTATGTAGATGATGACAGCGGGAAGTTCTGACCATATGAACCTTCAAACTGCTTTGCTCATTCACTTCTTCTGATCTTTTCACAAGCCTGACGAAAAGTGAAGGCTGCAATTTGTGCGTTTCATTTTGAGGTATTGGAGCAGAGAAAACGTGTAAAAATCTCTATATTCCACTTAAGCGATGGTTTTGTTTGTTCAGTTAAGTAGTTTCAGGAAAACCAACAGAATTACTGGCTTGATGGAACGTGATTCGAAATCTCCACCGCAAGAAGGCAAAGATTGTAGTTGAAGAACAAAAAAACCGGAGGTCTGGGACCTCCGGTTTAAAGTAATTCAGGGCCTAATTGGCAACCGCCTGAGGGACGTTCTCTGCAAGCTCTATGAGGTCTACTTCAAAGAGTCGGTCTCCGATGTACTTTATACCCTTTATTCCAAGTTCTTCCGGTAGAGTTGCCGCTTCATCACTTGAGGAGAAAGTGATCTTTCCGGCAGACTCGAATGGAACTATTGACCAGTTGAAGGATGGTGTTGGATTGATAGTGCCCTTCTCGATAATATAGTCGATGATTACGCTTCGATTCTCGACTGTTGAGGAGAGGACGATGTCGGCATCGACCAGATGATAGCCGCCGCCACCTGCGCGGTAGTTGTTTGTCACGACGAGAAACTCCATGTCGTCTTCGACTTCTTCACCCTCATAAGTGAGATTTACAATTCTCTGACCTACGGGGTTTCGAACATCTATCTGATAGTCTATTCCTTCGATTACGTCGAAGTTGTATGAAGAGAACCTTGCGAGCAAATTCTGTTCTTCCGTGCTGTTAGGATCGATCTGATTGAAATTCTCCGCGCTCTTTTCAAGCCAGCCTTTCAATTCGAGACCATTCACCTTCACAACATGGAGTGTGTTCGAGTATATATAGATATCTGCAGCGTTCATAATTCTTACGTCCCCTGCGTCTACACTGGTATTTGTTCTAAACGGAGCTGCAGCTGAAAGGAGAGGCATAGACTCATATTCAGTGCCCTTGAAATACTCTTTAACGTACCAAAGCTGGGCTTCGTTGACGAGCTGAGTGACTTCATTATCAATTACCCTGCTGAAATAGCCCTTGATCGGTACAGCTGTCGTTCCCACGGGAGCCATTACGTAATCAATAGTGGCTTCGTGCTGTTCTTTAACTGCTTCAACTATCTCCGGAGCAGCCTCGACTTTTTCGTCGACGTGCCACAACTGCGGGCATGAAGAAAATACCTCCCACTCTCCATCAATGTTCAGAAGATGGAAATGTATCAAACCTAAGGAGTTTCCCCAGCTTCCTGCCATTGTCACCGGGACTCCATCTATTTTGTCGGCAATTTTCCCGTGGCTGTGACCCATGATGATGGCGTCTATTCCTTCAACGTTTTCGAGTATTGCTTCAGCGTCTGAGCTTCCCTGGTGAAGGGAGACTATCACCAGATCGACGCCCTCTTCGCGTAGTTTGGGCACATACTTGGCAGCCGCGTCTACTATAGGTTCAGCATAGACTTTTCCTTCGAGGAGGACTCTGTCCCACATCATTATTTCCGGAGGTAAAAAGGCTATAACGCCAATCTTGATTGGAATTCCGTCGACTTCTCTTTCCAATATCACATAGGGGTCATATCTGAGCTCTTTCGTGTCTTCGTTGTAAAGATTTGCCGAGATCATCGGGAAGTCAGCGGAAGCAATGGCCAGGTCCAGATATTCGAGACCGAAATTGAATTCGTGATTTCCAATTCCAACTACGTCATAATCCATGATATTCATGGCTTTGATTATCGAGGGAGTATCTCCCATCTTGATTGGATCTATTCTCGCTTCACGCTCTGCGAGAACGCTACCCTGAATGGCATCTCCCGTGTCGATCAAGATGGTGTTGTTGTACATTTCCCTTGCCCACTTTATCAGTGTGAAGGTCTTTGCAGCCCCGTAATCACTGACTTCTTTGACAGTAAGATAATCATAGGGCATTACATAGCCGTGAAGATCAGTCGTGCCCAGAACGACTAGTTCGTGAACGGTTACCGTTCCGAATGCCACTACAGGGACTAACGCAGCAACAAATAGAACGATAACAACTGCAGGAATTCCTTTCTTCCAGTTCAAAAGCTCCACCTCCATTTGAGTTGACCAGCCCAATTTTCGCCGGATAGAATTATTGACCCATGACCGTAAGAATCCAATGCTGAAGATAATTGAGGATTCCAAAGAATGTTTCGAAACAGTACTATCTTACTACAATCATGTGGACTCATTAAGAAAGAAAAAGCACATCTAAGTAAATGAAAGTAGGCAGTCTAATTAACGAAGGGAGAAGGGAGAACCGGGACCAGGGTTGTGGAGTCTAGGGTCTGGCAAGAGCAGAAGTGATGCCCTTTTAGAACATTTGACGCAATGCCGGCGAAGATCGGGCCGGGACGCAATGCACTGAGGAGCATCAGTGGACTCAAGGCTGCCTTCGGCAGGAGGCCTTATCAGGTCCACCGTCAACGGTTCTCCGTCCTCCGAGACAAAGAACAGAAGTGATTCTACTATAAAACATAAGACGAAATGCGCCATGAAACGTCGGCGGTCTTAGGGCTGCAAAAAAACATGCCAGTCTGCTGCGCAGGCCAGTCAGGCTCCGCCTGGCCAGTCTCTGCCTCCGGCAGAGGCCAGTCACCTTCGGTGGCCAGTTCCGCTTCGCGGGCTAGGAGCCGCTGAACGCTTAAGAACGAAACCCCGCTGGTCGCTGTAAAAACCGAGAAAGAGCACGTCGGAGACGTTCGCTTCGCTCACGAGAAGATGAGAGCGAAAATAGGGACTGACAATTCTCCTCATGTCCCATTTTTCGCGTAAAAGGCAGAAATTCCAACCAGGACCTTTTTCGGGCGAACGGCCGTTCGCCCCTACAAGAGAACTGCACAGTCATCTTAAATTGTCATCACGTAGCGCCTGCCCTGAAAAGATTCTGTTCAGGGAAACTGCACGGGATCTCGCTCTTTAAGAACCCGGTTCTGACAACCCGCTTTTATAAACCCGATCTTTCTAACCCGCACTTCGTAACCCGCTTCTAAACAAGGCTCTTCTGCCCGACTAAGTCGGAACTGGCCGCACGAAGTGCGACTGGCGTGCGTTAGCAGACTGGCTCCCAAACGCTCCTATTGTCTGTCCCGTTTTCCGCGAAAGACAGGGATCCTGAACAGGAGCATTGTCAGGATGACAAGAAGGGAGAGTCTCCTGCCCTTAAATCATGTTGTATCATCCGGTTATTTCCAAGCACTCTTATCCCGTAGAGTCTGCGCCAATATGGATTATGTTCGTTATCCACTTCCGTCATCCCGTGATGCTTTTGCACGCGATCTCGCATCTAAGAACCGCTGAACGACAGAAAGCAAGGATCCGCTGATCGGTGTTAAGCAGAGACATCATCTCTATTCTCCTCTTTGGTCATCCCGATATGAAACTGATCGGGATCTCGTATCTAGAAGCTGCTTTAAGCTGTGGAGATCAGTTGCAAGCTAGAGAACCAGAAGAGAGTTTCCGGTGAGTGCTGTTTTTTCATGACTGGTTGGAGTCCAAACGCTCTTGAATCATCACCTTGCCCAAGAACGAAGAACCTGGACGCGGAGCGTCGGAACGAAGAACGGGTTTTCTTCGGAGAACGGAGAACCGCTCAACGGTCAACCAGTTCCTTTTGCTCTTACGAACCCGCATCCCCGGCATTCAGCGTTACATCCCGGGAGCTATCCCCAGAGATCGGTGTGATAGTTTTCTTTCTTAAGTCTGAATTTGATCTGGAAGTCTACCAGTTCCTGCCACATTAGTGCGCTGGTCGTAGAGACGAAACTAACCATTTCATTTGCAATCCCAAAGACCGGTTCTATACTTTTTTCTATACTGGAGTTATTTATGACGCTATAATCCAGCTTGTAGTCTCCGATCATCGCGTGGTCCTCGTATATGTTTGCCGTTACCCTCTCTCCATTGAATATTACCTCATCCTTTATGGGGAAGGAAAGGCCCATGCTTCCAGGCATTATCCTGTCGTGGATTTGAATTACTTCGTTTACAGTTGGCTTGGTCCAGCTTTTTCCGCACGAAGAACATGAGAAGCCAGTTTTGAAGCCTTTGATAGAGGCAACGGCGCCACAGCTTGGACAGCGCCAGATCAGCTTTTCTATACGTTTGTAGTTTCGGTAAGGAAGCTTGAAGGTTGGATCCTCCTTGGCGAGGAAGCCCATCACTTTTTCTTCTAGCTGGGGATCATCTGCTTCGACCGGATCACCGAATTCTACGGTCGAAGTCCCCAATGCAAAAATCTTTGCCCATCTAGGCCAAAGTCTCTGTACTCCATAAAACTTCACTGGGATTACAGGGATTTTCAACATCCTGAAAAGCTTCCATATCTCTCTTTTTGTATGTAGTGGTCTTCCGTCCCATGATCTCGCTGCTTCAGGTGCAATTCCCAGTGGAACTCCCTGTTTTATTGTCGAAAGCATCTGTCTTATGGCGGATGTATCGACAGCATATCTTCTGACAGGAATTACGGCGAGCCAGTTAAGCAACCCGAGTCTATCAACGTAGATTGCGGTGCCTACGAACCTCAGGTAACGCGACGTCGAGTAAAAGATAAGAGGACCGTCGAAATGAGTTTGGTGAGCAAGAGCGAGAACGAAGGGCCTCTTTTCTCTGAGCACTCTTGCATTCTTTACCTTAGAGGGTAGAACAATCAGAATTACCAGCTTCACAACGAATGATGCCACGATGAATTGCCAGGGAATGGATGTCGATTTATCAAAGGGTATCTTTCTTCCGGGATTTGGGATCATGAAAGGTATCTTCTCTTTATAGTCCTCGTAGCCTTCAATTCTTTTCAGAGCGAGTTTTTCTTGGAGCAAAGAATACACAACTATCACTGCGCCTATGACTGCAACGTAAAGAAGCGTCCAATAGTTTCCACTCAACAATCCAAGACCGAAAAGGAAAAGTATGTAACCCAGGTTGAATGGATGGCGAACAAATCTGTATGGGCCGCTTTGAACGGTTTTTTCGGGCCCATATATAACGGTCGGCAGTCTTCCGGACCAGTAATATACCACAAGAGCAGAATAGATCGCTAGAAGAAGAGACAAAATGATGATAATCGAAGCGACTATCGTCACTCCTAATCCCGCTGAAAACGGTGCTCCGGAAAAGAGGAGAAAGGGAATGATTATCCAGGTTACTGCCAGCTCCGCAACCGATATCGCAATTCTCATCTTAATCCCTCCACTTTGAATACTGCTCCTCCATCCTCACAATTATCTGCATCGATTGAGAGTTTCAACACCTTACAGATCTTGCTGGCAATGGAAAGACCCAATCCATGACCTTCACCACCTCTTGAAGAGTCGCCCCTGTAGAATCTGTTGAATATTCGTTCTTTTTCATCCTCGTTGATTCCCATGCCATGATCCCTAACACTTAATGTACCATCTGACCAATTGATCTCTATCGGGCCATTCTTTCCAAACTTCAAGGCATTTTCAACAAGAATTTTTACAATTATCTTAAGCAGAACTCTATCGGTTCGGACTTCGATATCTGGAATCTCGATCTTCATCTCTGCCGACTGATCGGCTGGAACGCTATTGGTGATCTCGAGTACCAGTTCTCTGAGGTTGAAACTTGTTTCGTTTAGTTCGATCTCGGGTCTCGAGAGAAAAAGCAGAGATTCAGTAATTGTCATCATCTTGGTGGCTGTGTCGGAGATACTTTCAGCGGCTTCCTTGACAACCTCTGGGTCGTCAGAACCCCAGCGAAGAATCAGTCTCGAGAAGCCAAGGATTGAAGTCAGTGGAGAGCGAATCTCATGCGCAATGTCTGATGAAAACTGTTCCTGCCTGGTGTATCCATCTTGAATTCTGTCTAGAGCTCTATTCAGTGCTTTTTTGAGTTCGGCAAGTTCGGAAGTCTTCGGATCGCTTTCCAGTCTTCTTGAAAGATCATTCAGCGTTATCTCCTTTAACAGACGTGAAGTTTCTTTGATAGGTTTAGAGACCCTGCTTCCAAGGAAGAGGCCACCGATGATTGAAAGGACAACACCAACCAAGACTGAAAGAAGGAGAGTGGTGGCGAGACTCTCTAGGAAGAAATCGAGATCGTCCATTCTTGCACCGAGAATCACTTTTTCCTCTCCATTCAAGAATCCGTAGAGAAGATAGGAGCTGCCATCTATCCTCGTCTTTACATATCCCTCAACATCCGGAACGCTGCTCAGTCCTGTTGGATTCTGAACCACGTTTCCATCAACGCTCACGTAAAACTCTGTAGTTCCTCTGCCTATGGCCATTCTTCCCACGCCATACCTAAACCCTTTGCCCATGGGAGAATCCATGAAGATCTTTCTCATCTCTGCGGAGTAATTGCGAATGAAGACACTTTCGGAGACTCCATAAACGAATATGGCCGAGGCAAAGAGAATGGATACGATCAGAACCACCGAGTAGATGGCTACCTGAGTCGCTGTAGAGAGCTTCCTCCTATCTGACAACGTAGCCAGAGCCCCTCACCGTTTTTATTCTTTCGCCCGTCTTTCCCAGTTTCTTACGCAAGTAGTTAATATATACTTCCACAACATTGGGGTTGCCCCAGTCCTCGCTTCCCCAAACCTTTTCGAGTAATCTTTCCTTTGACATCACAATTCCAGCGTTCGATAGCAGAACTGCCAGCAGATCAAACTCGGTCTTGCTCAATTGCAGAGGTTCTCCATTGAGAAAGGCTTCACGAGATTGCATATCGAGGGTGATTTCGAAGTAGCTGATCCTTTCCACTTTCCCTTTGCGTCTAAGTACTGCTTCGATTCTGGCCAGAAGTTCCTCAATTACAAATGGTTTCGGCAAGTAATCATCTGCACCGCTCTTCAAACCTCGTATTCTGTCCTTAACTTCACCTTTAGCGGTAAGCATTATAACGGGAAGATCGGTGGAAATATACTCTCTGATTTCTTCCAGCACCGAGAAACCATCCAAACCGGGAAGCATCACGTCAAGGATAAGAAGATCTGGAAGCTCTTTTTCTAGATGCTTTAGCGCTTCCTTTCCATCGGTCAAAACTTCTACTTCGTATCCTTCATGGCCTAGCTCCAAGCGAAGCAATTTTCCAATATGCATATCGTCTTCTACGACCATTATCCTTCCTTTCAACCCTTCTTCACACTCCTATCTCGCATTACGAAGGACGAGATCCCTCCAAGTACCATTCCAGCAGTCATGAGAAGCAAACCCACCACTTCCATTTTACCCGGAATCTCTCTGAGTATGATCATTGCAAAGAACAGTGCGAAGGCCGGTTCACCTACGTAGATCAGAGAGGCTCCTACGGAACCGAGAAACCTCTGATATTTCAACTGCACTGCAACCGCGAAGATAGTTGCGAAAACTGCAGAAAACAGCGCAACAAAGAGTATTGAACCGTTTATAAACACACTTCCTTTGACGAAAGGAATCAGCGCCATATTGACAAGAAGCACTACGACAAATTGAGGAACGAGAAGCTCCATTTCGTCGACATCTTCCTTCTGGGTGAAATAAGAGATCAAAACGACATGCAGGGCGAAAGAAACTGCGCAAAGAGCGGTTAGCAGGTCACCAAAGTTGAATCCTGTCTCGGGTGTTGTAAGAAAATACAAGCCGATTAATGATACCCCCAGAGCAAGAATCTGATAGCGGCTGGGGATTCGCCTGTCTACAACGGGACCAATGATTGCGACCAAACCAACGTAAAGAGACGTAATAAAAGCGCTCTTGGATGCAGTTGTATAGACAAGTCCCCACGTCTGAAAAACATATCCTCCCGAAAGGAAAAGTCCTAAAATCAAACCTTGAGTAAGGCTCTTATTTGTGATCTTGAGGCCGAGCTTCTTTCTCAGGGGAATCAGAATCAAGAGAGCGATCGAAAAACGAAGCGCATTATAGAATACCGGGGATAGACCCTCCAGTATGTTCTTCTGCACCGGAAAGGTCAATCCCCAGAATATTACTACGAGTAATAGGTTTACATATGCCTTCGACTTTAGCTTCATCTAACCTGGAAGTGTCTTCTTCGGGGGGCTCTTAATCAGATGCGCCGAGTATCACTGCAATGACAACTCCCGCTATCAGCACTCCAATTATGGAGAAGAGAATAATGTTGTCGGTTTTCTTCTCTTCTTCGGTTTTCTCGGTTAGAGTGAAACTGACTGAGGTCACCATATCTTTGTTTATGTACACGTTCTGCTTCGAGTCATGATAACCCCATTTGGAAACGGTTACTGTATGACTCCCAACTTTCTCGAAGTCCTTGTATGGAGTGTCGCCGGCGTATTGTCCATCTACGTAAACCTGTCCGTCGGGAATCGATGTGACTTCCAGATAACCGTAAACGTAATTTGGCAGTAGTGAGAAATAAAAATCGCTTGACCCGGGCTGGACATTTATCGTCGCAGGACCATAAACAAGGTTCCTCTCCGTGTACACATACACAGTATGAGGACCGGCTTCAAGTGTTGTCGTAACCGGGGATTTTCCCATGAATATTCCATCGACGTAGACGTTGGCATCCTTTCTGTCTGCGTTTATCGTTGTTCTTACTGTGAAAGGAACATAGCTGTTGTAGAAGTAGGTGTAGCCCAATCCCCAGCTTGTGTTGAAAACCGGATCGATAACTACCGAAAGGTTGTTGATGCTCTGACTCAAGTAGGGAAACGGATATCTGTCGAAGAGAGAGAAGACGTTGCCCAGGAAGTTCAACGGAGATGTGGAAGCAACGACTACGATAGTCTCTCTTCCTCTCTGTGACTGGACCTGTAGATTGTACCTCGTTGTAGCTTTGTCGGTCGGCAAGGTGTAGGTTCTTCCACCCTGCAGATAGTTGTCTTGGTCATATACGTTTGGGAAGAGAACCTGAATCTGACCAGACGGATCGATGTCAAGAACTGCCACGTAAGCACTTCTATCTACTGAAAAAGATAGTCCGAGCGATTCACCGCCATAATAAGTTGATCCCATACCTTTGTTCAGACTTACGTTAACATTGATACTCGCCCCCGGTCTGCTCAAGAACATCAGCCCCTGTGGATCGTACGAAACCGAGGTTGCAAAAAGAGAAACACTTAAGAATACAATTGCTAAGAGCAAAGCCTTTTTCACGCTAATCCCTCCTCATCCCTTAGGTTTTTTATGGCATTGGCGATAATTCCTGCTGAGTTTGATAGTCCCTTTAATTCCGCTGACGACAGGCCTACCTTCAGAATCCTTTCAACTCCCTCTCTGCCAAGTATTGTGGGAACGCTGAAAGGAACATCCTTCAGACCTTCAAACTCCGGGTGAACGCTGGAAACAGTTAGAACTGAATGCTGGTTGTTGAAAATTGTTGAAAGCACTTTTGATACAGCCAGGCCTATTCCGTAAAATGTTGAACCCTTCTTTTCTATAATTTTGTAAGCAGCATTTTTAGTTTCTTCGAAAAGCTTCTGGAAGAGGTCAGCCTCGCAGTCTCTCCTGCAATTTCTGCAGAAGTCGGTTAGAGGAATTCCCGCAATGTCTGCGTGAGACCAGTTGACGATCTCGCTGTCACCATGTTCACCAAGAACATAAGCATGTACGTTTCTTGGGTCAAGCTGGCAGTGGTCTGCAATGCTCTGTCTGAGCCTTGCCGTATCTAGAGTCGTTCCAGAGCCTACTATCCTGTTTCTTGGTAAACCGGACGCTTTCCATGCCACCCATGTAAGAACGTCGACGGGATTCGTCACGATTATGAAAACTGGCTCTTTGCTGTAGGAAAGAGATTTAGCCACCGCTTCCTTCACTATCCTTGCGTTGTCCTTTAGAAGCTGTAGGCGACTCTCTCCTCCTTTTTGAGGTCTACCGGCCGTTATTACGACTACATCCGAGTCTGAAGAGACATCGTAATCTCCGCCATGAATTCTCATTGGTCTAACATAGGCATTGCCATGACTCAAGTCCATTGCCTGACCTTTGGCGAGTTCCCTGTTTATGTCAACAAGAGCTATCTCTCTTGCAACACCTTTTATCATCGATGCATAAGCTATTGACGAGCCCACCATACCGGCTCCGACTATCGTTACTTTCATCATACTCCTCCTGACAAGACCGTCTTGAACCAGTGACGGAATCTTGCTTCAAGGTCTGCCCTTTCTACTTTTTCAACGATTTCGCCTTTCACGAAAATCACTCCGCCTGAAGCCGTTCCAGCGATCCCAATGTCTGCTTCAGTGCCCTCTCCGATTCCATTGACCACACAGCCCATCACTGCAACCGAGAGGTCTGCATCTGTGTTGCCGACCCAGCTATTGACTTTTCTGGCGAGAGCTTCGACATCTATTTCCGTTCTCGCGCAGGTTGGGCAGGAAATCACATCGACCCCCCTTCTCAGTTTCAGCGACCTGAGAATGCTCAACCCGACCTCGATTTCCTGAACAGGGTCGCCCGACATTGAAACCCTAATTGTATCTCCAATTTTGTTGAGCAAAAGCGTGCCAATACCGATTGACGACTTGACCGTCGAGTCCAAACCAAAGCCCGCTTCGGTAACACCTAGATGAAGTGGGTGGTCAGTCTTGTTGTAGAGGTATTTGTTTGCTTCAACCGTCTCAATAACTGAAGAGGATTTCAGCGATATCACAATGTCTTCGAACCCCGCGCTCTCAAGTATTTTAACTTGAGCCAGGGCGCTTTCTGCAAGGGCTATAGGTTTTTCGTACGAGCTGAATCTCTTGTCAAGAGAACCGGAGTTAGCTCCGACTCGTATTGGAACGCCATATTCCTTTGCGATTTTCACAGTTTCTTTGACTTTCCAATCTTGACCGATGTTTCCTGGGTTAATTCTCACCTTTGCAGCGCCGTTTTTGATCGATTCTACGGCAAGTTTATAGTCGAAGTGAATATCTGCTATGACAGGTATCCTGCTTAAAGAAGTGATCTCCTTCAGTACGGAAGCCGACTCAAAGTCTGGAACTGATACCCTTACCAGATCACAACCTGCATCTTCGAGCCTTTTGATCTGCTCAACAGTTTTGTTTACGTCAGAAGTCTTGGTGTTTGTCATTGATTGGACCGTGATTGGATTTCCTCCACCTATCAGAACATCTCCAACGCGAACGACCCCGCTCATAGCCACCTACCTATATCAATGAAAGTAATGTAAATCATGAACCCCATCAAGACCATGAATCCGATCACATTGATCAGACCCTCTATCTTTGGATCGAGCCTTCTTCTTGTAATCATTTCAATGAGGGCAAGCAACATTCTTCCACCGTCTAGTGCCGGAAAGGGAATTAGATTTATTACTCCCAGGTTGAGAGATATAAACCCAGCTAGGTAAAGGACTATTCTTAATCCAAGACTGACCGCCTGATCAACTATGGTTACCAGTCCAATGGGGCCGGTGAATTCGTTGATGTTGGCTCCCCCGGTGAAGAGGCTCCCTACTACCTTAACCAGAGCTATCAATAGATTGTTTGCCCACTGAACGCCGAGACCTACCGCCTCCAATGCAGTATCGGGGTACCAATAACTGCTTCCTTGAGCAAAGGCTCCCGCCTCTTCGACCAGGGCTATCATCTCGTTTTTACTCACTGTCAAATTTATTAATTGACCTTCCCGTTCAACAGAAACAACGAATTCGTCGGGAAAGCCGAATTCGGCAAAGGAGATTTCTTTCCCGGTGAACTGAATCAAGAGCTCATCGGGCTTCAGAGCCAACAACTGACTCATCGTGGTTAGATCATAACTTGTTTCAGTCTTCATACCGTTGACTGAAAGCAGGATGTCTCCTTCTCTAAACTGTCCGTGGTCAATGGCAAGTTGAGGTTTGAAGTTTGCATAATAGATGCCCATTGCGTAGCGTTCCTCGGCAGGTGAATAAGTCAGGAGCGTTCCCGATAATGTAGAGCCATCTTCGAAGCCGAGTTTTATAGAACTTTCAGGCGAAAGAACACTTCCATATCCAACATAATCGCCGTTGAAGGTTCCGCCGTTTATTGAAGAGAGAATATCGCCTGGTTCTCCTGAAACACCTCCGATAACAAAGAAGGCTTCCTGGGGAAGAAGTTCAGGTATTATAGCGATCTCGATTTCCTTACCTTCCCTGTTCACAACAAGATCTATTCTCTCTCCTTTTGCTACTGCTTCACTCAAACGTGTATTGTCGATGAGAGTCTTTCCATTAACTGAAACGATTCGGTCTCCCGGCATCATTCCGGAAACTGCGGCAGGAGAACCAGGTTCGACTTTATCGATCTTGACCTCTTGAAAGCCCCATATTACTGCGACAAGAGAGAGAATTAAAAAGCCCAGAAGTAAAGAGAAAGCTGGACCGGCGAAGTAAATAATGAATCTCTGCCAGGCGGGTTTGTTCTGAATCTGCTCACTTTCCGGAATCGAGGAGTCGATAGTATCCAAGTCTTCACCTGCAGGTCTTACGTAACCGCCGATTGGAAATGCATTGATCCTGAAGGTCGTATTCTTTCCTTTTTTCGACCAGAGCTTAGGGCCCATTCCTATTGCGAATTCAAGAACTCTTACACCAAAAAGCCTCGAGAAAATGTAGTGACCAAGCTCATGGACAACTACTATTCCCGTCAGAATTAGAAGAAAGTATATTATTGCTAATAACATCTATCCACCTCTTCCTGAGCTAACTTTCTTGCAACGCTGTCAGTCTCGATTATTTGACTGTAGTCGACCGGATTTTGATCAGCGGTTCTTTCTACTGTCTTTTCAATTATATTGTAAATACCTCCAAAAGGCATCCGGCCATTCATAAAAGCTTCGACGGCAACTTCGTCTGCAGCATTATAGGCAATCTGTTTACTTACTACTCCACAGATCTCTCTCGCAAGCGTTAGAGCAGGGAACCTCTCTTTTGGTAACTCTTCAAGAATCATGGGGACATCGACAATACTTTGCTCGGGAATGGTTTGAATTCTTTCAGGATATGTAAGCGAGTAGGCGATCGGGATCCTCATGTCTGGTATGCCAGTGTGTAACTTCAAGACACCATCGCTATAAAGGATACCAGCATGAATAAAACTGTTTCTGCATATGTATGTGTCAATTTCATTAGTTTCAAATTCAAAGAGGTATTTGGCTTCAATCACTTCAAGTCCCTTGTTGACCATGGAGGCACTGTCGATCGTTATCCTGTTTCCCATTGACCAGACGGGATGCCTCAAAACATCTCTTATCGTTGCATCTTGTATCCTTTCTAAGGGCCAATCTCTTAATGCCCCGCCAGAAGCAGTTATTATAATTCTTTTCGGTCGGCGTGAACCATCGAGGAGCTGAAAAAGGCCGCTGTGCTCCGAGTCGACAGGAATCAGTTCGACGCCCTTTCTGGCACACTCTTTCAGGAGAAGATCTCCTCCACAAACAATAGATTCTTTATTGGCGAGGCAAAGCCTGTGACAGACTTCGATGGCCTTTAGGCTGAATCTTAGACCTGCGGCGCCGCTCACAGCCAGCAAAACATAATCGGGTTTCGATTCCTCAAGCATTCTTTCGATTCCCTCTTCCCCGTGGAAGAATAATGTTGCGGGAAAGGAATCTGTAAGGCTATCGCTTTTCTTTAGTGAGGCGGCAAAGGGCGGATGAAATTCAGAAAGCTGCTTCGAAAAAAGAGAAAGATTGTGGCCACAAGAAATGGCCACAATCTCAATATTCTCAATCCGATTTGCTATCTGGAGTGTTTGTGATCCTATCGATCCGGTTGAGCCAAGAATGGCCAGCCTTTTTTTCATGATGCAAACTTCTTCTTTATCTCGGCCGGTTCACCTGATGTCTCTTCGATGATCTTCTGAAGTTCGGCTTCAGATAAAGCCATGATCTTGGCAACCTTTTGCGAGACATTCTGTGGCTTTCCAGGAACACATTTCGCTATGTCTTCGTCTTTATTGGCAACCTTAATGGCAAAGGCAGCACATCCTGGCGAGCCGCACAAGGCGCAGTTGATGTTGGGAAGGACTGCGAAGATAACAGCTGCCCTTGGATTTTCTTTGAGTTTTTCCTTGTAACTATCGATTTCTTCTTGCGTTGGCCTTTGTATCTTTGGTGGAGCGGCTTTGACGGCTTTTCCTGAAGAAGCTAGTAGCTTCTCGAGAGTTTTTTCTGCATCCTCTTCATTTTCGTCGAACAAGGCGATGAGTTTGTCGATATCTGTGTCCAGAATGAGTTTTAACTTCTCAGGGACACCGGAGCGTTTACCTGGAATGCATCCTTCGATGGGGGCTTTACCTTCAGCAACAGCTTTGGCAAAGGCTGCGCATCCCGGGAAGCCGCAGGCACCGCAATTAGCACCAGGCAATGAAGCTTCGATAAGCGCTATTCGTGGATCTTTCTTGACGGCGAATTTTGCCGAAGCGAACGCTAGAAAAATACCTGCACCTACCCCTAGTACTGACATAAAGAGAACTGAATAGACTATTGTCACAGTAAACACCTCACAGTTTTACCAGGCCCTGGAATCCCATGAAAGCCATCGACAGCAGTCCGGCGGTGATCAAGGCGATAGCTGTCCCTTTAAAGGGTTCAGGAATTTCGGAGAGCTCCATCCTTTCTCTAATGGTTGAAAAGAGAATTAGAGCTAGGGCGAACCCCAGTCCGGCTCCGGCTGAATTCACTATCGTTTCCACTAGTGTGTAGTTTTGCTGGACATTCAGAAGAGCAAGGCCAAGAATCGCACAGTTTGTTGTAATAAGCGGTAGGAAGATGCCCAGAGCTTCGTAGAGTCCAGGGCTAGCCTTTTTAAGGAATATCTCAACAAATTGCACGAGTGTCGCGATTACGAGTATGAAGACAATTGTACGCAAGAAGGGTAACCCTAGGGCATCTAGCGCAATATTGAGTATCCAGGTGATTATCGAGGCCAGTATCATAACGAATGTAACGGCGATGCTCATTCCGACTGCTGTATCCGTCTTCCTTGAGACACCCAGGAAAGGACAGATTCCCAGGAATCTGGAAAGCACGAAGTTGTTTATCAAAATTGCCGATAGAAATATAAACACCAATCTGGTCGCCATCAGTCATTCCTCCTCATTTTTCTGCCTTTTTTACCTTGCTTCTCCTAATCCCCAAATAGTTGAAGAAGGCTGCGAGCATACCAAGGGCTATGAAGGCACCCGGGGGGAGGATCATGGCAAACATTTTCACATCAGAAAGATGGTAGCCGAAAATCGATCCGTTGCCAAGAAACTCTCTCACCGATCCCAGAAGAACCAGAGAGGCCGTGAAACCAAGGCCCATTCCTAGACCATCGAGGAAGGAACTGAAGACATCATTCTTCGAAGCAAAGGCTTCGGCCCTTCCAAGAATTATGCAGTTAACGACTATGAGGGGAATAAACAGTCCCAATGTCTTCCATAGATCATAGACAAACCCATGCATCAACATGTCGATCACGGTAACAAAGGAAGCGATTATTACTATGTAAGAGGGAATCCTTATCTTATCGGGAATGAATTTCCTCACAAGAGATATTGTGATGTTCGACAACGCAAGGACAGCAGTAGTTGCGAGTCCCATCCCCAAACCATTTTCGGCGCTTGTTGTAGTTGCGAGAGTGGGACACATACCAAGAACCTGAATGAAGGTCGGGTTTTGTTTCAAGATACCGTTTGCCAGAATCTTGAACTTCGATTCTGCCATCATCTAACACCTGCCTTATCAAGGAATTCGGAGATGGCGTTGAGAGAGGATGCGACGGCTCTTGGAGTGATCGTTGCACCGGTCATCACATCGCTGACTGTCACTATCCCGTCTTCCCTCTTTCTTGCATCTATCTGGTCACCCACAGGGGTTACTCCAGCATCTTTGTCAACCCTTATGCCTTTGTCAAGTCCCTCTTTACTTACAGGATAGAACCTCTTCTGGACATCGGCATTTGCAATATTTGCTCCAAGTCCTGGAGTCTCCTGAGAGTATTCTAGAACCTTGATTCCATTTAACTTGACCCCATCAGGCTCCTTTACAAAGGCTGCCATTGATTTCACGTCGCCTCCGTAACCAACCGCGATACCAATCGCAATGAAGATCTCCGTGCCATCTTCTTTAACGAATTTGTAAGCAGGGCTTTCAACCTTTCCCTGATTGTCCTCGGTCCTGTAGATTATCCCTTCAGAGGGGGAAAATCCTTGGGGAAGCCACTCGAATTTAGCGAGCTCGGTAGCTGTTTGCGGGATGCTTTCTTCGTCAATTAACAACTCACCTGTATCTGAATCCGTAAGAACTTCTCGAATCGCCTTCAGCTTTGCGCCAAGCTCTGCGTTGGCTATAGGTTCTTCAACTATCGTATAGACTACCGATAGAACCAGGGCGGCGATAATCGTAATAACCATCAGAGTAATCCCGGTCTTCAAGTAATCACGCATTGCTCTTCACCTTCTTTGGCTTTCCAAATATCCTGGGTTTTGTACCCATATCGATTAGAGGTACAAAAGCATTCATGACCAGGATCGCAAAAGAAACTCCTTCGGGATAACCGCCAAACAACCTGATTATCATTGTCACTGCGCCACAACCAACTCCAAAGATCACGTGGCCTTTGATCGACATGGGACTTGTCACCATGTCGGTTGCCATAAAAAGAGCCCCCAGCATTAATCCGCCGCCAAAGACGTGATAAAGAGGTGAACCGAAGCCGGGATTAACTCCATTGAAAATTGCGGCCATAATAACGACAGTTCCAATGTATGCAACTGGTATGAAAGGAGAGACTCTCTTTCTGAACAGCAGCCATCCAAAACCAAGGAGTAGGAGCAGAGCGCTGACCTCACCAAGTGATCCTGGAATTGTTCCTAGAAACATCTCCTGCAGAGAAAAGACTCTTGGTCCGCCTTGCTTCAATATCGCCATTGGAGTTGCTGTAGTCTGCATATCGAAAGGACTCAACCACGTAGTCATCTGAACGGGAAAGGATATCAGGAGAAAGACCCTGCCAACTAGGGCGGGATTAAAGAAATTCTTGCCTAGCCCACCAAAGACGGCCTTCGCAATTACGATGGCCACAAAGACACCGATAAGAGCTTGCCACCACTCCACGGCGACAGAGAGATTCAGAGCGAGAAGCAGTCCGGTGACGGAACCGCTGAGATCCGGTTTGAAGTTCTTCTTCCTTCTAATGAACCGCATGACAAAGAAGTCAAGTACCTCGGCGCCGGCTGTACAGACAACTATCAGGACAAGTGCCTTCAAACCGAATGAAACTACGGCCCATACAGCCGCTGGAGCGAGGGCGATGAGGACATCGAGCATAATCTTTCTTACGCTGTCTTCTGATCTCAGGTGAGGTGCTGCCATCATTGAGAGCTTCACTTCTTCGCACCTCCCTTGAGACTCCTGTAGACTTTCTTATTGAGCTTGAAGTTCTTTACGAGTTCTATGTTTGCTGGGCAAACATATGAGCAGCTTCCGCATTCTATACAGTCCAGGAGTCCGTTCTCTACCTGTTTGTCATACAATCTATTCGTACCATAGAGATTCAGCAAAAATGGCTGGAGGTTCATCGGGCATACGGTTGCACACTTCCCGCATCTTATGCAGGGGAACTCTTCAAGTGGATCGCTCTTCATAAGCAAAGTGATCCCCGAAGTGCCTTTTACAGTCGGGACGTCTATCTTGGGGACAGTGATTCCCATCATAGGACCACCAAAGACAATTCTCTCAACGATTTCCTGTGCGCCGCCGGCGTATTCGATCAATTCGCTGGCCATAACACCAATACGCGAAATAACGTTTAATGGCTTCTTTATTCCTTCGCCGGTCAGTGTGACTCCTCTTTCTACAAGCGGATGGCCAAGTTCAACAGCTTCGTAAACTGCAAATGCTGTTCCTATGTTGTCAACAACGACACCCACGTCGAGCGGAAGTCCTCCTGAAGGCACCTTCCTCTTCGTAAGAGCATAAATAAGCTGCTTCTCGGCACCTTGCGGATATTTCGTTTTCAATCTCTTCACCTGAATTGGAGTAGACCTCACCGCCACCTCCATTTGTTCTATGGCCTTTTGCTTATTGTCTTCGATGCCAATTACAGCGTTATCAACCTTAAGCGCTCTCATAATCGCTAGAATGCCTCGAACTATTCCCTCGGAGCGTTCTAGCATGTACCTGTAATCTATGGTCAGATAGGGTTCGCACTCTGCTCCGTTCAGAATGAGAAGGTCGATCTTCTTTTCTTTTGGGGGAGAAAGCTTGACGTTCGTAGGGAACATGGCGCCACCCAGACCAACAATTCCTGCGTCCTTTATCCTCTGGATAATTTCCTCGGGCTCGAACTGCTCGTAAGGCTTTGCAGGTTCTAGAAGTTCCCACTCTTCTTCGCCCGATTTTTCTATAACAATTGCATCGTCAGGTTTTGAAAGAGTCGGATGGTAGTACTTTGCGATCTCCTTGACTTCACCTGTCAGAGGAGAATGAAGATTTGCGGAAATGAAACCACTGGCCTCCGCAATCAATTGACCTGTCTTTACGCTGTCTCCAACGTTCACAAGTGGTTTAGCAGGAACACCGGCGTGGTTTGCAAGAAATACATAGACCCTTTCGGGAAGCGGCAGAACGCTCAGACGGGAATCTTTAGACAGTTCCTTTTTCTCTGGCGGGTGCACCCCTCCTCTGAAGGTAGGCAACCTCATTTAGTTATCACCTCTCAACCTTAATCAATAGATGTTTGCCTTTCTGGGATCCCGAATATCATGAAAGAAACTTCGACTCAAAAAATGACTGGGATTAACAAACAAAAGGAGCGGTCGCTCCGCTCCTATTATAGTACAATGTTTGAGTCTTAACTTAATCTAAAACTACTTTCTGGTTATTCTTCCGCTATCTGGGTAAGAGGTTATCGGGCTGATCTCTCCAACAAACTCGACTACAACGTCGGCGAGAACGAATCCAGTGTCGTAACCTGAGAGGCCAGCAAGAATTTCATAACCGTCACCGCCAGAGGCAAGGTAGTTATTTGTAGCCAGTTTGTACAACTTGTTATCATCAATAGGTTCTCCGTTTACGAGAATATCCTTTGCTTCTTTGTTCTCAATTACATAAGTTACTCCACTTACCTGAGCCATCGCTCCCTGCCCCGCTTCTCTCGTTGCCGTGTACTGGAGAATCTCTCTGAGAGCGGTGCCGGGTACTTCCAAAACGTACAGCGTGTTTCCAAACGGAAGAACTGTAAGAATGTCGCGATACGTTATTGGACCAGCCTCTATGGAAGCTCTGATTCCACCAGAATTTGTCAAGGCTAGATCAGCACCGGTTTTCCATACCATTGCGTCACATATCAAGTAACCAAGGTTCGTGTCCTGTGACCTTACTACTCCTCTATCCCCCTCGAGTCTTATCGCGGTCTCTCCGACAACGATATTAAGAGCTTCTCCGCCGGCCTTCTTGAAGTAATCAAGCACAGTTGCCACGGCGAAGTCCGGTTCGATCTCTTCGGCGATAACCGGGAGATTTCTGAAGGAAACGAAAATGACCGTATCATCAACGATTTCAAGTTCGAGCTTGCCAAGATTCTTCGCCCATTCTCCTGCCGATACGATTATTGTCTCGTTGATTATCTCAGGCCTTTCGTAGAAAGTGTGGCTATGACCGTCGACAATGACATCGATACCGTCAACCGCTTTCGCAAGCTCCCAGGAATTGGGGCCGGCAAGCACGGGATTGCTTCCCATGTGAGTGAGCGCAATTACGATATCCGCCTGAGCCTCGAGTTCAGGAATGATCTCTTTGGCAACTTCAATTACGTCTTTCCACTCGTAGTCTTTCGCATAGAGGTACTCAAGGATTTCCGTTTCTTGAGTCGTAAACCCAACGATGGCTACCTTTATTCCTCCGACTTCCGTGATCATATATTCCTGGAAGGCCGGTTCACCATCCTTGTAGATATTTGCGCTTAAGAACGGGAAATTTGCGATTTCCATCTGTTTCGCAAGTACGGAAGCATCGTTATCGAATTCGTGATTACCGATGGCCATTGCGTCTAGCTTCATCAGGTTGAGGGCTACTATATCGGGTGCAGCGTCCTGCAAATCCGATTCGGGGACACCGGTGTTGATATCTCCGGCATGCAGGAATAGAGTGTTGGGATTCTCAGCCCTGACCTGATTTACCAGGGTGGTTATAGCCGCCAGTCCACCGTAATCACCTTCCGGCCAGATATGTCCGTGAGTGTCGTTGATGTGCAGAATAGTAAGCTTCTGGCCCATCACAAATACTGCCATGATCAGCAACAGGGTAATAAGCAGAACTTTCTTCATAACTCATACCTCCTTATGAAATATCGGTGATATTGCCAACGATTTCAAAATCGAAGGATTTCTCTCCTTCAATTATATGGTAATTTATTATCTCTATTTTTGCGCAGTTTGAATAAACTGTCCTTGAACTTTTTTCCATTTGAAGGCCATTGATTTCCGTTTCTTCGGGCTCTGCAAGGTATATGGATTTGATAGTCAGTGCGAGTCTGAAGTACCATGAACTTAGCCTTCTTGAGACCATTATAGTATCCACTGGTGCCAGTACCGTAACCATCGCAGTACAGACTATCAGAATTGCGATGAGCAGTGTAAAAGAAGCTACTCCCTTACGCTTTGGGGGAAATGGTTTTACCGCCTTCAACATCTCCCTCAAAATCCTCCTCTCTAACGTGATTGAGAATGGCACTGTTCTTTCCTATCTTTGTGTTTTGTGGAATAACCACGTCAGATCCGACGACTACGATTCCCGCGTTATAGATGTGAGGCTGCGTCTCGTGTGGAACTTCATCTCCATAGCCGAGAACTACTCCGTCCTTCACAAACGTTCCTTCACCGACTATTCCTCGTTCTATAACAACGTTTCTGCCGATCTTTGAATTTGTCATAACCACAGAGTTTTTCACGAGCGAGCCCTCGCCAATCTGAACTCCTTGAAAGATTACAGAGTTTTCGACCCGTCCGTAGATCTCCGCGCCTTCGTTAATCAAAGAGTTTCTTACGTATGAGCTCGTGCCAACGTAGGCAGGCAGATACTCCTCGGTTTGAGTATAGAACCTCCAGGAGGGATCGTGAAGATTGAATGGAGGGATGGGCCTGGTCAGTTCGATATTTGCCTCCCACAATGATTCAATTGTTCCGACGTCCCTCCAGTAACCCTCGAAAACGAAGGCAAATAGTTTCCCGGCGTTGTCTTGGACGATTTTTGGCAAGATATTCTTTCCAAAGTCGTTGTCGCTTTCGGGGTCCTTCTCGTCTTGTATAAGTCTTTCACGCAGGAACTTCCAGTCAAAGACATAGATGCCAAGAGAGGCGAGATCCGACTTTGGTTCCTTAGGCTTCTCCTGGAAATCCGTTATCTTGTTCTCGAAATCCGTAATCATCATGCCGAATCTGTGTGCCTCAGAAAGCGGCACGCGCATACATGCTACGGTTCCAGTTGCGCCCTTGGAGAGATGATAATCTATCATCTCGTTGTAATCCATTGAATAGATATGATCGCCAGAGAGTATTACAAGAAGTTCCGGGTCAAAATCATCAACGAAATCAATGTTTTGGAAGACTGCGTTAGCAGTTCCCTTGTACCAGTTTGAGTCTCC
Organism: Mesotoga prima MesG1.Ag.4.2; assembly: GCF_000147715.2. Taxonomy (NCBI): domain Bacteria; kingdom Thermotogati; phylum Thermotogota; class Thermotogae; order Kosmotogales; family Kosmotogaceae; genus Mesotoga; species Mesotoga prima. The sequence continues at coordinate 1,416,343 of NC_017934.1, read as the reverse complement.
TTGAGCTATAAATGGAGGGAGGATTACAACTCCACCGTCCTTTCTGTCGAGATCCCAGGGACGACCAATCCCAATGTGCCGGGAAAGAATGTGGGGCCTGTACTGAGTAAGAACACCGACTGCCGTGATACCGGAGTTGACGCAGTTGCTCAAAGAAAAGTCAATGATTCTGTACTTCCCGCCGAAAGGCACTGCCGGTTTTGCAACCTCATCGGTGAGCAAACCGAGTCTCGTCCCCTGTCCGCCGGCTAATATCAATGCAACAACCTTCTTGGCCATACAATCACCCCGCCTAAATTACGCCGTGTTTTTCGATTACAGTGGGATCTTCGGCTTCACCGACAAAACTTCTTCCCAGCCTCACGGTGCAGTACTTGTCCATAATGACGTTCTCTATATAAGCTCCCTCTTCAACCAAGCAACCCTCAAGAAGAACTGAATTCTTCACAGTTGCGCCCGCCATCACTCTCGTATCTCTGAATAAGACTGAATCCTCTATTCTTCCACCTATTACGCATCCATCGGCAATCACAGAGTTATTCATATATGCAGTTCCGGTGATCTTTGGAGGTGGAAGATCCTTCAATTTGGTGAAGACTCTGCCGTTTTCGTAGAAGAGCTCCCTCCTTATTTCAGGATTAAGTATGTCGAGGTTCGTTCTGAAATAGCACTTTTTACTCAGCTTAATATCCCGCCAATACCCATTGTACCTGTATTCTCTAACATTCAATGAAGAAAGATTCGGAGAAATTATCCCTTTCACAAGCTCATTTTCACCATTGGGGACCGCAGAATAGAGCAGTTCTCTCAATAAAAACTTGTTTATGAAATATATGTCAAGCGCAACACAGTCGCCTTCTTGCGGGTTTTCCGCAATCTTTTCCTTTTCGATCCACTTGACAACTCTTCCGTTTCTACAGACCACTCGGTCCATTCCTTCCATACCGCATTCGCCTTCTTTGTTGCCTGTCAAAACGGTTATATCGGCAGCCGTGTCAAGATGGTATCTGAAGATCTTTGCTAGATCAGTCTTGAAGATGTGATCTCCTGAGCCGATCAGCACCGAGTCCTCATTGCCTCTTCTAAGAATGTTTATGTTCTGGAAGAGAGCGTCTGCAGTTCCCTTGTATCCCATGGAAGGATTGTCCGGAGAGTAATAAGGCTGCAGTATGAAAAGTCCTCCCTGTTTTCTATCTAGGTCCCATTCCTTTCCCGAACCTATATGGTCCATCAGGCTTCTCGGACTGTACTGCGTGATTATCCCAACCTTTGATATCCCAGCGTTGACCATATTGCTGAGCGTGAAATCAATGGATCTGTACTTTCCGTAAACTGGCAGTGCAGCGCTGGCCCTAACCTGAGTAAGAGGAGTCAAGTACTCACCCCGCCCGCCTGCTAGAATTATGCCGAGAACTTTCATATGATCACCGTATTCCAGATCTGGATACGGCCTCCCTCCCTTCTGTACGAATTTGTCATTCAGTATTCCATTAGTGGCAGGTTTGTCATAAGAGAGACCCGTGGCAAAGAGAAGTCGCCCACTCCATCAAGATAATTTTGCAAAAAATGAACGGCGTTGTCAAAGGCCTCTTTGTACAATTCATGGAACGTCTTCTTGCTTTCCCAACCGGCAAAACTGTGGAACCAGGGCTTCATTGCCAGATTCAAAGGATCGGGATGTGTATCTTCAAAGAAGGCCTCTTCAGGAGAACCCTCTCTTATGCTAAATCGTTTCAGAATCAAGGCCAATCTTGACCTTCCGTAAAGACCTTCAAAATAGTTATTCATCGACTCTACTGCCCTTTGAAAAGAATAGCCCTTTAGTCCATAGAACTCGAGCGATATATCACGGTACAGGTCTTCAAGCGCTGCAGGAAGGGATCCAGAGAATTCCGCCTTTGGATCGAGATCGAGAATGTCAGCCTCAATTCTATCTTTAAGAATGACCTTATCAATCATTGTCTCAAGCTGTCGATATTTGTAGCCGTTTCCCGCTCGTGCTACGATATAGTGGTTCACGGTGGCATCTAGAAAGTAATGGCAAATTACTCCAAGCGTGTAAAAGCGCGAGATACCCCCAGCTCGCTCGCAAAGTGCGATTGCAAATTCGTCGCACCTGATAGTATGAGAAAACCTCCAGAGCGAAAACTCCGGATCGTCTTTGGAGCAATATAGTCCGGGATCCGTAAAGAGGCATCCAAGATTGAACTCCTCTCTTTTGTCGGCTTCAAGATCGAGTCCTATCTCTTCCAGAACATCTTTTCCGTACATGATGTGAGTCCAGAAGCCGGGCAAGAAAATTCACTCCTTCTCCACCAAACCCCACAGACACTTCAAATAAAGACTCTCAGGAACCTCTACAAGCCAAGGATGATCAGGCGATTGCAGCGTGATCGTCAGATGAGAAAACGTAATACCAGTGCGTTCCGTCGATCTTCTTACAGACTCTACCAAATGATCGATGCCAATATTGTAGGCGCATGTGCACAGCCCCAACACCCCCCCATCCTTCACCAGTGGCAGAGTGCCCTCTACAAGTCTTTTGAAAAGTGAAATTCCATGCGGAAGCTCTTTTCTGTGCTTAACAAAGGATGGCGGGTCCACTACTACTATATCAAAATAATCCTTCTTTTCAAATCCAGCAAGGAAGTCAAGAACATCGCTCTGAACGAATTGCAGCTTATTATCCAGCTTGTTCACTACCGAGTTCATTCTTCCCTGCTCTAGGTCGTCTCCCGATTTGTCCACACAGATTGCATCGGCTCCAGAACACGCCATATTTAGACCAAAACCTCCTGTGAAGGAAAACAGGTCGAGGCCTTTCTTTAGAGACAGTTCTTCCGTTATTTTCCTGCAGAACGTTCTCGAGTCTCTCTGATCATAGAAAAAACCAGTCTTCTGGCTATTCTTGACATCTACAAGATACTTCAGGCCGTTTTCCTCGATTTCGATTGAATCCGGTACCTCACCAAAGATCAGGCCCGTGTGTCTCTCAATCTTCTCGTCGACTCCCATTTCGAAGTCACTGCGCTCGTAGATTCCATTAGGTTTAACAATGTCCCTGAGGAGTCTCAAAATCATTTCCCTTTTTTGCTGAATGATAAGATTTCTGAACTGCATTGCAATAATCTCTCCATATCGATCGATTACCAGTCCAGGAAGCCTGTCGCCCTCACCGTGAACAAGTCTGTAAAAAGGTCTGCTGAAAAGCCTTTCTCTCTTTCGTAAGGCATTGCTCAACAGACGTCCAAAGAAGCCTTCTCCAAGCTCCTCATCCTTATTAGTGAGAACCATGATTGCCCGACTTGAAAAGGGACTGAAGAATCCCTTTCCCAGGAATTCATAACCGGCCGAGAACACATTGACTTCGCATACTTTGTCTGTTGGGCCTTCGAGTGACATGATTTCGTCCTTGAAGATCCAAGGATAAGAATTAAGGACCTTTCCCTCCTTTCCTTTTTTTATTCGAGCAATTAGCATTAAAGCTGGCCTTCAATCACGAGTGAGTAATCGTTGATCTCACTTTCATCAAAGAATATCCTTGCCTCTCGCTCGGCACTCTCGACAGAATCCGAAGCATGAATCAGGTTCTTTCGAACTGAAACACCAAACGAACCTCTAATGCTTCCGGGGTATGCCTCTGTCGGATCGGTCTTTCCGACCAAAACTCTAAGTCTTTTTACGGCATCTTCACCTTCTAGAATCATCGCCACCACAGGGCCGGACTGCACGAACGCCAGCAGGGGTTCATAAAACTCCTTTCCGGCGTGTTCTCGATACAATTCTCTTGCTCTCGATTCTGAGATCCTGAGCATTTTCAGGGCGACAATTTTGAAGCCCTTTTCTTCGATTCTCCTTATTATTTCGCCGACAAGACCTCGCTGTATCGAGTTTGGCTTTAGATATGCGAATGTTCTCTCCACAATACTTCCCTCCGCTCAAAAACTATATTCGTTGCTATAATTAAAACATGCAGTGGTTCGATGGAGTAGTTAACGATAGACTTTCCCGACTCTTGGCGCGCAGTTCGGGCATAAGTATTACTTTGGTGGGCAGGGACAGTGAATACCTGAAAGTCCTGGCAACGTCGATAGTTGAAGGCGATCCGAAATGGAGTAAAAGGCGATACGTAGAAGATTTTCTTCTGATCGAGCCTGAAAGCGGAAACATAGGCATCGATAGAATTCGCGACATAGAAGAAATCATGCTTCATAGACCGTCGGGAGACGGGAAGAAGTACGTGCTCATTCATCAATGTGAAAGGATGACAGATGAGAGTGCTAACGCTTTCCTGAAAATCCTTGAAGAGCCTCCCAGTTTTGCAACCCTCATCATGACGACAACCTCCTGGCAGTCCCTTTTGCCGACAATTAGGAGCAGAACCGTTTCGATGAGGGGCGAGGTTCCGAGAGAATTGATGGATGAACTCAGAGCAAAGTACGGAAAACGTGTTCCGGAAATCTTTGCAGCTTCGAGGGAGAACTTCACCATCTTAAGACACTTTCTAGAGCAGAATCCCGATTCAGTCGAGTCCGCTTCTTTTGAGGTTCCTTCAGATCTTGACGGTCTGGTTGAACTGATTAAGGAGGATGTCTCGGAGAGTTTCGAATCGATTGTGAGAAAAAGAAGAGCATTTGTAGCTCTCAGTAGAAATTTCATATCGACTGACAGTTTTTTCTCGACTTTCAGACGGGTTTCCTCTGTCTTCACCGGCTCCGGATCATTCGAGAGGGCTCGGGAATTAGTGAAGGTTGTCAGAAGCATTTTGAGCGACGCGGTTATTGCTTCGGTAAATCCCAGCAGTAAGTCGCTTACTAACCTTGATCTGATAGAATGGCTAGTGGACTACGATTTGGGAAAGGAAATTATGACGGATTTCATTTGGTGCGACAGGTTTCTGAGACAGAGAACATCTTCACTGAGTTCTACGTTAGTTGCTTTAAGAGCTCTAAATTCGCTTTCCAGAAACCTTTTGAGAAGAGAAAACGGAGGTAATTGAGATGCCTGAGATATATGGAACGGTGTACGGAGTGGAATTCCACCCTGTTGGGAAACTCTATCAGTACACATCGAGTGAGGGACTGTTGAAGCAGGGCGACTATGTATTGGCAATTAGCGAATTTGGACTCGATGTAGGCAAGGTGATGTACGGCCCTGTTGAAATCAGGATTGATGATTCGAAGGAAGAGCTGAAGCCGATTGTCAGAGTTATGACTGACGAGGACTGGGAAACTGACTCTAAGAATAAAGAAGAGGCAAAAGAGGCAATGAAGACTTGCCAGGAACTGATAGAGAAACACTCGCTTCCAATGAGACTGTTAGAGGCGAGATACATGTTTGACCGTTCGAGAATCGTCTTTTATTTTGGCGCCGACAGCAGGGTTGACTTCAGAGAACTCGTGAAGGACCTTGCGCGGGCGTTCAGAACGAGAATAGAACTGAGACAGGTAGGTATACGGGACGAGGTTAAGATGAAGGGTAGCCTTGGGCTTTGCGGTATGACGGCTTGCTGCGTTCGTTTCCTCAGGCAGTTTGAAAGCATAACTCTCAAGCATGCGAAAAAGCAGCAGTTGTTGATAAATCCTGCAAAGATCTCTGGTAGATGTGGAAGGCTGCTTTGCTGCCTTTCGTACGAACAGGAACTTTACGAGAATGAGCTCAAAGATATACCGGATGAGGGTTCTCTTGTTGATTATGAAGGAAAGACCTGCAAGGTCTTGACAGTCAATATTTTCATGAAGATCATTACTCTCGTGTCCGATGACGGACAGATGTTGAAGGTTCAGTTTGAGGATTTCAGAAAGAGTCAGAGAGCAATCATTCAGGACACAAACCCTGATGAGCTTATAAAGAACAGGGATGAAGATATTTCTATTGACGACTGAAGGATGAATGGAGGTTGGATATGGCGGGATTACGAACGAGAGAAGAATTGAAAAGACTTGAAGATCTTGGAAGGATATGCAGAGGTGACATCATAAAAATGACCACGGTAGCAAACTCAGGTCATCCCGGTGGTTCGATGTCATCGATAGACATCTTCCTCTCGATCTATGATTTTGCAAAGAATGATCCGAATAAACCATTTGATCCCGAACGCGACAGGGTTATTGTAAGTCACGGTCACACATCGCCGGGTGTTTACTCGACCCTCGGAAGGTTGGGCTTTGTTGATATCGATGAAGTAATTGCTGGCTTCAGACATCCAGGCTCGATATTTGAGGGTCACATAACAAGGGGAATTCCTGGAGTAGAATGGACGACTGGAAATCTCGGGCAGGGACTGTCGGTCGGTGTTGGTATGGCCTTAGCATCAAAGCTGAGTGGTAAGAACAATAGAGTCTTTGTTGCAATGAGCGATGCCGAGCAGGCGAAGGGTCAGGTTGGAGAGGCCAGAAGAACTGCCGTGAAGTACGGGCTTGACAATCTGGTTGTTGTCATAGATTACAACGATGCTCAGATTTCGGGGAGAGCCCACAACATTATGTATGTCGACATTAAGGCCAATTATCTTGCCGATGGATGGAAGGTAATTGAGGTGGACGGCCACGACTATCTGGAACTGAACGAAGCTCTTGTCGAGGCTGAAGATTCAAAGGGGCCCGTGGTAGTTATTGGAAAGACAATCATGGGAAAGGGAGTTTCCTTCATGGAAGGCGATGTTTCTTACCATGGGAAACCTCTGGACTTTGAAAAAGCCGCTTTAGCTCTTGCCGAACTGGGTCTTGAGAACGATATCGATAGATTCGTTCAAATGAGAAAAGTTCTTCCTTCTTATCACGAGCAGGTTCAGGCAATAGACGAAGATGTCAAACCTTTCACGGGGGATCCTATAGTCTATCCAGTTGAAAAGAAAACCGACAATAGATCTGCTTTCGGAAAGGCGGTTGGAGATATTGGAAGACTGAACAAAGGCAGACTTCCAGTGATGGTTGTAGACTGTGACCTGAAACCTTCAACGAAAGTGAGCGAGTTTGAAAAAGTCTGGCCTGAAAACTTCGTTCAGATTGGTGTTCAGGAACATAACGCAGCGACATTGGCCGGTGCCGCTTCGGTGTGTGGTGTCCTAACCTTCTTCGCAGACTTTGGAGTGTTCGGTGTCGATGAGACTTATAATCAGCAGCGCCTAAACGATATAAACAAGGCAAACGTAAAAGTTGGAGTGACTCACGTGGGAATCGACGTGGGTGAAGACGGAAAGACTCACCACTGTCTTGATTACATAGGAGCTCTAAGAAATTTCTACGGCTTCAAACTCATAGTGCCTGCCGATCCAAATCAAACTGACAAAGCGGTAAGATTCATGAGCGAGACGAAAGGGAACTTTGTTATCGCCATGGGAAGATCTACAATGAACCCAGTGGCCGATGAAAATGGAAATCCTTTCTTCGGAGAGGAATATAAATTCGAATATGGAAAGGTCGATGTAATAAGAAAGGGAAAGGATATTACCCTCGTCACGACGGGTCAGGTGACTCACCACGCAGTTAAAGCTGCCGACGAGCTTAGATCTCACGGAATAGAAGTCGCTGTTCTAAACGTGAGCTGTCCTCTTGGAGCAAATTTTGACAGCGTAAAGGAGTTCTTCTCCTCTATTGTTATTTCTTTAGAAGACCACAATGTGGCAAGCGGTCTCGGTTCAATCCTCGCTGACTACCTAGTAGGCTCTGGAATTATACCGAAAAGTTTCGAGAAGATCGGTGTCGAGAGATACATGTTCTCCGGAGACAACGAACTGCTTTATGATCTCGCAGGTTTGTCCAGCAAAGCAATAGTCGAAAGGATCAGGGGTATCATTAAATAATGCTAAGCGCTGAAGAAGAAAAGCTGATAGAAAAGTTTTGCAGAATCAATGGAATTGAAGCAGACAGAGAGCTCGTTTTTAGGGCTCTCTGTCATTCCTCATTCACAAATGAGTTAGCCCAGAATGGGGAGAGAACCCTTGAATCGAATGAAAGAATGGAGTTTCTCGGAGACGCCGTTCTCGAACTCTCCCTTGCCAAGACTCTCTACAATGAGTATTATCTGACTGAAGGAGAGATGTCGAAAATAAGGGCAATGGTAGGAAGTGAGAAGGTTCTCTCCAGCGTTGCGAAGACCATGAGAATCGGCGACTTCATATTTCTGGGAAAGGGGGAAAGGCAAACCGGAGGGGCAGAACGAGACTCTATTCTGGCAGACGCCTTTGAAGCGGTCCTTGCTGCAATCTTCCTGACTGGAGGTCTCGGGGTTTCGGTGGAGTTCGTTCAATCGAAACTTTCGGATTACATCGAGAGAGCCGTAGAAGGAGAGCTGATTCTTGATTACAAAACCTCTCTTCAAGAGTTGACCCAGGCTCGCTTTGGTTCAAGGCCTTTGTATGAGACTCTCCTCGACGAAGGTCCGCCGCAGGAGAAATGGTTCAAAGTCGGTGTCTTTCTTGATGGGAGTTTAATGGGCGAAGGAGAGGGGCGCACGAAAAAGGCTGCCGAACAACTGGCAGCAAAGCACGCCCTTGAGATTCTGAAAAAGTCGGGGGCGAAGAAATGAGATACAGACACTTGATTGCTTTTGTAACGCCCGAGGAAAGTGATTCGATCGAGGGGATGAGCTGGAACGAAGGCTTCACAAATCTATACTTCGAGGAAATCGAAGGTTCTGGAATCTCATTGCACGTTCTTCTTGAAGAAGGAGAGGAAGTCCCGGCTTTTCTTCGCGAGATAGAGTTTTCAGATCTCGGCTTCAGCGAGGAGAGAGATTGGTTTCAAAAGTGGAAGGAGACCTTAGTCCCGTTCAACTTGTGCGACGGGTTCGAGGTCATTCCCCTGGAAGAAGAAAAGATGGTCGGTTCAGGAAAAATCGGAATCATTCCGGGAATGGCCTTTGGTACCGGGTTACATGAATCTACGAGACTTGCCGCCGCTATTCTCAATGAAACCGTGAGAGAGGGTTTAAAAGTGCTCGATGTTGGCTGTGGAACCGGTATTCTCTCAGTGATTGCTGCCAGGAAAGGTGCTGCAGCTGTAGTTGCCCTCGATATAGACGAGCACTCTATCGAAAAGACAATCGAAACCGCGCGAATCAACGAGGTCTCGATAGAAGCAAGACTGTCGGATTTTCTTTCTGCAGTGAAGCCGGGAGAGCGTTTTGATCTCATAGTCTCAAATATGATCGCTGAATTGTTGATGAAATTTGTTTTGGATCTTCCAAAGTTTCTTACTGAGGATGGGATGGTAATCCTTTCGGGGATCTATAAAGACAAGTATCGGGAAATAGAGAGCCTCGCAGAAGAGGAGTTTTCGATTGAGAACGTCAGGGAAGATGGAGATTGGAAAGCAATAACATTGAAAAGAAAATAGTTTCGCTTCAACTCGGAAGAGCTGTGAAGAATGATTTTACAGTTGCCAGGCTTTGCAATTGGGGCTTTCCTCAAGTAATCGAGTCCTCGCTTATCTCTGATGGCAGGCCTTTTCCAACCCTGTTCTGGCTTACCTGCCCTTTCTTGAAAGGAGAGGTTTCCAGGCTTGAGAGTAAAGGAATGATCTCTCATCTCGAGAAGAGGATTGAGCAGGACAAATCCTTCGCGACCGCTTTTCTCGGTGCACATCGTGAGACAACACTGCTTAAAGAGAAGATACTCTGTGAAGCCTCTGTGTCGGGGGAAAGCCGAAGACTCCTTCTTGATAGAGGTATCGGGGGAATCAGAAATCTGAAGAAAGTGAAGTGTCTTCACCTTCACCTTGCGAACTACCTTGGTGGGATCGATAACCCCGTGGGAAGAGAAGTCTGGAATCTTCTAGAGAAGAAACAGTGTTCTTCAACTAAAATAATCTGCAGAGAGTTGCTGAGAGAGAATGAATGAAGCGATACTCAACAAAGCCAGTCAGCTTCCGGAGGAACCGGGAGTCTACATATTCAAGAACGAGAAAGATGACGTCGTCTACGTTGGCAAGGCCAAAAAACTGAAAAGGAGAGTCCTCTCATACTTCAGAGAATCAACCTGGTCAAAGAATGAAAAGGCAAGGTGTATTGCAGAAGAGGCGGAAGATCTCGACTTCATAATGGTTACGTCGGAGCGAGAAGCTCTCCTTCTCGAAGCAAATCTGATCTTCAACAAGAAGCCGAAATTCAACGTCTTGCTCAGAGATTCGCGTACCTATCCCTATATTTACATTTCGGCTGATCAATACCCATATCTAGCGATTACGAGGACAAAAGAGCTTGAAGGTTCTTATTTCGGTCCGTATACCAGCGCAGGCCTTGTAAGAAAGCTGCTTGAATTTCTCCAGAAAGTCTTCAAAATCCGTACGTGTACTTATGAACTTAGCAGAGTCAAGAAACCATGCTTTCTCTATCACTTGAAGATGTGTTCGGCGCCCTGTGTAGAGAAAGTCTCTCCCGAGGAGTATCGAGAACAGCTTTCTGCGTTGATCGAGTTTCTAGAAGGAGACACATTGAAGGTAAGGGAAGCACTCTTGAAGAGAATGGCGGTGCTCTCTGAGGCGCTGCAGTTTGAGAGAGCTGCGGAAATAAGGGATATTCTCTCGACAATGGACGATCTTTATGCCTTCCAGGGTGTTGAAGCCCCACTGGATCTTAAGGCAGATGTTCTGGCCGTTTCGGCCGGACTGGCAGCGTTGCTTCAAGTGAGGGGCGGCATGCTACTAGGAAAACTGATTTTCGATTTTCCAGAGGGAACTCCGATAGATTTCATCACGCAGTTCTACTACGCCAAGGGAAACAGGATGCCAAAGGCCTTGATCGTAACTGGATTGAAGAAGAAGGACATAAAGCAATTCAAAAGGGATTTCCCGTATATTGGGGAGCCCCGTGATGAACAGGAAGAAAGGCTGCTGAGCATCGCATTCAAGAATATCGACGAAGAAATGAAGATAAGACTAAATGCGACACATTCGCTTAAGCAGGCCCAGCAAATACTGGGCTTGAAGCGGTTTCCTTCAAGAATAGAGGGAATAGACATCTCTCACACACAGGGACTCTACACAGTCGCTTCTGTAGTCGTTTTTGATAACGGTAAACCCAACAAGTCGGAATACAGAAGATACAGGATAAGCGAACTGGAAGAACCAAACGATTTCGAAGCGATGGCGACGGTTGTGAAGAGAAGATATACAAAGCACCCGCTTCCCGACCTTCTCCTGATCGACGGAGGCGAGCCACAGCTTAGAGCAGTGGAAAAAGCGTTTGCAGAGATAGGCATTCAAGAATATGAAATTGTTGGTCTCGCAAAGGAGTTCAATGAGCTTGTTTTTTTAGATAACAGGGACAGAGTGAAGCTGAAAGAAGAGCATCCTGTTTTGAGAATGATAATTTCCATAGACGATGAAGCCCATCGTTTTGCTATCAACTACCATAGGGTACTCAGAGAAAGAAGATTTCAGAGCTCAAAGATTGATGACATTCCGGGAATCGGTCCAAAAAGGAAGAAGGCGCTAATGAGGGCGTTCGGAAGCGTCAAGGGCATTGCAGAAGCTTCTGAGGCCGATCTTTACTCGGTTCTCAGAAACAGCAAAGCCGTTGAAGCCGTTACTAAATGGGCAAATGAAAAAAGTGGAGACTGAGCTCCACTTTTCTCTATTGGTTAGGATAATTGCTATTGTACTTTCTCTTTAAGTTCTTTTCCGGGTCTAAATTTCGGAACCTTGCCGCCAGGAATTTCGATTGCTTCCTTTGTTCTCGGGTTAACTCCCTTTCTTGCCTTTCTCTTGGTAACCTCGAATGTCCCGAAACCGACAAGTTTCACTTCTTCATTTTTCGATAGCTCTTCTCCAACGACATCGATGAAACCGTCTATTACGTCTCCAACGAGTTTCTTGGTTGCTCCAGTCTTTTCCGCGAGCACAGCAATAAGTTCCTTCTTATTCACAGGTACACCCCCTAGCTAGAATTCACATCACAAAACAATTCTAACATTTTCTACTTGATTATTGCAACAGCCGATCCACCGAAACCGTTTAACAAAAGGACTTTCAAATAGTTACTGTTCTACGATGCTCGATTCGCGCAGCTTATCGAAGTTGAGAACGTCTCTGTGCGCCTCGAGTGTGCTTGTAAATGAGGACAAATCAAGCGCGCCATTTCCGCTAAGTGTAAATACAATTACTTTCTCCTCTCCAGTTTCTCGGGCTTCGATTGCTTTTCGCACGGCACCGGCAATTGCGTGACATGATTCCGGAGCGGGAATGATTCCTTCGGTCGTTGCGAAGAGAAGTCCTGCCCTGAAGGTCTCTTCCTGCGGGAAGGCAATGGGAGTAACGATTCCTTCTTTCACCAGTCTTGAGATGAGAGGCGCTGCGCCGTGGTATCTCAGTCCACCTGCATGAATTGCGGGTGGAACGAATTCTCTTCCTAGCGTGTACATTTTAAGTAGGGGTGTGAAACCGGCAGAGTCTCCACTGTCGTACCTGTACTCACCTTTTGAGAGTGAGGGACAGGATTCCGGTTCGCATGCAATGAACTCGATATCATCACCGTTAAATGTTCTCTTTACGAATGGGAGGATCGTTCCGCCAAAGTTAGATCCACCGCCGTGGCAACCAATAATCGAAGAGGGCTTCTCCCCAAGCATTTCAAGCTGCTTCTCGACTTCCAGTCCGATTACTGTCTGATGAAGGAGAACGTGATCGAGAACGCTTCCCAAGGAGTACTTCTTCGTCTTTGAATTGAGTACGATTTCAATTGCCTCACTTATTGCCATTCCCAATGAGCCGGAGAAGTTCTTTCTGTCTTTCAGGAAGTTTCTTCCGCTTTCAGTGTTCTCTCCCGGACTTGGTTCCACGGTGCCGTCGAACATTCTCATCATGTGTTGTCTCATTGGTTTAGACTGAAAGCTGTTTCTGACCATGAAGACTCTTACGGTGAGACCGAACTTCCTTCCGGCGTAAGAGAGGGCGCTACCCCACTGACCGGCTCCGGTCTCGGTAGTGAGCTCGGTGATGCCATCGGTCTTGTTGTAATAGGCCTGCGCGATAGCCGTATTGGTTTTGTGGCTGCCAGTCGGGGAGTTTCCTTCATACTTGTAATATATTCTCGCCGGGGTGTTTAAGTACTCCTCAAGAAAGGTAGCTCTGATGAGTGGGCTCGGGCGGAAGACCGCATATTCGTCGAGAACCGGTTCGGGAATTGGAATGAACCGCTCTTCACTCATCTCTTGTTCTACGATTGACTTTGGGAAGATCGCCATCATATCTTCGGGGTTTATAACTTCATTTGTTGCCGGATTCAAAGGCGGATCCATCTTGAATGGCAAATCAGCCTTTATGTTATACCAGCTTCTCGGCAACTCCTCTGACTTCAAATTCACTACAGTTCTCTTCTTCATGCCACTACCTCCTTAAAATAAAAGGGGCTCTCCATCATGAGAGCCCCTTCAGTATGGGTTTACCCTGGTAGCAAAAGGCTAACCCCCATTGAAGGGGCTGCTCCACCACCAGAACATATTCAGTTTATTTAGATATACGCTATCGATCATACATAATCCCTCACAGAATTTCATTAATCAACTATACAACCTAAGTATGTTACAAGTCAAGTGATACTTCGAATTTCGAACAATGGGATTTTAATGACGATAAGTTATAAATCATAGGGAAGCGATTGGAAGTATTATTGAGCATATGAAAAGAGCGCCGAATACTTGTTTTTGTTTCTACAACCACCAAATTTCTCTCGGTTCAGAGAAAAACGTTTTGGTCCAGAGATATTGCCCTTTCCTGCTTTTTTCTTGTTTCAGATTTCCAATATGGTGAAAGCAATTTCGCGGCAGACAGTAGGGTGTGTAGATAACGCATCTTTAATTGGCATCTAATGTGCTAGATTGTGACATATAGATGCTCTTTTTGTTAAATGAAAGGATATCCCATCATGAAAAACTTTGTCTCGGCAGCCATTCAATTTGAAGCAGAACCTATGAACGTCAAGGTAAATCTTCAAAAAGCTTATCACTTGATAGGCAATTGCAAAAGGGAGACCGGTGCTTCCCTCGTGGTTTTGCCCGAAAGCTTTACTACGGGGTTCACTCCGATTGGAAACGCAGAGTCTCTCTGGGAGGTAGTAGATTCCATCCCCGGTAGTCTTACAGATGAAGCTGTCAGATGGGCTCATGAGTTCGATACTTACATATGCTTTCCCACTTATGAACGGGGGAAAGAGCGCGCTGTCATATACAATAGCGCAGCCATCGTCGGTCCTGAGGGGATGATTGGTGTATATAGGAAGACCCATCCCTTCCCTACTGAAAGACTGTCGGCGGGAGGTTGGACAACTCCGGGGTCGGATCCTCTTGTGGTTTCGGCGTCGATAGGAAAAATAGGTGTAGTGATTTGCTACGATGGGGATTTTCCTGAACTTGCAAGGGTTACGGCACTCAAGGGGGCAGAAGTCATCTGTCGTCCTTCTGCTTTTTTGAGAACCTTCGACCAATGGGAACTCACTAATAGGGCCAGAGCATATGATAATCATGTCTACTGGATTGCATCTAATCTAGTCGGTAAGGATTCAAGCGGGTCAAACTTCTTTGGCTCATCGATGATTGTTCACCCGTCGGGGATGAAGCTGGCACAGGCATCTGGCTGTGAGGAGTTTGTTTCGGCGATGCTTGAGGCCGATCCTATAAGAAAGATAACTCCGGGCGCTTCAAGAGATCAGATATTTGACCACATAGAAGATAGAAACCTTGATTCCTACAAGGGAATACTCAGCGAAGGTAAAAGCGCTTTTCAGCCTTCAAAAAGAATTCCATACAGGAGGAGATGAACTTGTCAAAGCCGCTTGAAGGAATTTCCGTTCTTGATCTTACGCGGGTTCTTGCAGGTCCATTCTGCACAATGCTTCTATGCGACATGGGCGCGAACGTTGTGAAGGTAGAACGGCCGGAAGGAGGCGACGACTCGAGATCGTTCAGCCCTTTTGTGGGTGATGACAGCGCATACTTCATGAGCATAAACAGAGGAAAGAAAAGCATTACATTGAATCTCAAGACCGTTGAAGGAAAGAAGCTCCTTGAAAGGCTTATTGAGAGGTTCGACGTACTTGTGGAGAACTTCAGACCGGGTGTATTCGAGAGACTTGGTTTTTCGGCGCAAAGACTGCGTGAAATCAACCCCAGGCTAATCTACACATGTTCATCTGGGTTTGGGCACTCCGGTCCCATGAGTCATAGAACTGCCTACGATCTTATCATTCAGGGCCTGAGTGGAATGATGAGCATAACAGGTCCCGACGAAAACAGTCCGACAAAGGTCGGAAGTTCCATTGCAGACATCTTCTGCGGAACCTTCGCCTGTATCGGAATTCTCGCCGCTCTCCACAGCCGTAATCTCACCGGCAAAGGACAGAAGGTAGACGTGGCAATGCTTGACAGCATGGTCTCCGTTTTGGAAAATGCCATCGCAAGGTACGCCGCGACCGGCGAGCCGCCCGTTCCGATAGGAAATAGGCACCCTTCAATCGCGCCTTTTGCATCTTTCAAGACGCTTGATGGGATTATCAATATCGCAGTTGGGAACGACGTCTTATGGGAGAAATTTTGTAAGGCAATTGGAAGACCGGAAATGTGTGACGACCCGAAATTCGTCAATAATCCTGCAAGAGTAAGAAACCTCGAAGAACTTATGGAAATCCTTGGAGGAGAACTAGAAAAGAGAACCTCAGACGAATGGCTGGGTGTCTTCGGGAAGCTTGATATTCCAAGTGGAAAGATTAACAATATCGCCGACATATTTGAAGACGAGCAAATCAGAGCGAGGGAAATGATCGTTGAAGTTCCCCACAGATGTGGAAATGTCAAGATGCCGGGTGTACCGATAAAGTTCTCGGATACGCCGGCCTCGATTGCCGGGCCAGCCCCTCTCTTAGGGGAACACAACCGGGAGGTTTATGCTGGGATGCTGGGGCTTAGCGATCTGGAAATGGAAGAGCTGAAGAGAAAAGGCATTATATGATTTACCTCTATCCTTACGAAAGAAGTTCAGACTGGCAAGAGAGTACATATAGACTCACAGTGAAGACGGCATTCAGCAAATCTGTGAACTTCAGAGACGAACAAGGGAGAAGATACTCACTTCTAGTCGATGATGACGATTTCCTGCCACGATCGGCATTGATCGAGGGACTTCCTCCAATGGCAAGCGGTCACGAAGTTGGAATCGATATAAAAGGCGCCGTAGTGAAATTCGATCCTTCAGCCATGAGCGGACTGCCGGATAGAAAGATGAGGGGATTGTGGCTTGAATGGCTAAGCTTAATGGACAATGCTGAACTCAAATGCATTCAGGAAAACCTTGATGAACCATTCAGACTGGTGGGTCTTGGGCCGGGCCTCACGCCGGCGGGAGATGATTTTCTTGTCGGATGGATTACGGCCTGTAAGTTGGAAGGGAGAAACACAAAGAAGTTGTCAAGTGAGATAGAGGAAGCACTCAGTCGAAAAACCACCTGGTTTTCGTCCGAAATGATCAGGGATGCACTTGACGGAAAATTCTGGAAGCGAGGAATAGAACTTGCACTAGCGCTCAATGAAGGCGACTCCTTTCAAGTCATGAAAAGGGCAGGAAAAATCATTAACTGGGGACACTCCTCTGGAAAAGCATGGCTTGCGGGTTTCGCTTACGGAATTGAGAGAGGAAGTGATCCACAGCTTATCTGAGTAGATCTCAATGTCTTAAATGAGAGTTATTATGTAGGGTCTATCGAATTGTCAGAGTGAATATTAAACATTTGATAAGTAATTATTACTAGAACTGCCGATATCGTTTCTGGAGGTTCATATGAAGAAAATCGAGGTCGTTAGAGGCGAATACTACGATAGCGTAACGTTGATGCTCGTGGCCAAGGAAATTAAGAGAATTAATGGCGTCGTAGATGCGGTACTTAACATGGCGACGGAGGCGAACATTGACATCATGAAAGCTGCCGGCTTTGAAATCAAAGCGGGGTTTCTTTCTCCGGATGACCTGTTAATCGGAATCGACTACAGAAAAGACGAAATAGATAGGATCTTCGAAACAGCTCGTTCGTATCTCGCATCTCCTCCTTGGAAGAAGAAAGAAGATGACACCGAGTATACTCCGGGAACGCTTGAAGGTGCTCTCGCTGTGTTGAGAGACGCCAATCTTGCCTTGATATCGCTTCCCGGAAGATTCGCAGCAGCCGAGGCGATGAAGGCTCTCAAGAACGGCTTGAACGTAATGCTTTACTCAGACAATGTCGCAACTGAAGATGAGATAAAGCTGAAGCATTACGCTGACAGAAACGACCTGATCGTCATGGGACCGGACTGTGGCACAGCGGTCATCAATGGAAAGGGCCTTGGCTTTTCAAATGTATGTCCTGAGGGTCCTGTTGGAATCGTTGCGGCTTCTGGTACCGGCCTTCAGGAAGTAATGGTGCAGCTTAGTAGGCGCGGCATCGGTGTTAAGCATGGGATCGGAACGGGAGGCAGAGACGTTAAAGAATGCGTCGGAGGGATATCTTTCCTCAAAGGAATACGAGAACTCTCTGATGATCCAGAGATCTCTCTGATTATTGCGGTTGGAAAACCGCCTGATCCTGAGGTTAAAGAGAGGATTTTAAACTCTTTGAAGAAGACTGGAAAGGATTGTGTTATTTGCTTTATGGGGGATGATTGCGGGAAAGACGAAGATAGAGTGCATTATTCGGCAGAGCTCGAGGAATGTGCCGTCGTTGCAGAGGCGATTCTTAATGGCAAAGAGGTGTCAGCTGCGAGGGACAAGTTGAGAGCCGAGTACGCTAGCCTTTCAGGCTGGAGGCCCATTGAAGAGGTTCAGGGGAAATATGTCAGGGGTCTTTTCACCGGTGGCACTCTCTGCTACGAAGCCCAGTACATCGCACAGTCTTACATCAACCCTATTTACAGCAATGCGCCTCTAAGGAAGGAATTCAAGCTAGAGAACAGTCTGAAACCCATAGGTCATTCGTTCATAGATTACGGAGAAGACGAGTTCACTCAGGGGAGACTGCATCCCATGATAGATCCTTCATTCAGGGCCGAGCAGCTTAAGGAGCAGTCGGAAGATAATTCGGTGGCTGTTGTTCTCTTTGATGTAGTCCTGGGATATGGGAGTGCGGAAAACCCATCTCAAGAAGTTGCAGAGGCTATCGGAGCGGTAAAAAGAGAAATTAAGCCGGTTTATGTTGCTTATGTTTGCGGTACAGCGGGAGACCCTCAAGACCTGGCGAAACAGATTTCTCTTTTGGAAGATGCAGGTGTCATAGTCTGTGAGAGTAATGCCAGGGCCGCGCTTCTGGCCTCGAGTCTCATTTCAAGAAGGGAGCGATAATCTTGTCGTTCAAAGATTTGCTAAACAGTGGTCCAAAAGTAATAAACCTTGGGATGGAGAGATTCTATCTCGATCTTCTGGAGCAAGAGGTTCCGGCGGTCAAGGTCAATTGGAGACCTCCTCTTGCCAAAAGTTCGTTGATGGATAGATTGAGGAAATTGAGAGGTGAAGAGGTTGAATGACATCGATAAAGCAAATTCTATAGCGTTTGAAAGGCTTTTGAAGGCCGAACCCCAGATTGTTGGTCTCGGAATGGCCAAAGAGTTTATTCCAAATTTCGGAGAAAAAATGATTCTTCATGCCGGTCCGCCCATAACTTGGGAGAGGATGTCGGGCCCTATGATAGGCGCCATAACAGGCGCAATTCTCTACGAAGGTTGGGCGGAAACTCCGGAAAAGGCGAGAGCGTTGGCTTCGAAAGGAGAAATCACTTTTGAACCCTGCCATCACCACAACTCGGTCGGCCCTATGGCAGGAATAATATCTCCTAATCTGCCGGTATGGGTAGTTGAAGAAAAGAATTCTGGAAGGAGAGGCTATGCGACTCTTAACGAGGGCCTCGGAAAGGTCTTGCGAATGGGTGCATTCAGCGAAGAGGTCATAGAAAGACTGAACTGGATGCGTGAAGTTCTTTATCCAGTGTTGAGAAATGGGGTGCGAAAATACGTCGAAGATAATGGTGGCCTCAATCTTAAGAGCTTGATCTCTCAGTCTCTCCACATGGGAGATGAACTCCATAATCGCAACAGGGCAGCCACTTCACTTCTGATTAGAACACTTGTTCCTTCTTTGATAGACGCGGAACGGGGTAATCACAACCTCTCCAGGGTTGTGAAGTTTATGGCAGGCAATGATCACTTCTTCTTGAATCCTGGAATGGCCGCGGCAAAGGCCTCACTTGACAGCGTCGGTTATGTAGAGGGTTCCAGCATGATTACAATCATGGCTCGAAACGGCACCGACTTCGGAATACAGATTGCCGGAATAGAGAACGAGTGGTTTACCTGTCAGGCGGCTCTGCCCGATGTCCTGCTATTTCCTGGTTTCACGAAAGACGATGTAAATCGAGACATAGGAGACAGCGCAATTATGGAGACTTACGGAGTTGGCGGATTTGCATTGGCCGCAGCGCCTGCGATCGTTCAGTTCGTCGGAGGCACCCCTCAGGACGCGGTTAACTACACGAAGGAAATGTATGAGATCTGTGTGGGAGAAAACAAGCATTTCACGATTCCCGTACTGAACTTTCGCGGAACTCCTACGGGAATTGATTTGATCAAAGTCGTGGAAACGGGCATCACTCCAATCCTCGACACCGGTGCGGCTCACAAAGAGGCCGGCAAAGGACAGGTCGGAGCGGGAATAGTAAGGATGCCGTCTGAAGCCTTTGTCAAGGCAGCTGAAGCATTCGTTGAGAAATATTCCAAATAGAGGAGGTAGTTTATGGTACCGAAGAACTGGGACAAGATAAGGATTTACGAGTTATCGCAACCGATCAGCCACCTAACACCACCATGGCCAACCTATGAGCCCCTACAGATAAAGTTTTTCAAGAGGCTTGCCCCAAACGGTGCAAACGGACAGCTTCTAACGCATTCCAACCATGTTGGGACTCATCTGGACGGGTCGTTGCATTTCTGCACTCACGGGAGAGACATCGCGAGCATACCTCTCAATGAACTTGTTGCGCCCGGAGTAATAGTTGATCTTTCGGATATCGCAGAAGACTATGGAATCTACACTTCCAAGGACATCGAAGAGAGAGTAGAGGTGAAAGAAGGCGATATTCTTATTATCAACACTGGATACCACAAATATGCTTACGATCAGCCCGAGGCCGACGAAGTAAGATACATGATAAAACACCCCGGACCAACCAGGGAATTCGCAGAGTGGTGCAAAATGAAGAAGATCAAGTGGATAGGTGTCGACTGTGGTTCGGCCGACCATCCAATGAACACGAAGATTCGTGAGTGGATGCCGGTTCAGGCAAAAGAGTGCGATCACTATATGCATGAGAAATACGGGAAGTCACTCGAAGAGATCTTTCCTGACGAAGACTACCAGTTGATGCATGTTCTTCTCTTCCCATATGACATTATTCACGCAGAAAACGTCGGCGGAGAGATAGACAAGATACTTGACAAAAGAATGGTAATAGGTTGCTTCCCCTGGCGGTTCGTCGGCGGAGAGTCGTGTATAAGCAGAATTGTAGCTTTCGACGAAGAGGAATAAATCTTATTGAAAGTGTGGCGATAGCGAATGCGTGACTTCGTTCTAGAAAGACCCCGCTCGATTTCGGAGGTACTGGACACGCTTCAGCGCCATGGGAATAAGGCCATGGTTAAGAGCGGTGGCACTGACGTTATTGTATGGCTGCATAAGTCTATTAAGGAACCCGACTATATCGTTGACTTGACGGCTGTGGAGCAACTCAAAGGAATAGTTGTGAACGAGGACAACGTTGAAGTGAAAGCGCTGGTAACTCTCAACGAAGTTATCGGAGACGATTCATTGAATCGTTACTTCCCAGCTTTGGTTCAGGCATGCAAGGCACACTCGGATCCACTTATAAGGAATCGTGCCACAGTTGTCGGAAATGTCTGTGCCGCAGTCCCTTCAGGAGATATGATCGCACCTCTGGTTTGCTATGACGCGAAAGTCGAGATCACGGGACCGAACGGCAGTCGAAAGGTTCCGGTCTCGGAGTTTATTACTGGACCAAAGAGAACCTCTCTTGGAACCGATGAGATCGTCACAGGAATAAGGATCGCTCTTCCAGCAGTGGAGACCAGCGGCTGTTACCTCAAAGCAATAAGAAGAGAGGCTCTAGATATCGCTCAGGCTGCCGTCTGTTGCACGCTCTTCAAGGGTGATAACAGAGAGTTCAGAATTGCTTTCTGCGCCGTTTCTGCTAGACCCCTTAGAGCGACTGAGGCTGAAAAGCTGCTTAACTCCTGCAGCAACATAGATGACGAGGTAATAGACCAAGCTGCAGAATTAGCGGCCGATGCAGTCGATCCCATCACGGATGTGAGAGCCTCCAGAGAATACAGGGTCGAGATGATTGCCGAACTGACGAGAAGAGCAATCTCTCGTTGTCTTGAAAGACCTGCGGGAGAAGGTGTTCACAAATGAAGGACAAGCGCGTAACCATTACGCTCAACGGCCGTAAGACAACTCTGGTTGTTGAAGATAGAACGACACTTCTAAATGCCCTAAGAGAGCAAGGCGTTACCAGTCTCAAGAGGGGTTGTGAAGAGGGAGAATGTGGAGCCTGTACTTTGATAATGAATGGCCTTCCCCAAAAGTCATGCCTTATTCTTGCCAGAGAAGCCGAGGGTGCAGACATTCTCACCGTCGAAGGACTTGTGAAGAAAGGAAGACTACATCCAATTCAGCAGGCCTTCATCGATGAAGGCGCCATCCAGTGTGGATACTGCACTCCTGGAATGGTAATGACTACTTACGCACTGCTGAAGAAAAATCCTTCTCCTTCAGATGAAGAGATTAGGGAAGCCCTCTCGGGAAACATTTGCAGGTGCACGGGTTACCTTGCAATCATCAGAGCGGTCAAAAAGAGTGCCGCCATTCTTTCTGGAAATAACGGAGGAGGTGGGACGCGTGAAGACTATTAAGACGAAGACTGGGATAGGGAAATGGCTGCCGAGGAAGTATGACTTGGAAAAGGCCGAAGGTACACTTCAGTTTGCCGACGACCTGAGGTTCGGCTCCGAACTGCTTCACGCAGCGGTTGTCCGTTCCTCTGTGGCTCATGGAGAGATCCTGAACGTCGATGACTCGGAAGCTCTGAAAATTCCTGGAGTGTTGAAGGTCCTTTTAGGAGAGGATTTCCCCCATCACTTTGGACTATATTTGAAGGACAGAACCCCCATGGCCATTGGAAGAGCGAGATATGTTGGAGAACCCGTCGCTCTTGTAGTTGCCGAGACCGAAGAGGCAGCATCGGAAGCAGCAAAAAAAGTCAAGGTAACGTACAGCGAACTCGAAGCGATCTTTGACCCCGTGAAGGCAGCGACGAATAATTCAGTATTGGTTCATCCGGATCTTCATAAGTACGAGCATGTTGATTTCATAACACCTCAGCCGAACACCAATATCGCAAACTGGTTCAGAATTAGAAAGGGGGACACGGAGGCAGCATTCAAGAATTCTGCTCATGTCTTCGAGGAAACAATAACCTGCCCTCAGATCGCTCACGGTTTCATTGAAACTTTCTGTACGATATGCAAACAGGATCCTGGGTCTGGAGAGATCACGATCTGGACAAGCGCGCAGTCTCCTTTCACAGTGAGAGACATTATTGCCAAAGGTATTAATTATCCTCTTCATAAGATCCGAGTGATTGCTCCTCCGATAGGCGGAGGCTTTGGCGGAAAGGCAGGAATGACAGTCGAGGCTCTCTGTCTTGCCGCCGCGATGGACGAAGACATCAAAGGAAGACCTGTGAAACTCTTCATTCCAAGAGAAGAGGTTATGTTGAGCTCATGGGTTCGACAGGGTTTCGTTGCAAGAATAGAAATGGCGGTAAGCGACGATGGATTAATGCAGGGAATCCGCAACACGTTCTGGTTCGATACTGGAATCTCGGCCGAATATGGTGCAAATCCAGTCAGGAGCGCCGGGTACACTTCAATGGGAGCATACAACATTCCCAACGTCTGGGCAGACTGTTATGCGGTTTACACAAACAAACCCTTTGGGGGAGCGTATAGGGGCTTTGGTTTGCCGGAGCTTATGAGTGCTCTGGAAGTGGTTGTGGATATCGTTGCCCACAAGCTCAAAATCGATCCGGTCGAGTTCAGAAAGAAGAACCTTATCAAGAAGGGCCAGACAACTTGCACGGGGATGCCAATGCACGATCACGCTCTTGAGAAGATCGTCGACAAAGTGGTAGAGAAGATGGATTTGCACAAAGAAGAACCGGCGACACGGAAGGGATGGAAGAGAGGAAAGGGGATCGCGCTGGCAATAAAAGCGCCTGCGATTCCTGCAGACGCCTCTTCGTCCGCTATTGTCAAGCTAAACGGAGACGGGACCGTAGAAGTGCTGGCTGCGACGATGGACATGGGGCAGGGTACTTACAGCGCCTTCGCACAGATCGTCTCTGAAGAACTCGGGATTCCTTACGACTGGATCAAAGTATATTATCCAGATACTCAGAGCCACCCTTATGACTGGCAGACGGTTGCTAGCAGATCCTGTTGGTCAATGGGGATGGCTGTGAAAAGAGCTGCCAGCGAATTGAGAGAGAAGCTCCTAGCTTTGTTTGCAGAGTATTGGCAGACACCGGTCGAAACAATAAGCATAGAGTACGGAGTCGTCAAGTGTCACAAACTTGGCAAGAGTGAAAGGATAGACGAACGAGTTCAGAATGGTTTCAAAATGCCTGACGGAATTTTGAAAGGTGGCCCGATTATTGGTACCGGTTCGTTTACACCGCCGGATCTGATCTATCCCGACCCCGATACGGGGCAGTCCTCAAAGGTAGTTGCCCATTTCACCCTTGGCGCAGTCGGGATAGATATTGAGGTCGATCCCGGCACAGGAAGGATACTTGTAAACAAAGTCTGCGCGGGTTACGATGTCGGCAAGGCAATAACCCCGATAAACATTAAGGGTCAAATAGAAGGCGGTACCGTTCAGGGTCTTTCTGCATGCCTTATGGAAGGCTTGTCGTATGACGAGCGTGGCAGACTGCTCAATCCCGATTTCACGGACTACAAAATCGCCACGATAATGGACGCTCCTACAGAGATCGAGTCTTTCTGGGAAGAGGTACCTGAAGAGATTTCTCCTTACGGGAACCGGGGTGTTGGAGAGCATTCGATGATCGCTCCGGCTCCGGCACTTAATAACGCGCTGTTCAAAGCGACGGGCATGAGGATCCACAGTTATCCCCTCAGCAGAGAGAGAGTCCACAAAGCTTTGAAAGCAAAGGAAAAAGGTGAGACCGATTTCTGGGAATGGCCCTATGAACTGGATCTTGCTTATATGCGTGCGAAGAAGGAGTGGTGAAGAAGCCAGCGATCATAATTTTGCTGTCAGAAAGAGAAAGAAATTCTCTCAATTTCACTAGGTGTAACTCCGGTCAGCGGGTTTCTTTGCTTGACAAGTCTCTATTGTGATGTATCATATTATCTATAAGTGATGGATACATTTGGGAAGGAGAAGAGCTAATGTTGAAGACAACTTCGGAACCGGGGATTACAGATTAGAACGCTCTTCAGGGACAGACAGACTGTCCTTTTTCTTCAGTCGTACGCTTCATGTTATTTTTTCCTTAAAGCAAATATTGTCGAAAACATTCATAATTGGACTGTATGATCTGACGAATACTTCAAGACAGGAGGAAACAAAGTATGCCAAGGTTTGAAGATGTAGACCTCAAACGTCCTGCAGCAGAGAGAGAAGAAGAGATACTCTCCTATTGGCGGAAAGATGATCTTGCAACTAGAAGTGTAACGGAAAGGGAAGGAAGCCCCGAGTTTGTTTTCTTCGAGGGTCCCCCGACTGCCAATGGTATGCCTGGAATTCATCATGTTATATCAAGAACGTTGAAGGATGCGGTCTGCCGTTTCAAGACTATGCAGGGGTACCAGGTGAAGCGAAAGGCGGGCTGGGATACTCATGGTCTTCCCGTAGAAATCGAAGTTGAAAAGCAGCTGGGCTTCTCTTCTAAGCAGGAGATAGAGGACTTTGGCATAGAGAAATTCAATCAGAAGTGTAAGGAATCTGTATGGAAGTACGAAAGCCAGTGGAAGAAATTGACTGAACGCATAGCTTACTGGATCGATATGGAACATCCATACATCACCATGGAGAACGATTACATCGAATCGGTCTGGTGGATTCTCAAGCAATATTTTGATAAGGGCTATATCTACGAAGGCCACAAAATTATGCCTTACTGCCCGAGGTGTGGAACTCCGCTCGCCTCTCACGAGGTAGCTCAGGGCTACAAGGATGAGACCATAGATTCAATATATGTCAAATTCCGCCTTAAAGGAAAAGACAACGAATACTTCATCGTTTGGACTACGACTCCATGGACACTTCCATCAAACGTCGCTCTTGCGGTAAATCCTGAGTTTAACTATGTCAAGGTCGAAGTAAAAGTAGACGGAGACGAGGTCGAATACTACTACCTTGTTAAGGAAAGGCTGAGCGCGCTTCTTGGCGAAGAGAGCAATTACAGAATAGTCCAAGAACTCAAGGGTATGGACCTTGTAAATCTTGAATACGAGCAATTAATACCCTTTGCAAAAGTAGATAAGAAGGCCTTCTACGTAGTATATGGCGACTTCGTTTCGCTCGAGGATGGTTCCGGCATCGTCCATATGGCCCCCGCTTTTGGAGAGGATGACAACATCCTGGGAAGGAAATTCGGTCTTCCCTTACTTCAGCTTGTCGACAAAGAGGGGAAGATTACCGAAGAGGTTACTCCATGGGCTGGAATGTTTGTAAGAGATGCCGATCCTTTGATCACCCGATACTTGAAAGACAGGAATCTCTTGTTCAAAAAGGAGCGTCTCACTCACTCTTATCCATTCTGTTGGAGATGCGACACTCCGCTTCTCTATTACGCAAGAAAATCGTGGTACATAAAGACCACCGAATATAGAGACAAAATGATAGAAGTGAACAACTCCGTCAACTGGTATCCAAAATTTGTTGGGGAGGGGCGCTTTGGAAACTGGCTCGAGAACATGGTCGACTGGGCCCTCTCGAGAGACAGATATTGGGGAACACCTCTAAATGTATGGAAGTGCGACGAATGTGGGAAACTGACAGCGGTAGGCTCTAGAAAGGAACTAGTCGAGAGAGCAATAGAGGACATTTCTGAAGATATAGAGCTTCATCGGCCGTACGTAGATGACGTTCATCTGAGATGTGAATGCGGTGGCAGGATGACGAGAACCCCGGAAGTCATAGACTGCTGGTTTGATTCAGGTGCGATGCCAGTCGCACAGCATCACTACCCGTTTGAAAACAAAGACAATTTTATGGGCGATCTTTTCCCGGCCGACTTCATCTGTGAAGGAATTGATCAGACCAGAGGTTGGTTCTATTCTCTCATGTCGATTTCGACCTTCCTTTTTGGGCAGTCACCGTACAAGAACGTTCTGGTCAACAATCTCGTTCTCGATAAGAACGGGCAGAAGATGTCAAAGTCCAAAGGCAATACGGTCGATCCCTGGAAGATTATAGAAAAATATGGAGCCGATACGTTGAGATGGTATCTGCTTGCCGTCTCGCCACCGTGGGTGCCAACCAAGTTCGACGAAGAGGGCGTAAAGGATACGTTCAGCAAGTTCTTTGGAACGCTTCACAGCGTCTTCTCATTCTTTACAATGTATGCAAATGTGGACAACGTCGACCCGGGGGAATTCGATCTTCCCGTTTCCGAAAGGGAAGAAGTGGACAGATGGATAATATCCAGACTCAACACTCTCGTGAGAGAGGTAACAGATCTTCTTAACCATTATGATATGACGAAATCTGTGAGGGCTATTCAAGATTTCGTGGTTGAAGAGGTTTCAAACTGGTATGTCAGAAGAACACGGGACAGATATTGGACGAGCGAACTGGACAACAGTAAGAAGGCAGCTTATCTAACCCTGTACGAAGTTCTTCTTACAGTAGCCAAACTTATGGCTCCAATCGCTCCTTTCACGGCCGAGGAGATTTTCAGGAACCTTACGCATAAAGAGAAGGAATCGGTCCATCTTGAGTTCTATCCTGTTGCCGACGAGAGCTTGATAGAGCCGGATCTCGAGAAGAGAATGGCTGCCGTCATGGATATCGTAACCCTGGGCAGGGCATGCAGAAACAAGGTGCAGATCAAGGTCAGACAGCCTCTTCCGAAGATTCTCGTTGACGGGCGGATAAAGAAGATCGTTGAATCGATGCGCGAGTTGATTCTAGAAGAGATCAACGTCAAGAACATCGAGTATATTGAAGAGCTCGGAGACTACGTCAATTACGAGGTAAAGCCGAACTTCAGGGTTATGGGCCCCAAGTTCGGTAAAGATCTGAAAGCGATCGGAAATGCCCTAAGGTCTATGAAGCCGGCCGATGTAGTTGCCAGGGTCAAGCATGAAGGAAAGATCTCAATCGAGGCAGAGGGGAAGACTTTCGAACTCACAGAAGAAGATCTCGACATAAGAATCCAGGAACTTGAAGGTTTCACCTTCGAAATGAGCAATGAAAACTTTGTCATACTTGACACCGAGCTCACTCCAGAGCTTCTTCAAGAAGGACTCGCAAGAGAGATGGTATCAAAGATACAGACAATGCGGAAGGAAGCGGATTTTGAGATAACAGACAGAATCAATGTCTCCTTCTCTGGCCCGAGGGAAGTAGTCGATGCGATCGATACTTACAGAGAATACATAAAAGAAGAAACACTCTCCAATGCCGTTGTCTTTGAAGAAAGTCTCGACTCTGGGACAGAGTGGAACTTGAATGGTTATGACACTTTGATTAGAGTTCAAAGAGTTTGATGCGATATGAGAAACCGGGAGCATCTGCTCCCGGTTTTCCTTTTATGCAGAACTTATTTAGACTGTCAACTTAACAATGATCGCCGGATCGAGAACCCTGAAGGTGAATGATTCCGATATGAAGAGTTCGACTTCTTTGTCAGTGTGACTCTGATAACCTATTTCGAAGTCTCCGCCGATAACCAGTTCAAGGTCTTCATGATCCTTCGGAAGAAGCAGTGCGTCCTTCACAACTCTGCTTACAACAATATCCGTGCCGAGGAAGGACTCGATTCGCTTCACAAGCGGGTATCCGGAAACATGAGAATTGAGAATCGCCATTGTTTCGGGATTGACGATGAGAGCGAACGGTCCATCCACGAAATTGTCCTTCAAAACCTGAGCAGCCTTTGAAAGTGATTCGATGATTTCGTTCGGCTTTGAACCCAGAGGAATCGGTTTGTTTTCGACCGACTCTACGATTCCTTTGACGGTCGCCTTTTCATAGCCATTGTAGATTACATTTTCCTCGAAGAGCGCTATCTGTTTTGCCGCTTCTTCAAGCGGTCCCAGATCGGAATCCTTTGCGCCTCTCTCTATATCGTCCATCTCCCAGCGGACCAGCTTGAAGGGAACTCTCACCTCTAAAAGAGGCTTCGCCTTTCTAAGACCTACACCGACCTCTCCTTCTTTTTCGAGAATTTTGACCCTTCCTTCCGGAACGAAAGAATACTCCCATCCCTTTGGACCAACCACACTAACCACTTTTCTTGCGGAGAGATAGCTCTTAAGAACCTGCTTAGCTCTTTCATTTATTTCTTCCCACGCCTCGCTCGTCAATGGGGCTAGTTGTCTTTTGAAAAGATCCATTCTAATCCCTCCCTATTACATCTTTCCGATGTTCAGACCGCTGTTTTCGGAACCCGATCCGGCTTCCTCAACTTCGGTGATTGGTGCCTTCGTGAACAGATATGTTTTAAGCTCGTCATCCCAACCGTCCATATTTCTACGGAGCCATTCGAGAGTCATGCAGGCATGCTCTATCTCCTCGTCCCTGTTATGCGCCATTACAGCCTTCAGTTCGGCATCCTCAGTTACATCCACTCTCTGGTTGTACCAGTCTACGGCCTCGATCTCTTCCTTAAGGCTGTTGAGAGCTCTGGAAATGTCCTTTGCCTTTTCGCTTAGCTGATCAACCGATTCATGATAACTGCTCATATACATTCCTCCTCGTAATTTGATGTGTTTTCCATACTTCGTAACTATTTTATCACATTTAAAATTGTAACATGTAGAAAGCTCGAAAGGCGCCAAAACGAGAGATATGGCGTCACATTGAGAGGTGCAGATTCGCAAGAGGATGTGTCGTTTTTCAGTTCTAAAAGCTGTCCTTGGTCCTTCCAAGAGCAAGGACCCGCCCTCCGAGAAGAACGGTTCTTCGTTCCGATGCTACGCGTCCAGATTGTTCGTTCTTAGAACCCGATCCCGAAACAAGTTCGGGATGACTAAGTAAGAGGCATGTGAGAAGGCGAGACGGACATGACAGCGTTTGCTGATTCTGAATGCGTAATAATTCGTCTGAACTTGTTTCAGCATCTCTGGTTTTTAACCTTGACCAAGAACGAAGAACTGATCCTCGGCTCTGAACGATGAATAGATCTTTCTCTCTCTTTAACGGCGAACAGAGAACCGCTCAGCGGTCAACTGGTTTGTCTTGCTCTTTTGAGCCCGCACCCGCCACCAGGGACGTGAATATAAAAGGCGACAAAAAATCTGAGTGCATGCAAATTGGAGAAGAAGATGGGCAAATAAGGAAACACGAGGGAACTGATTAGAAATAAGGAGGTCTTTCGGGCGTTCTCAACTCTGTTCTAGGAGGTTTTCCAGTGATATCTTATCCTCAGAAACCGTCTAATCGATTCGATTGTCAGCTCCCTCGCAATGAAATTGGGAATAAATAATGATACCCCAGATAGAACGGAAAATGCAAGGAAAAATCGAACCTTTTACATGAAGAAACTAAACTGACACAAAATTTGCATATCCGATAATTGCAGTATTTAACTATGATCGCGATCAGCGAGGCAAAACACAAGTGTGTTCGCAATTTACAGCAAGGTCGATCAGATCCTGTGAAGTTCTTTGAAAAACACGAAGACCCTGGTTTTCTCCATCAGCCCATGAAATGTTTCTACGTCTGATTTTTGAGTCCTATCGAGCTGAATCGATACTATATCTTGAATTTGTGGAGTGTACAATTAAGAAAAACTCGATGGCCAAAAAACAGACGAAAGTGAAATCAATTGCATTTGCTCAAAAGAGCTTGAAGTAGGAAAAGAATCCGGGATGCTTATTGAAAAGCGGACACGTGTTTTGCGAAGCTAGAAAAGACAAAGTGTTCGCAATGAGAACAGGTGACATGCAGTTGCTTCATCACTACTGGAACATTGTTGCTAGAAAAGGTTAGGGCTCTTTGTTGCATTGATCCGAGAACGCGAGCGGCTTGACCTAGGTACTCTTTTCTAGAGCTGTTGTTCATAGTAGTGTGATAAAATCGTTTCAGCTAAATAGTGATTTGGCAGAGAGAATTATAGTGTTTTATGGATTTGATTAATTGATTCCGAAACTTGTTTGGACTTACCAATTACGGCTCTTGCCATCGCCCTAATTCTCGTGTTAAGCAGCAATGAAGCAAGTCGTAAGTTGGTGAATTACGACCCAAAAAGGATTTTAATGAAGTATATTTGGAGGACTGATTTGATCCGGAACTCAGAAGCAAGAAGTAGAGGTCTTACGATGACGGAGATGCTAGTAGTTATGGCATTATCGTTCATAGTTGTTTCTGTAGTTCTCATTGTTGGCAATGTTGCAGCTAGAGAAATAAGGAAGATTAACGCTAATATGGAAGTTAATGAGGAGATCTCAAGATTTCAACTTTCTCTAAAGCAAATTGTGACCCGTAGTTGGACAGGTCTTGGGGACATAGAAGTTGAGAATACAACAATTGGTATGCTGACCAGTGTACCCTATGCAAGAAAGAATGAGATTTATGAACAAACTCCCGCAACAGTTACGTTTGATCAAGTTAGGAACGAAGTTGTGTATTCTTTCCATGATCAGAACAACGTAGTCTCCACAGACGTCCTTGCAAAAGGCGTCCTTGACTGTAGGTTCAAGTATGAAAGTGTTTTTCTTACATATGATGCTACTTTTTCTACATACTCGGAGGATATGCCGGTAGTGATAAAGAATGTTAAAGGGGCGGTGAGGTTTTATTAGAGAGGGTTATTCTCTTCTGGAACTCGTTGTTGCGTTAGCGGTGGTTGCGGTATTCTTGATAGTCTCGATGTCATTATTGGTTGCATACAATAGACTTTCAAATGCCACTCAAACGGCTGTAGCTAAGGAAAATATCAGGCGTCTGCTAGCAGAGTTTGTTGAACATAAAAACGATCCAGTTACTCAGAATGACTTGGACAAAGCGCTTGAAGATGCTGAGTACAGTGAGTATGAAATCAAGCTGTTTTCGAGAACTGAATCACAAGAACTCAGCGATTTAGTAGTTTATCGAATTGAATTTGGTATAGTTAACTCCTCGGGTGGTGATGAGTTATATGTTAGCAAATACGAACCGTAAGGGTTTTGTTCTGCCTTTTACGCTGATGATGCTTGGGTTCACGTCCATTATGCTAATTGCTTTTGGCTCTCAGATTGGAAGATTGGGAAGTAGACTGAACTCATATGAGAGAGTTTCGGAGATACAGCTAAGCACAAGGAACATAATTGAGATCGCCGCTGCATATCTTGTGGACAGTTTGGAAGAATCTGTCACTTTCACTTCTGGTAACGACTGGGAGGACTTCGATGAATTCCTCGAATTTGCTTCAACAAGAGGCGGAATGGAAGGTACATATTGGGCTACAGTGCTCAGAACTCTGGATAGTGACGATATCGAGTACTGGAATCTATCAAACGAGGCGGATTTTGTCTCACATTTGAACACGGATCCGAGTGTTTTTGATACGCAGGATAAAGGAGCTGTTATTTACAGGCACGACAAAGACACTTATTCGCTTATCTCTTGGACCGGCACTGAGAATACTGCCAGGCGCTATTCTTATGGACTATTTATCAGGCAGTACAAACTGGAGAATCCAGCGCTTGAATTAGGCTCGTTCGAAAGAGTGCTAAACCAATATAGGTCGGGGGACGATACAACGCTTTGGGGAGATGTGGTATTTGGTGATGTAATAATTTTTGACACGATTACTATTGCAGATCTCAGCGATCCAAGGAAGATCTTTTTGGGAACAGTTTCGGCTTCGGAGGTCATACCAGCTTTCGAAGGCTTTGATTTTACGAAGCCTTCTACACCGGTCGCGGATTACTTCGAAGGTCTTAAGAACGAACATATTGATAGCCTCCCTAGCACTACCGTGGAAATCAATTTGTCAAGTGACGATAGAGTTCTTCCTTTGGTCCTCGACTCGAATGCTCTGCCTTTGGATGATGAAACCCTTCTTGTTGTTAGAATTGATCCCTCAATAGAAAGTGTTCACAAGATTAGAGTGGAGTTCGAAGAAGATGGAGACCTTGTGTTATCAACGTTGGAGGTGAAGAACAAAAAGATCGAAGTTAAGACAAGCAGGAGAATAACTGGCAGAGATCATAAGTTGTTTGTTCGTTTTGACTCAGACATTCTGGTTGGAGATGGTGATGCAAAGAAAATGGATCTTATAAACGGAGAGTATTCGATCACTGTGGTTGGCGACATTGATGTGACGAAAAGCCTTGTGTATGAACCGCTTAAGAGTCTTTTCAACAACGGTAATTCTATAAATGCTCAAACTGATGTCTCTAATAAGCCTTTGGGTCAGACTGAAGTAAATGTGAGTGAAGTAAACAGTACTCTTATTGCCGAGTCTAGTTTAATAGAAGGGATATCTTTGGAATTGGTCTCAATTGGGGGAGATATTAACTTCTTCAAAGAGACGACGTCTTCCCATGGCGTGGGTGTAATGCATGGGGATTTTAAGGCCTTTGGCAATGTTAATGATGACAATCCTTTTGATGATTATGATGATCCTCTGTTTCCTCTGACTGGTGGTAGCATAGGTTTAGTAGTTGAAAGCGAGATTGATTCAAAAGGTTCTGAGTTTTGGGTTTATGGGAGTCTAGTCGGAGAATCCTTCTCGAGTGAAGATCTAAGCGACTTTCTGAAGAGATTCATTGCGATTTCACGTTCTGAAGGTGCAGGGAGCTCGTCTGTCTCAAAAGGCTTTTCTGTAGTTGGTATTCGTAGTTGGTAGGAGAGCTGGTAAATATTGAAATAACAGTCAATCTTTAGTTTTCGGTCTGGGGAAGAAGAGATTCTCTTCTTAGCTTCTGTACTTTAGGCCACAGTTAACCCCCAGGGAGCCCTCGCGACGTGCGGGGGCTTTTTCTTTCTATTAGACAACTATGGAAAGTTCCCAATCAAAAAAAGCGTGTTGAGTTGCGGGAAGTCATTTCTTGCTAAACTACTGTTCTGATAAAGTAAATATGATCATGCTGTGAGTAAGAAAGCCCCGGAATACTGCCCTTTGCCACAATAGGCAGTCGATCGGCTTTTGAATCGAGCCCCTGTAGCAGTATAATTGTTAATCAAAGAGGGGGATAGTATGTTCACAAGAGAATACAGGATAGTGGAACTCGCTTCACATGAACTCGATTTGCACCCTGCGGCACAGCTTGTAGATCTGTACAAGCTCTTCTATCAGGGGACTTTTGGTCCTAGTCACATAATGGAGGATCAAGCGGTCGCCCTTAGATTTCTTGCCGAAGAGATCGACTGCGATGAGTTCGATCAGGTTCTATGGCAGGATGTAAGCTATATGGAGAACTTCTTCAGGATCAATCTTGTTATTGTTAAGAACCGGCAGGTACTTATCGATGATCTCTTCCGGGCACTGGTTGCCAGCAGTAGATTAGGGGCCACCCTATCACATGATGAATGGAAGGAAGCGTGGTACAGGATAGAAAGCGTACTCAGAGACTCAATTCCTGAGGAGATTTTCACTCCTGAGTCTTCAATGGTTGTTAAGGAAGCGGTTGAAGGCGGAAAACTGGTGCATCACAGTGCTTCGTATAAGAGAAGCTATCATCCACATTACAGAGTAATAAGCCGTGAATGGTTTGAGAGGCTTATTGGAACTACGTACTGAGTCGCTTTCTAGCATCATATGCTCTCCGCATCTTCGATTTTTTAAGCGTAACAAAAAACGGAATGAGGTTTCTACCATCGGCTGTTTTCATTCAGGTTGTTCGTGCCTAAGTGGGTTGTTCTCCGTTTTTATGACTGAAGTCAGTGGGTACTTGAATTACTTTGTTCATGTCTTCAGAGGGCTCAAATTTCGGCAAAAAAGCAAATCGGAACTAGTCAAATAAGAAATTGACAAGACGCTCTGTCGAAGCCGCGTTAATCCGCAAACCGATTTTCCGTAAGCGGGAAAGCCGCGAGCGGATTATCCAAAAGCGGAAAACCCGCCTCTACTAAATAATGATATTACTAAAGGATACTTCGTATCGCGCAAGCTCGATCTATTTTTATGGACACAGGTGAAAGAACTAACAAGGCAAGCGATTATGCAATCAAAGTGAAGCGCATAAGGAAAGTTATCTCTACTTTTTGAAAGGTGCCTTTGAGAGCTGAAGAACATAAAGTTGCTGTTGATTACTTGTGATTTAGCGCTTCTACTAAAAGTACTCGGAACGGTCGTCAAAACCCAACTTCCCCGAGTCACTGATTCAAGGAGACCAACACCTGAATGATCAATCGGCGCAGGCTCTTCAGAAATCCTTCTTTGTTTCATTTGTTCTGGCAAAGAATAGCGGTTCCTTTGTAGAGATACGTTCATTTCGCTTCTAAGACAAGCTATAATAGCAATGAAGGGAGGTAATAGTATGAAGTCTATTGTTGTTTATTTCTCATACGATGAAAGCACTAAAGCACTTGCAGAGGCAATGGCCTCTTCAATAGGTGCTGACCTTCTGAGGCTGGTTCCCACGGGGGAGTTCACTCGGACCTATTATCACCATGTGGAGAATCCCGAACAGATAGAGACCACGCCCGGCTATGACCCAGATAAGGAGCATATCTGGGGAAGCGAGTCGGTGACTATGAATAACAGTCCCGAACTTGAGCCGTATAGCTTCGATCCGAACATGTATGATTTCATAGTCTTGGGGAGTCCGGTGTGGGCTCTTACATATGCACCTCCGATCAATACATTTCTTCAAGAGAACAAAATCCAGGGAAAGAAGATCGCTCTCTTCTGTACGCATGAAGGAATGATAGGTGGCGCCCTCGAGAATCTGAAAAAGGCTTTGAAGGGGAATGAAGTCGTTCAGGAGAGTGACTTCGAATCTCCTTCTTCAAGATTAGAGGAGTATATCGAGACTGCGAAGGAATGGGTGAGAGAGGTTAAGGAGAGTCTCTAGTTTCCACCATAGATTTGATTTACCGAAACGCCGAGGGCATGCTCTCGGCGTTTTCTTTTTGAGACGTTTAGTCTACTGAGCCAATTAATCTTGAGTTTTATTGTCAAATTATATAGAATAGGAGTGAAGAGGTGGTTGAATGTTAAGCAAACAGGAGATCAAGAAGGCAATCGGGTTGAGGGTAACACAGAGAAAGTTTCAGGAAAGGCAGTTGTCTCCTGAACAGAAGAAAGAAGTCAATGACGCTCTGAGAGATATTGTTCCGATTAACTCCGAAAGTGTTTTGCATTGGTACTTCTCTCCAGAATTTCCTTCCGGATCGGGAATTGTGCTTGCGAAAATGAGTGACTTTTCTACACCAAGTCTTGTGAAGTATGGATTCGAAGGCGAGCAGATCGTTCTAAACCTTACTTTGAAGGGATTCTCGACTAGCTGGGCACGACTGCCAAATTATCTATCTATGATTGTTGTTGGCTTTGCTGCGGATGGTAGTGGAGACATCGTCGAGAGAGCTTCCCGTTTTCTTTACAGGGAGGCTAACAGGAAGCCCCTCAAAGAAGTTGTATATGGCAAGGAAGATTACATAGACGAAAAAATGAAAGACATTATCGATGCGGGAAGAATGGCACCCTCATCGTTCAACAGACAACCCTGGAAGTTTGAGGTTTTGGGAGAAAACGAGATAGCAATTCACGGCTGGAAGAAGATTCCTCTGATCTATGAAGAGGTTATAGCGATCGATCTCGGTGTTGTTTTATCGCACATGTATCTCATGGCAAATGCTATGAGCGACAGAGCTAGAGTAGAAGCGATAAGCCAGAGGAGTTATTTGCTGACATTCTAATTGCGTTGAGCCTAGAGATCTCATTCATAGGCATCGAGATCAAATGAGTTCCAAGAGTTTTCAAACGCGGAGGGCGTTCAGTTCGCTCGTATTGGCAGAACCAGAAAGCTGTTCAAGGACATGACTGTGCTTCCCATTTGCATTCTTCTGTTTTTCTCTCGCACTTATGCCTAATAATTGAGATTAGGGTAAGGCACTGGTCATTTTGGCAGTGTAACTAATATGGAACTGAGGGATAAGTAGAGGACAATCGAGATAACCCCTGAGATAACGGGAGTGAATACCCACCCATATACGATCCTCCTTGTCATTCCAGAATCAAAGTTTTTCGTACCTCTGGCCAGGCCGACTCCAATAACCGCTCCCACTATTGCCTGTGAAACCGAAACCGGGACTCCAATAAAGGCATAAATTAGCACTGTAACTGATTGTGCCAGTGAGGCAATGATCGACGCAAAAGCTTCGAGAGCAACTATCTTGGTCCCTATTGTGTACATAACTCTTCTGCTGAACATTATTGCCCCGGCTGATATGCTCAGTCCTCCGATCAACACGGCTTTATCAACGCCAATAATTTCTGCAAAGCTCCCAGTAACGTTTGCTACGTTGTTTGCGCCAAGTGCAAATGAACCTAAGCCTCCAATGATTATGGCGGACGATTTCAGAATTATGTCCTGAGCAAGTATCGATGGAATCTTCCTGAACCAGAAACCAAAGAACCTGTATGAGATGTAACCGGCGATTGCCGCTCCCAATGGAGTTGTAATCCAGCAAGCTACGATTTTCAAGACAGCTAGCCAGTCTACACCTCCGCTGATAAGTCCAATGCCTACCACCGAGCCAACAACTGCTTGAGATGAGGAAACGGGTAGACCTATTCTGTTGAGCAAAAGAACAGAGATTCCTGCCGCTGCAGCGTTTACTGAAGCTGAGAGCAAAGTATGGGAGCTTAGTTTAGAGAGGGTCTGCATACCTCCTGCACCACCGATTATAGCTCCAATGAGTACGGCAAGCGCAGAAATCAGTGCCGCCGATCTGTATCTCAGAATTCCGCTTGTTACTGTTGTACCGTAAATGTTCGCTGCATCGTTCCTTCCAAGAGTCCACCCGAAGAAAACAGCAGGCAGAAGAGCGAGGATCACGATTATCCCTTCATTTATCAGTGTCAGAAAGAATTATAGCATCAGATTCGCGCCTTTACATGCAATAAGGGAGAATTCCATGAATGAAAGCGATCGTCTATCGGTTGTCTTCCTGTTCGATCTCCTTCAAGCAATAAGTGTAGTACCTCTTCTTGTTGGCGCTGTCTATCTTCATCTTGAGGCCGTGCATCTCATTCTCAAATCCAGGGAACTTGTTGTCGAACTCCTCGGAGAGATTGAGATACTCGATTATTCTCTTTGTTTCACCGGTGTATCTCTCGCCGGGCATTATCACTGGTATTCCGGGAGGGTACGGAACGACCATGACGGCAGAAATCCTGTTCTGCAGCTCGCGGATTCTCACCAGTTCAGTATTACCGTTTACTAACTCCGCGTAGGCCTTAGCTGGCAGCATTACCTGCTCTGGATTTTGTGAGTAGACATCTTTTAGAACCTTCGTAATTTTCACTTTTCTTAGGTACTCGTGCATTTGTCTGCACAGTTCCTGTAGAGTCATTTTCCCGTACTTCTTTGGAAACTCCCTAACGATATCCGGAAATACATCGTCCAAAGGGGCGTCTTCATCGAAAAGCTTTTTGAAAGTGAAGAGTTCTGCCAGAAGAGTCCCGGATTTTCCTTTAGTCAGTCCCAAGGAGAAAAGAATGAGGAAGGAATAATGGCCTGATTTCTCAACTACGATTCCCCTGTGTCTAAGGAATGCAGTCACTATTGTTGCAGGTATTCCCCAGTTTCTCATTCCACCCTGTCTCGTGATACCCGGAGTCATCACAGTTACCTTCACGGGATCGAGAAGGGCATAGTCATTGTCGAGCTTTCCAAATCCGTGCCAGTCTTCGTTAGCCTTGAGATACCAGCAGTCGGGCCTGTCCTTCAAGATGGACTCATCTATGTCCTCGAGATCAAAGGTCTTTCGCTCGCCGCTTTCGGTTTCAATAGAGACTTTGTCCGGCTGCCATATTTCCAACCACCAGCGTCTCTTTCGATCGGTCTCTTTGGATTCTATCTCTTTCTTGAGGTGCTTCATCTTCTTTCTGAAAATAATTGCCTCTTGAATCGTTTCATCTATAAGGAATCTTCCAGCATTCCCGGCCATCATTTTTGCAGCGACGTCGAGCGATGCAATAATCGCGTACTGGGGGGAAGTCGACATATGCATCATATAGGCTTCGTTAAATCTCCCGTGATCAACCCTCTTTCTCCCGTCCTTCACGTGAATCATGGAGCCTTGAGAGAAGGCTGCCAGGAGCTTGTGGGTGGAGTGTGTTGAAAAGACTACCGGGGATCTCTCCCTGTCGATATCGGAAGACATTCCGAATCGGCCAAGATACATGGGGTGGAATTTTGCGTAGGCGTACCAGGCCTCGTCAAAAAGAACGAAATCGACCACTTTCTCAAGCCTGTCGAGGATCGTTCTTGCGTTGTAGCAGAGACCATCGTACGTGGAATTTGTAATGACTGCCAGTTTTATTCTGTAATTCTCTTTGTCTTCTACAAGGGGGCTTTCCTTGATTGCCTTTTCTATTTCGCTCCACTCGAAATTCTCCTCATGTATCGGTCCGATTATTCCCAGTGAGTTTCTGCTCGGCGTGAGATAGATGGGAATCGCACCGGTCATGATAATTGAATGCATAATCGACTTGTGACAGTTTCTGTCAATGAGAACGATATCTCCGGGTGTAACGCAGTAATGGAAAACTATCTTGTTTGATGTCGATGTGCCGTTCGTTACGAAGTAGGTCTCGTCGGAACCAAAGATTTTTGCGGCGGATTTCTCGGACTCCCCTATCGCCTCGGTATGTTCAAGGAGCGATCCAAGCTCGGGAACTGATACGGATAAGTCACTTCTGAATATGTTTTCTCCGAAGAACTTATGAAAGATCTTCCCGGTAGAAGACTTCAGAAAAGCCTCTCCACCACTGTGGCCGGGAGTGTGCCAAGAATACTTGAATTCATCTACGTATCTAATTAATTCCTTCAAGAATGGCGGAAGAAGCTCGTCCATGTAGCGTTCAGTTGCTTCTTCAATTCTGCCTGCAATGAAAGAGGGGCTGTCTTCGAGTTTCCAGACATAGCCGTCGATTTGGCTTACAATTTCGAGCGGAATTTCCTTGACTCGAAGTTTTTCGGTCATAAGAAAGATGGGAATAAGCATATTTCTACCCCGGATTATCTCTATTATCTCTCCGGGGCCTAGAAATTCCGCATCGGGTTTTATGACTAGGTCCCAATCAAGCAAGACACAGCTTACATTTGAGTGTGACATGAACTCTATTCTGCAATCGTAGCCTGAATAGGATTCAATTACGGAAAAACCTCGTTTCTGAAGCTCTTTGATTATCTCTCTTGTAGCTCTTCCACCAGTATTTTCTGAACGAAGATCGTCATCGACAACTAGGACCGGAAAATCTTTGAAAAGCTCCATTCTATCCCCTCGATTCTGCCTTTTTGTAAGCAACGAACGAACCCTTTGGAACTCCGAGGAAGCCTCCAATTACCTCGCATTTTGCCATAAGCAAGAAGAAGATCTCACGTTTCACGGAACTCAAACCCTCAAGATTGCCCTGTCCTTTAGAGATTACTACATCGGCGCTAAAATAGACCTCGGAAAATTCTCTCTTCATTGTCTTTTCCTGAGCGCCAGGCGCGTCCGCTCCGGAATCCATTAGTGTCGCAACTTCATCCATTCCTATTTCAAGCGCCTCTTTCATAGTAATATCGTTCAGCGCAGGTTTTGTTCTGACAGAAAAGTAGCTATTGGGCACTTTCGCAATATCCAGAAGAAGCTTGTCTAAAACGGCTTCGCCACAGTTATCTCCGATGATCAGCAAAGAGTTCGCCTTGCGGATTCTATCGGCAAGTTCCTGAAGATCGTCTATCGCAAAAGGTCTGGAAAGAGCATCCTTCATCGTGGAGTGGATATCGATCTTGTGACCGGGAGCAACGTCTATGATATTACCTGCCACGGAAAGCTTTAGCGCACCGATCAACGGATCGTCAAGTTTGAGGAGCTCAGTTTTCAAATCATCGTAGATCTCCAGAAGATTGTCATTAGACATCTTTTTTATATCTCTAAAGGCATCGCTGTCACCAAAGAGGGGTTCAAGCGCTTCACCGACCTTTCGGCCGATGTCTATTGGAGTATCTGACCAGTCCATCTCCGCGACTTCTTTCATGAAGGTTCTTACTACTTGCTTTTTCTCTTCCTCTCCGGCATGGTTCTGGTCAAGAATCCTGAGAAGGCTGTTTAGATTGCAAGGAATACATCTGAGATCTATCTTCATTCAATCACCTCACAATGAATTATACAGTGTTTTAGTAATCGCAACCTGGGTTCATTTGACATGCAAACTACATCTGCAAAAGGCCTATCAGGTCAACCGTCAACGGTTCTCCGTCATCCGAAATCAGGAGATTGGTAAGAGCTTAGGTGATGCGGCGAAGAACATCGCCGGAAGTGATGCTACCATAAAACATTAGACGCAAGGCGCCGAAGATCATCGGCGGACGCAATGCCCGCTTCGCGGGGAAGATCTGCGTAGCCAGTCTGCTTCGCAGGCCAGTCACCTTCGGTGGCCAGTCTCGCCTTCGGCGAGGCCAGTTCGGACTACGTCGGGTAAATAACAGGTCTCCGCTGATCACTACTGATTACAACGTTTCCCGTCGATGCTAACACTTTTGTGACAGGATGCTCAAAAGAAATGAAAGTCAGAGAATTCGATCGTGTGCAGTGCGAGAAAGAATGACTATGTTAAATGGCTCTTCGCTTATTCTGAAAGCAACACATGCCGTCATTCTGACAATGCTCCTGGTCAGAATCCCGGTCTTTTGCGCGAAAGGGCGATTCTTTCCAGCGATCAGCGGATCTTCGTTCTTAAGGGGATAGCTGTTCTTAGTCGCGAGATCCCGTACAGGAGCTCTACGGGATGACAACTAATGGTTATTGCGAAAAGGCCATATCCCGTCATTCTGACAATGGTCCTAGTCAGAAGTTCTGTCTAAAAGCCGCTGTCCGCTTAGGAGCAAGAACCCGCTGAACGCTTATGAAAAACGTTAGCCAGTCAACAGTACACCGTCCTCCGTTGAGAGGGTCAAAACCAGATCCCGAAACAAGTTCGGGATGACAGCATGCGTGACTTCTGAAAAATCATGGCGGTTTGAAAGCGTTTGCTAACTACGGGAACATCTCAATTCGTCATCTGAACTTTTTCAGCATCCAGCTCATATTTATTCTTCGGAGAACGGAGAACTTTTCAACGGCGAACCGGTTTCAATCTGCTCTTACGAACCTCCAACCTCCAACGCCCAACCGCGGTTTCTCGAAACCTAGATCCCGAAACAAGTTCGGGATGACAAGGTAAGGGACCTCGTGAAGGCGCTACCTGGATGACTGTCTCAGCATTATTTCGTGAAGATAGCCTGGACTGTGGCATGCTTTTCTTCTCGGCACCCGAGACCCTGCGCTCGATACGCTGCTCTTCATTCCATCATTCTGAACTTGATTCAGAATCTTTCTCCCAAAGTTTTATCGAACCCGCTACCTGCAATGCATAAGCATAGTATTTCTAAGCCCGGATCCCGAACTAAATTCGGGATGACTAAGTGAAAGACGGTTGAGAAGGAGACCATGATACGACAGTATTTGCTAATTCCGAAAACGTCTAAATCTGAACTCGTTTCGGCATTCAGCTCCTAGTTATTCTTCGGGAAACGGAGAACCGTTCTACGGCGAACCGGTTTCACTTGGCTCTTTCCAACCCCCTGCCTGCAGCCCCCAATTACGCTTGTTACAGAGGATGATATAATTGTTATGAAATGCAGGAGGTGTAAGCTGTGTATTACAGATCAAAGGAAAATGGGATTTTCAATTTCAACCTCTATTCAAATTACAAGGCAGTAGGGAGTCGGTACATCGCTACACGTCCAACGGAGCAAGAGGATGTTGTTGAAGAACTAAACAGCGAAGATGATGCAAAACTCTTTGAGGAGTTTATATGGGCTTCTCTGCAAAGAGTTCGAGATTATATCGACTTCAAGGATTTCGACAGTTTCTGTCACGGTAGAAGATAGCGAGGTTTGAAGAAAGAACGAGCAAAGCAACGGAAAACATAAGATGATGTAAATAAATTCGCATAGTGTACTTTCATAACCTTCAGGAGTGTATAATAGCAAAGACCAACCTAATAGGGTTTGGAAGAGGAGGTAAACAATGGAGTTCATCTTTCTTTCTGTTGTTGAATGCGAATTTATGAAACTTAACCAACCTCAAAGTGTGAAACTTCATTCGTGTGAAGACTCACTTCACTCTCTCCGCGCTCGTCGTCGTTGCTTCTAAGGAAAGTCTTTCAAAGCTAGCATCCCTCAATTCCAATCTCGGCAATCATTTGAGTACGACCGTTATTGACCTGCGATTTTTGACAATAATTTCACAAATACTCACGATTCTATGGAGGTGGGAAATATGTTTAGAAAGGGTTTTGTTGCCCTATTTGTTATTCTTTTTGTTGGATTCACGGCGTTTTCACTGACTTTCGAAGTGTCAATGAGCCAGGAAGCCATTGATACAGTGGCTTCTCTAGGCCTTGAGACACCGATAAATGGAAGGGTCTTCGTTATTGTCAGCAAAGACTCATCCAGTGAGCCAAGTATGCAGACAGATGTTAGAGGAGTTCCCTTCTGGGGGAAAGATGTATTCAAAATGACCTCTGAATCGGTTGTGAAGATCTCCGATGGAGATATGGCAGTAGCCGGCTATCCCATCGATCTATCTGACTTGCCTGCTGGAGAATATTTCGTTCAGGCACTGATTAATGTCTACACGACATTTAACAGGGCAGACGGTCACACAATTCTTATGCATGACGATACCGGCGACGGTCAATGGTTCTGGGAATCCATTGGTAATGCTACGAGCAAGACAAAGAAAGTCTATCTTGATCCTGCAAACCCAGGGTCAGTAGAACTTGCTATCACTGAAGTAATAATGCCTGATTACGATCTGGAGCCGGGAATGGTACTTCAGCAGGGAAATTACACAGACACAGAATGGGTGAAATACGTAAAGATCAAGAGTGACGTGGTGTCGGAATTCTGGGGAAAAGACATGTATATCGGCGCCAATGTTCTTCTTCCTGAAGGCTATTACGATAACCCAGATGTATATTACCCTGTCATTTACTATCAGGGCCACTTCCCTGGCGGAGGCGCGCCGGTAGGATTCAGAGTAGACAACGATGTCTACAAGTTCTGGACAGAGGACGGTAATGCGAGATTCATCGCTGTTTCTTTCAGAGATGCGACACCTTATTACGACACCTCTTATTCAGTTGATTCGGAAAACTCAGGCCCATACGGAACGGCAATTACAGAAGAATTCATTCCCTACCTAGAAAGCCAGTTCAGAATGATTCCCGAGAAGTGGGCAAGAGTTCTTGCTGGCGGTTCTACCGGTGGATGGGAAGCTCTTGCAATGAAGGTCTTCTATCCAGATTTCTTCGGGAGAACATATGTTTGGTATCCGGATGCGGTTGATTTCAACTATTACCAGCTAATCAATATCTACAATGACGACAATGCTTATTACTCTGACTTCGGCTGGGTAAAGACGGAAAGACCGAGTGCAAGAGACACTCACGGAAATATCAGATTCACCGTTAAGCAGGAGAACTACTATGAGATGGCTGCAGGACCGAGCAACAGATCCGGCGGGCAATGGTCCGTATGGGAATCAACATATAGCCCTGTGGGAGTAGATGGATTCCCTCAACCCATTTGGGACCAAATTACCGGCGAAATAAACAAGGATGTTGCCGAATACTGGAAAGAGAACTTTGATCTTAACTATATTCTTCAGGAAAATTGGGAAGAGATTGGTCCGAAAATTGCTGGAGACGTTCACGTTGCAGTGGGCGATATGGACAACTATTATCTCAATGAGGCCGTCTATCTTTTGAAGGCAGCTATGGAGAAGATGGAAAATCCAGTCTCCGACATGACCTTCGATTTCGGTCCAAACCAGGGCCATGGTTGGAAGGGTTGGAGCCCGACCGATCCTAATAAAGCCCTTGCTCTTCAGGAGTGGCTATTACAGCTTTCAGATTACATG
This sequence comes from Mesotoga prima MesG1.Ag.4.2, assembly GCF_000147715.2. Classification (NCBI taxonomy): domain Bacteria; kingdom Thermotogati; phylum Thermotogota; class Thermotogae; order Kosmotogales; family Kosmotogaceae; genus Mesotoga; species Mesotoga prima. The sequence continues at coordinate 1,371,950 of NC_017934.1, read as the reverse complement.
AAGGAAAATGTCCCTGAAGGAGTGGAGACTGACTGGATTTACTGATATAGATCCAAGATACTGATTTGGGATGCTAGAATTGACCGGAGGGTCTCCCCTCCGGTTTTTTGATTTCTGGAGGTGTAGTTCTGAGAATCTTGATTGTCGAAGATGAAGAGACGATATCTGCTTTTCTCCAAAAGGGTTTGAGAGAAGAGGGATTCGTAGTTGACTCCGCAAAGGATGGAAATGAAGCGATACGACTATCGTCATCCAATCCGTATGACGTAATTATACTGGATGTTCTCTTGCCTATTAAAAACGGGTTTGAAGTTTGCAGCGAACTTAGAGCCAGCGGCAACCACACTCCGGTCCTTATGCTCACGGCTCTTGACTCCGTAGATGAAAGAGTAAAGGGACTAAACACTGGGGCGGACGACTATCTTGTGAAACCCTTTGCCTTCAAGGAGCTTCTTGCGAGAGTGAACGCGTTGCTCAGGAGACCCCGAGAAAGTTTCGACAGGGTCCTGAGAGTTAGCGATCTGTCTATAGATACCGTTTCTCATACCGTCAAGCGTGGCGACAAGGAGATAGAACTTTCGCCAAAAGAGTATCGCCTTTTGGAGCATTTGGCGAGGAATGCACATCAGGTGTTGAGCAGAACTCAGATTGCCGAAAGCGTCTGGGATCAGGACTTCTTCAGTGATTCTAATGTAGTAGATGTCTACATCAGGTATTTGAGAAAGAAGATAGACGACCCGTTCCCTACGAAACTCATCAATACTGTGAGAGGATTCGGTTACAAGCTAGGTTGATAGAATGAAGAAACTACTTCCGATACGGATAAAGTTAACCCTCTGGTATGTTCTCTTTCTTGGTGTGATTTTATTTGCTTTCAGCATTCTCATCTACATGATTTTGAGTGCTCAACTGCACAGCGAAACAGATTCTTCGCTGAGAATTGTCTCTTCACAGCTATTGGCGAACATAGAGATTGTTCAGAACTATCCAGTATTCAAAAAGACGGTCGAAATGGATTCGCTAACCAACAGGCTTCTGGCAGAGGGTTTTGCCGTAAGACTCATGGACAATTCTGGAAGCATAGTAGAGGGTTTTGGACCGTTTGGAATACTGAAAGCCTCGATAGATTTGACTGACAAAGAGTTTTCAAGCGTTTCGACCTCCGTTGGAGTTTGGAGAATCTTCACCCTGCAGATAGGTCAATGGGGATGGATACAAGTGGGCGAATCTCTTTCAAGCGTCAGGGTTGCACTGTTTCGTTTGTCAAGGCTCATGATGTTGATTGGCCCTACAATAATCATTCTTGCAGTAGTTGGGGGCTTCTATTTGGCGAAGAAATCACTGGAACCCGTTGAAAGAATCACGCTTCTCGCAGAGGAAATCAGTGTTGAAAAGCTCAATAAGAGGTTGAATCTCACCCTCCCGGATGATGAACTGGGTCATCTCGCCAGTACATTCGACGGAATGCTCGAAAGGCTCGAGGAATCTGTGAAGAAACAGAGACAATTTACATCTGACGCCGCTCACGAGCTCAGGACACCGCTAACGGCAATCAGAAGCATAGTGGATGTTACGCTTCATAGAGATCGCAGTTCCGAGGAATATGTAAGTGCTCTTTTGCAGATTCAGAACGAAATAGAGAGGTTGAGCAGCGTAATAGACGATCTGCTAATTATTACAAGGCTGGAGAATACTCTTCCGAAAAGGGAATTTGCGGTCTTTTCTGTGAGCGCTCTAATCTGGGAGGTTCTGGAAACGATGATGGTTCTCGCGAAGGAAAAGAATATCGAGATCGAAACCGACTTACAGGAGAACGTAGAGATAGCAGGTGATCGAAAACATCTGTCGAGAGCTGTGTTCAATCTTGTGGACAACGCAATAAAGTACACGCCTGAAAACGGCAAGATAAGAATTGCGGCAAAACTTAGTGAATCTAAAGAGAGGATCGAGATAATCGTTGAAGATAACGGCATTGGCATACAGTTAGAAGATATGGAGAGGATTTTCGATAGATTCTACAGAGTGGACAGAGCAAGATCGCAAACGAGAGGCACAGGTCTCGGCCTCTCGATTGCTAAGGAAATTGTAAAAGCGCATGGTGGCGTTATCTCGGTAAAAAGCTCTCCAGGAAAAGGATCTACCTTCAAAGTAAGCCTACCTTCGAAGATTAGAAAACTCTAATGATAGTTTAATTGTTCTCTAATGTAAGAGCCTTATAGTTAATTTGATGCAGCGATAGAAGATTCACATAGATTCCATCCCTGTACGCAGAGTAGGTAAAGCAAATTACGAAGAGGGAGCCTGAGGATGATTAAGCTACTCCGGTAAAGCGATAGTAAATCAGGCTCCGCTTCTGAGAAAGTGAAAAATGCCCTTTTCATCATCCCCAAATGGAAGCCAGGAGACTGGCTTCTTTCTCTATTCTGCTGGTAATGACTCGGAGATTCTAGAGCGAATCTTCACTAGACCCTCGCCCGTGAAGGAAATTCAGAGCATCGAACGTTTCATATCTCATCATGTTCATCTTTCCTGCCAGAGCATCAATGTTGATGAAAATAGAACGGTCTGCCGAAGTTGATTCCATTATCTTTGACAACAATGCCCGCATAATTCCTTCCTTTTCGGGTTTGTTTTCTTCTTCTAGTTCTAGAATACCTTTGCGTGTAATTCCATGCATTTTGAAGGGCTTTATATCATAGAGTTCTTCTCGCCGAGGACTTGCACGATCTCATTTAGTTCACCTGGGTAACGGTCTGACTCCCTAACTACTTATTCTACTGGAAAATACCTCTCCTCTCTTCCAAACACTTTTCTGGATATACTTTCTAGAACCAGCTTTTCTGGTTGAGAGATACTCAAAATCAATACTTCTTTGGTTTTCCTACTGGAGCCATGTATATTGCGAATTCGTCATAACCATCCAAACCGATTAACTCGTCTGTCTTTGTCTGATCGTAAGCGGCAATAGCACATGTCCCTAAATTGAGTGCCTCGCACGCCAGGTAGAGGTTTTGACAGACGTGACCTGCATCCAGGAGAATCGGCTTATATGAAGTCAAGTCGTATCTCCACTCTGTTCTGTAAGGAATGACGGACCAAACAAAGGTGACTGCACACTGGCCGACAAACTTCTGACCGAGAGCGGCCTCTGCCACTTCTTTGGCGAAATCTCCTTCTTTCAGGAAGATTAGCGAATGAGACAGAGCAACGTAGCGATATAAACCTTTCTTGAGACCCTTCACAAGTCTGACGAAAAGGTATGTTTCGAAGGGGTGACGAGCACCTGCTGAGGGGACCGTCCTCAGTGTCGCATAGTTGTTTTTCAGAACACCCTTGACTCCCTGTGTGGACCAGAGAAGAAATGAAAGCGACTCAAGAGAGATCTTATCATCTGAGAATATTCTCCTGCTTTCTCTGGAAAAGATGATTTCCTTCAAGTCTTTCATATGGAGGTTAACAGCGTTCGGGTCGGGCAGTTTGATTAGTTCATATCCCTCCGAGCTTTTTTCCAGTGGAGGCTGAGGTTTCCCTTCCATTTGATCTGTTTTCTTAAGCTGTCTATCCACTTCTTCCCAGATCTTATTGCTTAAGAAGGCTCTTCCTTCCTTTCTATCAATCATGCAACCCTCCCCTTCCTCAGCTATATAAATAAGTTTAGCATAACAAAGAATAGCAGATTCAGAAGAAATTAGAGGAATCTCGAGAAGGTGATTCTGATAAGAAATCGTGGACGCAAGGCTGGGCAAGAACATTTCGAGAAGAGCCTCGGGTAAACCGTCAACGGTTCACCGAATGCTTGAGATTAAAGACGCGCTATTCTCTGAGTGCAGGAATCCGTTATTGTGGACTCCATTCAAAATCTCGTGTTGTGGTTTTTGACTTTAACCAACAACGAAGAACGGATTCTCGCTCTGGAACGAATAGCAGATTCTACTCGGAGAACGGAGAACTTTTCAACGGCGGCGAACCGGTTTCACTTGGCTCTTTCCAACCCCCTACCTGCTATCCCCAACCACGTTATATTCGAAAACCGAGATCCCGAAACAAGTTCGGGATGACAAAGGGAGGGAGGACTGAGAAGTCATTAATGCAATAATAGCGATGGTTATTTCGAAAACGTCTAAATTCGTCATGCAGCGGAAATGGTGCACCAACTTTTGAAAAATAACGTTCCTTTCGACCTTTCACTGTCATAATTTTCCCAATTCTATACTTAACAACTTAGATTATCTGAACTTGTTTCAGCATCCAGCTCATATTTATTCTTCGGAGAACGGGGAACCGTTCAACGGCGAACGAGTTCCGTTACTCTTTCCTACCACGTACCCGCTACCCCCAACCCCGGTCTAACAACTCACAACTTGGGACTGATCCTTTGCTCTTTCAAACCCCCAACCTCCGACCCCGAAGCACGGTTTTCCGGAACGAATCTATATAACTCCATGCTGATTCAAAGTTAGTGAATTAGAGCAAAAGTCGAAGGGAAATTTCCAAAAGTAGCACTTGACAATGTAGATGACCAGTGTTCTAATGGAATAGAACACTATATGATTAAGGAGGTGTGCAGGTGAATAAAAAGTATCCTTCGATTACTAAGCTAATATTGGCAGGAGTGCTAGGCCTTTTGGCTTTGCTGATTCCTTTCACAGCGGGCAAGATACTCCTTGCTATTGCTGGAATTGTTGTAGTTGCGTTAAGCCTGAAGAAGTTCAAATGGCTGCTCATAACTCTCGGTATTCTGTTCCTTGTTATTCCGATAGTAGCCTTGGGTGTAATAAATGGGATCGGATCGAATTGCCTCAACTGGCCTCTCGGGTTCATAGATGACCCGTCGATTCTTCAGTGGTTTAACTGGATCGAAAACGATGGTTACGAATACTATGGCAATAACGAAGGCGGCTACAACAGGAAAGGCTCAGATCATAAGACTTATATGCCTGATCAGTATGTGGATGGAGCAAAGGAAATCGTTTTTTCTGGACTTGGTTTCGAGATTAGCTTCGATGAAAACTCAGATAAGATCCACATCCCATCGAAGCTCGAAATCAACAGATATGGAGAAAGATTGCAGATCTCGATGCCCAATGATATGAAAAACTCAACTGCCCAAATTACTATTGGAACGCTTTCAGAACTCGATAGATTGGAGTTTAGAACGGTTTTCTTGAGGCTGAACGACAAGGTGAATGTTGCGAAGATGGAAATTCAGACTATCTCAGGAGAGATCAGGGGAGAAATCATGGCGAGCAAGATGATTTCGATTGAGGGAACATCTCTCTCAATAACTGGAAGCCTAAAAGCTCCAGAAATCATTATTGAGAATGTACCTTCGCTGTCCTTCATGGGAAGTGTAGAGGCAGAAAAGTTTACCGTGCAGAACGGGGTAGCACTGGCCTTTTCTATGGATGCGTCGAAAATCGAGAATCTTTCGATACATGGAACGGTGGTGAACGGGAGGATAAAATTCAGCGATTCGTGGACCGGAAGCAGACGGGTGAACGTTTCGGGAATAGGCGGGTCGCTCAATCTATTGATGCCCACCGGGAGTGGTGGCTTTGAACTTATTACCTCTGGTAGGGTGAGCGTCGTTACTGAGAAGTATTGAAAGAAGTGATGTCATGTTTGGAAAAATCGATAAACACGATGGTGTTCCGGCCTATATACAGATTATGAACATAGTTAAGAGGGAGATAATGCTCGGACGTCTAGAAAACGGAGACCAATTGCCCCCGGTTAGGGAGATGGCCGCGATGTTCGGAGTGAATATGAACACCGTAATCAGATCACTCGAAAGGCTGCAGTTCGAAGGGTTAGTGGAGGCAGAACATGGGGTAGGCTATTTTGTGAAGACGGCACATTCGATAAACAGAGAAGTAATGAAGACGATATCTGAAACCGTAGGGGAATTGAAGAAAAACGGAATAGATCTGCAAATGGCTAAGGTTTTGCTTGAGGAGGTATGGAAGAATGACTGAAAAGATTGAAGCTTATTTTATGAAAGAGTTCAGTGAGAAGGCAGGAAGGATAGCCGTCTTTTCCCTTGGATTGCTGATCCCCTTCTATCAGGTGAGAATGATATTCCTCTTTCTATTGGCAATGAGTCTTCTCCCATCAGATATTCAGCATAAGAGGCTTGGGTCGCTGCTGGCGCTTCCGTACTCGCGCCAGGAGTTGTTCTGGATATCGTATCTCTTTCTCATTGCGATGAGCGTTGTTACACAGGTGATTGGAATGGCGTTGTTCGGTGCTCAGCTAATCTCATCGATGAATGTTTACTGGCTTTCAATGGTGATCGGTTCCATAAGTTTTTCTACTGCCTATTATGCCGTTTCAATGATAAGCGTAACGGCCGGTCTAGACAACTTTGGTATTCCATTCCTCGTGCTGATTGCCGATTTGATAGCTGGAGGTGTCGGAAACAGGTTCAGCAATCCGTACTTCTATGCAAGCCCGGCCCACGAAGGTAACGTTTGGATCAGTGGGGCCGTTTCGCTAGTTGTGTTGCTGGTTGCAAACTATCTATTCGTCAAGAAAGGAGTGCAGAAATGATAGTCTCTGTAGACAAACTAAGAAAGTCCTTCTCGTCGAAGCCCGTTCTGAACGATATTTCTTTCAATGTAGAGCAGGGAGATATCTTTGCGATAGTCGGACCAAATGGCGCGGGAAAGACCACGACGCTCCGCTGTATATTCGGAGAAATCGCTCCGGAAGGTGGAGAGCTAACGGTATTTGGAGAGAAGGTTACATCGCGTATTAAGGAGAAGATAGCGGTCATGACGGAAGATCGCCTGACCTTCAGGAGGTTCCTCGGCGAGGACTACCTAAGGATGTGGAGAATGCTTTATCCAGGCTGGCGAGAGAAGGTTTTCACCAGTTTTGCCGTGCATTACAAGTTCAATCTAAACGAGAGAGTTGAAACATATTCAATGGGCATGAAAACCTTATTCCATATAGCTCTTACGGTTGCTAGCGGAGCCGATCTGCTCATCCTTGACGAACCCACTCAAAGTCTCGATCCGGTGATAAGACAGGAAGTGATGGGTGTACTGAGAGATTATGTTCTTCAGGAGGGCAAAACAATGATTATCTCCTCTCACGAGATCTACGATCTGGAGGAGATTGCCGGTTCCTTTGCCGTAGTCCTTGAGGGAAAGGTGCTATATTCAGACACAATAGATGGTGCCAAGGAAACACACCGGATTATCCCGAAGGGGCAGACTATACCTTCAGGAGAGATTATAGGTGTTACGGGTGAGGAAACCCTGGTCCGAACTGATGAAGAGGCAGGCAGATTTCCAAACTTCAAAGAGATCGTGCTGTGTTACCTTCAGAGTAAGAAAGCCTTTGCGCCTTTTGAAGAGGAGTTCAAACCTAGATTCAAGATTTGATAGTGTCTCTTTGCTAAACATTGCACGGGGCGATCGGCAGTATCGCCCCGCTCTTGAAGCTAGAAGTGGATCGAGTCACAGATGTAATTGCAAGGTACGCGTTTCCATTATCCAGGTTTTGCGGTCATTTGTCACTGAGATGTTTGGAATCTGATTTGTTGGACTGAATGACTGGATGCGTTCCGTTGGAACTTTTACCCTCATAGTCCAGTTTGTATCTTAGTAGTTCGCCTTCGGGACTGCACTTTGCTCTTTGTCTGCTGCGAGGCGTAAATTCGAGGAAGAATCTAACTCTTCTGTGACTCTTGAGCTGCAGAAGTGTAACATCCAGAATTATCAGGTATTATATTCGTGAGGGGATTTCGTAAGGGAGGTCTTTGTATGGAAGAAGAGAATGTGAAGAAAGAGACTGCAAAGAAGGGGAGCGGACTGTCTCAGATCTTTCTGGGTCTGATTGTTATTGCGCTTGGATTGGTGATCATTTTTGTGCCCGCCGTATTGTCGAACTTCTGGCTCTTGTTTATCTGGCTTCCAGGAGTGATTATGGAATACAATGCTTTTAGAAACAGGAATAACGGTTTGCTTGTTCCCGGCGGAATTCTTCTGGTCGTTGCGCTTGCGCTCACTCTTGGAGTCATCTTCCCCGGTTTCTATTCTCAAGGAGGTTGGGGTCTCTTCGTTCTTGCTCCTGCCTTTGGGCTGCTACAGCTTTATCTTGCCGATGGACGAAGGCATTTCGGTTTACTCGTTCCGATTGCGATATTAACTGCTGTGGGTGTGATCGCTCTTATACCTTCATCGCTTTCTCAGTGGACAATGATAGTGGTTGGTGCGGTTCTTATTGTCTTTGGTTTGCTCGTTCTTTTTAGAAGGAAATAGTCAAACGTCTCGTCCCATCTGATAGAAATCGAAGTAATCATCGTTGACTCGCATGAATTTCTTCAGTTTCCCTTCGATTTCGAAGCCCATCTTTCTGTAGAGGGCTATCGCCCGATCGTTATCGGTACGGACTTTAAGACCGATCCTTGTAATCCCGTTTCTGCCAGCATGTTCAACTGCGAGTTCAATAAGGACTCTTCCTATTCCCATTCCCCAGTACTTCATTGACACTGAAAGAGCTATTTCGGCCCAGTGGTATATTCGCTTTCTTGAGCCCCCTTGCATCGTGATAAGACCTACTATGCTCTGATCACATTTGGCTACTGCCATGAGACAGTTGCTTCTCTCTTTGAAAGAACTTATGAGACGCCTTTCATCCTCACTGCTCATGGTGAACTCGCCTCTTCCAAAGCTGAGATAGTCGGACTCGACGGCTACTGAATTGATGTACTCGATTATTCTCTCTGAGTCGCCAATGTCCGCTCTGTAAAAGAAACAACTGTCACCGTTTCTGAGAGTGATTTCGCGCAGAGGGCTCTCAGAATGGTAGTTTTCCATCTTCGCCTTCCGCAGATGTCTCTGGAGGCTCCTCGGAAACATCTTGCGCCTCAATTGAATTCAGAAAACTAGAGTACTGTTGATCAAGTTCTTCTTTTTCCTTTTTGAGAGTGATCAAACGCAATCGGGCGGCTGTAAGCAGCTGAATAGCCTTCTGGTAAGCTTTGAGTGCAATTTCGACATCGATCTGAGAGTTGCCACGGAAATACTCGTCTATCGATCTTATGTAGCCAAGAAGCTTCTTGAAGTCCATAGCGTTTATCTGATCTTCTTTCAGTTTCAGAATTGATTCGAGAGTCTTTTCATCCATTTCATACCTCCGATTTCACTTCATCAATTGTAGCTTTTGCTTCGCCGTCTTTGAAAATACAGTCAACTTCATCTCCGGGAGAGATAATTCTGACACTGTTAACAATTCTGTCGGCTTTCTTCAGAACCACACCACCGAAAAGGAGCGACGCTGCGTATCCCCCATGCAAAGTGAGGTCGTTGAAGAGGTCATCGAGGTCGTTACCTGCCTCGTTGATTTTGTCGTCGAACAGTCTGAGTATTCCTTTGTCAAGTAGCTCGACCTGTCCATTTGCGTTCATCAAATGTCTGTCGAGCTGATTTCTCAATCCTGCATAATCTAGCTGACTTTCACTGTAGTGAAAACTTCTTTGGATGGTCGTCTCCGCCCTGTTTATCAGGCCCTCGGTAACTGCTAAAATTTCGTTCATCGTTCGCTCAATAGAGAGAACATACCTGGTTGGGTTGAAGGATCCAAGTTCGTTCACAGCCTGGCCGATCCTGTGAAGAATGGTTCCCGACAAAACCCTTATCTCATCCTCAAAGAAATGCTCCGTTCGATTCATATTGTCCTCTATTCTGTCCAACATGATCCCAAGTCTTTTAGGATCGGTCTCATCGCAAGCTCTTTGGAATAGCCAGTTCATTTCGTCGTCTAAGTGATTGGCGAATTCTTCAAGAGAGGCGACATACTCGTTTACCTGTTCGGTTATTCCTCTCGCTACTGCCGTCGGGGTGTCGAATCTCTTCCATGCGACGAAGTCCGGAATCGTGAAGTCTCTTTCATGGCCGATAGCGCTAAGCACAGGGCAGTAAGTCTTGTTGAAATCCGAAATTGCACTTCCCAAATCCAGGTTGTCGAAGTACATCAAGTCGCTCGCAGAGCCACCACCTCTGGTCAGGACCACAACGTCGTATTTAACTGGACAGGAGGCGATTTTCCTCAAAGCGGAAAGAATCCCGGGGACGGTTCGATTCCCCTGCATATATGATTCAAAAAGATGAACAATGGGTTTGTAAGGATATTGAAGAGAGAGATTAGAGAAGAAGTCCCCGAGTCCCGCTGCAGTTGAAGACGAGATTACGGCAATCCTTTTAATCGGAGGCAGCTCGGCGAGATCGTGTTCCTCGGTTCTCAATGCATTCCGAGCTTTAAGAGCGAGATAGATCTCCCTTCTTCGTGCGGCAATATCCGACTCACCGATCGGGGCGATCGTATCTATCCAGATAGAAAAGCTTGCACGGGGTTTGTAGAAACTGAGAGTCCCTTCGAAGAGCCACTTCTTACCTTTCAAATCGGACGAGCTCTTTAGAGCTAGCTGTCTTCCCATCCTTGCAAAGGCAGAGGTGCCTGAAATCATGCTCAGATCTATTCGCCGCTTCGTACCTCGCTCAACGTAATCCTGAGATACATTGATATATACATAGCTGCCTCTGACATTTATATTGGTAACATCGGCAGGAAACTTGACTCTCAGATTGTTCAAACCCGCATCTGTAAGAATCGTTCTAATATGTTCTAGCATATTGTCAAGATCCTTGAATTCAAGAGTTTCTTCTTCCATGAAGTTCTCCTCTGAATGAATACTCTACTCCATTATAAAAGAAGAGGACGCCTAATGGCGCCCTCAGTAGGAACAATCACAATTATTTCGCCGTATAACCACCGTCTACCATCAAAGACTCTCCATGAACAAAAGAGGCGTCCTCACTGGAAAGAAACAAGACGGCATTAGCGACTTCTCTGGGATTTCCGAGCCTGCCTATAGGATGCAAGCCAACTAGCATGTCGTACATCTCCGTACCCTCTTTCATTCCGGCATTCTCAATCAGCGGGGTCTTTATGAAAGCAGGATTAACGGCATTGATTCTGATGTTTTTGCTTGCATGCTCCAGCGCTGCGGCTTTCGTCAGTCCAACGACAGCGTGTTTGGCGGCTACATAAGCGGAGGCATTGTTGAAACCGACTTTTCCGAGTATAGAAGAGTTGTTTACAATTGCTCCTCCGCCCTGCTTAAGCATCTGCTGAATCTGGTATTTCATTCCATAATAGACGCCCAGCAAATTGATCGAAATCACTCGTTCCCAGTCCTCTTCAGGGTACTCAGATATCGGAAGAGAAGGGCCAGCAATCCCAGCGTTATTGAATGCGACATCAAGCTTTCCAAACTTCTCTACGATTTTGTTGATTATTTCCTTTGTCTGCTTGGCGTCTGCGACATTGTGCTTCATGAACACTGCAGTGCCGCCGGATTCGTTTATCTCTTCGGCTAACTTCCTTCCTTTTTCTTCATTGACATCTGTAATTACTACCTTTGCTCCCTCTTCTGCGAATGCGATGGCGGTTTCGGCTCCGATCCCAGAGCTTCCTCCCGATATCATTACTATCTTGCCTTCGAATCTCTTCATAGTGAACCTCCTTAGATGAGGATGAAATCCGATAGTTTGTCTCTGCTATATTTAGTATATCACAATCCTTGCTACGCTCAAACAACGATCTAGACTGCGATTGTTTTCAGAGGAGCTTTCAAGAATCGATTGACGATGATTCGCCTATCAACTTGTGAAAGGCTTGTCCTAGAAGAACGACCCTTTATTCGAATATTTTTCGATCCAAAAAGAAAAGGGACCGAACGCTTACAACATTCAGTCCCTTTATCATCAATTGCGCTTAGCTCAACCATTCATTTCGAGATTTCATCGCTCGGCTTGCTCTATCGTAAGCCATCCCTCTTCGACTTCAAAAAGCGCGACAAGATTTATTACTGCAGTATCGTTTGGCGACAAAGTAAACTTTCGTTCAATTTCCCTTGTAGTCCCATCAGGAAGCACTTCAACTGCCTTTATTTTGTGCCATGGACCGGCTGAATAAGCAACCTTTCTCTTTCCCTTTTTGACATCCTCAAGATCGACATCGTCGACAATTACATTTATTGTATTTGCCGATTTATATTCGACGCCGTCTACGACGATGTCTTTGTTTTCTACGAAAATGGTATGTTGTTTTCCTAGGACATAAAGACCGAATCCAAGAGCAACAAGGACCACAACAAGGGCGACTCTAATAACGTTCCTCCTCATGCGATCAGCCTCCTGTCCCATCTTCAACCGCTGCTTTGATTGCTGCCTTTGCCTGTCTTCTTTCAGTCTCCTTTTCAACCTGTCTTCTCCAGGCGTAGAGAGCAAGTGAGATGGCGATTATTCCATAAGATACAAAGACCCTGAAAAACTCGCCGATCTGTGCTTGGCCTAAGAGTTCTTTTCCCGCTCTTGGAGCGACTATGAAGGTTAGATGGAAGAGAGTGATTCCAATGAAGACATTTGGAATGGTTGCTTTTGCGACTGAGGCGCCTCCAATAAGAAGCGCGGCAATGGCGAACGTTCCGACCTGATCGTGGGAATTATATGTGTTGATTGTCCCGATATTCTGCAGGAAGATAATCTGACCGTAACAGGCGAGAACGGTCGAGATAATTATCGAGAGCGTTCTCGTTCTATCCACATTTATTCCGGCGGTTGCCGCCACCTGCATATCCTGGCCCACAGCCCTCATGTCTTGACCAAGCTTTGTTCTCGTGAACCAGAAAACAAATATGCAGAGTGCAGCTATTATTGCGAAGACACCGAGAGGAATAGAGACCCCGCTTATTTCAATTGACCACATATTGTCGAGAGCTTTTCTTACGCTTATTAAATCGATTGCATTTCTGACACCGTATCCTCTGGGAAGCAGCAACTTGTCACTGGCAATCGGTATTAAACTTCCCATACCGTAGAGGATCGTAAGCTGATAGATTCCGTTTATGAAGAATCCCAAAATCATTGATGTAACCATCTCTCTGCCTTTGGCACGATTGAGGATCATTCCCGCAAGCATGCCCAAAAGAATCGCGATTGGTGTTCCAACAAGCATAGCAAGAACAATTCCCGGAATACCTACTACTCCCCAGTCGAGCATGAAAATCAAGCCTATCTGCCCTGCCATGGCTCCAAGCACAATGCCGAAATTCAATCCCATGCCGGCCATAACAGGTATCAGCAGAGATATGACAAGGAAGGAGTTTCTCCCGAGTCTCGTGATGATTTCGTTCAGAAGATAATCAGTTGAGAATCCCGACAACGGTACGGCGAAAATAAGGAGAATGACAAACAAGATTGGAACCGCATTGGAAATTACGAATCTCACCAATGGATTCTTTGCGCGTGTTAAGCTCTGATCCTTCATTTTCTCACCTTCGTTCTTCTCGTCAAAGCATAAACAATCATACCGTTAGAGACGATTATCCTGATTACCTCCGACATGTCGCTCTTAATAAGATTATTCATGACGGAAGGTGTCATAGTTAGAATTCCCTGGAACAAGAACGCTCCAATTATGACGTTTCCCATAGACGCCTTCGAAACAGATGCGCCCCCGAGCAGTAAAGCAGCAACGGCCGGAAAGGCCATCAATAGAGGGGCCATGTATAACTGAATGAATCCGAAACTCTGTTCATAGACAATGATTCCCACAGCCGCGATAACCGTAGAGATCACGACTGATAGAATTCTCATTCTGTCTACATTAACTCCGGCTGCTTTTGCATATACAGGATTTGATCCTGCCGCCGTCATCGCAGTTCCTAGCTTCGTCTTGAAGAATGACCAGACCAGCAAGGCAATGAGGGCGAAGAAAAGGATCGTTCCCGTTGGAAAGAAGAAGTTTCCGATTCTTATGCTGAGAAAATTGTTCAGGACACCCAACCAGTATCCCTCGACACTTATGGTTGTCCTTAGACCGGAGCCTCCATATCCCCATATCATGTTCGGGCTCTTATATGGCAGGAGAAGCCACATCATACTCATGAAGGCCACCGAAGAGAAACCCACGTATGTTGCTACGACCATCTCGTCTCCCTTAACTCTGTTTAGCAAAAGGCCGTAGAAGAACCCTAGAATTGCTGCGAATGGTATTGCAATGCCAATTGCTGTCAAGAAACCGGCAAGCCCCGTTACACCGAGTTCAATGCTTGTAACCGCACCGATCAATCCTGCAATTACACCGAGCTGCATTCCGAAATTCAATCCACAACCGGATTGAACCATCGGTACGAGCGAAAGAACCAGGACGGAGTTCATGGCAAACCTTACTAATGTGTCGCTAATCGACGTCCCGATACTTATGTTAACAAATGGTGCTATTACGAAAAGAGATAAAAGGAAGAGAGCAATTATGATTCTCGGCCAACCGGCCTTCTCTATAAGGTTTGCAATGCTTTCAAACACTTTCCTTCACCTCTTCCTGTTCGCCCAGCATAAGCAAACCGAAGTCAGCCGGATCGGCCGTCGGCGGCAGAATTCCAATTATCCTTCCTTCACTTACTATTGCTATTCTGTCGCAGATCGAGCGAAGCTCCTCTAGCTCGGAGGAGGTCATAATGATTGTTGTGCCGTGTTCTCGATTTTGTGTTCTTAGGGTTTCGAGAACCACGCTCTTCGCGCCTACGTCAATTCCCCTCGTTGGTTCAGAGACAAACAAGAGATCGGGTTCGAGAACGAAGGCCTTGGCAAGACATACCTTCTGTTGATTTCCTCCTGAAAGCTCCTTCGCCTGCTGTTTTTCGCTAACGCATTTGATCTGGAGAGATTCAACGTACTCTCTGGCTACCCTTGAGATTTCTTTGTCATCTCGCCACTTGATCAAGCCACCTAGAAGATTCTTGATGAACCTTCCTTGAATCTGGATCGCGGTGAAAACAATATTCAAATCTATCGGTTCATCGAGGAGGAGACCAACGCCCCTTCTGTCTTCCGAAACGAATGCGATGCCTCTACTCAGGACGCCGACGGGATTGTTTAGCGGTAATCTTTCGCCTTTGTAATAGACCTCACCTTCCGCGGGAAAGAGACCCATTACTCCGTTGGCAATTCCAAGCTTTCCTTGGCCTGCAAGACCTCCAATACCGAGAATCTCTCCTTTGTGAACCTGGAGATTGACTCCATTTACCTGTTCTCCGGGCATGTCTACCCAGAGATCCTTTATGTCCAGAACAATTTCAGGCTCTTCACCTATATTTGCTCTAACCGAGGAGCTGTCCTTTATTTCTCTACCTACCATCAAAGATGCGACCTCTCTTGGAGTCGTCTTTGAGGATTCCAGCTCTCGAACAACCTGACCGTCCCTAAGTACCACTAGACGATCTGCTATTTTCAACACTTCGCTCAACCTGTGACTAATGAAGATTATAGAAAGTCCCTTATTTGCAAGTCTTCTTGCCGCTGTCAGCATCGTTTCCGCTTCCGATTCCGTTAGGACGGCCGTCGGTTCGTCGAGAACGAGGAGCTTCGTGGACTTTCTATCCATCTCTCTCGCGATCTCCGTGAACTGCCTGTGTCCGACAGGCATTTCGCTAACGAGCATATCAGGGTCCAGCTGGACCTCAAGCTTTTCTATTGCAGCAACGGCTCTTTTGTGCATTTCTTCTCTGTTTAGGGTACGTAGTCTCTCGCCGAAGACCTCTACGAAAATGTTGTAGTTGGTCGATTCTCTATTCAGAAGGATGTTCTCCGTTGCCGTGAAGCCGGGTATAAGTATGAACTCCTGATGAACCATGCCAATCCCTGCTTCTATCGCTTCAAAGGGACTGGCAAAATTGACTTCGACGCCATCTAGAAGTATCCTTCCTTGAAAACCACCAGTTTCATGAATCACAGGCAGGCCGAAGAGAATGTTCATGAGCGTTGACTTTCCGGCGCCGTTTTCTCCAACTAATCCAACGATCTCGCCTTTTCCAATTCTAAGAGTAACATCTTTCAAAACCTGATTACCGAAGAACTCTTTGCTGATGTTTTCCATCTTCAGCAAGTATTGCTTTTCATCCATGGCTTCACCCCAAATACCGAACGTTGGAAAGAATCAAGAAAAGGGGGGCTTACCCCCCTTCTCGACGCTATTAGCCTAGAAGTTTAGATATTTCTCAGGAACTTCTACTTCCGTGATTCCCATGTAACCTTTGCCAAATATGTAGGTATCCTGATAGATCAGGAGGTAGTTCTCTTGCTCGATTCCATTGGCATCGACGTAATAGCTTCCATTCCAAGCCGCGCCTGGTGTGTATTCGGCAAATGCAGCCATAACTGCATCGAAGTCGTCAACCTCACATTTGCCTTCAATGACATTCTTGGCATGTTCAGCAAGAGCTGCTGTAGTCGTGTAACCAAGAGAGTAAGCCCATGTACCCATTCTTCCTGCCGCACCTTTCGCGACAACGGCTTCTTCTACCTTTGCGAGTATTGCCGGCCAGTTGCCAGTCTCTTCCTCAGTGAAGGAGATACCAAGTGCGCCAGGATAGCCCATGAGAGGAGAAGGAAGATCGGCTTCGATGAAATAACCGCCAAGTTCGGCAACTCTCTTGAGAAGAGGTTCTGTGTGGGCATCGTTTGTACAGAAGAAGGCGGTCTTTGGTCCATACTCGTCAAGCCAGGCGGGGACTTTTTCAAGAATGAACTGTTGTGCTCCTGCGATTCCAACGTCACTGACAGGGTCAGGAGAACCCATGTCAATAAACTCGAGGCCGAGTTCTTCACATGCAGCTCTCATAATGTCTCTTCGTTTGGAAAGAAGTTCGTAAGACATGTGCCTTGGGAATGAGATATGCATGAACTTCTCTGCGCCCAGCTGCTTGGCCGTGTAGATTATGAGGTAGCCACGTGCCAGTGAGTCGGCGTTGACGGAAAGATCAGCTGCATCGGCTAGCATTGGAGGATCTTCGTGAGGCAGACCGGCAAGAAGAAGAATGTCTGGTCTTGTTTCCCTGATTCTTCTGAAGCTCTCGACTGTTCCAGGAATTGCCTGGTTGACAATGATAGCCTTCATCAGAGGATCGTCTGCGAGACCAGTTATCTGTGCTATAACTGTCTCTTGTTCAGACATGAAGTTATCAGGGTAAGTAAGATGTACGATCATCCCACCGGAAGCAGCATCTCCGTATTTCTTGATCAGCGCTTCGGCGCCTCGAAGATCATCTTCAGACTGTGACACCGTTCCGGTTACAACGCCGATGTGAAATTCTGCGGCAAACATGAAAGCCGCGCTTACAAGAACTACCAGCAGAACTAATAGTGCTTTGCGCATTCAAAAACCCCCTTTTATTAAGGAATTGAGGCTGCCCGACAGGCATCCTTTAATAACATATCTTGTTTGACCGATATAAAAGCCGGATGGCCCGGATATCAAAAAGGAAAGTATAATCTTTAACAAGACTAGTTTATCACAATTTTGAGTCATTAATGTAATGCCCTGGTTCTTCAGTATTGGTCATTCAAGGTCCTTAAGTACGTCTAGTCTCCTCTCTTTGTTCTGTCCTTTGTTATGCTGGTTTATAATCCTTTTGATGAGCGCAATCGTCTCGAAAATTCTTACTTTCTTTGTCTTGATAGGAACTGGATTCATTATGAAGAAAAGTAATTTGGCCGACGATCTATTCACAAAGGGGATCTCAAGATTTGTCCTGTACATAACCCTACCCGCTTTGATAGTAGAGTCTATGAATTTCGACTTTTCTTACGAAATGCTTTCGAACTCCGTAATATTGTTAATGGCCGGTGGTGTGCTCTATTTGTTTCTCTGGATCCTGGGAATTGCTTCTTCCAGAGTTCTCAGACTTACCGGTGATGTTAGAAGTGTATTTCGTTATGCTGTGCTCTTCGGAAACGTCGCCTATATGGGCTACCCGGTTGTGGAGTTGGTGATCGGAAAGGAAGGTGTTTTTTACAGTGCAGTGTTTAATATCTGGTTCAACATATTAACCTGGACCGTTGGGATCAGGATAATGACGGGCAAGACGGAACTGTCAGGGAAAAAAGCCTTTCTGAATCCCGGAATGATCTCGGTCTTCATTGGCCTTGTTCTCTTCTTCACACCTCTTAAACTTCCGGTCTTTCTTGACGAAGCTCTTGCACTTCTTGGGGAGAGCACTATCCCCCTGGCCATGATCGTTGCAGGAATTATTTTGGCAAGTTCGAAGATTTCCACGATACTGAAAGGGCGAACGATAATAATCTACAGCCTTCTGAAACTTTGCATTGCGCCGATGATAGTCTTTCTTTTCCTTTCCTTCTTGAGGCTCCCGCAAACGGTTGAGAAAGTGCTGATAATAATGAGTGCAATGCCGGCTGCAGCTAATACGTCGATATTTGCTCGGCTTTTTGATTCGGACTTCGAGCTTTCTTCAAGATTGATAGCTTCCTCAACTCTTTTCTCCCTAATTTCGATCCCTTTAATCATCTCTTTTCTTGAATGAAAAGGTCAGATTTAGATTTTCTCTTCCGTTTTGCTTTGAGATAATGCTATTATCCCTCTATAAACTGCCGAAGAGAGGTGTAAAAATTGAGAAGTCTCGCGGTTGCTCTTTTTATCTTGGCTCCTTTGATTATGTTGTCGGGAAGTGTTGCCCTGGTTCTTTCAGGCGGTGGAGCGAAGGGCGGCTATGAGATCGGTGCCTGGAAGGCTTTGATAGATCTCGGAGTCGATTTGGGTGGAGTCTACGGTACTTCGGTAGGTTCTCTTAATGCCGCTGCAGTTGCACAAGGCGATTTCGACAAAGCATTGGATGTCTGGAGAAACATTTCTGAAGAGAGCGTGATGAAGCCAACGGAAGCGCAGCGGAAGTTGATCGAGGCATATGGAGGAGGTTCTGACTGGAGTCTCGGTGAGCTTTATCAGGGAGCTGTAGACGTCATCAATGAAGGCATAGATGTGACGCCCCTCAAGGAGCTGCTCAGCTCTTTGATATCCGAAGAAGCCGTGAGAAACTCCTCGATGGACTTCGGACTTGTGACTTTTGATCTGACCGATGTCAGACCCGAAATGCTCTTCATTGAAGATATACCTCAAGGATCTCTAGTGGATTATTTGATGGCAAGCGCGAATTTCCCCGGATTCAGAACGGTAGTCATCGACGGAAAGGCCTTTGTCGATGGAGGAATCTACTCAAATCAGCCAGTTGAGATGGCTTTGGAAAGAGGTTTTAGAGAGATCATTCTAGTCGATATCGGTAGAACTGCTCTTAGAGATAGAATTGGGAAGTTCCAGGCGTATCTTTCCGGGGCTAAGCTCACCCATATAAGACCGAGAGTTATGTACGGCAGTACTCTGGATTTCGATTCCCAGAAAGCCATACTTCAGATCGAAGCAGGCTATCTAGATACCCTGGCTGCTTTTGGCTTGACGAAGGGAAAGTATACATATATCTTCGAGAACAGAGACGTCTTCAAGATGATGTTCGATTCGCTCTCCCCGGAAGAGAAGAATGAGGCGATGAAGATAGTCAATGATTCTCGGGAATGGGAGGATCCCGAGAGCTTCTATTCTGAGCTCTTGTCATCTCTTGAAAGGATTTATGAGAGTGAGGATCCCATGATAGACGTAGTAGATGAGCTGGCTTCGATGCTTGAGGTACCGGCTCTTGAACTGTACAGCGTCGAAGAAATACTCCAAGCCCTGCGTGGTGCCTACCTAAACAAAGGATTCCTAGATGAGGAAGTCTCACCTGGTCACCTCAGGAAGATGCTAAGCTTTTTTATCTTCCTCTGTGAAAAGGCAGAGATTCCTGAACCACCCGCTCAGTTCCAGCTTTTCAAATCTTCCTTCATGACGCTTAGGGGAGTAGAGGAGTGAATACTATGAAATGGATGATTTTTTCTTTGGTAATTGTGTTTCTGCTCTCTGGTTGCGTTCCGATGGCTTTAATGATGGGACCGGAGATTTTACCTAGCGGCACGTTGAAACAGGCCGTTGGAATGGATCTCCTTGTGGGTTTCGAAGAATCTATTCTTGCCCCTTGGAGTTTCCAGTATCTTGCCAGGATGGGTCTTACGGAGTATCTCGAAGGTTCACTTAGGGTGGCAATTCCAAGCATCTTCATTTCCGCGCCGGCAGCTACCGTCGAAGCTGGGGCAAAGCTGGGAGTCCCGGGCTTCAGAAACGCAGCCCTTCTGGTGAGTGGAGGGGTCTTTTTAGGCAAAAAACCAAGCGGAATAAGCAGAGATGACTACTTCATACCTTTCCTCAGAGTAGCCCCGATGGCTGGCTTTTACATACGAGACTGGATGGTTGGGGCCAAACTTCAGCTTTTCGTGGCTAGTGAAGTGGGGATCATTCCAGGTCTCTTCTTGACGAATGGGAAGTTCTATTTCGAGCTGGACATACCTTTTGCTGAAAGCACATCCAGCCCCGATGGAGGCCTATTTGGAATCTCCGTCGCCTTCTGATTGAAGCAATAACTCACAGTTCTTTAGACGCGCCAGTGTAGCGACTACATTGTCGGGGATTCTCTCGAGCCTTGTGTTGTAAAATGTCGCGATGTTATTGTAATAAGCTCTGGCGAGTTCTAGCCTATTTTCGGTATCCGATAGTTCTCTTTGAAGTCTGGATACTGCTTCGCTTGATTTTAATTCGGGATAGTCTTCGACAAGAACCAGGAGGCGTTTGGCTGCCTTCGCGTTTACGGCTGCCTCGCTTCTGAGAGCTGCAATCTTTGTCTGGATACTCTGTTCATGCTTCATCAAACTCGAGACGGCGGAAGAAAGGCGCGGTATCAAATCATGCCTTCTTTTCAGCTGAACCTCAAGCTGTGAAAAGCCCTGTCTCACTCTTTCTCTAAGTGATTTGAGGCTATTGAAAGTAGTCCAAAACCATCCTATCAGCCAGAGGCCCAGATATATTCCGGTCGGCATGAAGTAATCTGAGACTCCGGAAGGTATCCATCTATAAAAGCCAATCCTGCTTGCTATGAAGAATGAGATCAACGATACTCCCAATCCACCTAGAGAAAGCAGCCAGTAGTTTAGCGAGTACGATTTGCTGATTCTCTCTTCTTCACGAGTTGAAATCAAGAAGAGGGGTGAACTCTCATCATGAGCGATCTCAGGGGCAACAATATCCTCTCTTTCTCTCGACTGGCCGATAACATAAACTCTTGCGTCAAGGGGAATAATCGATTCAGTGAACATTCTTAAGTGATCAGAGTGAATTATCGATTCTGCAGGACCCTTGCCATAGTACAGCGGATCGGACGATCTGCATCTCAAATCCATCGCTCTCACTCCTTCGATTTTCGCTTTCTCGGGTCTAATTTGAATCGTGCCTGTCTCGTCGCGGAGATCAAATGGACACATCGACTCACCAGATGCGACTGTCTTCCAACCACTCTCACGTTTTGTTCTCGTTCTGGTCTTCCCCTTTGAATCGGTATAGGTTTCCGTAGTCGTCTTGCTCCAGTGTTCAGAGATCTCCCACGAGTACTGCACGCATGTAGATTCTGTAAGGTAACTCGTAATGGGGTTTTGGCATTCTACCTTTCCCGACACTTCCACCAGACCTATGAAGACCCCGTGTGCCTTCGAAGTTGGCATGTCGTCGATCAACCGCTTTCGCCTGTACGATCTGAAAGAAAACAAGAGCATGAGTAATGACAATCCGACGCCGATTAACCTGACAATAGAACTATAATCCATAAAGGTCACCACCAAAAAGCAGCTTGCTACACGGCCAATCGGATTTTATCATAACTTGGTGATAAGCTTCCGGGAAGGTCTTCAAAAATTTGAGAGTAGATGGCTTTGTCAGTCAACGGTCCACCGGCCTCCGAAATTAGCAGACTGGCGAGAGCTGAAGTGATGCGGCGAAGAACATCACCGGAAGTGAGGCTGTTACGCAGGAAGAGTTTCGGGTCAACCGTCAACGGCCCACCGTACTCCGAGAGGATCCTTCGAAGATGCAAACAGAGATCCCGAAACAAGTTCGGGATGACTAAGTTAAGAACATTCGAGAAAGCGAGCCGGGTACGACAGTGTTTGCTGATTCCGAAAACGTCGGCCTGAACTTGTTTCACCATCTTGGTCTTGAGAGCCGTTGTTCGCTTAGGAGCAAGAACCCGCTGCGCGCTGATGAAAACCGTTTGCCAGTCAAAGTTCCACCGTCCTCCGAGAGGATCCTTCGAAGATGGAAACACAGATCCCGAAACAAGTTCGGGATGACAATGTGAGAGACACCCGAGAAGGCGAGAGGGGTGTGACAGTGTTTGCTGATTCCGAAAACGTCGGCCTGAACTTGTTTTACCATCTTGGTCTTGAGAGCCGTGTTCGCTTAGGAGCAAGAACCCGCTGTACGCTGATGAAAACCGTTTGCCAGTCAAAGTTCCACCGTCCTCCGCCTTCGAAGATGGAAACACAGATCCCGAAACAAGTTCGGGATGACTAAGTAAGAACATTCGAGAAAGCGAGCCGGGTACGACAGTGTTTGCTGATTCCGAAAACGTCGGCCTGAACTTGTTTTACCATCTTGGTCTTGAGAGCCGCTGTTCGCTTAGGAGCATGAATCCGCTGTACGCTGATGAAAACCATTTGCCAGTCAACGGTACAGCGTCCCCGCCAATAAACACCGGTTCTTCGTTCCGACGCTGCGCGTCCAGGTTCTTGGTAAAAGCCGAGGTCAGAGGGAAGAGGTTGAAAGAGCGATAAGAGCTTGATCTTCTTACCTCTAACCTCATACCTCTAACCTCCCGCGTTGCCCTAGTCGGGAACTGGAAACTAACGTAAGGGAACAGCAGCTAGACAAGAAGCATTAATAGCTCATCGTAGTTTCTTGCTATGTTAACGGGGCCTTTGTTTCTCCTGACATGTTTTCCAAACCAGATGAAATCGATTCCCGCATTTTCGGCTCCTCTATAATCTGACTCAAGGCTGTCTCCTATATACACAACCTCATTCCTTTGAACGCCAGCCCTGCGGATTGCTTCATGAAATATTCCTGGATCGGGTTTTGCCACTCCCGCCTCTTCGGAAGAAAGTGAGAATTCGAAAAATTCGGGGAGGCCCGCAGATAGAAATCTGTTATGCTGTACGCGATATACACCGTTGGTTATTATTGCCATCCGTTTACCCTGTCGCCTCAGGGTCGTGAGAAACTCTCTTGCGCCGGGCAGGAAATATGCCTTTCTCGAAAGCCTTGTAAGGTATTCATCGTTAAGTTCCTCAGGATCAAAGCTTACGTCAATAGAATCACAGTATTCCCTGAACCTTCCGACTACTACTTCTTCTTTATTCCTTGTTCCCTTTTCAAGATAGCCCCACCACTTTGAATTTATAGACTGATAGGATCTCACCTGTTCTTCAGAGAGATCAATATCTCGCGCTTTGAAGAGCTCTAGAAGAGATTCTACTTCGCTCCTTTCAAAGTCAAGGATCGTGTGATCCAGATCAAAGAAGTACATCTTATATTTACTGCTCAAAATCAATCCATCCTTATTATCACCTTGAGCGACTTCTTTGCCGCTTCAAAAGCTTTTAGTGATTCGTCGATGTGAAAGATATTCTCGATAAGTGTTGTTGGGTCTACCGTTCCTTCTTCAAGCATGGAAATAGCTTTATCAAAGGGTCCGCACCTTGAACCGATCAATTCTATTTCCCTAACGACCACGCTCGTCACGTCAAATGACGGTATTCCTTGATAGGTGCTTTTCAGCACTATCTTCCCCTGTGGCCTTACTAGCCTAAGCGCTTGAGCAAGTCCTGAAGAGTTTCCCGTTGCTTCGATTACGATATCGAAGTGCCTGTCGTAAGATTCGGCTTCATCGATACTCAAAAATAGCGCACCGGAGCTGCTTCCGAGAAGCCCTATCCTTTGGGAGTGTTTACCTACCAGTCGGTGTTCAATCTTCTTTGCCGAAAGAGCCATTGAAATAAGCAAACCCAGTTTTCCGTCACCAATCAGGCAGACTCTCTGATCCGGTGAGAGTTCTACGGACTCGAAGACCTGAGCCGCCGCTGCCAGAGGTTCGGTAAATACTGCCTTCAGACTTGAAACAGATTCTGGAATCACATGAAGATTCTCGTCTGGAAGTACCGCGTACTCTGCAAATACCCCCGGGTAGTCGGAGATTCCAACGGTCTTGATGTTTCTGCAGTGTTTGAGAAGCCCCTGTTTGCAGAGATCGCAGGTCTTACAGGGAATGTTGATCTCCGTAGTTACACGTTTGCCTGACAAGATGGCCGAGTCGCTTTCAATAACCGTCCCCAGAAGCTCGTGGCCGAGAATTCCATGGTAGTCCATGTAGCCGCGGGTGATCTCCAAGTCTGTATTACATATCCCGGCAAGATTGACCTTTACCAAAGATGTTCCGGGCCATCTTACCGGTAACGGAACGTCCAGCAGTTTAAGGGTGCCATCAAAGACAAGCGCTTTCATTGTCTGTAAACCTTGTCGAGAGAATTTTCGATATCATTGAGTAAATCCGAGTAATGCTCAAGTCCAGCAGAAATTCGTACAGTCTTGCTTGAAAAGCCGAATTCGTGCAGCTCTTCTTCCGGATAATCTCTGTGAGTCATCATCGCTGGCACTTCCACCAGTGTCTCGGCATCACCGAGAGATACCGCGAGTTTGATTAGGTTCAGATTTCTCACGAAGCTTTCAGCGTTCTCTCTTGGACCCTTCAATTCGAAGCTTATGATACCTCCAAATCCTTCCATCTGCCGCGATGCAATATCATGTCCGGGATGATCTTCAAAGCCAGGATAAGATACCTTCACTACTTCGGGGCGGTTCCTCAGAAAGTTTGCGATTTCCCTTGCGTTTTTTTCGTGTCTCTCCATTCTAAGGCCCAATGTCTTCATACCTCTAAGCAACAACCAGGCGTTGAAGGGACTCATCACTCCCCCCAGTTCGCACATGTATCCAAACTTGAGCTTTTGAACGTAGTCGAAGTCCTTTGAAGTTGCAAAGCCGCCGATTACGTCTCCATGACCGGATATGTACTTCGTTGCGCTGTGAAGCACGACATCCGCGCCGAAATCAAGCGGTCGTTGAAAGACGGGTGTTGCAAATGTATTGTCGACAACTACCTTGACACCGTTTGAATGTGCGATCTTAGCGAGTGCTTCTATGTCGATTATCTCGAGTGCAGGATTGGTAGGAGTTTCAAGGTAGATTAGCTTTGTCTCCGAAGTAATAGCTTTCTCTACGGCGTTAAGATCGGTCATGTTTATGAATTTCGTCTTGACCCCGTAGTTCGTTATTAGGTGATTTAGAAAACCGAATGTAGAGCCGTAGAGATTCCTGTGGGCAACCAACGAATCCCCAGCGGCGGCAAAGGACATGACAACTGAGCTTATGGCTGCCATGCCTGAAGAGAAGGCTACCCCGTCAACACCGTTTTCCAGGGTTGCCAGCCTCTGTTCGAAAAGATTTATCGTAGGGTTCCCACCTCGTGTGTATACGTAGGCACGTCGTTTGAATGAAAAAGTATCCTCCGCCTGCTGCAGGTCAGTAAATGTAAACGTAGAGGTCATGTATATTGGCGGATTCAGAGACTGATTTTGGTCTTCTTGCTCTGCGGCGTGAATCGAGAGGGTATCAAAGTGGTGCTTCTTCGTCTTATCCATAATAAACACCTCGCTTCCTTTATGACATTATATCGTAGGAAAGAAGGAGCGCCGGTAACATTAAGTATGAAGCTAGTAAAACAAGTATGTTATTGATAGAATCGTTAGCCGACAAATATCTCTACTTGTATCGACCGCTGTATTAATAACGGACGTCGAGGGAAGGCCTTTCTTCAGGTCACTGAGATTTTCTTCTTTGCTTCTTCAATTTCCTCTTGAATCCTCAGTACCGTCGACGGCTCCTCATAGAAAGAGTAAGTATCCTCAGAAGTCTTTACGAGCAGGAAGTAGTCTTTAATCTTTGGCTTTCCTATCATCTTGATCTTCTTTGCGGGAAGAAACATATCCCTCAGAGAAGGAAGATACAGCTCACCGGGGGACATGCTCATGTGAACCGAGACCTCTTCTATTTCTTCAAGCGGAACTGTCATCTTCACTCTCCCCGTTCCGGGCACATCGACCGTGAAATGGAAGGCATTTTCATGGACTATCGAATAGCTCTGGCTCATATTTACTTTTTCGATCTGGGCGACTCTTCCGAACGTGTAGAACACCGAACTGACCCTTCTTCTGTTTATGGGTCCTGACAGGCCGAGCTCCCTTGTCATCTTTTCCTTGGGACGCTCATCTCCCATTCCCAGTAGAACCGTAATTATGCAGATTACATCACCAAAAAGAAATCCGGCTCTGAAATTGCCTGAAAAAATTGCAATTATCTCTGCAACTATGGGAACAAACGGAGCCAGGACCAGAACTCGATAGTCGAACCTCTTTCTTAGAACCGTAAAGGCTATATAGAACGGTGTACAGGCAAGGAAAAACCATAGAGGCGAAAGCAGAAATCTTGTCGCAGATCCGACTAAAAGCAAAAGAATTCCAGTCATCGAAATCACTTCCCCACGCAAAAATCGCTGAAGATTCTCTCCAGCACGTCTTCCGTTATGTGTGTTCCAAGAAGTTCGTCCAGACTCCTTGCTGCCTGCTCGATCATCGTGCTTAAAACATCAACGGTAATGTTACCTTCGATGGCCTCAATAGATCTGGCAATATAATCGACCGCATCTAAGAGCTTTTGTTTCTGCCTCGCACTGATGATTACCTCGTCTCCTATGGAAGTAATCTCCTCCGTTCTCTTTAACATAAGCTTCTCTAGATCTTTCAAACCTTCTCCAGTTCTTGCGCTAATAACAACGTCGAAATGATGCTGCTCGACTTTTCTGATGTCGGATTTGTTCGCGGCTACTATAAGCCTCTTTCCTTTGTTTCTCAATTCTTCTTCGAGGTCTTTGCTTTCAGGGTTGTGTGGGTCGCGCAGCAGTATTACCAGTTCGGCCTCTTCGATGGCCTTGAGACTTCTCTCAATTCCAAGCACTTCGATTTCATTCTCGGCTTGTCTTATTCCTGCCGTGTCAATTACTCGGAAGAGTACGCCGCCGATGTTGAGATCCTCCTCGATCGTATCTCTTGTAGTTCCTGGGATTTCGGACACGATCGCTCTATCTCTTTTCAAAAGGGCATTCAGAAGAGTCGACTTACCTACATTCGTCTCTCCTACGATTGCGGTCTTTATACCCTGAGAGATCACAACACCGTTCCTGGATTTTTCTATGAATTCGCACATTTCCTTCTTCAAGCTCACAAGCTCGTCATAGAGCGAAGAGTAGTCGGTCTCAATCTCGTCGGGATAATTCAACTCGACTTCAACTGAGGCGAGGAGACGAACCATCTTCTCTCTGAATGAAGCCACTTCTTCGGAAAGAGATCCTCTGAAGCTTTTGATTGCAGCTTCAAGAGACTTTTCGGTCTTAGAGGCTATCAGGGCGTTGATCGCTTCGGCCTTCACAAGATCGAATTTCCCGTTCAGGACTGCTCTCTTTGTGAACTCTCCGGGGAGGGCCATTCTAAAACCCACTCTGAATAATGATTCAAGCGCGTTCTCAATTATGAGGGGATTGCCGTGAAAAGAAAGCTCAACTAGATCTTCTCCGGTGTACGAAGCCGGTCCTTGGAAGAAGACGACGACAACTTCATCGATATAGCGATCACCTTCCATAAATGAGGTCAAGTGAGCATGCCTTGGTTTCAAGGTTTTCAAGTCCGGCAGCAGGTGACTTATCTTTGAAACTATCCCCTTTCCGGAACATCTAATTACAGCGGTAGCAGAAAGTCCGCGCGGTGTTGAAAGTGCACATATAGGATCATTGAACATTTCTCTCAGCTCCAAGAAAAAGCGATTTCAGTGTTCTCATGAGATGTCTTTCCGGCACGCCGTAGAGTATCGATTTGCCCTCGCGTTCATTTACAACTAACCTTCTTCCTTTGATCCCCAATGAATCCCGAATATGGTTTTCACCGTGTAACATAACTATACTCTCTGAATGTGGATCGTATTCTACGATTTTTATCCCGATGTTGAATGCGCCTAATCTTACCCTCGAAGCTTCGAGAAGCGAGTTGACCTGAGAGGGGAGCCGACCGAATCTATCCAGAAGCTCCGATTCGATCTCATCTATCTCGTCCTGAGCTTTGCATGCGGCTATTCTCCGATAGATCTTCAATCTTTCAATGGAATCGGAAACATATTCCTCGGGGATAACCATATCGAATGGAATGTTCTTAAGTTCAGTATCGACGGTTCGCTCCTCTACTCCGATCTCTTCTTCACCATGAAGTTCCCTCATTGCCTTTTCTACCATCTCGCGGTAGAGATAAAGTCCAACGGAGTTTATGTTTCCATGCTGCTCCGCTCCCAATAAGGTCCCGAATCCTCTTATCTCCAGGTCCCGCATGGCGATCTTCATACCACTTCCCGCTCCGGAAAACTCCTTCAAAGCCTTCAGTCTCTCTCTCGACGGATCGGACAATCTCTTTGGATCGTACAGAAAGTACGAGAATGCCCTTCTGTTGCTTCTGCCAACTCTTCCCCTCAACTGATAAAGCTGGGCAAGTCCGTATCTATGAGAGTCATCGACTATAAGAGTATTGGCATTAGGAACGTCGACTCCGCTCTCGATTATCGTTGTGCACAAAAGCATGTCTAGTTCGCCAAGATAGAAGTCTCTGATTGTTCGCTCGAATGCGGACTTGTTCATTTGCCCGTGGGCGACGTCTATCTTAACTTCGGGCAGAAGGTCTCTCAATCGAGAGAGTAACTCCTGCAGCTCAGTCACTCTGTTGTGAACGAAGATCGTCTGGCCACCCCTATTGGTCTCTCTGAGGACCGCGGTTCTGATCAGTCTATCGTTGATCTGTCCAACGTAGATTTCTGGAGAGGTGCGTCCCGCAGGCGGTGTGGAGATTATCGAAAGATCTCGCAGACCGGAGAGAGACATGTAAAGAGTTCTCGGAATCGGAGTCGCGCTCATTGAGAGAACGTTTACCTGAAGGCGGAGCTTCTTGAAATGCTCTTTCTGAAGGACTCCGAAAAGTTGTTCTTCGTCGACCACGACGAGACCGAGGTCGGCAAACCCCACTTCTTTCGAAAGTAGAGAGTGTGTTCCTACTACAACATCGACTTCGCCCTTCTTGAGTTTCTTCAAAAGCTTGTTTCGCTGTACATCGGTCCGATAACGGTCGAGAATCTCGACTCTTATTCCAAAGGGATTCAACCGGCGTTCGAAGTTTTCGTAATGTTGTCGGGCCAGTACCGTAGTGGGAACCAAAACGGCCACCTGTTTTCCGGATACCACCGTTCGGAACGCAGCGCGTAAAGCAACTTCGGTCTTTCCATAGCCCGCGTCACCGCTTATGAGTCTGTCCATAGGTTTGGTGCTTTGAAGGTCTTCCATTACTTCTTCTACTGCCTTTTGTTGATCTTCTGTCTCGACATACGGGAAGCTGTCGCGAAAGCCCTTCTCCATTTCGCTGTCTCCAGTGAGCGGAACGCCGGAAGTGACTTCTCTAGATCCGTAGAGGTTCGACAGGTCCGAGATGAGGGCCTTTACCTCTTTGTTGACCTTAGATTTCTGTCTCGTCCAGGCAGTTCCGCGCAAGGAGTTCAGCTGAATTCCTTCGGTGCTTCCTATATA
The DNA here is from genome assembly GCF_000147715.2 of Mesotoga prima MesG1.Ag.4.2. Classification (NCBI taxonomy): domain Bacteria; kingdom Thermotogati; phylum Thermotogota; class Thermotogae; order Kosmotogales; family Kosmotogaceae; genus Mesotoga; species Mesotoga prima. The sequence continues at coordinate 1,342,390 of NC_017934.1, read as the reverse complement.
TTTATGGACCCGATCTACCCTGTCTACCGGTACATAGATCTTGTTCCCATCTCTGTATTCAAGTAGAAGATATTCTCTCGTTCCTAAAATATTCTCTACCGTTCTCACTCCAAGATACCGCCCGATGCCATACTCCTTATGGACTACGTAGTCTCCCTCTTCAAGTTCCGTCCAGTCGACAACGGGAATTCTCGGTAAGTACTCCTCTTCTCTTCTCGGTCTCTTGATGATCTGAAGTTCTTCAGTCAGTTCTTCGTCGTAGTCTAGAGAAGAGACGTCGCCGTCGGAAACGATCGAATATTCCTTGAGCTTCATCAGCACTTCCGACGATACTCCCCCGTACCTAATGTAAAGGAACTTTCTTACCGCCTTTTCGGAAAGGAGTTCCAGTGTTTCTCGTTCTCTTCTTCCATACTCGACGATCGCATCGTCGGGCTTCACAAAGATAACGTTGTAACCTTCTAGAAAGTCGAGAAGTATCGACTGGCGTTCGTAGAAGATGCCGGCCGTTGTGTCCATGGTATCCAGTCGGTCTAAGAGAATCTCATCTGAGACCCCAGTCGCCTGCTCGGCCGCCCTGATTCGCTTCAATGCAGTTTCTCTGAAAGGTGAAGCCGTAATTCCTTCTGCGGCAGGAGTAATCAACACTTCGTTCAACCTTTGTAGACTCTTCTGGGAGACGGGATCGAAACTCCTGATGGACTCAATTTCCCTGTCGAAGGTGTCTATCCTCACCGGCATTTCCGATCCGGGTATGAAGACGTCTACAATGCCACCTCTTATTGCGAACTCTCCCGGGATAGTAACTGAGAATGATCTCGAATATCCGAGACTCTGAAGCTGGCTCTCGGTGATTGTCATCGGGCCGCCGACTTCAACCTTGAAGGACAGCTCTTCGAAAACTTCGATCGGTACGGTTTTTCTCAGGATTCCGTGAAAAGAAGTATAAACCGTTCTCAGCTCTCCGAGGAGAAGCTTTCTGAGCAGGGCTAACCTTTCCGATCTTATCCTCGAAGAAGTACCTATTTCCTCAAATGGAAAGACATCATGAGAGAAAAAGAAGCCGTCTCCTTCACGTTTCTCATGGATCTCAATGAAGGATTCAAGCATTCTCTCACTTGGGAAGATGATCAAGTTTCGCGAAGCATTATAATTTCCTTTTTCAACCCAGGAGATTGGTTCATTCACTCTATATAAAACTCGTTCCAAAATAACCTCCACAATCTCTTCAAAACAGTACTTGCCCCTCTTAGCTGAATAGTCTCTCTATCCCCTCTAAACATGTCGGTATAAGTTTTTGTTAAATCGCCGATCCTGACTGCAGAGCAGACCATACCCACGGGCTTAGTTTCTGTGCCTCCAGTCGGTCCGGCTATTCCCGTGACGGAAAGACCGATGTCTGTGCCGAAAAGGATCTTTGTTCCGGCCGCCATCTCAGCGGCAACCTCTTCTGAAACTGCCCCATGGCGATTCAGAGTATCTTCATTCACTTTCAGAAGTGATATCTTGATGTCGTTGGAATAGGAGACAATTGCACCGGGAAAAACATCGGATACTCCGGGAACCGATGTTAGAAGAGCTGAGAGACGCCCCCCCGAACAGGATTCTGCAACCGAGACAGATAGTTTTCTAGCCTTGAGCTCTTTCACTACTACCTGGACCAACTCTTCGCCGGTCGTGGTATACACGTATTTCTTCCATCGTCTTGTGAATAACGAACAGATCTCTTCAAGGATAGATTCATTATCCGAAGTGAGAATGACAGTTGGCCCCGAGAAGTATCTTACTCTCGTGACAAACTTGACGCTTGGAAATTCCGTGAGCATCTGCTCCGTGAACTCCTCTACTTCGGGTTCCGTAAGGTCGACAAAACCAATTGTTCTAGAATAAGAAGGCGGTGGGAGCGTGATGAACTTAAGCGCCTCTCTGAACACCGCTTCCATCTCCACTGGAGGTCCCGGAAGTATAACGATTTCCTTATTGTCTTCTCTTATGTAAGCTCCTCTCGCGCTTCCCGATGGATTTGCTAGTTGAATGGAGTCCTGAATCACAAAAGACTGTCTTTTCAACCCTGCGGGAGCTTTTCGAGCATACCTTTCTTCAAAACTTTCGGAGAGCGACGAATGATACTCGCTGTCATAAATCAGCTCTTTCCCGAGAAAATCGGCAACCGTTTGGAGCGTTATGTCGTCGAAAGTGCTTCCGAGTCCGCCAGTTATTAGCAAGAGATCGGCTCTATCCAGAGCGTTACTGATTTCTCTTTCTATGAATTCTTTCCTGTCGGGTACAATGACTATTGACTGAACTTCGAATCCCAGGGCAGTGAGTTTTTCAGAAAGATAGCCGCCGTTACTGTCTTTGACAACTCCTTTAGTAATCTCATCGCCTGTAAGAAGGATTGCAGCCTTCAAATGACCACCTCCTCGTCAATTGTATCACCAAACGGACGGTGGTATAATTGATTGCCGGGGGAGCCCAAAGGGCTGAGAGTGCTGAAAGCAGACCCCATGAACCTGATCCGGTTAGGACCGGCGTAGGGACGGCCAGTGAGTGCGCCTCCGGTAATCATTTACAGGAGGTGTATTTTTATGAGAAGAGCATTACTGCTCTCACTGATGATCTTCTTCCTCTCTCTTTCAGCAGTATCAGCGTTGACTGTCTACTCATATGATTCCCTCGAACCGCTTGCCGAAGAGAGTTTTGGGAAATTCACAGAACAGACTGGAATTGACGTCGAGTTTCGTGCGGTGGGAGACTCGGGCTCACTGTTGAGCTTGATTATTTCGGAGAGAGAGAAGTTTGATGGAGATGTCGTTATTGGGATCGACAATCTTCTTTCGCGGCGGGCCTTCGAAGAGGACATATTTCTCTCTTATCGCCCCATGGGCTTTGAGAGAATCATAAGCAACGATCTCCTGCTGGATGAGGAGTGGCGACTCACGCCTTATGACTTTGGAAGTATAGCGCTCATCTGTAACGGAAGTCAGATCGAAGAGTCAATTTCAACCTTGTGGGACCTTACTAAGCCGGAGTTCGAAAGAAGCGTAATAATCCAAGATCCGAGAACCTCCAGTACCGGTCTCTCATTTCTTGCATGGACTTACCTTTTGTTTGGAGAGCGCTTCGAAGAGTTCTGGCGGGCGATAACTCCGTCGATTCTGACGGTTTCGTTGAGCTGGGACGACGCCTTCCAGAAGTTCGAGTCGGGAGAGGCTCCAATCATGGTTTCCTACGCCACCGATGGAGCGTATTCGAAGCACTACTACGGAGAATCGATCTACTCAACCGTTATACCCGAGGGTAAGGGATATGTTCAGGTCGAGGGAGCGGGGATAATTAAGTGGACTGATAATCTTGAAGAAGCGAAGCTCTTCATGGATTTCATTCTTAGCGAAGATTTCCAGAGCCACATCCCTTTGAACCAGTGGATGTTCCCGGTTATCGAAGTAGAGATGCCGCCGGCCTTCGATTATGCGGTAAAACCTGAAAAGATTCTAAAACTCTCAGCCGATGTTGATCTCTCCAAGCTGATTGAAACGTGGGAAGAGGTAATTTACGAAAGGTAAGTCACTAACAATATACTCAGTCGCTATCGCGGCCGTTGTTCTTTTGCCGCTGTTTCTCGCATTTGGAAACCTAAACTTTGAAACGATCTTCTCTGTGGTTTCATCGCCTTCATTCAAATCAATTGCGGGATTCACTGTAAAACAGTCTTTGCTAAGCACTTTGCTTGCAATGATCGTAGGTTTCCCCGCGGCGGTACACTATGCGAGGAGCAGCGGACGGCTTTCAAGTTTGCTGGGTATAACTACGTACATACCATTCTTCTTTCCAAGTATTTCTATGGCAATTGGCTTCTTGTCTGTATATGGCAGAAATGGAATCTTCAACAACTTCCTGTCTAGTTTAGGGTTCGAAAGGGTACAGATTCTTTATTCTTTGGGGGCCGTTCTCCTTGGGCACGTGTTTTACAATGCGCCAATTGTTATTCTCGTGCTAGGGAACGCTCTTAGGAAACTGCCCTCGGATGTTCTCGAGAGCTCAAAGATAGACGGATCTGGAAGAATAATGAGGCTTCTCCGCGTTGAACTGCCTCTCGTTACGCCGGCAATAATCAATTCGGCACTGCTCATCTTCACTTATTGTTTTACCTCTTTCGCAGTAGTACTTATCCTTGGCGGTGCTCAATTCGCCACTCTTGAAGTCTCGATCTACATGAATTTCAGGCTTCTGGCTGCTCCTCAAAACGCAGTCGTGCTTGCCGTCGTTCAGTTCATTTTCATCATGTTGTTTGGATTGCTTATCTCAGCGAGTGAAAAAAGTGCGACTTTTGAGCAGGGTGAGCAGTATAAAGAGAAAAACAGATTTACGGCGATTTACTCATGGACTTTCCTTCTTTTCGAATGGCTTCCAATTCTTGGTGCGCTCCTGAGTTCCTTCTACGACTGGACGAGAGGGGAATTCATATTCAGTAGAATTTCAAAGCTCTTTGGTGAGAAACTCGTACTCATTGGAGCCGGTCTGACAAATACTCTGATCAATTCACTGACACTCTCTGCCCTTGCGGCGCTAGTGACCGTAACGATAGCCTTTTTGCTTTCCTGGCAGGCACGAAAAACCATAAAAGGCTCGAAACAGCTTCGGATAATTTCTTTGATCGCACTCTCCGTAACACCCTCTATACTGGCAGTATCGTATCTTACTGTGTTCGGTGGTTTTCCGGTTCCAATCTTGATTCTATTGCTCTATATTGTGATTTCCCTGCCGGTTGTTCTAAATTATATAAGCGGTCAGGTTATCGGAGCAGAACTGAACTTCCTTGAGGCGGCACAGATAGACGGCGCCTCAAAGATAGAGCGTTTAAGATACATGATCATTCCCTTCTTCAGAAGCACAATTATATATGCGGCAACCGTTGTCTTCGCGATCTCTATGGGTGAGTTCGGTGGGTCGCTCATACTTGGGAGCAAAGACTTTCCAACCTTTGCCGTTGCGATCTACAGACTCAATGGCAGCCGCTATCTTCTGGAGGCGAGATTTCTCAGTTCGGCGTTGGGAATAATTATCATTTCTGTTGTTTCTGTCTCTCGGTGGTTTGCTCAGAAACCAGAGAGAAGTATTCGCAACACTGGCTGATTCCGCAGAGATTGCACTTAGGACCGATCGGTCTGCAGATTTCTCTGCCGAACTCGACCATCGATCCATTCACCGGTCCCCATATACTAGGTGGCAAGATCTTCATTAGTGCAAATTCAGTATCATCGGGAGTCTTCGTTTTCACCCATCCCAACCTGTTGGCGATTCTGTGTACATGGGTGTCAACGGCCAGCGCCTCCTTTTTGAAGGAAACGTTTAGAACGATGTTGGCTGTCTTTCTCCCGACTCCAGGGATTGTCACCAGCTCCTCGAGAGTATCCGGCACTACGCCGGCAAAGCTCTCCACAATCATTCTGGCGCAATTGATAATTCTTGCGGCTTTCTGTCTGTACATCCCCGAGGCCTTTATTAGGTCGTAGAGATCCTCGGGTTTCGCGTCAATTAAGGATTGGGGGTCTGGGTAAACCGAGAAGAGCCTGCGAGAGGCCTCCTCGGTATTTTCGTCTCTTGTTCTTTGGCTGAGAATTGTGCTTACCAGAACCTTGAACGGGTCTCCGTATTCCTGTTCGCGCGGGAAATTTCCAACTATCCAGCTAGAAACAGCTTCGGGAGAGCAGTCGTTTCTAGACATCGCCCCCCTCCAGGAAAACCTTGTATGCTCTATAAGTTTCGTAAAGATCTGCTTTGGAGAGAAGCTCAAACGGCGAATGCATACCAAAGACTGGCGTTCCTGCATCGACAACGGTGACTCCTCTTTCGGCAAAGAACTTTGCTACTGTACCGCCACCGCCTCTGTCAACCTCTCCAAGTATGGTGCTCTGCCAATGCACTCCCTTCTGGTTAAGCAGTCTTCGCACGTAGCCCATGAATTCTGCGCTGGCTTCGCTCGTCCCCGATTTTCCTCTGGAACCCGTGTACTTGAGGATAGCGATTCCATAGCCGAATCTCGCCACGTTTGCCTGGTCATGAGCATCCTTAAAAGTAGGATCGAACCCGGCTGCGACATCCCCGGAAAGCATTCTCGATTTCTCCAAAAGGAAATCTATTTCGTAAAGTCCTTTTGCCCCCGAGAGATTGAGGAGCTTTTCGATAAACGTAACCCAGAACTGTCCCTTCGCTCCGGTGACCCCCTCGCTTCCTATTTCTTCTCTGTCAAAGAGGAGAACCATTGCCGTACGCTTAGGATTATCAATCGAGGACATATCTGCAAGCGCAGTAAGGGCAGAATAGGAACAGACTCTATCATCATGACCATAAGCTCCGATCATGGATCTATCCAGTCCGACTTCCCTGGGCTCAAGAGCGGGCACCAGCTGGATGTCGGCAGAAAAGAAATCCTCTTCGACAAGTCCGTACTTTTCGTAGAGGAGGTTAAGGAACATCAGTTTGACGGGATTCTCGAAATCCTTTCCCTCAACAATAGGTATCGTGCCGGACATTGCGTTCAAGTCTTTACCCTGAAATACCTTTCTGAAATCCCCTTCCCTGTTGTCTAGGTGTGGAAGGAGGTCGGAAATAACGAAGACGGGATCTTCACTCTTCAATCCTATCGAGACGTCAACCGACTCTCCGTTACTCTTGATTACAGTTCCCACAAAGGCAAGAGGAATGTTGAGCCACTGGTATTTCTTAACTCCTCCATAGTAATGAGTCTTGAGCATTGCGATTTCCGAATCTTCGACCAACGGACTGGGCTTAAGATCAAGCCTTGGCGCATCTAGGTGAGCGGCAACCATGTCGATACCTTCCTTGAGGTCTTCGCCAATCACTGTGGCGATAAGCGCCTTGTTGTCTTTCGTCAGATAAATTCGGTCTCCCCTTTTCACGCCCGTCTTCTCAAATGATGATACGGGCTTGAAACCTCTCGATTCAAGAAGATCAACGAGATTCTTCACCGCCAGGCGCTCTGTAACAGATTTGCCAATGAATTTCATGTACTCTTTCGAGTAAGCGAAGACCTCTTCCTTATCAAGCGAGAACCAGGTGCTCCTTTTCCTCATCGTTAGTTTATCACTGAGCTTCTTTGCATCTTCCCGTTTCAATACTTCACCTCCAGTAATGCGAATAAGTTCTTTCACCTTTAATTTTATCCGATATGATTGGCTTTTTGGAGCTCAGTGATTTGCTTTTCAAAATTTCAGTTTTTGCTTGCAGATGGTCTTGTTTTTCATGATTCGCTAATCAAAAGATTCGCAGTCTCTTCTCCGGTGTTATGATTGATTTAAGGATAATTATATAATTTACGTGCGGAGTTGAACTGTATTCGCTCCTTCATCGTCATATAGAACAGATTAGGGTGGTATGGTTGGACGAAAAGAAGCTAATAGATGGACTAAAGAAGAAGAAGGTCTGGGCATACGAAGTCTTGTACGATGAATATGCTCCGAGGTTGGGAAGTGTCGTAAAATCATACCTTGGATACGATGATGTTGAGGATGTTATCCAGGAGGTTTTTATAAAGGTCTTCAAGAACGTTAGAAAGTTTCGTGGGGATGCAAAACTTTCGACCTGGCTTTATAGAATAGCCGTGAATGTCTGTAAGGATACTCTGGTGAAGAGGAAGAGAAACAACGAATTTCTTACAGATTTCAGAGAGAGTGAAGATAAGGCCACGTTTGAACCTCCGGCAACGACGAACGTGTTCAGAGAAGTTATGGACGAGATCTCTTTTGAGGAACTGATGTCTGTTGTTGAGAGACTTGCTGAAGATGACCGATTACTTATTAAATTGAGAGACATAGATGATCTGTCATACGAGGAGATAGCCGACATACTTGATAAACCGGTCGGCACGGTCAAGAGCAGATTGCATTACGCTCGAAAGCGGCTTAAGGAGCTTCTCGAGGAGGTAGGTTACATTGGATGAAGAAAGGTTTGTCCGCATTTTGGATCGTGAGATCCCGTTTGATAAGCTGAGGGTAGATGAAAGGAAAGAACTAAAGGGCTATGTGAAGGCTATAGACGCTCTGAAAGAGAGTTGTTGCTACAGGCCTTCTGATGAACTGAAGAAAAGAACTCTGAGCAGTGTAAGGAAGCTAAAGAGCAGACCTTACAAAATTCTCGGTACAGTAGCTGCCTGTTTGGTACTGGGTATCTTTTCGGTTTCGTTCTTCACGGGTAACACTATTCTTATTAAGAAAAAGGGAGAGCTTTACCAGCTCGCAGATGTCCTAGGCAGTAGCTCGAGTCTGAATGAAAGGCTCAAGGTCAATCTGAATGCCTTTGCGCAGGACGAAGCAGAGGGGAATAATCTAGTAATGATGGAGAAGGAAATGGAGCGTTCGCTCGGCTTTCTTAGTGAATCAGCTGTGGAGAATGATTTTGAGATCTCTGGAATTAGCACGACCTACTAATCTATAGACGCTCTAAGACACAGAAGGAGTGAAATCGCCGTGAAAAAACTGTCCGTACTCGTTGTCCTGTTGCTTGTTGTCGGGCTGGCGGTTGGAAAGGATGCTGTCGAAGAGTTAACTACCCTGATAGATGTTTTGAAGAACTCTTCGTATGAAGTAGATAGATACGTACAAGAGAGCGGAATAGTTACTACTGCAAAGAACGAGCGAGTAATCAAATCCGGTCCCTATAAACTGGTTACATCGTATTCTTCTGCAAAGGGTGAATTTGGCTGGGTGAGAAACAGCTCAGGCCATTTTGCTATCTTTCGCACAAGAAGTATTGCTTTCGAGCCGCTCACAAAAATCAAAGATGTGGAAGACAACTTCATTGACCTGGTGAACAGGAAGAGCTATGTGGTCGATCTCTTTCTGGATCTTCCCAACAGCAGAAAAATCACCATATCATCGGGGAACCTATCTTTCGAGGTTACTTATGATGACAGCTACAAGTTGTTGAAGCTGGTTAAGTCGTATCCATTTCATACTATTAGCGCGAGTTACAGGAATTACTCCGAAATGTCTCACGAAGCTTTGTCGAAATTGTCGAACGCTACTGAAGGCATGATAATAATTCGTCCTCCAATATACTTTTCAGAGGCAATGCTGGAAAAGCACTTTGCCTGGTCTTCGATGGATTTCGCAACTGACGGAAAGACATATCTTTACACTGTTCTGATGTATTCGATCGAGTATGGGCGAATGGTTCTATACTTCTCATTCAACACCGAACCGGACTATCTTCAGAAGTTTTCTGCTCAGATGGCCCAGGCAAACGGTTACAGTTACGCGATTGAGAGACTCTCGGAGAACTCTGCGATTAGTCTTCTCGGGATGATAGATACAGAAACACTCTCTTCCCTTCTTGAAGATCTCTACTGAATGCGAGCGTTCACTAAAAGTAAGACTTATTGAGGTTTTCATAAAGATTTCTCAAAATTGACTGAATTCTGTTGTATAATCTACTCAAACCCTTTATGGAGGCTTTAATTGTATGGAAATAAAGGACACGGTTGCTCTTCTAAAAAGCAAAGGTTACAGAATTACCCCTCAGAGAGTAGCGATAATAAGGATTCTAAGGGATCATGAAGGCCATCCTGGAGTTGAAGAGGTTTTTAGATCGGTAATACAGGTTCATCCGAATATTTCGATGGCTACCGTTTACAACGTAATGGAAGTTCTCGAAAAGGAAGGAATCATAAAGGCTATAGCGAATTCGAAGAAATCGAGACGTTATGATTCAGAAGTGAAACCTCATGGCCACTTCATATGTAATAGCTGTGGGAGAGTCTTTGATATTCCGATGAAATATTACGAGGCCTGCTTGAAGGTGTTTCCTTCTGAAATGACTGACTTCGAGGTGAATTCTTTCGAACTTACCATCAAGGGAATTTGTCCAGACTGCAAGAAAAAACTTCTATAGACAAGTTTTATCTTTTTGGGGGTGCTGGAGTGAAGGGACTCGATATTAATCTACAAGAAGTCCTCGATAGAGTGATGGAAATATCCGACCTTAATGAGCTTCAGGAAGAAAAGTCACGGCTCACTGGAAAACAAGGCTTGATAACTTCTCTTATGAAAAAGTTGAAAGAGATTCCTCCTGAAGAGAGAAGAGAGTACGGAAAGACCGTAAACGAGTATAAAAATTTCATTGAAGAGGCTCTTAACAGGCGTAAGAGCGAACTGGAGAACAAAGCTAAGAAAGAAAGGGAAGCCTCCGAAAGACTGGATTACACAATTCCCGGAAAGAAAAGAGACATCGGTTCTCTACACTTGATTACGCAGATAATGGAAGAAGTGCAAAGTATCTGGGTGAGTATGGGTTTCGAAGTGACAGTGGGCCCGGAAATTGAGACCTCTTACTACAACTTCGAAGCACTGAATACCCCAGAGTGGCATCCCGCAAGAGACATGCAGGATACATTCTATCTTCAGGACGGAAGACTTCTAAGAACGCATACCTCGCCTGTGCAGATAAGAACGATGGAATCAAGAAAGCCCCCCCTAGCAATTTTTGCGCCCGGGACATGCTACAGAAAAGACACTCCCGATGCGACACACCTACCGATGTTTCACCAGTTCGAAATCCTCTTTGTGGATAAGGGTGTTTCGGTGAGCCATCTAAAGGGGTCTCTGGACCATTTCGCCAAGAGGCTCTTTGGAGAAGACAGAAAGATAAGGCTCCGGCCAAGCTTCTTTCCTTTTACCGAGCCGAGTTTCGAAGTCGATGTCAGCTGTGGAATTTGTGGAGGAGTTGGTTGCAGAAGCTGTGGTGGAAGTGGATGGCTAGAAATTCTGGGGGCCGGGATGGTGCATCCGAACGTATTCAGGAATGTTGGGTATGATCCGGAGGTCTGGAGTGGTTTTGCTGCCGGAACGGGCCTTGAGAGAATTGCTATGCTGAAGTACGATCTTGAAGATATCAGGGACCTTCTTCGCAATGACAGACGCTTCCTCAGGGGTTACAGGAGGGCAGTAATATGAAACTGTATCTCGAATGGATAAATGAATTCGTTGACATAAGCGATAAGTCTCCCCAGGAATTAAGCAACAGCCTTTCACTCAGCGGTACGGAAGTGGCGGGAATAGAGTACCCATGGAGCTATGTCCAGGGTGCGGTGGTGGGGAAGATTAAGTCAGCAAGACCTCATCCTATGAGTGATCGGCTTCTGGTAACAAGGGTGGACGCAGGTGTTCGTGAACTAACAATTGTTACTGCCGATTTGACCGTTAAGGAAGGCGAAACCGTTGGTGTGCTGCCCGAAGGCTCTGCCCTCTCCGGTACGAAGATCGAGAACAAAGAGTTTCTAGGAGTTTTATCTGAAGGAATGTTCCTTTCTCTTGAAGAGTTGGAACTTGAAGAGAAGTCACAAACGATAATGCGACTTGAGCAGGGCAAACCTGGAGAGTCCGTCATTGAGCTGCTGGGACTCGACTCGGCGGCTATTGAAGTGGAGTTGACCGCAAATCGTGGCGACTGTCTCTCTGTAGTCGGAATGGCCAGGGAGCTTGGTGCCATTTATGAGAGAAAGGTAGAGAGACCCTGTGCAGACGACTCAATCCCCGTTGGAGACGACGGGCTGCTGAAGGTTACATTGAAAGATGAAGGCTGCACAAGATATACGGCACTTTTAATGAGCGATGTAACAATCTGTGGATCTCCATTATGGATGAAGAGAAGATTGGTAGCGGCCGGTTTGAGACCGATAAACAATGTTGTTGATATAACTAACTACATGATGCTTGAAACTGGCCATCCTATCCACGCTTTCGATGTTGATCGGATAGGATCTACGGAAATAGTTGTTCGTTCAGCAAGAAACGGTGAGAAACTCGAGCTTCTGGACGGCAAAGTAGTTCAGCTCGACAGTAACGACATGCTTATTACCAACGGTGAAACACCACTCGCCCTGGCGGGAGTCATGGGCGGTGAAGACTCCGGAATCTATTCTTCGACGAGAAAAGTTTTGTTGGAAGTCGCCGTCTTCGACCCAGTGAGAATCCGAAAGACATCGAGAAAGCTAGGAATCTCAACAGATAGTTCGTATCGATTTGAAAGAGGAATAGACTACGAGGATTCTATATACGTGATTCGGCGCCTTGCCGATCTCATGGAGAGGCTTAGTGGTGCGTCGGTTGCCTCGAAGATTGTTGATGCCGGCGGAACAGCTCCAGTTAAGGCCATAGATTTGAGAGAGGAATTCGTCGCCGATAGACTGGGTGGCGTAGTTCCTTCCGAAAAGATAGGCGCAATACTTGAGAGTCTGGGTTTCAAGACCGAGAGAACCGACTTCGGATGGAAGGTCACTCCACCAGCTTTCCGGTCGTACGATACGAGACAGGAGATCGATCTTGTCGAAGAGATAGGGCGAATCTATGGCTACGACAAGATCGAAAATGTATTACCCAGAGTTCTGCCGATTTCGGGAGGTGTTCCGGAGTTCTTGAAAAGGCAGAAGAGGGTGAAAGATCTGATGGTTGCCAATGGCTTCGATGAGATTGTGACATACAGTTTCATAAACCCGGACGAGTTTGACAAGCTTGGAACTGATCCGAAACACGTCGCGCTCTTGAATCCTCTTTCAATGGACATGGCCGTCATGAGACCATCGCTCGTCTACAACCTCTTGTCGGCGGCTTCATACAATTACAGAAGACAAAACAGAGATATAAAACTCTTCGAAATAGCTTCGGTTTTCAATCCGGAAAGAGAGCAGAGTGAAACAACGGCACTAGGTTTTGTTGCTACCGGGAGGGAGAACCCGCTTGATTATTCAGACAAAAGAATACTTGATTTCTTCACCTTCAAGGGAGTCATTGATGAGTTATGCTCTCTATATGGTCTGGATCCCGTGTACAATCCCCTGACGATCTCCTGGCTTGAAAAGGGCAAGGCAGTATCGGTGGACGTTGACGGAAGGAAAATCGGATTTTTTGGCGCTGTGGATATCTCAGCTGCCGATGCGCTTTATGAGATAAAGAGTGGTGAAGTCTACGTAGCAGAACTCAACATCAGCACAATCGAGAGCCTGATGAAGGGATTCTCCGGAGCGAAGAAAATCTCGCCATTTCCGAGGGTTTTTAGAGATCTGTCCTTCCTTGTTCCTGGCTCAATAGCCTATGGAGAGCTGGAAGAATTAATAAGAAGAACTCTTGACGGTACCTCTTTCGAGGAGATCAGGGTCTCTGATCTTTACAGAGGCAAAGGAATTGAACCTGGATACAAGAGCATCACAGTTACCCTGGGTTTTGAATCCTTTGACAAGACTCTCACTGACGATGAGATCAATACACTTATTGAACTCGTCTTAAGAAAAACCGAGAAGATTGGTGTGAAGCTACGTGGATAACCTCCTTCTCAATAATTTCAGCAAAAAGATTCGTGTGTATCTTCCGGAACTCTGGAGAAAGGTTTCCAAGGAGGAGTTCTCTATTGAACGCAAGAGTGGATACAAGGACATAGTTACCTCTGTTGATCTGGAGATCGAGGACAACCTGCGTGTCTTCCTGCACGATCTTTATCCCGAAGCAGCCTATCTCGGTGAGGAGTCCGGTCCCGATGTAAGATCTTCTACAATGTGGATCGTTGATCCAGTTGATGGGACCACAAACTTCTCAAAATCTAATCCCCATTATTCTACTCAAATAGCTCTATACAGTGAAGGCCGAGTTGTTCTCGGAGTTACCTACGATCACAACAGGAGGGAGACCTTTCATGCGATCGAGGGGCAGGGCGCTTATCTTAATAACAAAAGGATCTGGGTGAGTAAGACGAGAGAACTCCGAGAAGCCACCAGCCATGTGGGGATGCAATACTCATCTGAAACTGCTTTCGAGCGGATTACAAGGAGAATAAATAGAGCAATAAAGATCTGCAGGGGACTGCGAATAACCGGAAGTGCCTGTCTCGATTTTGCTTACGTTGCGTCTGGAAGAGCCGACATCTTCTGGGAAGAGACACTTAAACCCTGGGACGTCGCAAGTGGCATTTTACTCGTCAAGGAAGCCGGAGGTTTTGTCGGCAGCTGTGTTGAAGAGGATTTCGACCTGTTCAATCCAAACGTCCTCGTTGCGAACAACTCACCGGAACTTGTGAAGGAATTCCGCGATAGAGTCCTGTACGACTGAACGCAATTTATTTTTCAACCAGGAGAATTCATTTCAGACTGAACATTCCGTCACAATCATGCAGTGATTTTCAACGCTTATCTGAATGCTCGGCTATACTGTGATCCTTTGAATCCTAAGTTCCCGAAAAGTCTAACGATGAAAACCTTGTAAAGGGTTGAAAAGACTGAGTTAGGGTTGTTTTCTCTAGGTTTATGCCTCGTTATATATTATAATGTATGTAACGAGGTGAGGAGATGGGGATTGTCTATCAAAAGAACAAGAAAACTGGAATCACATATGTCTACAAAAACGAAGCCTATTGGGACAAGGAAAAACAACAGTCCAGAGCCAAGAGAACTTTAATCGGCAAGCTAGATCCAAGTACTGGAGAAATCGTACCGACCAGGTCATACAGGAAGGATAGCATTTCGAAAAAGCCCGGTCCAGTTCCCATAACCAAAATCCGCAGGGATTTCTATGGTGCTTGCTATCTTCTCGATCAGGTTGGAAAGATCACAGAAGTTGAGGCAGATTTGAAAGCGTGTTTCCCCGATCGTTATAGAATGATTCTGTCTATTGCCTATTATCTTATTCTGGAAGAGAACAACTCACTCAGTAGGTTTTCACATTGGCAGAGATTGCATGTTCATCCTTATGGAGAAGACATACCATCACAGCGCAGCAGTGAGCTGTTCCAATCTATTTCCGAAGAAGAGAGGATGATGTTTTTCAAGAAGCAGGGCAGACGTAGAATTGAGAAAGAATACTGGGCCTTTGACATCACTTCCATCTCCAGTTATTCAGAGACACTGAGACAGGTAAAGAAAGGAAGAAACAAAGAGTACGAGAGACTACCTCAAATCAACCTCGCCCTTCTCTTCGGTGAACAGTCTGGACTTCCCTTTTACTACCGGAAGCTCCCTGGCAATATCACCGACGTGAAAACGGTCAAGCAACTTATGGCTGAATTCAATGTCATGGGATACAAAAAGGTAAGTGTCCTTCTTGACAGAGGCTTTTATAGCAGAGAGAACATAAACCTGCTCTTCAAGAACCACCAGAAATTCATCATCGGTGTCAAACTGAATTTGAATTATGTGAAAGAGACCCTGGAAGAAGAGCGCGATAACCTCCAGCTATGGTCAAACCTGCAACCCCAGTTCGGAGTATATGGCTTGTGCCGGACGACCCAGTGGGAATATGAACAGGAAAGACCCAATAAGGGAGATGTTCTCAGCTCGAAAAGGAGGGCATATTTACATCTTTTCTACAATCCCGAGAAGGCAGCCAAAGATCAGGCAGAGATGAACGATTATCTGAGCAGACTATACAATGATTTGGCAAACAACACGCGTGAAGAATACCGCATGAAGGACTATGATAGATTCTTCACTGTTACCAGTACACCAAAAAGGGGCAGGAAAGTCACACCGAAGGAAGAGGCGATGCGTGAAGCGGCAAGAAACTATGGCTATTTCGCACTGCTTTCCAATGAAGTCAACGATCCCTTCGAGGCCTTATCTCTCTATCGCAGTAAAGACATAGTGGAAAAGGGGTTTGGGAACCTCAAGGATCGTTTGAATTTCCGTAGAATGCAGGTTTCCTCAGAACTATCACTGAATGGAAAGCTGTTTGTCGAGTTTGTCGCATTGATTTATCTTTCCTACATAAAGAAGAAGATGCAGGACACCGGTCTCTTCGATAACTGGACATTGCAGGGTCTCCTCGACGAACTGGACACCATTGAAAGGTTTGAGTATCCCGAACATGGCCGCTTGATAGGAGAAGTCACTAAGAAGCAGAAGGATATCTATGCCAAACTGGGTATGAAATCACCCTCGTTATAATTTCCGGGAATGCAGGTTGAATAGGAGTTTGAACAATAATGCTGCACTCTCAAGAAATTACACGCTTATTGCTGTAAAAAAGAAAAAAGCAGCCTACTTCTTAAGGCAATTGCTTTCCCCCCTTCCCGCTATGCTCTCATACCGGAGCTCCCCTTCGATAATGGTCATTCTCGCCTGATCTTGTGGAGGGAACGAAATGCTGAAACAAGCTCAGATGACGCGAGGGGCGGGGTATCGATTACGGGGTATGGGGTCTCGTGAAGAGAAACGGCAATCAATTCAGGGTTTCAATGCAAATGAGGAAGTTATCCCGACAGCGGTTTATGGGAATCCCTCTCTCTGTCATCCCGGACTTGATCCGGGATCTAGGTGTCGATCTTATTGAAGAACGAAGAACTTGGACGCGCAGCGTCGGAACGAAGAACCGGTGCTTCTTGGCGGGGACGGTGGACCGTTGACTGGGACGCGGTTTTCATCGGCGTCCAGCGGCTCTTAGATCGAGATGCTGAAACAAGTTCAGATGACGCGAGGGGCGGGGTATCGATTACAGGGTATGGGGTCTCGTGAAGAGAAACGGCAATCAATTCAGGGTTTCAATGCAAATGAGGAAGTTATCCCGACATCGGTTTGTGGGAATCCCTCTCTCTGTCATCCCGGACTTGATCCGGGATCTAGGCTTTTTTTGAAAAACCGGGGTTGGGGGTAGCGGGTACGTGGTAGGAAAGAGCTAAGGAACTGGTTGGCCGTTGGACGGTTATCCGTTCGCCGAGGAGAGCCGGTCACCGCTCGCTAAAAGATGCTCAACGCTGGAAAGAGCAAAAGATCAGCTGCAAAAAGCGGAACTGAAGTCATAATGCAAGAACTGGATGCCAAAACAAATTCAGATAGAATGTGATGTTCTCTTGATTGCCCAATATTGTCATCCCGAACTTGTTTCGGGATCTAGGTTTTGATCCTCTCGGTGGAGGACGGGTCCATGATCTGGGACGATGTACGAAGGACGGCTCTTTGCAGCGAACAGCGGGTTGTGGCTAAGCGCACAGTGGTTCTGAGAGCAGGATTCTGAACCAAGTTCAGAATGGCGAGATTTTCCGCATTCGAAGTTACCTTACGCTGTCACTGAATTCATTTCAGGATCATGGGTCTTGAAAAGCACGGATCCATAGTCTTGGACGGGCAATAAAGGACGGCTCTTCGCAGCGCTCAGCGGATATTGTGGCCCTCGAAGCGGAACTGGCTCGCCAAAGCGAGACTGACCACCAAAGGTGACTGGCCTGCGAAGCAGACTGGCTACGCAGGTCTTCCCCGCGAAGCGGGCATTGCGACCGCCGATGATTTTCGGCGCCTTGCGTCTAATGTTTTATGGTAGCATCACTTCTGGCGATGTTCTTCGCCGCATCACTTAAACTCTTGCCAATCTGCTGATTTCGGATGACGGAGAACCGTTGACGGTTGACCTGAGAAGGCTTTCTGCGAAGCAGCCTAACTTGCTAAGGAGTCGAGGATAATCTGCTTCAGAAAAAAGTGTAATTTGTGCTCTTTTCGATCGCCTACCCATAGCTGCGAACACGATACGTTTTCAAAGAGATATTCTTCTATGTTCTTCAAACATGCAGAGGTCCTCTACATAAAGGACGCCGTTTTCGTCTGCAGCTAACTGAGCTTTTTCACTATAAATGCCTTTTTGGAGCCAGACTGCTTTGGCGCCTAGTTCTATTGCCTTCAAGGCGATGGACTCGGCCTCTTCAGAGGGTCTGAAGATTTCAACTACTTCAAGTTCTATCCCATCTGCCACAACGGCTTCGAGATCAGGGTAGACTTTTAAGCCGCTGTACTCTTCCATACTTGGGTTGACAGGTACTATCCGAAATCCCATTTCAATTAGATAGGTCGGGACATAATTGGCGGCCTTTTCGGGACTCTTCGAGAAACCAACGACAACTACTGTTTTGAAAGTCTCTAGGATCTTCTTTGCGTTCTCTTTGTAGATCAAAGAACAACACCTCCAAGTATTATCAATGCTATTCCCAGAAATAGTGAGAACCAGAAGAACCAGTTTCCAAACCTGGTGTACAGTGTAGTTTTGACCGTGGGAATATACTGGAATTCGCCAATAACGTAATCTGCATTCAACTCCTTAGAGGTCGGCAAACGCTTGACGATTCGACCATAGGGGTCGATTATTGCAGATATTCCTGTGTTGGATACCTGAATGACGTATCTTCTATTTTCTATCGCTCTTGCGATGCTTTTTGAGAAATGCTGATTCAGAGCAGTTGAAATATCGAACCAGCCATCATTTGTCGCCGTCACGATCACATTTGCGCCGTTCAGAGTAAGCCCTCTGGCGACGTTACTGTATAGCGAATCAAAGCAGATCTGAGCTCCTATGCGATGTTCATCGACCGAGAAGATCGTAAACTCTTCTCCGGCATCAAAAAAGTCAAGGAATTTTAGGAAACTGAATACACCAAATACTTTGGGCCAAGGAAGAGACTCTACGAACGGGGTAAGCTGGATCTTTGCATAGTATTCATCGGAAAAGCCCTCTGCAGTAACAAATCTCACCTGATTGTAGTTGTGATCGTTGTAGGTGGGGAAACCGATCAAAATCTTCAGATTTCTTTCCTGCGCAATCTGCTGCAGCTGGGTTCCGGTTGAGTTTCTTCTTATGTCGCTCATGAAGGTTGCCTCCGGCAAAATCACGACGGAGCCCTCCGGAATCTCTCTGAGTGCTCGTGATACGACTGCCAGAGTTTCATCCGGTGGCTGGTAGTACTTCATCTGCATCGATATGTTTGTCTGTAGAGCATAGAGAGTGCTTTCATATTTGCTTGAGGAATGGGGAATCGGAACGAGGGCAGCAATAGCCGCATTAACTAGGGCTACGATTGCCACTGAAACGACAATAAGAATTGCTCTGTCTCTTGTTCTGTTTACGAAGAGATAGCAAAGATAGTGATTTACGAAAACTATAATGAACACAAGAAGGAGAGGCCCACCAATAGTAAGTAACTGAGAGATTCCCTGCTGCCCATTTAAAAGCGCATCAGAGAGTCTCCCGTTAGTGAAGCCGAGCGGGCCGATCTCTCTCAGATATTCTGTAACCGTAAAGAATGAAGCGGCAAAAAGAGCTAGAAGAACCGGGTATCTGTCGAAGAATCTCTGATACAAACCATAAACTAGACCAAATACTAGAAAGGGAACGGCCATTACAATTCCCATCAAGAAGAAGACGACGACCCCTATGAAATTTGGGAATGAATTCAGTACTTCGGGAACGTTCACTGTCAACACTGGGAGCAGCCAGTAATGGGTTAGAAGAAGGTATACAAAGCCCCAGACGAAGGCTCTCAAAGCCCCCTTTAGGGGTGATACATCTTTCATTGCCATGAATAAAGGGATCAGGGCGACCCATATCAAGTACCCCCAAAGCATTCCCGGCATGGCCAGTGCAGTGAGAACGGCTGAAACAAGAACTAGGACCACTACAGTTCACCCCTGGTTCGGAGGATTCTTTCTATTGCTTCTGCCACACCTCCGCTGTTGTTGTCTCTATCTGTGACAAAACTCGCGTGTTTCTTGACACCAAGTGGACCATTAGCCATTACGATCGGCAAAGCCGCTTTCTTCAATACCTCCAAATCGTTGTAGTTATCACCTATGTGAGCTACACTATCCCAGTCTAGATTGAGATAATCGAGTATGTGCCTAAGACCTTTCTCTTTTCCAACGCCCGGTCCAAAGAACTCGTAGAATGCGTGATCTTCAAGGGAGTCGTTCTTAACTACAGTGACGTTTTCAAGATGGGAATTCGACTCAAGAATAAGGTCTCTGATCAAGGATTCTTTGCCTTCTACAGCAATTTCTGGAATTCCGTCGTTTGAGATTCTCTTTAGCGGATTCTCTTCAAATACCATGCGGTACTTGTTATGCCTGTAGTACTCCCTGTAAGGGGAATCGTATGGCCCAACGGTAGAGATATCGGGAAGTGTGAAGAAGTCAAAGAAGACCAGAGTATTCAGACTCTTTTGTGTTGCTCTTTTGTATATCATCCTTGCCTTGCTGGGATCGAGGACAGACCTTGAAATCACCTTGATCTCTTCTCCATGGCCGAAAGTTACCAGAGCGCCGTTCTGATAAGAGACAGGGACATCGATTCCAAGCTGCTCAACATACTCATGGCCTGAAACGTAGCTTCTTCCTGTGGATATTGAAACCGCAATTCCCATTTCGAGAGCGCAGCGTATAGCATTTTCATTTTCCTGAGAGATTTTCTTCTCATCATTTAGTAGAGTACCGTCGAGATCAATAACTATGAGCCGAATCATCTTCCAACCTCCAGCAGTCTATTACCTGAAAAGTCTCGAGCCTGTTGTTTTTTGACTTCACCCACCTGGCATGGATCGGAAATGCAAACTCCGGTGCCAGCCTTCCGTTCAGAACCCATTCTCTCGCTTCGGGGCTGTTGAACAATCCCGGATTGGCAATGATCTTGAGCACCATGGGACCCTCTACCCATCTAACTTCATCGATCGAATCAAGCGACTCCAGGGAAGTCGCGATCCTACCTCTCTTTCTTTCCGATGGAAGGGGACTGACATTTATCAGTGCAACGTTCTTAGAGAGCGGACCGATTATCTTTACGTTTGCCAGAGTATGTGAGAAATCATCTAATTCATCCAGCAAAATCTCATTTGAAATCGCAACCGAATATCCGTGATAGGAAGGTTTGGCCATAATTTTCAACAGGTGTTTCAACTTGCAGCCTTCCCTCACGGGTGCCTCGCCAATCTTTGGGACCTCGATATTAAGATAAGAAAGCGCTTCTTCTATCTCAGCCTTGGTCCAATTTCTCAAAGGCGCGTAAAAACCATCCTTGATCACAATTCCCGTCTTTCCCCAGGTGTCCGACTGGTTGGCCCCAGTCGCAACAAGGCCGAGAACTCCCGATCTAACGGCCGGCAGTTTGGCCAATCTGGTACATCGATTGCATGAGGGACCACGCTTCCAAACGTTCTCCTGAGCTTCATAGCCCGGCGTAAACTCAAGTCTTAGGTCCAGCCTCTCTGCCAGGGATGCAACAATTTCTAGTCCTCTACTGTATGAGTAAGGGCCGAAGCAAACGTTTATCAATTTGACTCGATCACGTCCAAGAGCGTGCAAAGCCAAGTAGGCAACTAGGGTTGAATCAAGGCCTCCTGAGAAGGCCACTGTGAGTCTGTCCTTGCCGGCTAATTCTTTAATCTCATTTATCGTGTTGTTTATGGAATTCTCTATCTGTTCAGTCATCTTTTCAAGTATAACGCAAAGAAGGCGGCGCATGCCGCCTTCGATATTGACTCGATTCTATCCAAGTAGCTCGCGTTTCTTCTTCACAAGGAAAGAGGCTACGTGAATGCCCTTCGTTCCGCGGCCAAAGCCAGCGTCCATTCCGCAGGAAACTGCAAGGTCATTCGTTATTTGAGTTCCTCCAGAAATAATTATGACCTTGTCCCTTACGCCTTTTTCAACAGCTAGTTGCGCAATCTTCGTCATATTGTCTACATGCACTTCGTTGTGAGTTATTATCGTCGAAACCAAAATTGCATCTGCTCCAGTTTCGATAGCTGCATCGATGAACTTTTCAGGAGGAATGCTCGTTCCCAAGTATGTGTATTTGAAGCCGAACTTTTCGATTCCCCCGTGTTTGATGTCTAGAATCTCCCTTATCCCTACTGAGTGTTCATCATTTCCAACGGTGCCGGCTACGACTCTCATGGGATGCTCATCTATGAAGGCGGTAATCTCCTCTTCACTCAAGAGATCGGGTTTTTGTGGCAGCTGCAAGGAATCTCTCACGATCTTGAATGGGACTTTCGCCTTGAGTTCCAGATATGTGCCTTCTACGGGATGGAGGACCGTCCTGCTTATGACGGAGGGATCGGTGAAGCCCATCCTTTTTGCGATTTCAATCGCGGCCGCCTCTGAGTGTTCGGGATCATCTGGAATGGTCATGTCGAGTTGAACCCATCCGTCACCCCACCATTCCACTTCAGGCGATATCAAGCGCTTTTCTCTGTCCTCGAGCTGTTGTGTGATCCTGAGATTCACATTGTCTGATTCATCTAGTTCGTCTATATACTTGATTTTAGACCGGTCGTGGAGAGTGCAGGCTCCAATAGGCTCGTCGGGAGAGGATAAGTCTTCCGGAATCCGGTTGTATCCAAAGTGTTCGCAGACAGGAGCGAAGTAATCGGCATCCCTTGGGATTACGGTGCCTGCTCCTATACCTCCGTCTTTTGGTCTTGCTATTCCATCTCCATTTCGTTCCGGGTAAAGACCGTTATCGACGAAGAAGCCCTTCTCCGCCGCCTCGAAGTATCCACCGACTTCCAGTATCTCTTCCATCATAAGAATCGCACGCATTTTCAGCTCTCGAATGTTTGGTCTTACAACTTCTTCATTTACCTTGAGCAAATCCTTGATTCCATCCAGGGCAACAAGTGTATGTTTTGCTGTTTCTACCCCTCTGATCGAATTAACGTGCCAGGGGACGTTTCTGCCTTCGTCGGGAGTTATCGTCGACTGGATGTCGGCTTTGGTCAATCTCGATATTAGGGTATCTAGAACATGTATTCTGGTTGCGTCGACGAGATCGGATTCGATGTATCTCGTGTTCATCTGCGCTCTGAACCTGTACTCTTTGAATAGTTCGCGAACAGTTAGTGCATATATGAAGTTCAACTTGAACTCAGGAGCCGGAGAAACGACGGGTGGAACCGTGGAAAGGGAGATCAAATCCTTTTTCATTCCGGCCTTGACAGAGAATACACAGTTGATCGCGTGCTGAACGAGGAGTTCCGGCATAACCTTCCATGCTTTTTTAGCAGAGGCGTTAGCGTTATGGGCGCCGTCGATCTGGAGCATGTCGACGCTTGCCATAATCTTCTTGGCCACGGCCGCATCGACAAAGGAGCGAAGCGGATTTATCCCCCTGTATAGAATGTTGTACTGAGGGTCCTGGTGGGCTCCGTTTACTCCCTCTTCTGCGAAGAGAACGGCAATTTCCGGACCGGCCACGCCGCTGACATATGAGTGGAAGTTTATAGGTCTTCCAACTTCCTCCTCAATAATGTCAAGAGCCTTACGTGTGGCTCTAAGCTGCTTTCTCGTTATTGGGATACCACCGATCCCCTCGGGGGTTCCCTCTATTAGGCCGTCTATGTGGCTCTGGCCAAGTGTCCTTATTACCATTATGTGATCGGCCCCATGCCATGCGGCCATTCTCATTCTCCTGACATCGTCTTCGAATCTTCCAGAAGCTATTTCTGAAGTTATAACGGGATCGGGCTGAGGATCTATGTTATCAAAGTAGTGAGAAGCGGGAAGACCCACGCTCTTCTTCAGAGGTTCGGAGATCTCGTCGTAGTAGAAGCCATCGACCTTCGTGCCTTCGGGAAGTTTCTTTCTCCAGGTCCAGCCCTTTCTCTTGGGTGCATAATGTTCGAGATCCTTTAGAATCTCTTCCACTCTCAGCTTTTCATTGACGGGCAACATTACGATCGCCTCCCCTGAAGTTAGAAACGAGAGCTTCCCATCCCTTTCCGACAGCTAGTTCTTCAACCGCCTTTTCCAGGGTCAGTGAATTCATCTTCGCGTAGGTTAGAACGATATTTCCGGCGCCCTTCCCGAGCAAACCGTGTTCGACGGCCTTCGTGACTATTGATCCAGCCTGCAAACTATCCAGCCCCATTCTAAGAAGCACAGAACGTTCGATTGAAGGGCTTGTATTAGCCTTCGCAAGATCTATCAAGGGTTCTACAATCTTATCAGCCAGCTCCCAGAATCTTCTGTCGAGCTCCTCGTCGGTTAGATTCTTAAGATGCACACTCCGCTTCTCGAAATCATCACTTCTCTGAATAGACATCATCACTTACCTCCTTAACCAGTTCCCGAACCTTTGTCGCAGATATCTTCAGCTCTGCAGAGAGAAACTCGAAATCGCTATCGATCAGCGTTACTCCCTGTTTCATAAGCTGTTTGATATAAGATCTTCTTAGATCATCCATATTCACTTCTTTGTAAGCAATCTGCGAGTAGCTTTCGGGAATTGCGATTCTCTTGCCAGGTGAATCCATCTTGATCGGGTCTCCCCTGACTATCTCTACTCCATTGTCGCGCGCGAATGTAAGCTGTGCGCTTGGGAGCTTCCCGGCGCCAGTGTACTCGGTCTCCTGGACCACTATGGCCTTGTCTTCGGGCAATTCTCTTGCGAGAGCTATTGCCGCAGTGAGACTGGTGTTGCCTGCCGGTCCCCGTTGTAATCCCTCGAGTCTGGCCAGCATTTCGGTAACGTAGAAGACCTCTCCTTGAGTGACCAGAAGATATCTATCCATATATCTCAATGCTCGTGCAGCGTTTCTGGGAACATCTGATCTATCCGGAAGAACGGCAAAGGGTATGCCGAAACCGGTATGGCCCGTTGTGAAAGACTTCCTGTTGAAATCCCTGTCACTCGCCATGTGAAGGCCCGATAAATCTACGCTAACACCGATAACCTTTGTTTGATCTGCACCGGCTTTAATAAGGCCTCTAGCCGTCCCGGTCAAATTCCCACCGCCCGCGTGCGTCGCGAGAACGTAGTCGGGATTTCTTCCGATAAGTGTATTTGACTGTTCTACTATCTCGTATCCGAGAGATTCTATGCCCGCAATTGCGTATGGTGTGTACAGTGAAGCATTGAAATAGCCGGTCTCTTCAAGAAGCAAAAGAAAGTAATAGAAGAGCTCCGGACCTACGGTCAGTTGAGCCACTTCCGCTCCGTAAGCTTCACAGGCGCGAGCCTTCTCAAGTATCTCAGGCTGACCCTTTCCTCTGCTGTCGTAACACTCCTGAACAACGATGCACTTCAGGGCTCTCTTCATCGACTGAGATGCGACGGCCGCGCCATAGTTGCCGCTCGTTGCAGCGATGACTCCTTTGTATCCAAGCTCCTTAGCCCGTGAAACACTTATAGAGGCCCGTCGGTCTTTAAAACTGCCTGAAGGATTCGTCGCTTCATCCTTGAGAAAGATCCTTGCGCCATAGCCGGACTTGCTCATCGACCTGACCAATCTTGTGATGTTCTTCAGCTCTATCAGGGGAGTGTTTCCCACTCCGGTTTCCGATTGAATCCTTCTGATGGAAGCGATCGGATACGATGTATCCTTCATTAGCCTCTCGTAATCAAAGGCGATTCCGTCCAGTTCGTATCTGTCGTAATCGACTCCCACAGTTGCCTTCATTATCTCTTTTCTTCTTGCCATAACGGCTTCGTAAGATCTATCTTTCATCGTTATCGCCACCGGTAAGCCATCTTGTCAACTCGTTTCCCGCTTCGGACAGTTCTGGAATGTAATCACCGAAGTTATGTTCGTGAGCCGGCTCAACAGCCTCAAGCTTTCCCGACACTTTTCTCCCTGAAGCCGTTTCTATCGTTACCAACTCACCTACTTCGGACTTTTCCTCCAAGAGAAAGCCTTTAACCCTTAGTTCGAGAGGGACTTCTTTCGTGTCCTCGGGAACCGAGGGCGCTCTTTCACCCGCAGCAAGGATTATTCGACGAACCTGCACCCACTGTCCCTTAATTACACTCATACTTAGATCTCCTTGATCTCGTTAAGCAAGCACCTGGGAATCGGGAGTTCGCTCATCTCCAGAAGTCCCGGACCGGACTCAATTACGGCAGGAATCATGTTCGTAGCAAGGGCGATCGTTCCCTTTCCGCCCGGGATTTCAGGCTTTATTGAAAGGTGAATGTCTGGTTCGCCAAATATGTCAATATAGTCTCCCGTGTCGACCCCTTCCTTTTCGGGAAGGATCTGCTGAGGATGAATCAGCTCTATCATCAACTTGTCTCCGCAGTAACCCCGGCCTATATGCCTGCATCCGGCCACCATTCCAGGCAAAACATGCGCAACGCTCGTCCTTCGTTCGGTTTTCGAGATGATCGGTTCTCGACTCTCCTCTATTCTGTCGATATCCCATCCCAGTGCGTTGCCGATCATTGCTATTGACTGTTGAAAGCCTATGTGCCCTACAATCTCTCCGGTTTCTATTCCCTTCTTGAACTCCTCTGGCGAGGTTCCGACTCCCTGGGTTTTCATCACGGTCCTACCGAAGGGCGAGAGGTCGTTAATCCTTCTCGCTTCGATTCTGTCAACCTTCAAGCATGTGCCCGTCATGGCGATTATTAGAAGGTCAAGTACGAATCCTGGGTTGATTCCTGTTCCCAGAATCGATACACCATAGCGCCATGCGATGTTCTCAAGCACCTCCGACTCTTCGGGATGCGAGAAAAACGGGAAAGCCATCTCTTCTGCTATCGTAAGAATGTCCACATGGTGTCTGGCCACGGTTTCAATCTTCGTTAGAACTTCTTCGACGAAGGAATTTGTAGCAATAACCACAATGTCCGGTCTCGTTTCGGATACAGCCTTCTCCACATCTGAATAGATCTGCCGCCCAGTCTTTTCTCCGCCAAGATACTCTCCCAGGTCTCGGCCGATCTTCTGTGGATCCTTTTCAACGGCGCCAACAAGCCTGAGGCCCTCCTTCTGAGAAACATTTCTTGCCACGCCACTACCCATGGCGCCCAGGCCCCATACCAAAACCCTGTAAGCCATAAATAAACCTCCATTCTGAACTCTAGATTATTCAATTCAATACTATCATCGGAAAAAAAGCGAAGCTATTTGAGCAAAATGCGGCTATTCGTGAAAAAACCCGTTTAAACACACCTTGCGTGAGTATGTTTGAGTATGCGTAAGTATGGATAAGTTAACTAGAAGTGAGAATGACTCAGTACTCTATGGCGACTCTCTTGATCTCTTCGAGTGAAGTTATTCCGTCTATTACCTTCTGAACGCCGTCATTGTAAAGCGTTCTCATGCCACCGGATATTGCGGCGGCTGCGATCTCCCTTTCGGAAGCGTTTTCGCCTATAAGCTGTCTCAGCTTATTATCGACTACAAGTATCTCGCTGATACTGGTTCTTCCCCTGTATCCCATTCCGCGACACTCGGGGCAGCCATTGCCGGGGATGTACTCACTGAAATCATCGCGATTGGGGTAAAGCATCGAAGCTATCTTCCTTACTTCCTCTCTCACGGGAATCTTAACCTTGCAGTTGTTGCAGAGCTTACGGACCAGTCGCTGGCCCATGACTCCAATCAGGGATGTGCCAAGAAGAAATGGGTCGACACCCATATTGACAAGACGGGCCACGGCACCTGCTGCGCTGTTCGTATGAATCGTTGAAAAGACCAGATGGCCGGTAAGTGAAGCCTCAATTGCCAGTTGGGCCGTCTCCCTGTCACGAATCTCTCCGACCATTATTATGTCGGGGTCCTGACGGAGAAATGATCTTAGGTATCTGGCAAAGGTCAATCCTATGTCTGTGTTTACCTGACACTGAGAGATTCCCTCAATGGTATATTCAACGGGGTCTTCGGCTGTAAGTACGTTTACTTTGTCGGAAGTAACCTGGTTTAGAACGGCAACGAGAGTGGTCGATTTTCCGCTACCTGTGGGACCGGATACCAGAATGATGCCGTACGGAGAGGTAATGATGCTTTCAAAACGCTGTCGGTTGTACTCCGAAAGGCCAAGGTCCTCGAGCTGTTTCTTCGCATTCGAGACACGGAGAATTCTCATGACGACCTTCTCACCGAAAATCGTCGGCATCGTCGAGACCCTCATGTCGAACTGCTCATTGCCACGGCGGATGTAGAACTTTCCGTCCTGCGGCATTCTCTTCTCAGAGATGTCTAGGTTACTCATAACCTTGATTCTAGAGACAACAGAATTATGTGCCTTTCTGGGATAGCTCAGTATCTTTCTCAGAACCCCGTCGACCCTCATCCTCGCTACGGCCATCTTTTCATAAGGTTCGAGATGGATGTCACTGGCGTCGCTTCTTATACCGTTATCGAGAAGTGAGTTTATGAATTTCGCGACCGGTGTGTCATCCGTTTCGTCGACCTTTTGCTCGTCGAGATCGACTTCTGAGTGCTGGTCTATGCTAAAGGTATTGTCGATTATCTCACTCGAAGCAGATTCTTCGTATGACGACCTGTAGAGAGCGTCGAACATCGGGGGAGGTACGAGAAGAGTGCTAATCTTGTTCCCGGTAAGGAATGAAAGCTCTCTGTCTATCTGGGGAACCTTCAGAACATCGGTCGTTACAACTCTCAGAAGACCATTTTCTGGAAGATACTCTATAGGTATCACATTCAGCCTGTCGGCGACAGGCTTGGGAATCATCCTGAGAACTTCTGGAGAAAGCATGTTAGGTAGATCTTCCAGTACCTTCAGGCCGTACTGCTTCGAAAGCGAATCGTAGATGTCCTCCCAGGAGATTACTCCCATCCCAACGAGGACTTCTCCGATCGGCTTATTTACTTTTTTCTGCAGAGAAACAGCCTGCTGGAGAGTATCTTCGCTTATCAAACCCTGGTCTATTAAAAGCTCTCCGAGTCTCTTGTAGACTCTCAACAATTACTCCTCCTCGCTAAGATCCAATCCAAACCTATAAATTGCAGGGATATCGGAAGCATCGCCCATCAGTTCACCTTCGTCGAGTTCCAGACCAGCCGCAATTAAAGTTATATCCAGTTCATCATCATTCATGTCGGGGTCGACAATAAGGCCGAGTTTCACATCGGCATCTTCGCTGCAGTTCTGTCTAACAATCGCCGCGGCGATATTCATTTCTCTAAGAGTTATATTCTTTGCAGAGACGTTCAGGATTATACCGGTTGCGTTATCTATGGGCTTTTCGAGAAGTCTGCTCTCAAGAGCTCTTCTTGCTGCTTCTTCGGCCCGTCTCTCACCCGAGCCGACTCCGATCCCTAGCATGGCCGTACCTGCATTTCTCAGAACTGATTCGACATCGGCGAAGTCAAGGTTGATGTAGCCACGTTTAGTTATTAACTCAGAGATACCCTTGATTCCGTGATGAAGCGTCTCGTCGGCCTTCGCAAATGCATCGACAATGGAAGTGTTTGGTGGTAGTTCCTGTAGTAACTTATTATTCGAGATTCGAATCAAAGTATCTACGGAATTCTTCAGCCTTCTGAGGCCCTCGTGTGCAGTCTTCAAACGGGTATTTCCTTCGAAGAAGAAGGGAGTTGTGACCACTGCAACCGTCAGAATTCCCATTTCTCTTGCGATAGAGGCTACTATCGGAGCTGCACCTGTACCGGTGCCTCCGCCCATTCCTGCGGTAATAAATAAAAGGTCTGTGTCTTCAAGGAACGTACCAATCTCATCTACCGATTCTTCTGCAGCTCTCTCACCGACATTGGGGTTACCGCCGGCTCCCAGACCCCTTGTCAACTCCGTACCGAGCTGGATCTTCAGGTCGGCTTTATTGCTTTCAAGGACCTGGACATCAGTATTGGCAGCAATAAATGTGACACCGTGAATGCCTTCGGATATCATCCTGTTGACTGCATTACCACCGGCTCCGCCCACACCGATTACTTTTATGGAAGGCAATCTAATTTGTGTGTTTTTTTTGCCTGTGTCAATCTCAAAGCTCATCATCTACACCTCCAAAGAAGAGGGATCTAATAAAAGATGCAAAACCTTTCTTGGGTCTCTCTACCACACTTTCCACCGCTTCTCCCTGAATCTCTTCTGGGGAGACCAGATTGCCCAAACACGAACTGAATATGGGATCATTAGCAACGTCGTGGCTATTCTCAATTCGCCTGTTAAAGCTCGTTTCGTACGTACCGATTCTCACGGGCATCTTAAGAGACTCGACTCCCACATCCGTTAACCCCCTGAGCTTAGATCCACCGCCTGTGAAGACCACTCCTCCCGGTATTCTCTCTTCTGAATACTCGGGATTGTTTATTACGAAGAGTTGAATCTCTTTGCGAATCTTATTCAGGAGTTCTTTAACCCTTGCATAGATGACTGTTGAGAGTCTTCTGACGGAGACATTCTTCCTTGTCCTCTCGTCCAGTCCAAAATACTCTACCACGTCTTCAGCATCGGGCGGGAACATGCTGCAGTGGCCGTAATTCACGAGCAGTCTTTCGGCCTCGTCGACAGAAGTACCCAGGACTCTAGCGATGTCGAGAACGATATGTCGAATTCCAAGAGGAATTCTCGAAATGTATACGGGAAGGTTTTCTCTGTAGATTACCATTTCCGAGAAACTATGGCCAAGAACTACGCTGACCACACCGTGCTGCTTCTCGGTATCCGTGAGTACGGCCTCGGAGGCGGAGATAAGCGCAGGAGAGATGAAGAAGTCACCTCTGCCAAAAAGCTCTTCGAAGAGCCTCCGGAATATCTCTACTGATTTGCCTTCGCTGGAAACGAAGACCATCTCGACATTGAGTTTCTTCGCGTACATCTCAACCGGGTTGAAAACGACTTTGTCATCGTCGAGAATGTATTTGCGAATGTAACTCCTGTGTATGTTGGTGTTCCCGGTCTTCATTTTCTCGGCCTTGAGTCTGCTCATCAAACCGACAATTGTCTGTTCCTTTACCATCACCTGTTTATCTTCAGACAGGACTTCTTCGATATTTTGAGAGAATACCGAGTAATCACCATCCGTAAAACTTATCTTGAAGTCCGCTTCAACGTCCTTCTTTCCCATTTGACCCGTAAGATCTTCGATCAACTTCTGAATAGACTGTTTAAGAGCGACAGCATCTTTCACTTCGCCCTTGTCGAGTCCAACAGTCTTAACGCTTCCATAGGCTTCAAGAGTCATCTCACCTGTCTGTTCTCTACTTACCACCACACCTTTTAGGGTGTTCGTGCCAACATCGAGAGAAACTGTATAATCCTTTCCCCTGGCCATCAATGTCACCTCGCTCTCAACAGTTTACCATCACTCAAGAAAATATATTCGCTCCTGTCGGAGGCGTTTTCCAACTGAAGAAGCAGCTCCTTGTTTGTCTCCAAACTCTCCCAATCAAGTACCTTAACTCTGATTCCTCTCCTGAGAAGCAACACGTTGTTCTCGAAATCAAAGTACGATACCAGTGCAAGAACTCTTCTGTCAGCAAGAATGCCCTCTACCGCTCCGGCAAAAATATCTATGTCTCTTTCGCTGGCTACATAAACTCCATCGGTCAGAATGAACTGTATTCCACCCATAATCGGATAGCTTAGAATTTCAGAAAGATGGGCATAGTCTACTATAACAAAATCCTCCGAAACCCAGTAGTATTTGCCCTCGTAACTGACGATATACTTACCAGGTTTCAAATAAACTCTACCGCCTGAAACATCAACACTTCCCGGTGGGTAAATTATATCAGTTTTCCAGGCTCTTCTAAAGGCCAGCGGAAATTCAATGAGAATCTCGTCCTTATTTACAATCCTGGTTAACTGCTCTACGGGTTCAGTGAAAAACGACTCTAGCACGAAGTTCACTATAGACAATATCCACATGGCAAAGAGAATCACCATGCAAATTCCGGCTCTCAGTGAAAGACTCATACGTCAAGATTGGAAATACTCAATGCATGCCGTTGGATAAACGACCTTCTTTCCTCCACCTCGCTACCCATTAGTATTGTGAATACCCGATCTGCTTCCTCCGCATCTTCTATGGTTATCTTCACAAGTTTTCTGTCATTTGGATTCATCGTTGTTTCCCACAGTTGCTCGGGATTCATCTCGCCGAGTCCCTTGAATCTCGAGTAATTCAGTTTTCTGTCTGAATGCTCCTTAAGAAAAGTCGTCAACTCCTCGTCGCTGTAGAAGTAGTGCTTTTGCCTGTTCAACTCGATCTTGTACAGGGGGGCTTGAGCAACGTAGACCTTTCCGTTTGTTATGAGTGGGGTCATGTAACGATAGAAGAGAGTCAAGAGAAGCGTCGTGATATGTGCGCCGTCTACGTCGGCGTCAGTCATGATGATTATCTTCCCGTATCTCAGATTCTTGATCTCGAAATCCTCCCCCATCCCGGTTCCAAGGGCAACAATGATATTACTTATCGTTTCGCTTTTCAACATTCTGTCCAGACCGGCCTTTTCGACGTTCAATATCTTTCCCCGGAGAGGGAGTATGGCTTGCGTCTCCCTCGAACGTGCCATCTTTGCCGAACCACCGGCAGAATCACCTTCAACTATGAAGATCTCTGTCTCGTCAAGGTTCTCGGAGATACAATCGGCTAGTTTGCCTGGCAGGGTCGTGTTTTCGAGCGCGTTCTTTCTGCGGACCATTTCTCTAGCCTTTTTGGCAGCAAGCCTTGCCCTGGAAGCCTCCAGAGCTTTACTGAGGATCGCTTTGAGATCCTTTTGATTGTAATCGAAGTACTCTTCAAGCTTCTCCTTGACTACCTTCATTACTGCTTCGAAAGCCTCGTCATTTCCAAGTTTTGCCTTTGTCTGACCCTCAAACTGAGGTTCCTTGACAAAGACGCTTAGGATTGCTGACAGCCCTTCTCGAAGATCTTCGCCCTGAAGGTTCGGATCCTTGTCTTTGAGTACGTTGTGCTTTCTGCCGACATCATTCATTGTCTTCGTTAGAACCGTCTTGAAGCCAGTCAAGTGGGTTCCGCCCTCTATGGTCTTTATGTTGTTTACGAAAGTAAGAATGTCTTCGTCGTAGGAAGATGTGTACTGCATTGCAAGCTGTATCTTGACATCGTTGTACGTGCCTTCTAAATAGATCGGATCCTTATGGATGGATTTCTTGTTCTTCGTTAGAGCCTTCACGAACTCTACGATTCCGCCTTCGAAATGATAGCTCCTCTTTTCTCCGATTCTTCTGTCTTCGAAGGTGATCTTGATTCCACCGTTGAGGTAAGCAAGTTCCTTGAACCTCGCCTCAAGAATATCGAAGTCGAAGTCAGTAACGGTAAAAACAAGTGGATCGGGCTTGAAACTTGTTACCGTTCCCGTCTCGTTGGTCTCCCCGACGACTTCCACCGGAGCAAGGGCCTTGCCTCGTTCGTATTTCTGCCTGTAAATCTTTCCATCGACCATTACCTCAACGATCATCCACTCGGACAGGGCATTGACAACGGAAGCGCCCACACCGTGAAGACCTCCGCTGATCTTGTAAGAGTCCTTGGAGAACTTGCCTCCCGCGTGAAGCGTTGTCATTACAACTTCGAGAGCACTTGTCCCGGTATCGGGATGGATGTCTATCGGAATTCCACGCCCGTTGTCACTAACAATTACAGAGCCGTCCTCCGTAATTACGATATTGATTCTGTCGCAGAATCCCCCCATAGCTTCGTCGATACTGTTGTCGACGATCTCGTAGACAAGATGGTGAAGCCCCGACTTTCCTGTCGACCCAATGTACATTCCGGGCCGTTTTCTGACGGGATCGAGTCCCTTCAGAATCTTTATGTTTTGTGCGTTGTATAAATCAGACATTTAACACCTCCAGGTCTACCGTCCAATTCTAAATCTGATTCTCTTGATTGCTTCTACTCCCAGTGAAGAGTTCATCCTTTCAAGCAGGATTTTCTCTCGTAGTTTCATCTCATTAAGCCACATACCGTCGTCGACTCGAATTATCAGGGTACCTTCCGAGAAATCGACGATCGACGAGTGATTTGCGATAGGCTCTCCAACAATCTCTCCCCAATCTTTGTTAAGCTCAAAAACCCGTATCTTTCTGAACAGGCTTGAGCTCTTCGCGAGATCGTTAAATATCTGCCCTATAGTTCGATGGTTCCACTTCATCCAATCCGCTCCAGTTACTATCCTCGGTCATTATATATCCTTCGAAATTATCCAGCAGCAGTCTAGTCATACCGTCGGTGAAGTCTTCAATAAGCACTTTATCTTCAAGTCTTCGCACCGGCACGATTCCGACGCTCGTGTGAGTTATGAAGATCTCCTCGGCGCAGAAAAGCTCCCACGCGGGAACCGGCCTCTTCTCCACCGAAATCTCCAGCGATTCGCACAGCCCGATTACGTTGTCTCTGGTAATTCCCGGAAGTACCCCGGATCTTATGTCGGGCGTAACAACAGAACCGTCCTTCACGAGAAAGACGTTTGAAAAGGAGCCTTCACAGACGTTACCCTTTTCATTCAAAATGAGCATATCGTAGTTGTCCCCGAGCGCCTTTCTCGTCCTTACGATCCAGCTCGAACCGGGCATTTTCAGTTGAGGATTGACTATGTCGGCGGAGGGCTTCAAAAAAGGTGAGATTGAGATCTTTACACCCAGTTCGTAGATGTCTTTAGATGGTGAAGGAAGATCACTGAAAATAATCGCTGGTCTACTTCGTGCTCCATCACTCATAAGGGAGATTCGAATTCTGAAATCCTGGGTCTGAAATCCCTTGTTTTTTTCCAGCCCCTCCATGATTATTGAGTTGAGTTCCTTACAGGTAAATGGAACTTCCAGCCCCATCAGTGCCGCCGACTGCTTAAGTCTTTCAAAATGCTTTCTGAATGCAAAAGGCAATCCGTTGTACGTTCGAACTACTTCATAGACCGACTCGCTGTTCATTACGCCCGGACAGAGAACACTTACGAGCGAAGACTGTTCATCGCACCACTGATCGGCAATATAGTTCAGCATCGGAACCCTCCCTTTGACTCTCAATAGAAATTATCGTTGCATTCACAAAGCCTTCGTGCGCCCCTTCAATTGCATGAGGCGCATAGAACTCATCGAATCCGCTGCTTTCTGTATGGCCTGTCTTTTGGATCAAAACACATGCCTTTCTCCCGATTTGTCTCTCGAGATACTTTTTCCTTGATCTCTTTCCAGCCTCGATTAGCTCGTGCGATCTAGCTTTCTTCGTGCCTGAATCTATCTGATCCTTCATCTCCGCTGCTTCCGTTCCCGGTCTCCTCGAAAAACGGAAGACGTGCACCTTCAAGAATTCAACCTGTTCAACGACTTTTAGACTCTCTTTATGGTCTGAGTCATTCTCACCTGGGAATCCAGCTATAAGATCTGTGGTGAATGCGAATCTTGTATCGACCGATCTGGCCCTATCTACTGCTCTTAGGTACTCATCTACAGTGTACTTCCGTCTCATCGCTCTTAGTATTCTATTTGAACCGCTTTGAAGAGAGAGATGCAGGTGTCTCGCCATCCTCCGAGAAGTAGTGATTAAATGAAGGAGCTCACCGTCCACTCTATCCGGGTCCAGGGAACCTAGCCGGATTCTCCATTCTCCTTCGAGCTTATCGAGCTCGATGAGCAGTTTCACCAGCGAGGAATCGAGATCGAAGCCATAGTACCCAATATTGATTCCGGTCAAAACGATCTCTCTGTAACCTCTGGAAACCAATCCTTCAAACTCCCTCTTCACCAGATCTATTGGTTTACTAATAATCTTGCTTCCCCTTGCGAGCCTCACTCTACAATAAGAGCAGCAATTCAGGCAGCCGTCCTCAATCCCTAGGAAGGCCCTCGTTCTTCCTTCAATGCTTGAAGTGACGGTTAGAAATTCACTTGGTGCAACTCCGTCGGGGCGATTAAGCTGACGAGATACATACTTGTGTATTGCCTTTTTTTCTCTGACTCCGATTACTTCATCAGCTCCAAGTTCTCTTAACTCATTAGGAGAAAGCTGTGAGTAGCAACCGGTTATGATGATTTTTGAGTTGGGATTAAGTCCCTTCAACCTCCTGAAAAGCTGCCTGAGTTTTCGTTCTGCTTCGGAGGTTACTGTACACGAATTTACAATGAAGAGATCTGCCTTGTCCTGTGAAAAGCCCACTTCGTAATCGTGCAGCATCTCGGCCATTGCCTGGGATTCGTATTGATTCATTTTGCAGCCAAACGTATAGATTGAAACCTTTTGCTTCATCTATTGATCTTGCCTTGAGTCGCTACGTGTATAAGATAAATCCTGTTTACTATCCCCACTAGCTTTCCTTCATCGTCTACGACGGGCATGATTTTAAGCCCGTTCTTGATCAGAAGGTCGGCTGCGTATATAACCGTATCGTCGGGCTTTATAAGAACAGGAGGTTTGACCATGTGTTGAGAAACGTGATCATCCTTTATCTTGCCAAGCCGGATAACGAACTGGTGAGTATCGGGAATGAACGATGCCGATTGAAGAAGGCTGAAGTAACTTGGGAGAGCGCTTTTGATAACGTCGCTCTCGCTCAAGAATCCCACAACCTTGAACTCCTCATCTACCACCGGTAATCCTGATTTATTCTGTCTCAAGCAGAATACAATGAAATCCTCGATCGTCTCATCTTCGAAGATTGCCGATACGTCTCTTATCATAGCTTCTTTTACTTTCATAGAGATCACTCCAGCTTTCGGATATCGAAGGAATCAAGATGTCGCTCGATATCCTCAAGTGAGATAAGTTCCTTACCTATATATTCGGCTTCCGCAACGGCGGCAGCCATTCCCCTCTTCGCCGCCAGAAAGCAATCGTTCTCGTTTTCTATCATGGAATGTACCACTCCTGCCATGAAGGCATCTCCGGTTCCCAAAAGGTGAGACCTGTCTATGTGGCCCTTGGTTTTGAACAACCATATTCCGTCTCTCGTGGCTATGACGTCGCCTTCAATAGCATAAGAAAGTATCGCCAATCGGGAACCGCTTTCAATAATCTTCTTCGCGGTCCTGACGTAATCTTCGAGTTCTACCATGGTCTCGCCGAATAACAGTTTCCTGCTTCTCAAATCAGGTCTGGCAACGGTGATAACTCCAGCCTCCACAGCTATTTCGAATGCCGGTCCGATTCCTTCTGCAAAGGAAATCTTACCCGAGTCAGCGACTTTCTTGCACAGAGTCTTACAGATGTCGTTGTCTACGCCTCTCGGAATGCTGCCCGAGACGACTACATGCTTCGCCCTTGAAAGAGCGACCTCGAATCTTCGAATGAACATCCTCAAATCATCAGACTTGATCAAAGGTCCGGATGAGTTAATCTCTGTTATAGTCTCGCCAAGCGGATCGACGATTGCTATGTTTTCCCTGGTCTCTTCTTCTACATGGACAAAGGCGGTTGTGATCAGATCACTGATCAAACGCAGTCTCTCTTCAACGACTTTTCCTATGTATCCACCCAGAAATCCCATGGCAACGTTCCGGACTCCTAGACCGGAGAGAATAACCGATACGTTTATGCCCTTACCGCCTGGGTCCATTACCGAGTAGCTGGGATTCTTCACCCTGTGGAACTCGTTAATCTTGAAATTTTCAACAATGATCTCCCTGTCCAGTGCAGGGTTAAGCGTAACGGTAAGAACGTCCACGGTTCACCTCCGATGGGGAGAAATTATCGGTTGTTCAAAACGAAAACTTCGGGACTTCCGACATATGAAATTTTACCATTTTTAAGAACAATCAACAAATCGGAAATGTCTAGAAGCCTCAAAACAAACCTTGAAGAGATTATCATTGTCACACCGTTCCTTGTATCCAAAAGAACGTTTTTCACTTCAGTACAGGCGTCGTCATCTAGGTGGTCTAAAATGTTGTCGAGAATGATTATCTCCGGGTGTCGTATGAGGGTGGAGAATACTAGTAGCGAGAGTCTCTTGAAAAGAGGTATTGTCTTTAGAGAGGTTTCCGCCTTCAGTGAAAGCAAGTCCAGGAGATCGAGTTCATGAAAGAGGTCCAATTCGCTTTCCGCGAAGTCTTCGAACTCAAATCGCTTGCCTTTCAAAAACCTGAAGAATTCTATTAGAGTAAAATTAGACATTGCCTCGAGAAAGGTCGTGTCGACGTAAGCAACTCTCTTCCTCACGCTCTTTCTTTCGAGGGAGTCTATATCCTCGCCGAACAGCTTGATCGATCCTGTATAGCTAACTCTGTCAAACAGTTCTTCATTCAAGTGAATGAAACTTCTGAGAAGCGCCGATTTACCAGCCCCTCTTGCTCCTTGCAAGAGTGCGATGCTCCCCTTTGGCACATCAAAGGTGATGCCGTCGAGCATCTTCCTTCCCTCGACGAGTAGAGTAAAACCTTTCAATGAAAGAGCAGTCTCAATCACGAGACTGCTCCTCTTTGCCGTTCTTATCGTTCAAGCGACTAAACATTTCCGTGCTGGCGAGTAAATCGCCATTCTTAGCCTTTTTCAATAATTCAATTTGGGAAAGAATCCTGGGACTTGTTTCAACCGGTCTTGCTTTCTTTTTCTCAACCAAGTTTTCACGTCCCTTCGCTGGTGTACTTTATTATAAACATAGACTCTTTGCTCTGAAATGATGCAATAATTAACAGCCTGTAATTAAATGGCTAAATCAGTCGCGCTTGGACGTGTTCAGCATACCCAGGAGAGCCTTGAGCTGCTTGCTTCTGGAAGGATGTCTGAGCTTTCTTAGTGCCTTTACTTCGATCTGACGGATTCTCTCTCTAGTTACGTTAAAAAATTGACCGACTTCTTCTAGAGTCTTTGTCTTTCCGTCTAGAAGTCCATACCTCATCTTGAGCACCATCGCCTCTCTCGGCGAAAGAGTATCGAGAATCTGATCGATCTGCTCTCTAAGAAGCATCTTCATCGCGGCTTCCTCTGGCTGTTCCATGGAGTCATCGTGGATAAAGTCGCCCATAGTCGATTCTTCGTCGCCACTTATCGGCGATTCGAGAGAGACGGTTTCTTTCGAGGCGGCGAGGATCTCCTCTATCTTTTCCGGTGT
The DNA here is from genome assembly GCF_000147715.2 of Mesotoga prima MesG1.Ag.4.2. Lineage (NCBI taxonomy): Bacteria > Thermotogati > Thermotogota > Thermotogae > Kosmotogales > Kosmotogaceae > Mesotoga > Mesotoga prima. Next base: position 1,303,858 of record NC_017934.1, on the reverse strand, counting down.
CTTGCCGGTTAGGTTTCCAAGTTCCTCTATCGTTGGATACTCACCATGGTCCTGCAAGTGTTCACGTATTACTTTGTTTAGCTTGTTTATCGTTTCAACCATATGGACAGGAACTCTTATAGTTCTTGCCTGGTCTGCAATAGCTCTGGTTATAGCCTGTCTTATCCACCATGTGGCGTAAGTGCTGAACTTGTATCCCTTTTTCCAGTCGAATTTCTCTACAGCCTTAATAAGCCCGATGTTTCCCTCTTGAATGAGATCAAGGAAGGTCAAACCGCGTCCGATATACCTCTTTGCGATGGAAACTACCAGTCTCAAGTTTGCAGTGATCAGCTCTTCCTTAGCCTTCGGCTCTCCCTTTTGTGCCCGACGGGCGAGCTCCCTTTCCCTGCTTGGCGTGAGAAGAGAGATCTTGCCAATTTCCTTCAGATACATCTTTATTGGGTCCTTTAATGATATGTTGTCATACATCTCAGGCGTAGTTTCAAGTATCGAAACAAGCTCCTCGCTGCTTTCGCTTTCTATGTCATCGTCATCTTCAACTGGCTCCTTTTCGACGATATTGATCTTGTTCTTTTCAAATTCCTCGTATATCGATTCAACAAGACTAGAGTCAAAGCCTTCGTAATCCGGCGGAAAAGCGCTGTCTATATCTTCGTATGTAACAAATCCCTTCTTCTTTCCCTGTCTAAGCAGTTTCTTGATTCGTTTGTCTATCTCTTCCTTAGTCATTAGAGCACTATTATCGCCTGTTTCATCTGAATCGGCTTCGTCATCCGCTATTTTCTCGGCAAGAGATTTGATGTTATCCGCAATAACCTTGGCCCCTGACTTTGTTTTCTTCTGTTTTTCCAAACTAATCGCCACCCTTCATCTTTCTCTCGAGCATTCTTCTTAGCTCGATCCTCCTGATCAGCAAAGCCTTTCTTGCCCCCTCATCCTTGACCTTTGGAAGTCTTCGGTCAATCTCTGCCATCTCCTCTTCCACAAGTCTCTTGTTGGCATACAATCCGGTTGACTGGAGAACACGTTGTGCGGTATCAAAATCAATGCAAGTAGATGCCAGTTCGATCAGTTCTCTGCCTATACTTTCTTCCACCAGATCGAGTAACTCCTCAAGTTCCAGACCCTTTTTCATTCCTTTAAGGAGTTCCTTCAGGTCTCTGCTTTCATTCATCAACTCTATCTGTTTGACAACCGTCGCCCGCAGCTTCGGATGCTGCAAATATATCCTTATGTGATCCTTGAGTTTCAGAGCTAAACCGCTTTTCATTTCCCCGCCGGAGCTCTTCGACATTCCACCGCGAAGTGCGGATTCAAGCTCTCGCTCCGAATAACCTGTCTTCTGTGCAAGCGCTGCAATCGTCGACTGAACGGCAGCAAGGTTTCCAGTGCTTCTGAATGAGATCACATATGGTTTGAGATGCTCTATCAGGTGCTTTCGGCCCAAAGGAATCGACAGATCGAGTTTTCTCGAAAAGAACTCGACTCTGAAGGCAGGGCCCGGAATCGCAAGCGCGAGGGTCTCCTTTATCGCCTTTGGACCTTCTGCAACGAACAGATCTGCCGGATCTTTCTGATCTCTCGAAAAAACAACGGCCGTTCCAAAGTCCAGCTTCTCTGCAATGTCTATGGACCTAAGTGATGCTGTCTGACCAGCCTCGTCGGAATCTAGAAAGAACAAGAGGTTACGCGTATAATTTCCGAGAATTCTAAGATGCCTTTCCGTCAGTGCAGTACCGAGTAGGCCCACCGAGTTCGTTATTCCTGCCTCGAACAGAGAAATGACATCAAAGTACCCTTCTGCGATCACCGCGTAGTTCAACTGCTTAATGGCCGCCCTGGCACGTGAAAGATTGAATAAGAGTCTATTTTTCTGGAAGTATTTCGACTCGGATGAGTTGATGTATTTCGGTCCCTTTTCGGCATCCATGATTCTACCGCCGAATCCAACAACTTTACCCGATTCATTGTCAATCGGAATCATAAGCCTGCCAGCAAATCTATCGCTATAGGTCGCCCCTCTCCTCACCAGAATCCCCAGTTGAAGAAGAGTCTTTTCATCGGTTCTAAGTTTCGACGGCAGTGACTGTGGAAAAGTTCTTTCATCCGGTGAATAACCGAGCTGAAATTCGTCTATCGTGTTCTGGGAGATCTTTCGCTTTTCCAGAAGATAGGCCAGTGTCTCGGGCCTCTTCTCTTTTAGTTCTCTATTGTAAATACCCGCAAGCCGAGACATGATCGTTGTGAATTTATCGTACTCGGACTCGGCCGTATCGACCTGAATGGGAATGCCTGCATAATCGGCAAGTCTCTTAACTGCCTCTGCGAACGACAGATTCTCGATCTTCTGATAGAAAGAAATCACATCACCTTTTTCACCGCAGCCAAAGCAATGAAAGAAGCCCCTTTGAGGGTGGACATAAAATGAAGGGTCGTTGTCGTTGTGAAACGGGCATAGTCCCCTGTAAGAGCTTCCGGCCTTCTGCAGGTTCACATAGCGCCCTATGAAATCGACGATGTTTATGGACTTTTTTATCTCGTCGAGTTCCTCTTTGGTGAACACTGAATCACCACCGGCAAAAAAAGGCCCATACGCTCTATGTACGGGCCGTATTTTTCGAAACGTGTTAACGCTTGGAGAATTGAGGTGCTCTTCTTGCTTTCTTGAGGCCGTATTTCTTTCTCTCGACTTCTCTTGGGTCTCTCGTCAAGAGACTGTTCTGTCGTAGAAGCTTCTTGAGATCAGGATTGAACTTAACAAGCGCTCTGGCGATTCCTAGACTTATCGCACCAGCCTGGCCCCCAAGTCCACCGCCGTTTACTCTTATGAGCATGTCGAATCTACCTATCGTGTTTGTGACAACGGCGGGTTTCAGTGCGCTCCTGACCCATGCGTCATTTGAAAGGTATTCCTTAAGATCCTTGTATTCTTTTCCATTTATTAAGAGCTTACCGGTTCCAGGTCTCAGGTGAACTCTCGCAACAGAGGTCTTCCTTCTGCCTGTTCCGTAATAATCAACAAAGTCAGCCATGCCTCAACCTCCTCATTTAACCAGTTCGATAAGTTCGGGCTTCTGAGCGGCGTGTTCATGCTCGGGACCTGCATATACCTTGAGTTTCTTAAGCATCTTTTCACCAAGAGCCTTCTTGGGGAGCATTCTCTTCACTGCAAGTCTTACAACCCTATCCGGGAACTTCTCCATCATCTGTCTTGCCGTTCTTTCCTTTATGCCTCCCGGATAACCCGAGTATCTGTAGTACTTCTTTTGGTCGAGTTTCTTGCCGGTAAGCTTAACCTTGTCGGCATTAACTACTATGACGAAGTCACCGGTATCAAGATGGGGAGTATAATATGGCTTGTTCTTTCCCATCAGAACCATTGCGATCTGTCCAGCAAGTCTTCCCAGCGGGACATCAGTCGCATCGACGACGTACCATTTCTTCTCTATCTTGTTGCCATTATGATCAACCAGATAACCGAGTGTCTTCTCGATTTCTCCCTTTCTTTTCGTCTGCACCTTGGAGTGGGTTACTGCCCATCTGCACAAAGGTGTCTTCTGAATCTTCATAGATGCAATCCTCCTTAACCGAACAGCCTACTCGCTGTAGACACTAACGTACTTGCGGTTGTTCTTCTCTTCAAAGTGAACCTTGCCATCAATAAGAGCAAAGAGGGTATGGTCTCTGCCGAGTCCTACGTTCTTACCGGCGTGAATCTTTGTTCCTCTCTGTCTAACAATAATGGAACCCGCCTTCACGGCTGAAGATTCGCCTCTTTTAATCCCAAGATACTTGGGATTACTCTCTCTCCCGTTTGACCTTCCCGCGCTTTTTCGGGCCATCTCATTTCACCCCCGTCTCGATCTTCTCAATAGAGACTTCTGTGAACCACTGTCTGTGACCGTTTACTCTGTCGAAGTTCTTTCGGGGGCCAAACTTGACCACAAGCACTTTTTTGTCTCTACCGTGAGAAACAACCTTGCCTACAACTTTTGCGCCGTTCACATAAGGTTTGCCTACCGTTGCTTCTTCTCCGTTGTGGACGAGAATCACTCTGTCGAAGACTATCTCGTCTCCGCTTTCCTTTCCATTCTGCCTTTCGGTGAAGAGAGTCATGCCTTCCTCGACTCTATACTGTCTTCCCGAGGCCTCAATGATGGCATACACTAATAGCCACCTCCTCATGCAATAGAAATGTGCTGAAACGAGGTACCTTTCGGATTTTAGACCTGCTTCATGCACGAAAAACCACTCGCGATCAAAATTCTATCATAATTGGCAGTGACAGAACAGTGTAAGAGTAACGTTTATATTACGAACGAGAAAGAGTTTTGAATAGATGAGATCTCTCTGACTCCCAAGATACCATATTGACAGCCCTATTGCCCGTGATATAATCAGTTACGAAAACGGAGGCGTATCCTAATTGGCTAAGGAGCCGGTCTCGAAAATCGGTGGGGTTGACGCCCCTTGTGGGTTCGAGTCCCACCGCCTCCGCCAGCGGGCCGTTGCGCCCTTATTTTTTGGAGGTGGTATCGTGATCCTCAAGGAGATCCTAGAGCTTCTGAAGAGTAAGAAGGGTAAAATGGATTACTCCATTCCAAAGGAGTGGTTACCTGACGGGTACTCAGGTACCTTGAAGCTTAGAGATCGATACATATTTGTGGACCCATACGAATTCGGCTCAAGCATAATTGAAAGCATAGTCGCTAAAGCCGAACCGGGAATCGATTATTCGAAGTCGCTGGGCAGGATTAGAAACGAGAGCGACAATCTTTGGATCAAATCCGCAATCGTCTACGGATCATTCGTCAGGTCGACCGCAGCCTACTCGCATCAAGACCCGGAATTCTTCTCAGATCTTCATTCGCAAGAATACTCGGAATCAGGGACCTTCCTTAAGATGATCTATATGCTTCCATATCTATCGAAGATGGGCTTCGACACTCTTTACTTCCTCCCTGTTACCAGTTACAGCGACAAGTTCAAGAAGGGAGAACTAGGCTCACCTTACTCCGTGAAGGATTTCTTCTCAATCGATGAACGCTACCACGATTTCTTGCTTGAGGATATGGACGTCGAACGCGAATTCAAGGCATTTGTCGAAGCGGCCCATATTATGGGAATGAGGATCGTTCTAGACTTCATCCCGAGAACTTCCGCTAGAGACTCTGCCTTGATACTCAAACATCCCGAGTGGTTCTACTGGATAGACGCATCTCATCTTAAGGACTACAGGCCGCCCAAGATTGAGGGTCTCGGCTTCGACCAGGCCAGGGTTGAGACGTTGCCTGTCATCTACTCGAATGAGAACGTGAAGAAGCATCTGGCGATGTTCAGGTACTCGCCGGAGAAACTGAATCCGGAAAAGTGGAGAAACTTCGTCGCCCACCACGAAGGCAGCGACAACTTCCTTGATGAGCTCGTTTCGGAGTTCGGCGTAATAACACCTCCGGGTTTTTCCGACTGGATAAACGACAACCAGCCCACCTGGGACGATGTTACCTTCCTGAGGCTGTACAAAGATCATCCCGAGGAATCACGGAAATTTCTTTCAGAGGACCAGCCTCCCTATGTTCTCTTTGATGTAGTAAAATCATCCTTCTTTCCTGGGAAAGAGCCCATGACGGATCTCTGGGAAACCATTGAGAATATTATGCCCTTTTACAACAGTAAATTTGGCGTCGATGGCGCAAGGCTCGACATGGGTCACGCCCTCCCCAGAGAGTTAGAGCTTAGAATAATTCGTAAGGCTAAGGAGAACGATGCTTCGTTTTCAATTATTGCCGAAGAACTTGTGATGGGGAATGACGAGAAGGCGAGACAGTCTGGCTACGACTGTATTTTGGGGAATACATGGTGGATGGAACCGAGAATAACTGAGGGAAAATTCAAAGAACTTGTATACGAGATTCTTCCCAGACTACGCGTGCCGACGCTGGCCTGTGTTGAAACTCCAGACACTCCCAGGGCAGTCGCGAGACCGAACGGGAAGAAGTTTTCGCGCTTTGCGACCGTTCTGAACTACTTCTTGCCAAACGGAATAACTTACGTCAATTCCGGCCAGGAGATATTCGAGATACAACCGATGAATCTAGGCCTGGATAACGACGAGGACGGCAGATATGTCCTTCCGCCTAACGATCCATTCTACGGCAAGCTGGCTTTCTTCGATCCGTATGTTCTCCACTGGAACGCGGATGACGACATGGTCGATCTGATTTCCCTTCTATCTTCATTGAGAAGAGATAATCTTGAGCTCATCAACCCCCATGATTTGAAACTTCTCTGGGAGGAAGACATCGAATCTGCAGGACTCTTCTACTGGAATGGGTCGAAGGGATTGCTGGTTGTTGCTAATGGTGACTTCCAAAGCATGAAGGATTTTCACATAAACCTGGGTTATTTTACCTGGAAGAGCGAACACAAAGTTGCGTGGAAGCTCAAGGGTTTCGATGGTCACTCGGAATGGAAGGTGGGAGGCGACTTTCATCTCTCGTTAGGTCCCGGAGAGGTGGCAGTGGCAGAAATCAAATAAAAAAACGGGCCCCGATGGGGCCCTTCTTATATCTAGGAATTACTTCTTTGGCTGTACATAGAACCTAACTGCCGTTCTTACTTCTCCGTCGATGTCAACATCCGAAAAGGTTGGAACACATACGAGATCCATACCGCTTGGAGCAACGTAACCTCTGGCAATTGCTATGGCCTTTACTGCCTGATTGACCGCTCCGGCTCCAATAGCCTGAATCTCTGCTACGCCCTTCTCTCTGAGTACTCCGGCAAGTGCACCAGCAACTGCGTTTGGTTTTGAGTGGGTTGCTACCTTTAGTACTTCCATGACTGCTACCTCCTCTTGAGATCTGTCATGCTACTGGGAGAGAGATTTAGGATGGTGCGCCCGGCAGGATTTGAACCCGCAACCATCGGAGCCGAAATCCGATGCTCTATCCGTTGAGCCACGGGCGCATGGAAAAAGAGAAAAATGGGGTGGCTGGCGGGGTTCGAACCCGCGGCCGCCTGATCCACAGTCAGGCGCTCTTCCAACTGAGCTACAACCACCATAGAAATTGCGTGGCGCGCCCGGCAGGACTCGAACCTGCAACCACCGGATTAGAAGTCCAGTGCTCTATCCATTGAGCCACGGGCGCTGGAGCGGCCGACGGGAGTCGAACCCGCAACATTCGCCTTGGAAGGGCGATACTCTACCAATTGAGCTACAGCCGCACTAATGACCCTTGGTCGGGAAGACAGGATTTGAACCTGCGACCTCCTGTGCCCAAGACAGGCGCGCTTCCAACTGCGCTACTCCCCGCTCACGAATCTAAATATATCAGATTTTGAGGGTGTCGTCAATAGTACAGAGCCCAAGTTAAAGACGAACGGGGATGAGCACCTTCATAATTCTCTCCCAGTAACTTGTCAAAGATCTAGGCTAAAAATTAGACTGTGTCTTGATCGTGAGGTTCAACATATCACAACATCATGAGCCATATACAGGAAATGTAGTAGAATATTCTTGAGGTGGTTCTAATTGAATGGAATCGTTACATCGAATCTCGTGAAAAGATACGGTACATTTGAGGCTTTGAAGAGCGTTTCACTTTCGATAGAAGAAGGCGATCTATACTGCCTTCTGGGGCCGAACGGTGCCGGCAAGTCAACCCTTATAAGAATTCTTACTGGCTTGATGAAACCGACGTCAGGTGAAGTGAATGTTGCCGGACTTGATATGAAGCGAGATCTGAAGAAGATTAGAGAGAAAGTCGGTCTTGTGTCGGAGCGAGTAATTCTCTATGATCGTCTTACTCCGGTCGAGAATCTTCTCTTCTTTGCTTCGATGTTGAGGATTGAGAGAAGGGTTGCACTGAAAAAAATAGAATCTCTTCTCGACAAGGTAGACATGATCGAGTGGAAAGACAAACCGATAAGGGTTTTTTCGACAGGAATGAAGCAAAGAGTCAACTTTGTAAGGGCCTTGTTGCACGAGCCATCGATTCTCTTCATGGATGAACCGACACTCGGACTGGATCCCCATTCGACCAGGACTATAAGAAACATGGTCAGAGAACTCAATGAATCGGGAAGAACGGTCGTGCTGACCACCCATATCATGAGTGAAGCTGAAAATATCGCGAAATCAGTAGGAATAATGAATAAAGGCAAACTCATAACGACCGGAAAACTGGAGGACATCCGTGCTTCTTTGAATAGAGACCGCCTAATCATCACTGTGAAGGGCAGGCCAGAGGTTCCAATCGAATCGATAGACGGCTATATGAGTGCGAGCCGGCTAGATGGAGTTGTGAAAATAGACTTTCGGCCAGGAATATCTATGGAAAGCGTACTTCCCAGGATACTCCAGATGAAGCTAAAAGTGATTGATGTTGATCACATCAAGCCTTCTCTTGAAGATGTATTCGTCGAGCTTACCGGAGAGAAATCACAGAGCTAGAAAACTCCATGGATCGATCTTCAAACCACCTTCAAGTCTTGACTTTTCTGCAGCCCAGCACATGAGGTGACTCTGAATCGAGTCTTTGAACGAAGTTGACAGTCCCCCCGTTTCGCCTTTAAGGTATCTTACGAAATCTCTAGTAATCTCCATGTCTCCGCCGCCGTGCCTTGATCCGTCATGTGATATCTCATAAGTCCTGGTCTTTCCTGAGAAGAGTCTCACCTCGACTCTGTCGCTATCGAAGTCTCCGCTGATCTCTCCGTTGCTTCCGCTGATGAAGATCTTTCTTGTCTTTGAACTTGTGAAGGCATTCATGGAGAAAGATGCTTCCACACCGTTTTCAAACGAGACTAGAACGTTCTGGTAGTCGGCAACGTTGTTATCGCTTCTGAACACGCATTTGCCGTAATTACCCGTACGGAGAACATCCCTTCTCTTCTCGAATGACATATCATTTCCAATCGTATTCACTGGCCAGTAGGTATTATCTGAAAGATACTGTGTGACGGCCGAATACGGGCAGGTTTCTTTTAGAGGACAGTCCAGGCACCTCTCAGTAGAACTCTCGGGTGCGTTCTCTCTACGGAAGTACTTGAGGCCACCGTGGGAAACGACTGAAAGTGCTCTAGAGGAAAGCAACCAGGTGAGGATGTCCATATCGTGACAGCTCTTTGAAAGGATAGAAGGACCTGCAAGCTCCGATCTTCTCCAGTTTCCCCTCACGTAAGAATGGGCGAAGTGATAGTATCCGACCTGTTCGGTGTACTCAACTGCAATTAGCTTTCCGATAGCTTCAGATTCAAGAAGCGACTTGATCATTTTGAAGAAGCCGGAGTATCTCAAAACGTGGGCAAGAAAAAGCCTCGATGTGTTTGCGCCGGAGCTTATCAAATGCCTGATGCCGTTCAAATCGGCAGAGACCGGTTTCTCGAGTAGAACTGCGTAGCCACTTCTGAGAGCTTCGATTGCGGGCTCGACATGCACCGTCTCAGGTGAGGCGACGATAACACCATCTGCAAACTTGGGTCGTGAAAGGAGCGACTTCCAGTCAGCCACAGCATTTTGAGAAATTATAGAGTGATCCTTTGCAAATCTCTCTCTTCTAAACTCGTCGGGCTCAGCCACAGCAACCACGCGAGCACCGTCCAATGAAAGGACAGCCTCACCATATGCGAAATACCCTCTATTTCCGGCGCCTATCATAATTAGATCTATCAAGAGCATCGACCACCTTCATCTTCACTGAACCGATTCTATCACTCAATTCTTATGGAGAAAGATAGTCAAAGTTCCCTCGATGTGATATAAAAGGAAAGATCAAAAATGAAAGGACGTGACGAGTTTGACAGACATAAAAAGAAACGACACAGAGATCGTAAGAGTCTCGAAGAGAGAATACAAAGGCCATGAATTCATTGATTTGAGGATTTACTATCAGGACGATGAAGGAGACTACAAACCTACTAAGAAAGGAATCACAATCAACCCAAAACTCGTCGATGAACTTATCGACGCACTCAAAAAAGAAAAAGACTCTGCCCCAGAAAAAGAATAACTCTCATGCCGTCGCCGGTCACGTAACCCGTGACTGGCTTTCATGAAACAACTTTGATCCTTCACAAGAACTGGAAGTCGCCTATAAGAGCTTGATTAATAGTATTTATTAATCTCTGCTGTTGGCTCTTAGGAAGAAACAAAAAGGAGAATCATAGACCAAACGGAATCTCGAATCTAAGAAACGCTGATCGCTGGGAAGAGCCGTCCTTTGTTGCCCGTCCAAGATCATGGACCCGTCCTTCGATAGGAACGAAACCCAGATCCCGAAACAAGTTCGGGATGACAGCATGGGAGACTTCTGAGAAGACGAGACGGGGATGACATCGTTTGCTGATTCTGAAAGCGTAATAATTTGTCATCTCAGCATCTCGACAATCTTAAGAATCGCCTTACACTTAAAATCAAAGACCCGCTTGTCGCTGGGAAGAGCCGTCCTTCGTTGCCCGTCCAAGATCATGGACCCGTCCTTCGATAGGAACGAAACCCAGATCCCGAACTAAATTCGGGATGACAAAGTGAGGGACTTTCGAGAAGACTAGACGGCATGAAAGCGTTGTTGATTCTGAAAGCGTAATAATTCGTCATGCTGAACTCGTTTCAGCATCTCGACAATCTTAAGAATCGCCTTACACTTAAAATCAAGGGCCCGCTCGTCGCTGAGAAAAGCCGTCCTTCGTTGCCCGTCCAAGATCATGGACCCGTCCTTCGATAGGAACGAAACCCAGATCCCGAAACAAGTTCGGGATGACAGGGTATGGTTATTTTGATAACGCCGCATCCCGTCTGAACTTGTTTCAGCATCATGCTTTTGGTTCCTGATCTTGGCCAAGAACGAAGAACAGGTTTTTTATTCGGAGAACGGAGAACCGTTCATCGGCGAACCGGTTTCACTTCGCTCTTTCCTACCCCCTACCTGCTAACCCCAACCACGCTCTTCTGGTCCTCCTTGTGTCCGCTGATATTCCTCGGCGCATTGCGTCTCGCTCTTGTCGCGGATGACGGAGTACCGTTAACGGTGAGTCCCGAGTCGTGCCCAGATTCTGACCGGGAGCATTGTCAGATGACGGAAAGCAAGAAAAGAATATCATCGCTTAGTGGTCTTTTACGGGATCTCATCCCATTTGCTCTTATCTGAGGACGGAGAACCGTTGACGGTTGACCTGAGAATGCCTTATTCGAAGCGCCTGACTTGTGTTGTTCTCTTCTCATAGAACGTTGCTCCGTTTACAGCCAAGTCCTATCACCCATTGATGATTTTCTTTTCTTTGTGAAGTCCTGGCAAAACGTTTATAATCTGACTATCAGGAGATTTTCGGGGTGTGAGATTTGAATATTTACGCGATTTTGATGTTCTTTCCAGTGGCTGTTAGTTTTTTTATGGTGTTCCTTTGTTTCAGGCAGAGAAGTCGTTTGGAAGCCAGGACTCTTGGCCTAGTAATGCTTTCTATAGCGTGGTGGTCGCTTTTCTATGCTCTGGAGTTGTTTTCTGATGATCTTGAAAGTATGAGGCTTTTGAACAAGATTTCTTATCCAGGAATTGTGTCCGTTTCGGTCTTTTACTTTCTTTTCTCCATGGCACTTGTAGACAAAAGAGATTGGTTTGACTGGAAGAAGATTGTGATGCTATTTATCGTACCGATTGCTGTTTTGTTTGCGGTGTGGACAAATGAACAGCACTGGCTATTTTACTCCGTTAGTGAGCTCGATCAAACTTCGGCTTTCCCCCTGCAAAAACTGGTTCACGGTCCGCTCTTCTGGGTTGCAATGTCGTACAATTATTTGCTGCTTTTATCGGGGATCGCTGCTGTCTTCAGGAAGTATCTCCGTTCGACGGGTCTATATAAGGGTCAGTTGAGGACTGTTCTACTGGGAACGGTATTCCCCATATTGGTCAACATAAACTACTTGTTTGACTTCGTCGATATAGGATATTTGGATTTGACCCCATTCGCTTTCACATTTGCCGGAGTATTTGCCGCTGCAGGAGTTTTCAGATATAGGTTGTTCGACATACGTCCCGTAGCCAGGGAGACTGTAATAGAAAGGCTTCCAGACGGGATAGTCATTCTTGATGATGGTGGAAGAATAGTTGATTTGAATCCGATGGCTTGCAAAATGCTGGGCATTGATGCCTCAGATGCCATTGGAAACTCAGTCCAGGAGGTCTTCAGCGATATCGAGTCTCTTGCAAGCTTCTTCACTTCTGGCTCCGAAAGGAGAGAGTTGAACGCGCGAGAGAGAGTCATAGAGATAAAGCAGAGTCCAATCTACAGCAACAAGGGCAAGATCAGAGGGCATATTGCGTTGTTGACAGATATAACCGAAAGAAAAGAGGTCGAAGATGCGCTGCGCCAAAGTGAAGAGAGGCTCGCACTTGCAGTGAAAGGCGGAAAGATAGGTCTCTGGGACTTGAAAATGAAGAAAGGCGAGTTTTCGATAAACGATCGATACTATCAGATCATGGGCTACCCGGCAGGCGGGTCTGTCATTACCTTTCAACAATGGAAGGAATTAGTACACCCTGAGGACCTTCTTCCCTGCCTTGAGGAAATGGATAATTGCTACGAAGGTCAGACTGACTACTTCGACATTGAATACAGGATGCTTTCGAAGGGCGGAGAATGGATCTGGGTTCATGATCGTGGCGAAGCGGCCGAAAGAGATGAGGATGGAAGGGCGACCAGGATTCTCGGAACTCACATCGACATTTCTCCTACGAAGCAAATTGAAGAAGCCCTTCGCGAGAGTCAGATGATGTACAAGAAGCTGGCCACTACGGATATGCTAACCGGGGTAATGAACAGGTATTCGCTAACCGAGCTTCTCAAATTGGAAACGGAAAGGTCTAGAAGATATTCCGCTCCACTCTCGCTGATAATGTTCGATCTTGACAACCTGAAGACCGTAAACGATAATTTTGGCCATCTTGCCGGTGACGATGCGCTGAAGGTGACATGTTCGTTCGTTCAGTCAAATATCAGGAGCTGTGACGATATCGGCAGGTGGGGAGGCGATGAGTTCTTGATTGTCGCAACGAACACCGATCTCGAAGGCGCAGTTAAGATGGCCGAAAAGCTCAGATCGGGGCTCAGTTCTATTGATAAAAAAGAATATGGACCTTTGACCATTAGCATTGGTGTTACGACGCTTCTGGAAAATGAAAGCGATTTTGACGGTTTGCTTCGAAGAGCGGATGAGGCACTATATGAATCAAAGAGGAGTGGAAAGAACAGAGTTACGTCTGTGATTTGACGATTAGAATGGAGATGTCTGAAGTGGTTTCGAACCTGAAAGCAGTAATAATCGAAAAGTTGATTTTGCTTTTCCAGCTAAGGGCAGGTCTTGATACTTCCGCTTCCGGATGCAGATACCTTTATGAAAGACTTCATGGCGATTTCAGAAGAGCAGATTGGCTTCATCGTGAATTATGTCGAGAAAGGTGGTCTACTCGTTGTTGTTCTTGCAAGAAAAGAGATCAATCACCCATCTATAGAGAGTTACAAGCTGCTCTTTGAGAAACTTCGCTGGGCGGTCAAACTTGAGAACGGCGGAAGGTCGGTATCTGGGACGAGCACAGGAAACCTTGAAATCGAGAACGGCGGCGGAGTCGTAATACTCAGTTGGGACGAAGCGACTGGAAAGTCTGCAATAGATGAAGAAACAATGGGCTTTATTGAGTTCAAATTGGGCCTGAGATAAAGCGAGGGATTGATATGTCAAAACTGGAGAGCTTCACATTTGGGGAGGATGGAAAGAGGATATTTGGGATCTGCGAGTATCCAAGATCCGGAGATAGCTTCCCCACAGTAATGATGTTCCACGGATTCACGGGAGAACACATCGTTTCCACATTCAAATTTCCCCGTCTCTCGAGAAGACTCGTCGAGAAGGGAATAGCGACTGTGAGGTTTGATTTCAGGGGTTCCGGAGACAGCGAGGGGGAATTCTGCGAGATGTCGCCTTTGACTGAGCTTCGCGACGCAGAGGAAGTCTATTCCTTTGTCAGATCGAGAAGCTGGTGTTCGGGAAAGGTCGCCATTGTCGGGTACAGCCTGGGTGGTATGGTTGCTTCGCTTTTTGCCGGGAGACATCCCGAGATTAGTTCACTGGTTCTGTGGTCGCCTGTAATAATGAATCAGGAGTTCTTCAACCGCGAGGATTACTCTTTCAAAGATGGCGAGGAGTATAAGGACGTTCTGGGGCTGAAGCTCGGATCGATCTTCTTCGAAGACGGTCGCAGTGTCGATGCTTCGGAGGAACTCAGAAACTATGAAGGAGATCTTCTGATTGTCCATGGTTCCGACGATGAATCGGTGCCATATCTTCCCGTAAAGAGGTATGCAAATGCGAGACGGTTGATGATACATACTGTAGAGGGAGCCAATCACAAGTATCAGAGGATAGACTGGATTGAGGAACTCTTTTCAGTTTCAACGGATTTCTTTGAAAGAACATTGCTGTAGCGGGCGATCAATCGCCCGCTCCTTCCATAATTCCTTTTCTGACTTCTTCTAGAGCACTGTCGATAAGCCTTTCTTCGGAAGTGAAAGTCAGCTCTTTTTCATGGATTTCTGGAATCACTAGACCTTGCCTGCACAACGCCGCAAGGACCTCAATGACCTCATGGCGATGTACTCCGCTCGAAAAGGCAATTTCATCGATACATTGCCTTGACCGCATGACAATTTTAAGAATACGAAGCGAATTCTGGTCAGAGAGCTCACTAATAACACCTGCAGCGCTCCTTTTCTCATAAGAAAGACTCCGCTTCCTAACTCTATCCACTCCAATGAGTGATATGACTGAGTTTTTCTCAGGAACTTCAACGGTGATCACTGAGCCTCCAAGAAACGCCGAAACGTGGAGCCTGATCATCTTGTCTGAGAGAGAAGAAGGTTCAATATCCAGTAGAAAGGGTAAGAACCAGCCTTCAAATCTCTCGGTGTTCTTAAGGAGAATCTCTTCTCCATAGTTGACAAGATTCTCCAGTTCAACCATTGAAGCTATCTCCTTCTCGGCAAAACGGAGCAGTTCAAGAAAGGATTCATGTGTCTTGGCCTGATCCATTAGCATTTGAAACGCTTCATATCTGTCAGAAGATAAGAGCCAGGGAATTGACGAAACATATTCAAGAGCGCCCTTTTCATTTTCCTCTAAAGATTTTAAAAAAACATCATTCTTCTTTTCAAGCGGCATGAAATCGTTGCTAAGAAACATCGAAAGAAGCCTTTCGGGAGATATCCTTTCTATCATCTTCAGTAGACCTGACGGAGTAGGGGAACCTTCGAGGAAGAAGTAAGGGATAATCTTCAAACCAAAGAAGGCCTCCCAGCTGAAAAGTCTTGCGAGTGATGTTAGAGTCTCCTCCGTGAGAGAAAGCCTTGCCTTGAAAACCCAGTCAGAGAGGGCTTCTAGGGACTCTCCGTCGTTTGGAGTCAGCTTTTCATGGTTATTCAATCTGAACAAAGATAGAAGGAGCTCAGCTCCCCTTCCCTTGTCGAGGACAAAATTCACCATTAAACCCCCCATAAAAATCTTTGATTATCCAGTGCGATGCCAACATTTGCTGTTAAACAACAACTGACCTACGAGAGATCTCCCAAATCGATCTTACACTACAAAAGGAGCGGTCACACAAAAGCGGGCAAATGGCTAGGAGCTCTTGCCCGCAGGGAGCCTCATCTATTTGTACACTGGACAATGAAGATATTCTATTCGGCTGGATAATGGGAGCCGGATGAATCGAGAGCTTCAAGTCCGGTTCTGAGAGAGCTGGGGCTGAAATCCCCCTGGGCTACTCACCGTGTGCCATAGCAGCAGATGCCGGTTTGCTGTTGAATGGTTCACCGTTCTCAGAAGAAAAAACCTGTTCTTCCAGAGCATGGATCTATTCTTCGTTCTTGGTCAAGGACCCGTCCTTGGATAACATCAACACCAAGATCCCGAAACAAGTTCGGGATGACAGTGTGTGGGACCTTTGAGAAGACTAGACGGCATGAAAGCATTGTTGATTCTGAAAGCGTAATAATTTGTCATGCTGAACTTGTTTCAGCATCCTTGTTCTAGAATGAGATAACCGAGAAAGAGCGTATTCGAGAGTTCGCCTCGCTCACGAGAAGACGAGAGCGAAAAATAGGGACTGACTGGTTCCTATTGTCTGTCCCATTTTTCGCGCATACCTAAGAACCGCTGTACGCTCAAGAACGAAGACCCGCTGGTCGCTGTGAAAAACCGTACTTCTCGTCGCAAGTCATGAACCCGTCCTTGGATAAGATCAACACCAAGATCCCGAAACAAGTTCGGGATGACAATGAGAGGGACTTCCAAAAGCCGCTGACGGGATAACTTCCTCAGTTGCACTGAAACCTGAATTGATTGCCGGTTATGTTCACCAGACGCCATACCCTGTAATCGATACCCTGCCCTTCGCGTCATGAACTTGTTTCAGCATCCCGATCTAAGAGCCGCTGGAAGCTCAAGAACGAAGACCCGCTGAGCGCTGAAGGCTTTGAAGAGCTGAGAAAGAGCATTGTCGAGAATTCACTTTGCTTACGAGAAGCCAGACTGGCCAGGCGGGGCCTGACTGGCCTGCGTCAGCAGACTGGCTTCGAAATCGCTTGTTCCCTAAAGTAGCATCACACCTAGGCCGATAGTTCCCGATGTGGAACTAGAACGCTTCAAGCTGTGAGAGTTGTTTCTTGAGATAATATCCGGTATGACTGTGGCTATATTCGGCCACTTCTTCGGGGGTTCCGGAAATCACGACTTCTCCGCCGTTTGCACCGCCTTCGGGTCCCAAATCTATTATGTAATCGGCGTTTTTGACGACGTCCATGTTGTGTTCGACGACCACGACCGTATTGCCCTTTTCTACGAGGCGTTTCAAGACCTGTACGAGTTTAGCCACATCGTCGAAATGCAGGCCGGTTGTCGGCTCATCGAGAATGTAGAAGGTTCTGCCCGTAGAGGTCTTCTTCAGCTCCGAGGCCAGTTTTATTCTCTGAGCCTCTCCCCCCGAAAGCGTTGTAGCGGGCTGACCCAGTCGTATGTATCCAAGTCCGACGTCATTCAGAAGTCCGAGGATTCTCTTTAGTGTAGGTATTCTTTCAAAGAAAGTCAAGGCTTCTTCGACTGTCATGTTTAGAATGTCGGAAATAGTCTTTCCACGGTAGCGTATCTCGAGAGTCTCTTTATTGTATCGCCTGCCTTTGCAGACATCGCACTCGACGTAGACATCGGGAAGGAACTGCATCTCTATCTTTATAAGCCCATGCCCTTGACAGGCCTCGCATCTTCCGCCTTTGACGTTGAAGGAAAAACGCCCTTTGTCGTAGCCCCTTGCTCTTGCTTCCTGAGTCTTGGCGAAGAGATCCCTTACGTGATCGAAGAGCCCCGTGTATGTTGCAGGATTGGATCTCGGCGTTCTGCCTATTGGGTTCTGGTCGATAACTATTACGTTGTCGATCTCCTCCCAGCCTATGAGCTCTGCCAGCTTTTCGGAGGAGGAATTGGATGCACCCAGTGCAACTTTGAGTGAAGGGTACACCGTGTCCATGACTAGAGAGCTCTTGCCACTTCCAGATACACCGGTTACCGTTATGAATTTGCCGAGCGGAAATGAAACGTCAATATGCTTAAGATTGTTCTTCTCCGCGCCCTTTACAGTGAGAAACTTTCCATTTGAGTTGTTCGCCGATTCGAATCTAGGAACGGATAGGTCGCCATTTAGATACTTTCCCGTAAGAGATCCTTCTGGCGGGTTATCGAGAAGCGCCTGAGTTGTCCCCTGATAAACGATCTCTCCTCCGTGAACTCCTGCTCCCGGTCCCACATCCACGATGTAGTCGGAGCTTCTTATGACCTCTTCGTCGTGTTCGACAACTATTACGGTGTTTCCCAGATCCCTGAGGTTCTTCAGTGTCTTTATCAACCTGTCATTGTCTCTTGAATGTAGCCCTATGGTTGGCTCATCGAGCACATAGGTAACCCCCGTAAGGCCGGAACCGATCTGTGTCGCAAGTCTTATTCTTTGGGATTCCCCTCCTGAAAGCGTCATGGCGTATCTGGACAGGGTGATGTAGTCGAGTCCCACATCCACCAGAAACTTGAGCCGCTTCTCTATCTCACTCAGGAGTTCTCCGACTATTTCCCGCTGAAAATCCGTGAAATAAATACCTGTCATGAAGTCGTAGATTTCCTGGATTGTGAGATCGGATATCTGAGCGATATTCAAACCGCCAAGAGTAACTGCAAGCGCCTCGGGTCTCAAACGTTGACCGTTACACTGCGTACAGATCTGTTGAACCATGAAATTGCTTTCCATCCAGAAGCGCATGTCTTCCGACTGTGTTTCGTTATATCTCCTCCTTAGATTGTTGATTATGCCTTCGTAGGGCCTCTTAAGCTCGTAAGTGAGCCGATCGGACTTGTATTTCATAGAAATGTCGCTGTCCGTTCCAAAAAGGATGGCATTCTTCACATCGTCTCGAAGATCTTTGAAGGGTTTGGCGGGGTCGTCGCCTAGCGATTCTATTACTTTTACGATCATCTTTAGGGTAAATGTGTCCCTGTTGCTTGACATCGTCTTTATGGCGCCCTTCAAAACGCTCAGGCTTTCGTCTACAAGTAGATCTTTTGAGAATTCCATGGTATAACCAAGGCCATGACACTTTGGACAGGCCCCGAAAGGGTTGTTGAATGAAAAGATCTTCGGCGAAATTTCGGGAAGGCTTATCCCACAGTCGGGACAGGCAAAATTCTCACTGAAGATCTTTCTCTCTTCGGAATCGACCAGACCGACTTCGACGAAGCCATCCCCTTCATGCAAAGCCATCTCGATGCTGTCTGCAAGACGTGAAGCGTTATCGGCGTCTGCCCTCAGTCTATCTACCACTAGGTTTATCGTGTGTCTTTTGTTCTTGTCAAGTTTGAGGTCTTCGTCGAGATCGTATGTTTCTCCATCAATCTCGATCCTTACAAAGCCCTTCTTTCTGAGAGCTTCAAGTTCCTTCTTGAACTCGCCCTTCTTACCATTGGCAACAGGGGCGTAGATGGCGATTCGATCTTCCGCACCGTATTCCTTCAGAACTCCTTCTACGATTTCATCGAGACTCTGTTTCTGAACTACGCGGCCACACGACGGACAATGTGGAATACCCACTCTGGCGAACAAAACTCTCAGGTAGTCGTGTATCTCCGTAACGGTTCCTACCGTCGATCTCGGGTTATGGCTAACGGTCTTCTGCTCTATGGCAATTGCCGGAGAAAGCCCCTCGATATTTTCTACATCGGGTTTCTTCATCTCCCCCAGAAACTGTCTAGCGTAAGTGGAAAGAGATTCGAGATATCGCCTCTGACCTTCTGCGTAAATTGTGTCGAGTGCCAGCGAGGACTTTCCCGATCCGGACAGGCCGGTAATAATAGTCAAGGAATTCTTGGGGATTGCGACATTGACATTTTTCAGATTGTGTACCCTGGCGCCTTTCACATATATATACCTATCCATTACTACACTCCTGCACTAACTCGACCAGCTCCTGACAGATCTCCTCGACCAACAGCTGCTCGGCTCCTTCAACCATGACTCTAATGTACGGCTCCGTGCCTGACGGCCTGAGAACGATTCGAAGATCATCTTTCTGCTTCAGTTCTTCGAGTCTATTTTTAAGATTCATGTCTTCCATGACCAGCTTCTTGTTTGATACGGGAACGTTCTTCAACAACTGTGGGTAGACGGGGAAAGAAGCGGCAAACTCTTCGAGGCTTTCGCCAAGCTCTTCGAGTGAGTTCAATGTTTCAAGTGAAGTGATGAGACCATCGCCGGTAGTACTCCTGTCGAGGAAGATGATATGACCAGATTGCTCTCCTCCAAGGACTCCGCCTGTCTGCAGCATTCTTTCGAGAACGTATTTGTCGCCAACCTTTGTTCTGTCCAGCGAGATGTTCTTTGAGGTGAGATACTTCTCGAAGCCGAGGTTTGACATTACAGTTGCAACGACCCTATTGCCCTTCAACCTTCCCTGGTTCACAAGCTTTCTCGAATTGAGCGCCATCAACATATCGCCGTCTATCAACTTGGAGCCCGGAAGAACGAATAGACATCTGTCTGCATCTCCATCGAAAAGAACCCCGATCTGTCCTTTCTTTAATGAATCGCCTAGGAAGTTCGGAAATAGCGATCCGCAGTTATCGTTGATGTTAATCCCGTTCGGTTCGATTCCTCGAAGCTCCGCACCTATACCTAGGCTTTCGTATACCATAGATATGACGGTCGAAATCGCTCCGTTGGCACCGTCGACAACGATCCCGTCAGAAGGGAGTCTCTCATTCCTGTAAAGACCCAGAACATACTCGATATACTCATCTCTATAGTGATCTTTATAACTAATCTTGCCGACTCCAGAATAAAATGTATAGTGAAATGGGGTGTCGATTATGAGGTTTTCTATCTCCACTTCGTCTTCGTCGGATATCTTCATTCCCTTGGCGAGAACCTTGATTCCGTTGTAAACAGCGGGATTATGGGAAGCAGAAATAACAGCTCCCAACGTCGCCTCCTTGTTCGTGATATACGCTAATGCTGGAGTAGGAATTACGCCTGCGAACTCGACGTTCATCCCGGCGGAGGCGGCTCCTGCGGCCATTGCGCTTTCTAGAAGATCACAGGAGCTCCTCGTGTCTTTTGCTATGATAAACCTGCTATACTTTCCCGTGTAGTATCTGCCAATGGCATTGCCAAGCTTCATTGCAAGTTCGGGTGTGAGCTCTTCGTTGATAACGCCCCTTATCCCGTCGGTTCCGAATAGCTTCTTCATTAAGACACCCCCAAATATAAACATTTCTATACCTAGCATTTAGTTTACCACAGAATCTCGTTGACAACTCAAACTGCGAACTATATAATTGTGACTGTTGGAGAGATGGCCGAGCGGTCGAAGGCGTACGCCTGGAGAGCGTATGACGAGCACAACTCGTCCGTGGGTTCAAATCCCACTCTCTCCGCCAGAAAACCACCCGTCTTTCCGACGGGTTTTTTTGCTTAGATAGGAGAGTTACGGAGATCCTATCTGAAACGGAGGAGCAATGGGAGAGAAATCGATAAACATAAGGCTAAACAAGGCGCTGGGGCAGAACTTCCTGAAGTCAGACAGAGTCTCTCGCAGGATTGTCGAATCAGTGGAACTGAATCCGTCGACGACTATAGTCGAAATAGGCGTAGGATCCGGTTCGCTCACTTCTATCCTGTTAGAGAAAGGCTACAGAGTTATCGGGTTTGAAATAGACACAAGGTTCTCCGAAGGCAACCGAAGGCTGGAGGGCGAACGGTGCGAGCTTCGTTACGAGGACTTTCTCAAGGCCGATCTATCTACTTTGCCCGACTCCGTCACGTATGTTGCCAACATTCCTTATTACATTACCTCTCCCATTATCGAGAGAATAATGTTCGATGGGCCATCATTTGACAGGGCTGTGCTAATGGTTCAGAAGGAGTATGCGGATAGATTGACCGCAACACCCCGTACGAAGGAATACGGTATACTGACGGTGAATGTTAATACTTTTTCCGAAGTGAGAGAGCTTTTTCAGGTTTCGAGAAAGGAGTTCATTCCGCAGCCAGAAGTGGACTCGATGGTGATTGAGCTGTCACTGCTTGAGAACCCTCCGATAGGAGAAGCCAGAAGGGATCAGTACAGGAAATTTGTCAGGCATTGTTTCTCTCAGAGACGGAAGAAGCTGAAGAACAATCTGAAAAGCATCGTGGACTTACCAGAGGAATTGCTCGGGTCAATGGCTATAGGAGTCGATGTCAGGGCAGAAGAACTAAGCGTAGATGATTTCGTAAGCTTGTTCAAGAACATATATCCTGAAGGTGGTGTGTGACCGAAAGAGGTCAAGCAATGGAGAGAGAGCTTTTCGAAAGGATTCTGAATTCGCTGATAGAGGGAATAATAGTTGTCGATTCAGACGAGACGATAGCCTTCATAAACGACGAGGCCCTCGAAATTCTAGGAGTGAATGGAGAGGAAGCGACCGGTGCTCCCGTAAGAGAAACCATACCCAACACTAGGTTGCACATCGTTCTGAAGAGTGGTGAGCCGGAGCTCAACAGAATTCAGTATCTCAAGGAAAAGACGATAGTAACTTCAAGATTCCCCATCGTCAACTCACAAGGTGAAGTCCATGCTGCAATGGCTGTATTCCGCGACATAACAAATGTCGAAAAGATGGCCGAGGAAGTCATTAACCATAAGGAGATGGAGGGTCTATTGACGTCCATCATAGATGCAACATACGATGCAATTTCGGTGGCCGATGAAAAGGGAAAGATCGTTCTCGTAAACAGGGCCTACACCAGAATAACAGGAATGAGTCCCGATTTCGTCATTGGAAAAATGGCCACAGTTGACATTGCGGAAGGTTCCTCTCTTCATCTGGAAGTTGTGAGAACGAGGAAGCCGATATACAACGCAAGGCTGAAAGTCGGTCCGAACAGAAAGGAAGTGCTGGTCAACGTCACTCCCCTTTTCGTGAAGGGTGAGTTTAAGGGAAGCGTGGGTGTCGTTCATGACATCTCCGAGATAGAGAGACTCGCGAGGGAACTGGAGGACACGAAGCGCCTCCTTCGATACATGAAGGCAAAGTATACTTTTGACGATATCGCCGGTTCGTCTAAGCTGATGCAGGTAGCGATTGATCAGGCGAGAAAGGTTTCAAAGACAAGGGCAACAGTACTGCTGAACGGTCAGAGCGGAACTGGAAAAGAACTCTTCGCGCACGCAATTCACAATTCCAGTGATAGACGAGAAGAAAGCTTCATAAGTGTTAACTGCGCTGCCCTGCCGGAAAACCTCCTCGAATCGGAGCTCTTCGGATATGTCGAAGGTGCTTTCACAGGAGCCCGGAGAGGGGGAAAGAAGGGTCTTCTTCAAGAGGCAAACGGAGGAACCGTATTTCTCGATGAAGTTGCTAAGATGAGTCTCTCTGTTCAGTCAAAATTTCTGAAGTTCCTTCAAGATAGGGAGATAAAGCCGGTTGGTGGAAATCAGACCTACAAACTCGATGTCAGAGTAATTGCGGCGACCAACGTGAGTCTTGAGAAACTCGTCGCGTCCGGTGAATTCCTTCCCGACCTATACTATCGTCTGAATGTTGTGCCAATCGTAATTCCTCCGCTCAAAGAGAGGCCAGAGGATATTCCCGAGATAGCGAGGGTAGTGATGATGAGGTTAAATCAGGAGTACGGAAGGATGGTTACAGAAATCGATCCTGCAGTTCTGCGCATGTTTGAGAAACACGACTGGCCCGGAAACGTAAGAGAACTTGAAAACGTCATCGGAAGGGCAATGATAAGTATGGAACTAGAAGAAAAAACTATACGGCTTTCTCATATAAAGGGAATTCTTGAGAAACCGGATAAGAGAGAGAAGCTACCCGAGGGAAGTCTATCGACCCTTCTGGATGACTACGAAAAAGAGATAATAAAAGACTCTCTTCAAAGAAACGATTGGAACAAGACGAAGACTTCGAACGAACTTGGGATAAGCATAAGGAGTCTATACTACAAGTTGGAAAAACACGGTATCACTGACACTCAGGAAAACCGATGATATAATTATTAATGGGGGCGAAACGGTTTCGACGGGGTCAATGAACTTGTAGGAGCGAGCCGAGGTCCCGGAGCCGCGTTAAAAAACCGGAAAAGCAGAAATGCCAATAACGAATTTGCACTTGCTGCTTAATAATTAATAAGTAGCCGTCCGAATAGCTTTTTGGTCTGGTGGGCTATGAAGGGCGTCAGAAAATCAGACCTTGCCCGTGAATATGCTCCGTATTCCCGGGGACACTTAGGAGCTTGGACAGTCGGACTCTGCCTGTGAAGTCTTGACTGTTGACGACGATCACAGGATGCGCTCGGAGAGCCTGCAGGGAATTTGGTTTCGGACGCGAGTTCGACTCTCGCCGCCTCCACCATTCACTCAGAGCTACCTGCACTGAAGCTGTGAAGCGAGGAAGCAATACTTAGTATTTTTAATGTAAAGACCCGGCATTAGCCGGGTCTTGTTTTTCTAAACGCCACGCGGTATGAAAACACCATGTCATTCCGAAAACGCCATATTTCGTATCTGAACTTGTGTCAACATCCTGCTCCTAAGAACCGCCGCACGCTTAAAATCCAAGACCCGCTGAACGCTGAAGCCTTTAAAAAGCCGAGAAAGAGCGCATCCGAGAATTCGCATTGCTCACGAGAAAACGAGAGCAGAAAAAGGGGCTGACCGGGTCCTATGGTCTCATTTTTCGCGCCCTCTGGCCGCTGAAAGATCAAACGATCCCGAAACAAGTTCGGGATGACCCTAAAAAGAGGCCCCAAAGAGGTTAGTAATGGCTCTTTCCAGCTTTGAGCGGGTCTTGGATGCTAGATCCCGTGCAGATCCCATGAACAGAATCTTTTCAGGGCAGGCTCTACGGGATGACAATCTAAGATGATTGTGCAGTTCTCTTGTAGGGGCGAACGGCCGTTCGCCCGAAAAAGGTCCTGGTTGGAATCTCTGCCTTTTACGCGAAAAACAGGACAGACAAGAGGAGAATTGTCAGTCCCTATTTTCGCTCAGTCATACATATGACGAAAACCTAGATCCCGTATAGAAGCACTACGGGATGACAAGGAGGATGGATTTTGGGCACAAATCAGCCAGGCTGCTGACGCAGGCCAGTCACCTTCGGTGGCCAGTCTTTCCGTCGCAAAGGCCAGTTCCGCTACGCCAGCCTAAAAAATATGCGGAGGACGGTGGACCGTTGACTGACAACGTTGTCTTCACAGCGTTGAGCGGTTTTTCGTTCTTAAGCGTGAAGCGCTTCTTTGGCGCGAGGTCCCGTGCAAGACCCCAAACAGGAGCCCTGAACAAGAGCATTTCAGGGCAGGCTCATTGGGGCAGGGTTCAGGGCAGGCTCATCAAGGCAGGCTCTACGAATGACATTGTGAGGGCTCAAGGATGCTTCTTTTGGGAGAGCAAAGCGAGTAACTTCCTAAAGCCTCTGCCGAGATGACAAGCTGACCGCTGTTTACGATATTACAAAGAACCAAAGAAAAGCCCGCGGAGAACCGCGAGGCTCAAACTTCTGTCTTCATTCTCAAGTAGTTTTGCAGTCTTCTCTCGTCGAGAATTCCGTTGGCCACGGCCTGCCGAACCGCGCATCCCGGCTCGACGGTGTGGGTGCAGTTTCTGAACCTGCACTTTGCGGAAAGTTCCACTATATCCTCAAATGCTTCGTCAAGTCCTTCCGTTCCACTTATTGCAAACTCTCTCATTCCGGGAACATCTATGATTCTCCCTTCATCAGGGAGGAGATGCACCTGAGAGGAAGTGGTTGTATGCTTTCCCTTGTGTGTGGAATCGCTTACTTCGCCCGTTCTAACGTTTGAATTGCAAATTGCGTTTACTAGAGAGGATTTTCCGACGCCGGAACTTCCGGCCAAAACCGAAGACCTCCCCTGAAGAGCCGACTTGACCTCTTCTATCCCTAAATTTGAGACGGTACTGGTGAGAAAGACTCTGTACCCTAGGTCACGATATTTCTGGATATCCGCCTTCGTTTCTTCAGATAGGCCCAGGTCGGCTTTGTTAAAGACAATCGTCACGTCAAGATCCGACCCTCTCGCTGCAGTAATGTACCTTTCTATCAAGTTCTTGTGGTAAGGAGGATCCTTTATCGCCACGACAATAAGAACCTGATCAACGTTTGCGGCGATAACCTGATGGAGATGTCTACCTTTTTTGCCTGCCCCTTTCCTGACAAGACATTTGTCACGGGGAAGAACCTCGGTAATTATTCCCTGGTCCTTATGAAGCCTTTCGAAAAGCACCCTGTCGCCAACGGCAACAACGTTCTTCTCTGTTCTTTCCTTTTGAAGAAGCTTTCCTCTGAGAAGACAGCGGAAGAATTCGCCTGACTCTGATCTTACTTCTATCATGCCTTTTTGAACATTAGTTACCTCACCAATCATGATTAACCTCCAATTATTCGAGACTGTTTAAAGAAAGAAAAAACCACGGGTTCTTACCGCCGTGGTTGAATAATCGGAAGAAATCGCGTTTCAGCAATTAGATTCCAAAAGAAGCGCGGTGTAAGAACCCATGGGGTTAAGGAAACAATCAAAGCTATCTGCCATATACACCACCTCCTTTATGGAAGCATCAATTATATAACATGATGTGCCTATTGTGACGCCCTTTTGAATGGGTTTAATTATGATGATTTACGGCGGTATTTCCAGGGCTGATTCAAATTGTCTTGATGTTTTTTGATATTGAAAGCCTCACCTCAGTAAAAGTCTTTTGGGGGTAAGAAGTCGCGATTATATCTCAATCTAAATGAATTCTTTTATAGAACGCAGAATTGCTATCCATCATCCTTTCGGCGAGGAGAATAGCTGCATGCTCGAGCCCAATGTTGCATAATCTTGTTGTAAATGACATATAGATGTAGTATTGAAGGACTAGTATTTTACCGACCGGTAAGTAAAAAACTATTGGGGGTGTTATTCATGGGTATTGTAGAAAGTATGAAAACTTCCATGCTAAGACAGGCAGGGAAGTATGTTGGTTCAGTCGTCAGGAATTCTTCTACTGAGAATATTGCAAGGTTATTTGGCACTGTTGCTGCTTTGACGAAAGAACCGACAAAGAGCGGTCTAAAGAAACTGACGCAGATGGCCAAGGAAGAGCATCCAATGATCGTGTCCTGGCAAAATGTTTTCAAGAGATCTAGCCCTAAGGCAGTAGAAAAGGCTATGACGAACTTGGTTGTTAACGAATTTGCTCTCGGAGAGAAGATTCGTCAGGAAAAGATGCTTGAGCATGAGGTCGTCATTCCCAAGCTGGTTGTTATAAGCCCGACCTACGCCTGCAATTTGAACTGCGTGGGTTGCTATGCCGGTCTCTACGGAAGAAAGTATCAGCTTTCGAAGGAAGAGGTCAGTTCAATTATCAGACAGTCAAACGAGCTGGGCATTTACTTCTTCATAATTACCGGCGGAGAGCCTTTTGTATGGCCGCATCTTCTCGAAATTTTTGAAGAGTTCAACGATTCTTACTTCCAGGTCTACACCAATGGTACTCTTATCACGAAGGAAGTCGCCCAGAAACTCGCCGAACTAGGTAATGCGACGTTTGCCGTCTCGGTAGAAGGCTTTGAAGGCGAAACCGACTGGAGACGTGGCCGCGGTGTCTTCCAGAAGGTCAGGCAGGCCTGGACAAATCTGCGTGAAGCAGGAGTAATTTACGGTACCTCTGTTACTGCGACCAGGCTGAACCACGAGGTAATGATGAAGGACGAGTTCTGGCAGTTCCTGAAGGACGAGGGTGTTTCTTACGCCTGGGTCTTCCAGTTCATGCCTGTTGGTATGAATCCCTCCATGGATCTTGTTCCTACTCCGGAGCAGAGATACGAGAGATTCTACAAGACCGAGCAAGAGAGGCTCGGTGGTGATTTCGCATTCGTTGCTGACTTCTGGAATCATGGATTCCTTACGAATGGTTGTCTGGCCGCCGGCGCGAAGTACCTTCACGTCAATGCAAAGGGTTACGTAGAACCATGTGTATTCCAGCAGTTTGCCGTTGATAGCATCAGGGAGAAGAGTCTTCTCGAAGTTATCAAGTCACCGTTCTTTACCGCGTACAAGAGAATGGTGCCCTACAGCAACAATCTTTTCAGACCCTGTCCAATCATTGACAACCCGAAGGTCCTAAGGGCAATGGTCAACAAGTTCCACGCCATTCCTCAGCATGATGGAAGCGAGAACGTTGTTACGGAGCTTGCCGGTCAGCTTGACGAACTCGCCGAAGGCTGGAAGAAGTACGCAGACAAGCTATACTACGAGGAAGGTTTTGCCGAAACCCATCCCGCGCACAGGGGCGTGTACGATTTTGATGTTAGAATGAGAAAGTACGCCAACAACGAAGAAAAGCTTGCTATAGACAAAAAACCTTGAGGGGATGGTGGATCCGGTGCGAGCAAAGTTATCTTCTAGAGAGAGGATTATAAGAGCCGCCCGGAAGGCCTTTGCGGAGAGAGGTCACGACGGCGTCAGCATGTCTGAGATTGCGCAGATGGCTGGAGTGAAAAAGGCACTTATTTACTACTACTTTCCGAGCAAAGAAGATCTTTTTTACGAAGTTTGGCAATACTCTATTGACGAGCTCGAAGATCATGTCTTTTCCGAAACAAGCGACGAGAACGTTTATGTCTCAAAGCTCAAGAGGATTCTGAGATCGTACATAGATTTCATAACGAGCAAAAATGAGATCAAGAAAATCATGGATCAGGAACGTGCGAACCTTAGCAGGGAAGACAACGAGTCCTGGAAGAGAGTGAGAGACAGATACGAAGCCTTGAAAGAGAAGTTGTCGTCGGCCATAAATGATGCAAAGGCTGCTCAGGAAATTTCGAAGGACGTCGATCCAGATAGCGCAGCAGACCTGATACTGAATGGTTTCAGTATAACGGAAGACCCTGACGGGCTAGAAAGCATAAGAGAAATAATCTGGAGGGGCCTGTTTAGCAACTCCGGAGAGTAATTAAGAAAGAAGAGAGAGGGAGTCAGTCCCTCTCTTTTTTTGTGCCTCTTCGCTTGAAGTCGAGAACTTCTCTGAACTTCGAATACTTTTCCTCGAAGTTCTTGCCTGAAATCTGAAGAAACTTCAGGTAAAGCACGTCCAGGATCATCAGCTGCACTACACGAGTTATAAGACCACCCTCCGGGAAGATCAGCTTAGAGTAATAGCTTTCGAGATTCACGTTCGAATAAGTGCTCAGCCTTGATCCCACCGGTGTTATCGTGATTACCGAAGCTCCCGTCTTCTCGGAAAACTTCAGCGCGTCTAACAAGTCTATCGAAGTTCCAGTGCTGGATATAGCAACAACGACAGAATCATCTTTCAAATTGTATGCAGATATCATCTGTTCGTATCCGTTCTCGATGAGCTTGACCCTTTTGCCGCTTTGCAGCATCTTCAGGTAGAGATCGTGTCCCGCTACTGCATCGAAACCGAACGCGTAGATGTCTATATTTTCGCTCTCGACCAGAAGCTCTGCCGCCTTCTTTAAGTCGTCTTCGCTAAGACGGGAATAGGCTTCACGAATTGTTGAGGATACTAGGTCCTCGTAGGCGTCCAGGTCCTCGATCAGAATAGTTGACTTTTCCCGCTGCACAAGCACGTTAAGCTCGCTGGCGACAGCTAATTTCAGCTGCGAATAGCCTGTGAAACCCATTTTTTGTGAAGCCTTCACGACCATTGATGGAGACACATTCAACCTTGAGGCAAGATCGTTCACTGAAAGCTCCAGCGCCGCTTCTGGATTTGTCATGATGAAGCCTGCTATCTTCTCTTCCGTCTGAGTGAATAGTCCTAAGGCTTCATTGTAGGACTGTATAAGGCTACTCATTATTGATCTTTGGCAGTCCTTCCGCCTTTATTTTTTCGAACCATTCGGCAAGTTGGGCACGAATGTCATCCGGAACATTTCTCACGAAATTTGGATCATCGTGAGTATAATCGATCATTCCTTCTGCTATTCCAACCCTCTTGGAAGTACCGAAGGGGAGTGTGCCGGCTTTGGCATCTGCGATAGTATTCTTCACCAAAACGTCTATGTGCTTCAGGAAACTCCCAAGAATAACGGAGGGGTTCATAGAGATCATGTTAGAGTCGACCGTGATCACATATTTGCCTCTGACCGAGGCCTCTTCAATGACTCCTATACCACTGCCACCGGCAATGGAGAGGATAACGTCTGCTCCGGCATCGAACTGCTTCGCAGCGAGTTCGCTCCCTCTAGCTGGATCCGACCAGCTACCAACAACACCGAAAAACACTCGAATCGAAGGATCAACCGTCTTTACGCCATTCTCGAAAGAGGGTCTCATGACATTGGTCATCGCGGGGTAAGTGTCCCCTGCGATCAACCCCACCACTTTCTCTTCATTTGCTCCTGGCAAACTGCTTGAAGTTATCAGTGCTGCGAAGATTCCGGCAAGAAAGGTCATTTCGTCGTCTTTGAAAGCCACAGAATAAGTGTTTGGAAGAGGGTTCTCGATAATCCCGTCCAGTAACGCGAACTTCTGGTTTGGGAACATTTCGGCGACTTTATTTACGCTTGCCGGCATACCTTCGGTGAAGGTCATGAGAAGATCGTACCTACCCAATGCCGCAAGGCTGATAAGCATTTGCTCCCACTTTGACTGGTTGTATCCACCTTCGACGATCTTTATCTCTATCTCCTCGGAGGCCATTTCAAGCGCGCCCTTTTGTACAAGTTCGTAAATGGCGTTTCCACCAATCTCTCCCGTGATAAGAATCCCTACACTGAACTTCGATGCGGCAAATGTAACCGCCAATAGCAGGGAAAAAAGAAGTATTGCTCTTCGCATCTCTTCACGCTCCTCTAGCTTCATTCGTTTCGATTATAGTTCTTTCGAAGGAAATTCTCAAGGGCGCGAACTGTATTCTTGATTTGGATTACATTGTAGGTGAAGAATCAGGTGTAGGCCTCTTCATGACATAACCATCGTACTGATTGATGTTTTGATCGAGAAGTTTTACCATTTCCGTGGAGTTGATAAGCCAGTTCAGGGAGAAGTCCTCGACGAGTTTTGCTACACGGAATTGAATCTCTTCAAGGTCCTCGCCCGCCATGTATGAGTGATAGGCATACGACCACACGTGAGGCGTCTTCGGACTGGAAGCTTCAATCTTTTCTAAATCAGCCTCAGCCATCGAAGAGTAAACATTTACGTAATCACCAGGAGAATCGACCTGCCAGCCATCTTCTGTCCAGGTGAAGAATCTCTTGAATACCGAAAGCTCGGTCTCTTCCTGAGCCTTTATCATATGATCGTCAACGACTATCAGTTCTACAATCCCATCGCAGTCGAGATCGACAATATTCTCTGCGCGAGTGGGGTCGAGCGCTACGGTCAAGGAGTAGACCTCTGAGTCGACTACAGTAATGTAGTATCCACCCAAAGGAGTCGAGTAATCGTCTGTGAGGAACCTGAAGATCGTGGTCTTCTGTCCTGGGAAGGGAACATCACTAACAATAACCGGCGACATGATCGTTTTTCCTGCCAGGGTATCTACAACGACACCCTCTTTGTAGAACTTTACCACATCCGGGATTCCCATTACCGGATCGCCAGCCTCAAACTCAAATGCGATTCCTCCAGGCAGAAGGCTGTCCGCGTAAGGCTCATATTTCCAGGTCAAGGTGCTTTCAGGTGATTCCGTTTCAGATTGCGTGGCCTGAGGTGTAATTGAAGGCATGGCTGGATCCTCGTGCGATACTGTGCTCACCGGAGTTGGGGGAATCGGTTGCGAAGGAGTCAGTTCGGCTGCGGGATCGTCTTCAAAGAAACCGTCAAGGGAAAAGAGGTCGTCGAAAGAATCCATGGCGAGAATCTCGCGCGCGACATCCTCGAAGTAAGTAGTTACGGTAGCATCAGCAGAGTCTGTAGAATCGTTGTTCCCCGCCAGACTTGAAATCGATATAAAGATAAATAACATCAAGAAAAAGAAATAAAAGTGATTCCTTCTCATACTGACCATTCTCCCACACCGTAATTATACGCTATTTCATTACGCATGAGCCCAGCTGACTCCGCTAACCGTGAACTGCCCGAGGAAGGTACTCACTTTTTTGCTAAGAGGGTTAGAAAGTCCCTCTCTTTGTCATTCCGTGTAGCCTGACCTGTAGTGCATCTGCTCAGGGTCATTCCGTTCAGACTGACCATAAATTCTTCACCTTGTCATCCCGTAGTGCTCCTGTACGGGATCTCGCGTAAAAGATCCGCTGTTCGCTAAAAAACGAAAACCCGCTAATCGCTGTAAGCGAAAAATAGGGACCTTATCATATTCATAAGGAAAAAACTACTACTCAGGTGACATTCAAGTTCTCGACCACATCCTTAGTGGCAGCTAAGGATGGATGAGCATCCTGGGAGTATTCAGGATTTGTGAAAGCCTCAGGAATTATTGTATTATTTTGTTGAGTGGTATTAATTCCTTTGGCATTGAGGAACAAGGTTTCATTGTATTCTTTCATCTTTGACAACATGGAGAATGCGATTTTGAGGATGATGTTCCCCAGTGCTCTGAGGGCATGACCGTAAGTCTTGCCCTCTTTTCTCTTTCTTTTGTAGTAGTTTCTTGCCCATCCACAAGTCTTCAGAGAAGCGAAAGCTGCGATGTGAATCATGTTTCTTAGGTCTTTGTCGCATTTCTTTCTCATCAGCATTATTGACTTTCTGCCACTTTGAAAGAGGAAGGGAATAGTTCCAGCGTATTTCTGCATCTCCTGGTAGCTTCTGAAATCATGTGTGAGATAGGCCTTTACTATGTATGAGCCTATTACAGCCTTCACACCTGGAATAGAAAGAATGATCCTGTATGGACTATTCTCTAGGGTCTCTCCCATCTCTCCCCTTAATCTTTCTTGTTCCTCTCTCAAGGTGAGAATTTGATTTGCCAGGAACATTATGAGATTACCCTCACATGATGTATCGCCCCAAGAGATCCCTTCGCTTCTTATCCTGTCAAGCTTCTTTCTCAAGATACTAGTCATTCTGTAGTTCTCTTTGTTCAGGATCTTCCTAAGCTCTTCGTTCGAAACTTTCTTAAATTCAGTTATCGTAGGGCAGATGCTAAGAATCCTCAAGGAGGTATTTGATCTGTACTGCTTATCCATAATGTGCAAGTATTCCGGGAAATACCTCAGTAGGACTGAATACAATCTGTTGCACTGTTGACTATGAATTTTGGATACAATGCTGTACATAGTCACCAGTTTAGTGATCTTTGCTCCGACTCCTGAATATCTTGCCTTGAGACAGTAAGAGGGATGTTCCTTGAAGGTAAGAGCAATCGCCTTGGCATCTAGACTATCGCTCTTTGCCCCGGAGCTAAAATGATACTTCCTGGCTTCTTTGGATCTACAAGGAGGTAAGACATACACCTCTCTCTTGTTAGTGAGAAGGTAGTCTCCTATCCTGTTGTTTGCTTCTTCGATCACGAAAACTGCCTCTGGATAATCGTTCAGCAGTCTTTCATAACCTTTAACAGAGTCTGGGATCTTGAAACTCTTATCAGCCTTGAGGTCATAGCAAGTATGGGAGTCAGCTGACCAGTCAATACCTACGATCATACCGCTTTGCTCTTTCATCTCACCAACACCTCGCAATAAATGGATTAGCAGTCTACGAGTACCGATTTCCCTGTTGTAGCGTTCCTGAGGATCTTTCCCCGGATGAACTTATCATTGAACCTGAAGTACTCCCAGGAAGAAAGCAAGTGCTGTCCCTACGTAGCTCTTCCTTCATAAGGAAGGCTGATAGACATGAAGTCTCTACCTTCTCCCTGACTGCCACCATCATTGTAGTTAAATCATTCCTTAGAATTCAAGTCATAGCTTATATATCTACAACTGACAATTCTCCTCTTGCCTGTCCCTTTTTTCGCTTCCAAGCCCAGATCCTGACCATGAGCATTGTCAGGATGACCGGCAGGGCCGTCATCCCGTAGTGCTCCTGTACGGGATCTCGCGTAAAAGATCCGCTGCACGCTTAAGAACGAAGACCCGCTGTATGCTGTAAAGACAACGTTGTCCGTCAACGGTCCCCAGTCTTCCAAATAAGCTCAGAAATTCGTCATATGCATGACTGAGCGAAAATAGTGACCTGTTCCTAAGGTCCCTTTTTTCGCGTCCTGTTTCGTAAGGCCCAAGCCCAGATCCTGACCATGAGCATTGTCAGGATGACAGGCAGGCCCGTCATCCCGTAGTGCTCCTGTACGGGATCTCGTGTAAAAGATCCGCTGTTCGCTTAAGAACGAAGACCCGCTGAACGCTGTGAAGACAAGGTTGTCCGTCAACGGTCCCCAGTCTTCCAAATAAGCTCAGGAATTCGTCATATGCATGACTGAGCGAAAATAGGGACTGACAATTCTCCACATATCCCATTTTTCGCGTCCTGCTTCGTAAGGCCCAAGCCCAGATCCTGACCAGAAGCATGTCAGAATGACGTGAAGAAGGAATACGACGCAAAGCATCAATGAAATGTTATCGTTTTTGGGACTCCCAAGCACTGTCATCCCGTAGTGCTTCTATACGAGATCTCGGTCCTCTAGACTCAAGAATCTGCTCTTAGTTCTTGTCGGTGGACGGTGGACCCATAACGGTTGACCTGAGAGGCCTCCTGCGAGGGGCAGGGATCCTGACCAGGAACATTGTCAGGATGACAGGCAGGGCCGTCATCCCGTAGTCTTTCTATACGGGATCTGGTTTTTAGCCCTCCTGCCGTAGGCAGCCTTGCGTCCACTGATGTTCTTCAGTGCCTTGCGTCCGCCGATGATCTTCGGCGCCTTGCGTCGAATGTTTTATGGAAGACTCACTTCGCTCTGTACGTAATCTCTCTCCTGTATTTTTGAATAATCTCTTCGAGAACCCGAGCCGCCATTCGTACAGTTGTTTCACATCCGATCACAGGATCACGATACTTGTCTCTTAGTACTGAGCATTCGAGATGACCGTATCTCTTCTCGAATTCGGCAATGAACTCCTCTGCTATTCGTTTCATTCTTTCTTGTTTTTCATAGATCTCGCTGTTGAAGAGGATTCCAAGTACTGCAAGTGAACCTGTGACGGCTCCGCAGATACTCTTGATTCTCATGCCTCCTCCGAAGGCGCCCATCGTGAAGAAGGCCTCCTGGGGCAGGTCAAGACCGTACTCATCGTTCGCTCCATATACCATTGCCTCTGCGCAGTTCCTCTCCGCATCGTTTCTCGAATACTGTTTTCCAACCGCATCCTCAAGCATATTTATTCCCTTCCTAAAGCCTTGTTAAAATCAAAGGCAGTCATAAGTTTCCGATACGTACCACTTCTGATACAATTATTGTATAACTTTCAATAAAGGAGGCCCTGTATGTCAATACTACTAAAGAACGGGACTATTTACCCCATCACTTCTGAGCCCTTCGTAGGGGATATTCTGATCAACAAGGGAAAGATCGAACGGATAGGACAAGGACTCGAAGAGTCTGAGGCTGAAATTATCGATGTTTCGGGCAAGTACGTATTTCCGGGATTCATTGATGCCCACTCACACATTGGTATTTACGAAGAGGGGGTTGGGGGCTACTATGGTGATGGCAACGAAGCCACAGATCCCCTTACTCCGGATGTCTCCGTTGTCGATGCGTTCAATCCCCAGGATACAGCAATAAAACGGGCATTGTCCGGAGGTGTTACTACAGTCATGGTAGTTCCAGGCAGTGCCAATCCAGTTGGAGGACAGGGTGCTATCTTCAAGTTCAAGAAAACCCTGATAGTTGATGACATGGTCGTTCGTTCCCCGGCGGGGCTGAAAATGGCAACCGGCGAGAACCCAAAGAGAGTCTACGGTGAGGGTTTCAAGAAAACTCCCTCCACGAGACTGGGAACGGCAGCTGTTATCCGTGGCTACTTCCAGAAAGTTAGAGCCTATATGGACAAGAAAAAGGCGGCCGAAAAAGAGGGAAAGCCTTTCACAGATTTTGACCCGAAACTAGAAGTCGGGGAAAAGGTACTGAGAAAAGAGATCCCTGCTAGAATTCACGCTCACAGACAGGACGATATTCTCACAGCAATCAGGCTCTCAAAGGAATTTGATTTCGATGTAGTGATCGAACACGCGACGGAAGGTTATAAGATTGTCGATTTTCTCAAAGAAAACAATGTGCCGGTAGTTCTCGGGCCAATCTTTGGATTCAGGACAAAGCTTGAGCTTAAGGATATGAGTTATGACGCTCCAAGGATCCTCAACGAAAAGGGCGTTCTCGCAGCCTTCATGTGCGATCACCCCGTTATTCCCCTTGAGAACACGAACGTGCAGCTTGGGGTAGCCTTACGGTACGGGTCAAAAGAGGAAGATCTTTTGAAGATGGTCACCATAAATGCCGCTAAGATCCTGAAGATCGACGAAAGAGTTGGATCGCTCGAAGTTGGAAAAGATGCCGATATTGCAATCTGGACAAAGCATCCATTCAATCTGGCAGCCAAGGCAGAGAGAGTTTTCATAGAAGGCGAGGAAGTTTACAGCGATCTTTGAGGCACACACTTCCAGAAGAAGATCAAGGAAAAATTGTATGTAATCAGGATCAGATAGATTCGAAAGTTCGCCGTACCGCGCTTTTTTGCTAGAGGTGATGGGGTTTCTCACCAACGGAAATTAGATGTTCCGATTCACACTTTTATTTGGATCCGAGAGAGAAAAGTATTATAATATTAATGCGGTCACCCGGAAGGGTTTCACGCACTAGGCCATAGAGCCTGCTCACGGCGAAAAGCCGTTGATGAAGACGTGGGAGTATTCCCACGCCTTCTTTATTTCTTCTCTTTAGTAATACTCAAATTATGGAGTCAATCAAAACGAACGAGATGATAGAGAAGTTCAGAAGAGCAGATTTTCAGGGTTTGGGAAAAACGGAACGTTCTCATCATGGATAATTTGCATAAAGAGCTTGTTCAGTGAAGTTGTAGAAGATTCATGGGTCCTAAGCCTCCCAATGAGAGCTGCCTCTCTTCATTAGATAAACTTTCCAGTATCAGATCATAGTCAGCAGTATTGCGCCCTGGCATAATTTTCGCGGGCGCCGCTGCCCGGGATGGACTCCCCGGCCTCGCGCCGCGTCCAGATCCTGACCAGAAGCATTGTCAGGATGACGTTAAGGGAGGAGTATACTACCCTGAAAAGATATTGTTTCACCCTGTAATGTCACCTCACTGTCATTCCATAGAGCCTGCCCCTAAAGCCACTCGCTTTGTCATCCCGCAGTGATCCTGTGCGGGATCTCTCATTCAAGAACCGCTGAAGGCTGTAAAAACCGAGAAAGAGCACATTGGAGACGTTCGCTTCGCTCACGAGAAGATGAGAGCGAAAATGAGATGAGAGAGAAAATAGGGGCTGACAATTCTCCTCTTGTCCCATTTTTCGCGTAAAAGGCAGAGAATCCAACCAGGACCTTTTTCGGGCGAACGGCCGTTCGCCCCTACAAGTGAACTGCACAATCATCTTAAATTGTCATCCCGTAGAGCCTGCCCTGTTGAGCGCCCCTTCTGTCATCCCGTAATGTTCCCGTACGGGATCTCGTACTTAAGAACTGCTGTGCGCTTAAGAACGAAACCCCGCTAAACGCTGTAAGCGAAAAGAGGAACTGACGGACTCGTGGGGTCCCTTTTTCGCCTAAGGGAGCATTAAAAAGAATCACTTAGATATTGAGCTGGCGTCCTGCAATTTACATTGCCACCTAGTGCACTTTTGAGACAAAGTTTATGACCAGTTATAAGCAAGGCGTTTCGCGCTGCAGCCAATGAAATGAAATGATTGTCGGGAAAATCAGTGCTGTAAGTAACCAACTTGTAGTCATCTACAATCTCTACTGTCATTAAGAAATAATCTATGAAATTCGAAAGTCCTTCTAATTGAATGTGCCCGTACTTTTCCTTTCCTTTCAGTTTCATTATGAACCTTTGTAACTCCAGCACAAATATCTGCGGTTCGATTACCCCCTGTTCTAGTGCCTTAAGAACGGTCTTGCTACAAGTCTTGGAGCCGAGAGCCGCCGAAATCATAACGTTCGTATCAATAACGACCTTCATCTTTCATCTCTTTTCTCAACTCCTCTAGAACTTGCAGGCCCTCTTTTTCACTGAGCCCGATCTTTTCTGCTTCCTCTTGTGCCTTTGAAAGATAGTATTTCATTAAGTCTTCCTTAGAGACGGGTGATATCTTCATCACCGGAACACCACGCCTTAGAATCAAAAGCTCTTCTTTTCTGTCAACAATTTCGCTGAATCTGTTTCGAACATCTCTAACATTAACCGTTTTCATTACAATCACCTCAATATTATTGTATCACTGAGGTGATTTATAATGATACATATGTATCACATAAGTATTTGATCGAGCAACGCTCTGGTTAAATTGCTGAGCGGCAGGAAGGTCGGACCATAGAAAGCGCTGTACGCTTAAGAACGAAGACCCGCTGAACGCTTAAAAACCCCGTTCACCGTCACCGGTCCTCCTTCCTCCGAGAAGAACAATGCCGAAACCAGATTTCAGCTGGAGAATTGTTGGATGACCATAATACATAGGGCAGTCATCCAATGACGCTTTTGCACGGGATCTCGCTCTCTCATAAACCGTAGATCTGGCTCTTCGTTCTGGTCGGAGAACCGTTGACGTCTTGCTTGACAAGCTTCCTGCGAAGCAGCATCACTTCCCCGGATGTTTCTCCGGGCATCACTTCCTGGTATGCTCTTCCCGGCATCACTTCCTCGCGCCAGCGAGCCTCACTTCTGCAAAGAGTGACTGGCCTGCGTCAGCAGACTGGCTCCCAAACGCTCCTATTGTCCCATTTTTCGCGTAATAGGCATGAGATTCCAACCAGGACCTTTTTCGGGCGAACAGCCGTTCGCCCCTACAATAGAATCATATAATCGTCTGACATTGTCATCCCGTAATGATCCTGTACGGGATCTCGCACCTAAGAACCGCTGTGCGCTTAAGAACGAAAACCCGCTGAACGCTGCTCAAAACAACATTGTCCGTCACCGGTCCTCCGTCCTCCGAATTAGCCGACAAATTAGTCTGAACTTGATTCAGCATCTTGTTCTTCAAAACCCGGTTCTGATTACCCGCTTTTATCAACCCGATCCTTCTAACCCGCACTCTGTAACCCGATCCTCTGTTTCACACCCGATCCTATTAACGCGATTCTCATAACCCGGATTTCTTAACCCGGGTCTAGTAACCCGATCCTAGAATCCGCTCTTCTGCCCGACGAAGTCGGAGCTGGCCGCACGAAGTGCGACTGGCCACCGAAGGTGACTGGCTTGCGAAGCACACTGGCAGTGAAGGTCTTTCCCCGCGAAGCGGGCATTGCGTCCTGGCATGTTCTTCGCCAGCCCTGCGTCCACTGATGCTCCTCAGTGCCTTGCGTCCCGGCGCGATCTTTGCCGGCGTTGCGTCTAGAGTTTTATGAGGGCATCACTTCCTGGGACGCTCTTCCCAGCAGCACTTCTTATAAGATTCTTCGCCAGCCTTGCGCCTAATGTTTTATAGATGCACCACTTCCCTATATCCTAGCGCCTTGTATCCCCTCTTGCGATTTTCAAACATTTTCTTCAACATTGGCACATTCTCGTCGACGTAATCGTAGATTCTGACTTCATGCTTGCCGAAGTTCTCCCTGTGTAGTCTTCCAGCATATTGCTGAAGAACTCCCTTCCAGGAAATCGGAAATGTGAGAAAAAGAGTGTCAAGCCTGGGATCATCGAATCCTTCACCGAGGTATCTTCCTGTGGATAGCAACGCTGCACCGTTGATCTCATGTTGGAATCGATCCAGTGATTCGTCTTGTGTCTTACTGGGCTGTTTGCCGTGCAGTAAGAAGACTTTGTTCTGAAGATGGCATAGCAACTCGTAGAGAATTTCAATGTGTTGAACCCTTTCTGAGAAGACAAGGCAGTATCTTCCTGCTTCAACAGCCCTCGTAATGTCGTCACAGATCAAAGCATTTCTACTTTCATCTGTCTCTATTGCCCTGTAGATTTCCTTGGGTTTGCAGTCTGCTTTTGTCTCAAGATTAGTCTGCCTGGGTACATACGTTCTTTCTGAGAAGATCTTCCCTTTTCTACCCATCAGATGTCTGATAGGACCGCACTGCATGAACAAAATCCTTTCGTGGCCGTCCCTTCTCTTTGGTGAAGCCGTCAGACCTGTTATGAACTTAGCGGGAATACTCTTGATAACTCTTTCTAATGTAAAAGCCGGTATATGCTGACATTCATCAACTATTACTTGACCGTAGTCGGGAAGACCCTTCAAAGTTTTTTCATTACGCGCAAGAGTCTGTATGAGAGCTATATCCAGGACACCTTTTGCGGTATTCTTTCCAAGACCTATTTGTCCTATCTCCTCGGGTGGGATCTGAAGAAACTCGCAAGCGCTTTCCTGCCACTGTCGCAAAAGCTCTCGTCGATGAACAAGAATAAGTGTGCCCCGGTTTCTTTGAGCGATTAGCTCTAGACCAACTACAGTCTTTCCGGAACCAGTTGGAGCGCAAAGAATTCCAAAGTCGTGGTGCAGCATCTCGCTGGCGGCCCTATCCTGATCCCGTGTCAATTTACCTAAAAAAGCGAACTCAATGTCACTTCCCTTAGACCGATTGTCGATTAGATTAACCCGCACTCCATTCTTTTCAAGAAGATCAAGTGAATCATACAAACAACCTCTGGGCAACTGGAAGTAGTCTCCTTCTTCATCTGCGCAGCTAATTCGCCTTGGCTTGTTGTATGTTGGCAGTCTCATTGCCTGCGCTCTGAAAAATTCGGGATTATCGAAAGATGCTAACTTAAGAATCTCATTGATTAAGGAGGATGGAAGAGAACCCTTCTCAATACTTATCATACTGTCCATTTTCAGCGTTACTTGTTCAGGGAAGATTTCTTTGCTTTGTCTCACTTGGTTAATCGCTTTTTCTGTATTGCTGTTTTCCAGTTCGCGCAAAACATCTGCAATCTTCGAGAAATCAATCCTCTCAATCGATGAGAGATGAGCCCATTGGTCTGCGAGGGGCGCAAAATCATCGTCCAGGAATACCGTGTTTCCATTTTTCCTTGAAGCTCCCTGCAAGGGAAGAGCTATCAGATTACCAAGTCCGCCCTTTGGAAGCATGTCTTGATTAGGAAAAAACCTGTCATAAGATCCTAAGGCCAGTCTTGGCCGGCTTTCAAGAACCCGGTTAAGCAATTCGAAACAGAGCTTCCGAGCTATAGAGGCCTTAATTGCGTCTTTGAAGAATAACCATAGATGAGAACCATTTCCAGATCTTGATCTCTCTATGTAAAGCGGAATCGAAAGTGAGGTGCAGACATTTGCGAATACTTTCGCATCCTCTTCCCATCCGTCACCATCTAAATCGGTGACAAGGAACCTGCAGGTTTCGTCCTCGAGAAGGGGATAGATTCCCACAGAAATCCTTCCTGAAAGATGGTTATAGATCACCTGATCTGTCAGCGGCGCGAACTCTCTCGACTCGCACTGAGAACACTTGATCTGAGGTTTCCTGCAAATTCCCTTCTTCCAGATGTTTTTGCACACAGGCTGGTAGCCGGAAGAACCATCGGCGCTTTCCCATCGAAGCGCATACACATCCTGCCTGCCGAAGAAAAGCGATCTGAAGAGGGCTATCTTCTCAGCCGGCGATGAATAGTGTGAGACCATGTAATTACCAGTTCTAGGGGTTTCCGAGTTGTTTCTCAAACGTTCATTGGCCTCTTCAATTTCTGCTATTCGGCTTTTCAGTCTTTGGAGATCATTGTCCATAAAGCAACTCCTTCATCTATAGTATACAAAAGATGACCGAAAAGTGCATTAGTCCACCTGTGTTGAGATCGCCGTCAACCACACTGAATCTGAGGTGATAAAGCAAAGCCCTTCAGTGCTTTTCCGGCTGCTTTCCAGTTATTTGATAACAACTCTTCAAAGCTTGTCTGATTTTGGGAAAAGGTTTGGCGTTCCCCAAAAAATGGTGGAAAATCTTTATCCCGACAAAGCACTTGATTACCCCAAGATTCTCGACAAAGCAACAGCAAAAGTTGGCTTCTTCTTACAGTAAAATATTCGAATCATCAAGAATGACAGTGATTTCTTGGATGAGTTAAAAAAATGCTTCCTGCTTCGCCACAACACATGGCTCGAAGATGCAATGAAAATCAAAACTTGCCGGCAAACGGAATCTTGTGGTGCCAAAGTATTTATAGGATGAAGCTCCGGAGGAACGATGAAATTATCTAGAGAGAGCTCTTTAGACTGTCAGGTCAAACCGGTTACCAACAGGAAATCCTCCAGAAGGTTTCAGTACTACTGACCTTTCAGATAGGGCATCAAGAAATGAATATCTATCAAGTAGATCTGCTCTCAAATGTGGAACCGCGTTAAATCCTTTCTTGCTGAGGATTCCCGGATTATCAGTTGACATAGATATCGATTGTGTTGGAGAAGCTGATCGATCAGAACTTGAAAAAAGAGAGTGAAATTTGAAATGACAGTTGAATTGGTTTGCTTTGAGAAAGAATTATCGGTAAGAAACAAGAGTTGTCGTTTCGCATCTTAGTTAGTATAATAATATGTATAACAATACGTAGAAGAAGGAGGTGCTAAATCACGCATTACACATCAAAAACCAACACAGTCAGCATGACAGATTTGTCTAGAAGCCCAGGTAAGTATTTCAGGCAGCTAGAAAGCAGTGGCGATACGCTCTTGGTAATCAAGAATAGCGAGATAAAGTATGCAGTAATGAATATTGAGACTTATAAGAAACTAATCGAAGCGGAAGAGCTCTTTGAAAACTCGCAGATAGCGGAGATCTTGAAAGAAAGAGCAGTAGTTCCGAAAGAAGAGTATCTGGAAGTAGATATTGACGAAATATGAGCAGTTGGAAGACACGATTTCATCCTGAAGCTCTGAAAGAAGTAGAGAGAATGGATGGGCAGATCAAATCGCTTGCAAAGAGCAAACTGAAGCAAATCACTGCAAATCCTTTTGTGGGAATAGCGGTTGGGAATAAACATGGAATAGATCTAACCGGATACTATAAAGCCTATTTCTTCAAGAAGAAGTTCAGAATTGTGTATTCCATTGATTCAGATTCAAGAACGATCTTCGTAGTTAGCATCAACAAAAGAGAAGATCTTCTAGCCTACAATAATGCCTTCAAACGAAGACAAAAAGGGGACTAAAATTGTTCAGCAGGGCTTCGACACTGTCAACCCTGACACTGATGCACGACGCGATTCCCGACTTTCTAGAGCCTAGTTTGACCCTTGCTAGATCATGGTTGGCTTTGCCAAAGGGGAACTGACCGGCTCCTTATGAAACGCTGAACGCTTAATAACAAAGACCCGCTTCACGCTGTAAAAGCCGAGAAAGAGCACGTCGGAGACGTTCGCTTCGCTCACGAGAAGATGAGAGCGAAAATTGGGACTGACAATTCTCCTCATGTCCCATTTTTCGAGTAAAAGGCAGAAATTCCAACCAGGACCTTTTTCGGGCGAACGGCCGTTCGCCCCTACAAGAGAACTGCACAATCATATAAAATTGTCATCCCGTAGTGCTCCTGTACGGGATCTCGCTCTTCAAAACCCGTTTCTGATGACCCGCTTTTGTCAACCCGATCTTTCTAACCCGCACTCTGTAACCCGCTCCTCTGTTTCACACCCGATCCTATTAACGCGATTCTCATAACCCGGTTTTCGTAACCCGTTCTTATTAACCCGATCCTAGAATCCGCTCTTCTGCCCGACGAAGTCGGAGCTGGCCGCACGAAGTGCGACTGGCCACCGAAGGTGACTGGCTTGCGAAGCACACTGGCAGTGAAGGTCTTTCCCCGCGAAGCGGGCATTGCGTCCTGGCATGTTCTTCGCCAGCCCTGCGTCCACTGATGCTCCTCAGTGCCTTGCGTCCCGGCGCGATCTTTGCCGGCGTTGCGTCTAGAGTTTTATGAGGGCATCACTTCCTGGGATGCTCTTCCCGGCATCACTTCCTCGCGCCAGCGAGCCTCACTTCTGCAAAGAGTGACTGGGCTGCGTCAGCAGACTGGCTCCCAAACGCTCCTATTGGCTGTCCCATTTTTCGCGTAAAAGGCAGAGATTCCAACCAGGACCTTTTTCGGGCGAACGGCCGTTCGCCCCTACAAGAGAACTGCACAATCATCTTAAATTGTCATCCCGTAGAGCCTGCCCTGTTGAGCGCCCCTTGTGAAATTTCGTAATGTTCCCGTACGGGATCTCCCTCTTCAAAACCCGGTTCTGATTACCCGCTTTTATCAACCCGATCCTTCTAACCCGCACTCTGTAACCCGATCCTCTGTTTCACACCCGATCCTATTAACGCGATTCTCATAACCCGGATTTCTTAACCCGGGTCTAGTAACCCGATCCTAGAATCCGCTCTTCTGCCCGACGAAGTCGGAGCTGGCCGCACGAAGTGCGACTGGCCACCGAAGGTGACTGGCTTGCGAAGCACACTGGCAGTGAAGGTCTTTCCCCGCGAAGCGGGCATTGCGTCCTGGCATGATCTTTGCCAGCCCTGCGTCCCGGGATGAATTTGCCGGCCTTGCGTCCGCCGATGATCTTCGGCGCCTTGCATCTTGCAACTCTGCTCTTGTCGGAGGACTGTGGACCTTTGACGGTTGACTTGAGATATCTCCTGCGCAGTAGCACCGCTTATTGAAGTCTCTTTGACAGTTCATTTAACCGTTCCGGGGGTGTGATAGAATTTGCGTGAGGTGATACTATGCAAGACCTAGAAAACGTTA
This sequence comes from Mesotoga prima MesG1.Ag.4.2, assembly GCF_000147715.2. Taxonomy (NCBI): domain Bacteria; kingdom Thermotogati; phylum Thermotogota; class Thermotogae; order Kosmotogales; family Kosmotogaceae; genus Mesotoga; species Mesotoga prima. The sequence continues at coordinate 1,259,428 of NC_017934.1, read as the reverse complement.
TAGAAGCATTGCGTAAAAGCCTTCCCGAGCTAAAAGATCGTTTTTCTGTTTCGAAGATAGGGGTTTTTGGCTCGTATGTGAAAGGAAATCAGAATGACGACAGCGACGTAGATATCTACATAGAGTTTGATAGGGTGCCTGGTTTAGAATTTGTGGAGCTCGCGGAGCAGCTTGAACGCATCGTACGAAAGAAGGTTGATTTACTAACTCCTCTTGGATTAAAAAGCATACGAAACGCCAGAATTAGGCAGGATATTGAGCAGTCGATAAAATATGTCTAAGAGAGAAACTACTGAGATCCTTGAGGATATAGTCGACAGCATAGATCGAATCACAGCCTATGCAGACAACATGTCATATGATGAATTTATGTCAGATTTGAAGACACAGGATGCAGTAATCAGAAACATTGAGATAATAGGAGAAGCAGCAAAACAACTCCCATATAGCTTCACACTAGCCCACAGCGATATTCCGTGGAGAGCAATAGCTGGAACAAGAGACCGACTGATTCACGACTACTCAGGTGTCAACTATGACATAGTGTGGGCGGTCATTGTAAGTGACTTACCTTCTCTACGAGCGAGGATACGTGAAATACTTCAGACTGAGGAAAACTGAAATGACTTGCCGAATTTGATCTTCACCTGTCGGGCGTCGATGCACAAGTTAAGCCATAGTGTGAAAACAATCCAAAGATGCAAAGAACCTCTGAATGCTGTAAGCAAAAACAGGGACTGACCGGCTCCTATGGTCTGTCCCCTTTTTCGCGTAAAATGCAGAGATTCCAACCAGGACCTTTTTCGGGCGAACAGCCGTTCGCCCCTACAAGAGAACTTCACAATCATCTTAAATTGTCATCCCGTAGAGCCTGCCCCAGAATGGTTCTGTTTGGGGTCCTGTTCAGGGCCTCTGCACGGGATCTTGCTCTTCAAAACCCGGTTCTGATTACCCGCTTTTATCAACCCGATCCTTCTAACCCGCACTCTGTAACCCGATCCTCTGTTTCACACCCGCTCTAATTAACCCGATCATCGTTTTTCCAGCGTACAGCCTTCAGCGTTTCTTATCCAAGCGGCTCTTTCCCCGCGAAGCGGGCCTTGCGTCCGCCGATGATCTTCGGCGCTATGCGTCTTACAACTCTTGTCGGAGGACGGTGGACCCATGACGTCTTGCTTGACAGGCTTCCTGCGAAGCAGCATCACTTCCCCGGATGTTCTTCCGGGCATCACTTCCTCGCGCCAGCGAGGCTCACTTCTGCAAAGAGTGACTAGCCTGTTTTAGGTGGCTTGTTCTTTCTCAGTTTGATTCATCAGGGAGTCGGCAAACCCTTATAGGTGAAGTATAAGCTCTCTGTCTTTTCAACATGGGCAAAGGAATTCGAAATCAGAATCCCACATGTGTTTTATTCTGGGCTTGTAAATATTAAGAAAAAACCAGTAATGTGCTAGAATTAAAACAGTGAAGGTGATTGATATGAAATACTACGAGCAACTGGCGAGACTGGGAGTTTTCACAAAGAGCGATGTCGAAAAACTTGTGGGAAAGAGCGAAACAGCCGGTTCACTGCTACAGAACTACAAGAGGCGTGGCTTGATTGACCAGGTTAAGCGAAACCTATATGTGACGAAAAGCTTGGAGACTGGGCAGGCAATAGCTGGGCGCTATAGAATCGCATCGAAGATCAAGCCACGGTCTTATATTACGCATCATTCTGCTTTTGAATATTACGGGTATGCCAACCAAGTTTATTATGAGGTATATGTGAGCGCAGAAACGAAGTTCGCTGAGTTTTCCTATCATGATGTGAGATATCGTTTCATTTCTCCGCGAATACACGATGGAGTTGTTATGAATCCAGATGGGGTGAGGACAACAGACGTGGAGAGAACTACGCTAGACAGCATCAATGACTTTGAGAGAATTGGTGGTCTAGAGGAACTTCTTAATTGCTTAGACGCTGTTCCCTCACTTAGTGAAAGGAGACTGGTATCGTATCTGGGTCAATATAACAAGAGATTTCTTTATCAGAAGACCGGATACATACTGAGTCATTTTCAGGAAAAGTTTCGCCTATCAAAAGGTTTCTTCGAGCTATGTGAACACGAGAAAGGGAAGAGTGTTAGATACTTCTATAACGCAATACGCTTTGAATCACCAACTTACGATTCAAGATGGAAACTCCTTGTCCCGCAAGAGCTTTTGGAAATAGTCTCGAAAGGAGTAAAAGATACAGGTGAGATACGATAAACAAACTATCGGGCAGCTCGCTTCAGAACTTGGATTTGTCCGTGATACATATGAGAAAACATTGAGATTAGTCGAGGTACTTCAATTCATAGAATCGGATACGCTTCTTTTGGAAGCTTTGGCTTTGAAGGGCGGAACGGCAATTAACTTGATGATCATTCAGCTTCCAAGGCTATCAGTTGATATTGACCTTGACTACTGCAGAAGCATATCCAGGGAAATCATGATTGAAGATAGGACCGTCATTACAGATAAGATTACTCTTTTCATGGACGCGAACGGTTATAGACATAGCGACAAATCGAAGCGTCACTATTCTCTCGAATCACACGTTTTCGAATACACGAATTCAGGAGGAGCAAAAGATAATATAAAGATCGAGATCAACTTTTCAATGAGAGCTCATGTATTACCTTTGGAAGTCAGAAGAACTGCGATTCCTGGAATCATTCAAGAAATACGAAGTCGGTGTGTAAGTTCTATCGAAATACTTTCAAGCAAAATAGTTGCACTTCTCACAAGAGGAGCAACTCGTGATCTCTATGATGTCAACAAAATGATCTCCCTTCTCTCTTTGAATGAAAGAGAGATAGAACTACTTAGAAAGTGCACCCTCTTCTATTTTTCGATAGGAAGTACTGGTATTCCTGAAAGCTTCGATTTTGACAGGCTCAAAAGCATTACTAAGTACCGAATACGCACCGAACTTCTCCCGGTACTTCGGAAAGAAGAGAAAATTGATCTTGATGAAATGCTTAGTATGGTTGAGAAATTCCTTTCAAAACTACTCGTTTTCACTACAAAAGAGAGAAATTTCATAGATAGGTTCAGGAAGCATGACTATCATCCTGAGCTGCTATTCGATGATCAGCAAATTGCTGAGAGAATACGATTCCACCCGATGGCGCTATGGAAAACAAACGAAGTTTGAAGACCTATACAGTAGGATCAAGATGCTGAATCAAGTTCAGATGACGGATTTTCAAGCCTTTCCGGAATACCAAACGCTATCATTCTGGCGGCCTTGCGTCCGCCGATGATCTTCGGCGCTTTGCGTCTTACTTGCAACTCTTGTCGGAGAACCGATGACGGTTGACCTGAGAGGCTTCTTTCAAGTCTCGAATATGGTTTTTCTCCAAGCGAAGTTTCGTCTCAGACTCAAGGCGTCCTCTCTTCAAAATCCGTGCTTATTGTACGGCGGGATATGAGGTTTTCGAGTACTCACTTAACGATGCTATAATTCTTTTGAGCAACTGTTTGCGACATAAACCACGCTGATCAGGGCAGAACAGCTCAAGAATTAATCATATCTATTGGTATAGCCCGTAAAGCGAGCGATACCTTGGGGAAAGAACGGAGGTGGAACTTGGATACCGAAATAATCTTTCTCGTCGAAGAAGATTCCGTTTCTGGATTTTTTGCACGCGCCTTAGGTCACCCCATATTTACTCAGGCTGAAACACTTGAAGAGCTGAAGAAGAACATCAGGGACGCAATTAGATGTCATTTTGACGAAAGCGAGCTACCGAGGATAATTAGGCTTCATTTCGTTAAGGAAGAGGTAATTGCTCTTTGAAACTCCCTCGAGATATCACCTTTGAAGAACTTCTGAAAGTTCTCACAAAGCTGGAGTATGAGGTCACACGTCAAACCGGCAGCCACGTGAGACTAACTACAAAGCGGAAGGGGGAGCATCATATAACTATTCCTCATCACAGTACGCTGAAGCCCGGTACACTTAACGCCATACTTATTGAAATTGCCGGACACTTCGAAATGACAAAGAAAGACTTGCTTGAGTTTCTCTTCGATTAGTTGTTTAGTATATTTGAACTGGTCTCTTTGGCTAATTGTGCAGTGCTCTTCGTTAGGTTGAGCACCCTAATCGCAGGAGGCTCGGCCGATGAGGCAAACAACTGTAATTCTTGAGATCTCTCGAAATATGTAATGCTCTACCTTCTTAGCAGTGCAAAGAATAAATAGATTGTAAGGATCAGGAATACTCGCGCTTGAATTTCTCTAAGCCTTCTTCAAATGGAGAGCTTTAGTTTGAGTTCTTCGTTTGGTCTCAACCTTAAATCTCCTCGAATTCTCCTAACTCATAAAGAGTCTCTCTTGTTCCGGAGTGCAAAGTATCATGATTGGTTGGAAGAGGCGAGAAAGGTCATTTATGAGAGTCGCTTTGCTCATGAGAGGTTGTTAGGAATGTATACATTTCGTCATGCTGAACTTGATTCAGCATCTTGCTCTTCAAAACCAGTTATAATAACCCGCTTCTATCAACCCGGTCTTCCTAACGTGGTCTTTTGTTAAAAACCCGCTCTATTAACCCGATCATCCTTTTTCCAGCGTACAGCCTTCAGCGTTTTTTATCCAAGCGGCTCTTTCCCCGCGAAGCGGGCATTGCGTCCTGGCATGTTCTTTGCCAGCCTTGCGTCCACTGATGCTCCTCAGTGCATTGCGACCGCCAATGCTTTTCGGCGCCTTGCGTCGAATGTTTTGTAGATGCATCACTTCCTCGCGCCAGCGAGCCTCACTTCTGCAAAGAGTGACTGGGCTGCGTTAGCAGACTGGCTCCCAAACGCTCCTATTGTCTGTTGTAGATATATAAGCTATGACTTGAATTCTAAGGAATGATTTTTCTACAATGATGGTGGCAGTCAGGGAGAAGGTAGAGACTTCATGTCTATCAGCCTTCCTTATGAAGGAAGAGCTACGATGGGACAACACTCGTCTTCTTCCTGGGAGTACTTCAGGTTCAATGATAAGTTCATCCGGGGAAAGATCCTCAGGAACGCTACAACAGGGAAATCGGTACTCGTAGACTGCTAATCCATTTATTGCGAGGTGTTGGTGAGATGAAAGAGCAAAGCGGTATGATCGTAGGTATTGACTGGTCAGCTGACTCCCATACTTGCTATGACCTCAAGGCTGATAAGAGTTTCAAGATCCCAGACTCTGTTAAAGGTTATGAAAGACTGCTGAACGATTATCCAGAGGCAGTTTTCGTGATCGAAGAAGCAAACAACAGGATAGGAGACTACCTTCTCACTAACAAGAGAGAGGTGTATGTCTTACCTCCTTGTAGATCCAAAGAAGCCAGGAAGTATCATTTTAGCTCCGGGGCAAAGAGCGATAGTCTAGATGCCAAGGCGATTGCTCTTACCTTCAAGGAACATCCCTCTTACTGTCTCAAGGCAAGATATTCAGGAGTCGGAGCAAAGATCACTAAACTGGTGACTATGTACAGCATTGTATCCAAAATTCATAGTCAACAGTGCAACAGATTGTATTCAGTCCTACTGAGGTATTTCCCGGAATACTTGCACATTATGGATAAGCAGTACAGATCAAATACCTCCTTGAGGATTCTTAGCATCTGCCCTACGATAACTGAATTTAAGAAAGTTTCGAACGAAGAGCTTAGGAAGATCCTGAACAAAGAGAACTACAGAATGACTAGTATCTTGAGAAAGAAGCTTGACAGGATAAGAAGCGAAGGGATCTCTTGGGGCGATACATCATGTGAGGGTAATCTCATAATGTTCCTGGCAAATCAAATTCTCACCTTGAGAGAGGAACAAGAAAGATTAAGGGGAGAGATGGGAGAGACCCTAGAGAATAGTCCATACAGGATCATTCTTTCTATTCCAGGTGTGAAGGCTGTAATAGGCTCATACATAGTAAAGGCCTATCTCACACATGATTTCAGAAGCTACCAGGAGATGCAGAAATACGCTGGAACTATTCCCTTCCTCTTTCAAAGTGGCAGAAAGTCAATAATGCTGATGAGAAAGAAATGCGACAAAGACCTAAGAAACATGATTCACATCGCAGCTTTCGCTTCTCTGAAGACTTGTGGATGGGCAAGAAACTACTACAAAAGAAAGAGAAAAGAGGGCAAGACTTACGGTCATGCCCTCAGAGCACTGGGGAACATCATCCTCAAAATCGCATTCTCCATGTTGTCAAAGATGAAAGAATACAATGAAACCTTGTTCCTCAATGCCAAAGGAATTAATACCACTCAACAAAATAATACAATAATTCCTGAGGCTTTCACAAATCCTGAATACTCCCAGGATGCTCATCCATCCTTAGCTGCCACTAAGGATGTGGTCGAGAACTTGAATGTCACCTGAGTAGTAGTTTTTTCCTTATGAATATGATAAGGTCCCATTTTTCGCGTAATAGGCATGAGATTCCAACCAGGACCTTTTTCGGGCGAACAGCCGTTCGCCCCTACAAGAGAACTGCACAGATAATGATATAATTAACTCTAGAGTTAGTAACTTACGAGTTAGTAATTGTGTTGGAGGTTGTTAAATGTTCATCAACAGAGAGAAAGAGCTTGCTTCTCTTAGGAAGCTAAAGAATAGTGGAAAGTTCGAGATGGCCGTTGTTTATGGACGTCGAAGAGTCGGTAAGACCACTCTTCTTAAAGAGTTCTCTAAAGAGATGGAAAGCATCTTCTTTGTCTGTGATGAGGTCAACGAGAAAATGATGCTGCGAAACTTTTCGGAAGTCGTTCTAGAGCACTTTGGCCAGAAAGACACACTATCTTCTTTTGAGTCATGGGAGAAGGCGATTAGGTTCGTTGCGTCCCAAGCAAAAGAAAAGCGTCTTCTCCTAATAATAGATGAGTACTCATATTTGGCGAATGCTAGTAGCTATTTCCCGTCAGTCTTACAGCGCCTAATAGATCATGAGCTACTTGAAACAAGGCTCTATTTAGTTCTTTGCGGTTCATCTGTGAGTTTCATGGAGAGTGAAGTGTTGGGCAGTAGGAGCCCCTTGTTTGGAAGAAGAACTGCTCAGATGAGAGTCGAGCCATTCACCTATCGCGAAGCCTCGCTGTTCTTTCCGGAACTGAGCAACGAAGAAAAAATTATCGCGTATGGAGTGTTGGGGGGAATCCCGCAGTATTTGCAGAAGTGGAACCAGCATCTTCCATATAAAGAGAATATTGCAAACAACTTTCTCGATACATCGGCGTATCTTTATGCCGAGCCGAGATTCTTGTTGAGACAGGAACTGCGCGAACCTTCCCTCTACAACACAATAATTGAATCAATTGCCCAAGGCGCTTCTCGCCTGAACGAGATAAGCACAAGGATAGGAGAGCCTAATGATAAGACTGCAAAGTACATAGCTACACTCCTGAACTTGAATATATTGGGACGAGAAGTGCCCGTTACAGAGAAGATCACTTCACGGAAGGCGATCTACTATATCAGAGACAACCTTTTTAAGTTCTGGTACACCTTTGTGTTTCCTAATCTCTCGCTTATCGAAACCGGTATGACAGAAGAACTTCTGAACAAGAAGATCGCCGAAGGACTTAGCAAGTATCTAGGTCTAGCTTTTGAAAACATATGCAGGGAATATTTATCGTACAAGAGTGTCAGGGGAGAACTACCCTTCAGGATTACGAAGTTGGGCAAGTGGTGGGGAAATAACCCGGCAAAGAAGAAGGAAGAGGAGATTGACCTTCTTGGTCTGGGAGAAAATCAGATTATTATCGGTGAATGCAAGTGGACAAACGCTGGAGTTGGCGTAGGTGAACTTGAGAGATTAAGAGAAAAGGGATCGATTATCGATTGCCAAAACAGGATATTCGTTATCTTTTCCAAGAGAGGATTCACCGCAGATCTGGAAGAACTTGCTGCAAGAGATGCAAGTGTTTACCTGGCGACCTTAGACGACCTCTTTTCCTGAAACGAAATTGGATCTCAAGTGGTTTCATTAGGGCAAGGTCTCGAAGGCCTCTTGCCGTAGGGAGCCTTGCGTCCACTGATGTTCTTCAGTGGTTTGCGTCCGGCTTTTTCTCCGCTGGCATTGCGTCTTGCAGCTCTTGTCGGAGGACAGTAGACCCTTGACGGTTGACCTGAGAAGGGGTTGTCATCCCGTAGAGCCTGCCCTGATGAACTCACCTTCTGTCATCCCGTGATGCTTCTGCACGGGATCTATCACCTGAGATTCGCTTTTCGCTGCACGCTATAACCAAAAACAGGGACTGACCGGCTCCTATGGTCCCATTTTTCGCGTAAAAGGCAGAAATTCCAACCAGGATCTTTTTCGGGCGAACGGCCGTTCGCCCCTACAAGAGAACTGCACAATCATCTTGAATTGTCATCCCGTAGAGCCTGCCCTGATTAGCCTGCCCCAATATGATCCTGTTTGGGGCTCCTGTTCAGGGATTCTGCACGGGATCTCACTCTTCAAAACTTGTTTCAGATAACCCGCTTTTATCAACCCGATCTTACTAACCCGCACTCTGTAACCCGATCCTCGAAACCCGTTCTTTTGTTTTCAACCCGTTCTTTTGCTCCACGCCCGCTCTCATGAACCCGGGTCTAGTAACCCGATCTTTATTACCCGATCCTCGAAACCCGCTCTTCTGTTTCACACCCGTTCCTAGTAACCCGTTCTTCGTAATTCCTCTTCTCACCATCTCTCAATTGCTCGTGTCTCCCCCTCTCACGAGCGAAGCGAGTTCTCTCTAATTTTCGCTTCTTTAGACTTGACTTATCACCCATCGCATTGCTATAATTCTGTCAGTGAATGAATAATAAAGGAGCGACTATGGATCTTTCTGAGTTTTCCTTTTTCAATCCTTCTCCAAATTTCAGAGAAATGAGCATTCTGAAGGCTCTCACGGAAAGCTCGTCAGTTTCCCAAGAACGACTTGCCAGAATCGCCGGGATTGTTCCCAGCATGGTGAATAAATACATAAGAGACTTTGAAGATTCCGAGCTGATTCAGAAAGAGGGGGAGAACAGACGAAACATGAAATATGTCTTGACTGAAGCGGGCAAGTTCAGGCTTCAGTATTTGACTATTCTTTACCTCAAAGAAGCAGCAAAGCTTTACACGGAATCGAGAGATATCTTTGGAGAGGTCCTGGACACGATAAAGGGAAGCGATCATGAAAGTTTCTATCTATACGGTGCGGGAATAATCGGAGGAATTCTTGCGGACGTTCTAAGAACTGAGGGCATAAAGATTGTTGGCTTCATAGACGATTCGGCAGCGAAACAGAACGGAACATTTCACGATCTACACGTCTTTTCACCAGAAAAGGTCGACGGCAGAGATGATACAGCAGTCATTGTTGCTTCCTTCAGACATGCTAACCACATTGTCAAGAATGCAAAAGACAGAGGTTTAGATAATGTAATGGTCTTTACCATATCCAAGCTGGGCAAAGTTGAACTTGAGCAAATTGAGTAGAGAGAAAAACCATTTTCGAGAGGACGAGAGAATTGTCTTGAGCGCAGAGATAGCCAGAAATACGCAGTGATGGTTTTTTGGTTTGCATCTCCTCGACCGTTTGCAATCTCTGCTCCATCTTCTCCAAATACAAGTGTCCTCTCGACAGGAACGTGGAGGTTTTATGCATATCCCATTATTTGATTTGACTAGGCAGTACAGTGATTTGAGAGAAGAGATACTCGGAAAGATCGATGAAGCGCTTCTCGGGGGGAGGGTAATTCTCGGTGAAGCAGTAAGAGAACTGGAACAAAGCGTAGCAGATCTTATTGGCGTCAAGCACGCGATTGGTGTGGCAAACGGTTCCGATGCTCTTCTTATTGCCGTCGCCGCTCTGGGAATCGGTCCTGGAGATTACGTGATAACTACTCCTTATACTTTTTTCGCTACTGTGAGCTCTATTACCAGAAATGGAGCAACGCCGCTCTTCGCAGATATTGACCCGATAACTTACAACATCGATCTTGACAAAGTTGAGGAGCTACTTCAGATACATCCCGAAAGGGAAAGAATAAAGGCTATCATCCCCGTTCATTTATTTGGTCAGTCTATGGAACTCGGTCGACTCGAGAATATTAGAGAAATATACGGTGTCAAGATAATAGAAGATTGTGCGCAGTCGATAGGTGCAAGCTGGAGCTATCCTGATGGATCAACGGTGATGACGGGTTCAATCGGAGACCTTTCAACCTTCTCTTTCTTTCCCACGAAGAATCTTGGCGCTTATGGCGACGGCGGGATGATTACAACAGATGACGACGAGCTCGCTGCATTCTGCAGGAGCTTCAGGGTTCATGGCTCGCCCGTGAAGTACATTCACGACATGATAGGAATCAACTCGAGGCTCGATGAGCTTCAGGCGATAGTCCTCAACACAAAGCTCAAGCACCTTCAAGAATATGAAAGAAGAAGAATTGAAATAGCAATGAAGTATCAAGCCGAGATGACAAAAAACGGCTTGAACGTTGTGGGTTGCGGGTTGTGGGTTGTGGGTAAAGATCAATCTCTTTCGCACAACGCACAACCTACAACGTACAACGATGTGGTGATACACTACCCTTCCGTTCCTTATTCGGTGAACGGCGAACCGAGAACGGCTAACGATTACTGCTTCTCTCATGTCTTTCATCAATACGTTGTGAGATTCGAGGGTTTCAGTAGAGAACAGAGAGACTCGTTGAGGGATTATTTGGCGGAACAGGGCATAGGCACTTCGATCTACTATCCAATGGGTCTCCACCAGCAGAAGTGCTTTGCATATCTAGGAGTCCCAACAGGAGCGCTCCCGGAAACGGAAAGGGCCTGTGAAGAAACGTTAGCCTTGCCGATATTCCCGGAGATGACAGACGAAGAAATCAAATATGTGGTCGACAAGATCGCTGAATTTGTTACGAACGAGAGATAAGAGAGAAAGGGTGTTTTCGAGAGTGCGCGTTGCGCGAGAAAGAAACTTCAAGACACTATGAATAGAGAAAGGAAATGAATTGATCGAGGTGGTTTGGTTTGTTAAAAAACGAGTATGCACTGGGTTTTTGGGATAAGAACCTTGGAACGACTACACTTGCGACATTCAGTAGGTTATCTGCTTTGCATTTGTTTCAAGAAGGTTCAGGCAAAGTCCTCCATTGTTTCTTTGGTTCTATCAAATCTCTCGTATCGCAGATACGTCTCGCTTGCTTCGCGAGCTTCTCGACAATTTCCTTGTCGTCTCTTTTCACCTACAACCGACAACCCACAACGAGCAACCTCACATGGAGGTATTCCCGTGCCTAACATCGAAAAAGGAATTAACGTAATAATCGAAGACGGTGCGAAGATCGGTGATAATTGCGTGATAGGTCACAACGTAGTGATTCACAGAGGTGTGATCATAGGAGACGATGTAACGATAGGAGACAATACAGTCCTTGGAAAAGAGCCCTTTGCGGCTAGCACAAGCGCCACCACAAGTATTGAAGAGCTCAAACCACTATCGCTCGGCAGTGGAACAACAATAGGCGCCTCGTGTGTTATCTACAAGGGAGCCTCTCTGGGAGAAAAGTGCTTTGTAGGCGATCTCGCAACTATTCGAGAGAAGACGACAATCGGGGAAAAGACAATAGTCGGAAAGGGAGCCACTGTTGAGAATGGAACCTCAGTCGGAAAGAGAGTGAAAATAGAAACTGGAGCCTATATAACAGCCTTCTCAACTATTGAAGACTACTGCTTCATTGCCCCTGAGGTAACCTTCACAAATGACAACTACCTAGGAAGAACAGAAGAAAGAAAAAAGCACTTCAAAGGGCCAACATTAAGAAAAGGAGCTCGAATTGGGGCAAATGCAACACTGCTTCCGGGAGTAACTGTAGGTGAGGATGCGTTGGTTGCAGCTGGAAGCGTCGTTACAAAGGATCTGGCTCCAAGAAAGATCTACGCAGGCATCCCTGCAAAATTTATCCGAGACGTACCACAAGAACAGTTGATAGAGGAACAGGCATTCTATGAAGAGCGAGAATAACGAGAGAAAAATCTCGAGAGGACGAGAGATTGCATATAGGATGTTCTGATCAACGGTCATAATGATCTTAATATCTCAACGTCATCACGTAATCTCGTCTATCTCCAACATCCAGTCGTTGTCTCGCTTCAAAATACAGGAGGTTCCCATGCTCAAAGAGAGAATTCTAGACAAATCGGCGATAGTCGGCGTAATCGGCCTTGGCTATGTAGGATTGCCGTTAGCGGTAGAAAAGGCCAAAGCCGGTTTCAAAGTAATCGGTTTCGATATCCAGGAAAGCAAAGTGAAGATGGTCAATGAAGGACACAACTACATCGGTGATGTTGTCAACGCCGATCTCGAGAAGATCGTTTCGGAGGCACGACTACGGGCAACTGCCGATTTTGATGAACTGGCAGGCTGCGATGTAATTGCGATCTGTGTTCCCACTCCCCTTGACGTCTTTAAACAGCCGGATCTCACGTATGTGATCAACTCAACAGAAAATGTCGCAAAGAGGCTCCACAAAGACATGCTAGTCGTTCTTGAATCAACAACATATCCTGGAACCACAGAAGATGTTATGAAGCCCATTCTTGAAGAAACTGGTCTTGTATGCGGAAAGGACTTCTATCTAGCCTTCAGTCCCGAAAGAGTTGATCCGGGAAACCTTAGATACAAAACGAAGAACACACCAAAAGTAGTCGGAGGAGTAGGTCCGGAATCCACGGAAGTAGCGAAGCTTCTCTACGAATCGGTTCTCGACGCCGAAGTCTTCGTCGTTTCATCTCCGAAAGAAGCAGAGATGACAAAGATACTAGAGAACACATTCAGGATAGTTAACATAGCCCTGATTAACGAAATGGCAGTAGTCGCGGATAAAATGGGAATCAACATTTGGGACGTAATAAACGCAGCTTCAACGAAGCCCTTTGGCTTCATGCCCTTCTTCCCCGGTCCGGGAGTCGGCGGTCATTGCATTCCCATAGATCCCTTCTATCTTACGTACATAGCGCGTAAGTACGACTACCACACGCGCCTTATAGAGCTCTCGGGTGAGATAAACGATTCTATGCCAGAATACGTAGTGACCAGAGTGATGAAGGCTCTTAACGAACGCGGGAAGTGCATGAATGGTGCAAAGATAGTCATGCTAGGAATTGCCTACAAAGAAGAGATCGAAGACATGAGAGAGTCCCCGGCACTGAAAGTTCTAGAACACCTTGAAGAGAACCTTGCCCATGTCTCTGTAGTTGATCCTTATGTTCCAGAATTCACCTGGGAAGGAAAGACTGTTAAGACTGTCAACCTCACTGAAGAGCTAATAAAAGAGTCGGACGCGGTAATAATAACGACGGCGCATAAGAAGCTCATAAACTATTCAATGATTGTAAAGAATGCAAAATACATCTTCGATGCCAAGAACGTCCTCAGCAAAATGGACATCGCAGGTGAAAACATAGAAGTTCTTTAGTTACCGTTGTTGGTTGTGCGTTGTTGGTGAAAAGCATAGAGACTTTTTGGAGACGGCGAGGGACACCGCCGAGAATAAGAGAGAAAGGAGAGTAAAAAGTAAGAGTGGCTTTTTTCGAAATGGAGATCTACGAAGTATCTATGAGCTTTGTAGAGAGAATCTACAAGTTAACAAGGAGCTTTCCAGAAGAAGAGAGATACTGCCTTGTTTCTCAAATGAGAAGAGCTGCAGTATCAGTTCCGTCTAACATTGCTGAAGGAAATGGAAGGGGTCATTCAAAAGAATATTTGCATTTCCTATATAACGCAAGAGGATCGCTGATGGAATTGAGAACTCAAATTGATATTTCCAAGAGGCTTGGTTATCTCAAAGAAGCAGATTATTCAAGTCTGATAGAGAGTTATGAAACACTGAGAAAGATGCTGATGAATCTTATTTCGTCAATTAGAAGGAAGAGTATTTCGAAATCATCCTGAAGGGGAATTGATGTAAGAAGAGATAATGCTTCGTCGTAAATTTTTCTCGACACGAAGTGTCGTCTCTCCTTCTCGACAATGCTCTTTCTCCATACCTTAAAGGATCGGAGTGACAAAATGAAAAAACTACGTGCAGCGCTTATTGGATGCGGAAGAATTGGAACAAAAAAACACATAGAAGCCTTTGCAGCCAACAGTGATTTGATAGATCTCGTTGCTGTTTGCGATCTCGTACCAGAGAAAGCCGAAAGAGCCGCTGAAGAATACATGAAGAGGCGAGAGATATCGCTTAATCGCGGAGATGAGGAGAGAATAGGAGAGAAAAACGAGACCAAGAATGACCAAAACGAATTCTCTTCCTCTCCAGCATCCGAGCCTGATCTCCAACGTCCACGCGTAATCTCCGACTACAAGGAGCTCTTCTCGTCTCAGATCGATTTCGTCACGATCGCTACCGAAAGTGGGAACCATTACAAGAACACAATTGACTTTCTGTCGGCTGGAAAACATGTCCTTGTTGAAAAACCAATGGCACTGGCTTCAGAACATATGGACCAGATGATAGCTCTATCGAGAGAAAAGAACTTGAAACTAGCTGTCTGCGTTCAAAACAGGTTTAATCCTCCAGTTCAAGAGCTTAGGAAGGCAATCGATTCAGGCAAGTTCGGTCGTGTATTTACTGCCACAGCACGGATCCTCTGGAACAGAAACGAGGAATATTACAAACAGGCCAGCTGGAGAGGAACTTGGGCGATGGATGGCGGCACTATCATGAACCAGTGCGCCCACAACATCGACCTTCTTCAATGGATGCTGGGAGGGGAAGTCCAAGAGATATTTGCAATGACCGAGAACTACAAGCACCCTTATATAGAGACAGAGGATTTTGGGGCTGCGATCGTTAGATTCAAGAACGGCTCTATTGGTATAATCGAAGGAACGGCAAACGTATATCCGAGGAATCTGGAAGAGACCCTGTCGGTTTTCGGTGAAAAGGGAACGGTCGTATTGGGTGGGTTGGCCGTGAACAAAATCCAGACCTGGAAGTTCGAAGGCGAGGAATCACACCCGTTCATGTATTTGCCCGACCCGGATACGGTCTATGGTTCAGGCCACATGACGGCCTTCAAGGATTTCGCGAGAGCGATTATCGATGATCGAGAACCCTTCGTCAACGGAGAAGAAGGCAAGAAGTCTGTGGAGATCATTCTCGGGATATACAAATCGGCAAGAGAAGGCATTCCTGTTAAGTTCTAAAAACAGCTTCCGATTCTCTGTGATCTTTCGAGTTCAAAAACTGCAGCCTTTTCTCCAGGATGCTGAAATGTGGTGAGTGGTTTGGAATTGCCGAAAGTCTCGGTTATTATACCTGCGAGAAATGAAGAGAAGTTTATAGAGAAATGTATCGAGTCATTTCTTACCTGCGACTACCCTGGAGAACTCATAGAGGTAATTGTAGTCGATGGAATGAGCGACGATAGAACAAGAGAGATCGTTGGTGAGATTTCGAGACGAGATGATAGAGTATTGTTAATTGATAATGAAAGGAAAATCACCCCTGTTGCAATGAATCTGGGTGTCAAGACTTCGAAAGGCGATTATATCTTCTTTAGCGGTGCTCACAGCGAGATACCCTCGAACTACATCACGAAGTGTATCAAACATGCCATTGAGACGGGAGCGGACAATGTGGGCGGAGTAATGAAGACCGAACCGCGTGTCAGATCGGCTGTCGGAATTGCGATCTCAAAGGTTCTCTCTAGTCCTCTTGGGGTTGGAGGAGCCAAATTCAGGACAGGTGTGAGCAAACCTACAGAAGTGGATACTGTGCCTTTCGGCTGTTACAAGCGAGAGGTTTTCGATACAATCGGTTATTTCAACGAGAAACTAGTAAGGAATCAGGATATTGAATTCAATTTGAGATTGAAGCGCGCGGGAGGCAAAATAATTCTCTTCCCCGACATTGAGCTTACTTACTACTCACGATCGACTTTAGAAGAGCTTTGGAAGAACAACTTCGGAAATGGTTTCTGGGTTATAGCTGCAAAGAAGTATGCAGAAGTACCGTATTCTACAAGGCATCTGGTTCCACTAATGTTCGTTCTTTTCTTGCTTTTGGGGTCTCTAATTTCCCTTATTGTTTCGGCCTTTCAATTTGTATATGTTTTTTTGTTAGCTTTTTATGTTGTTGCTGTGGTCTTTTTCTCCATTAGTCATGCAATGGAAGCCAAAATGGCAGATGTCTTCTTTGCTGCGATAGTCAGCTATCCCGTACTTCACATTTCATACGGAATAGGTTCTCTGCTTGGTTTTTTGTCTTTTCTGTTTGGGGAGAAAAAATGACTAGAGTATGTGTAATCACAACCGTACATCCACCTAACGACATAAGAATATCTAAAGAGCTAAATACTCTATCTAAGGCCGGTTACGAAGTAATTTACATTGCGAAGAAAGGGAAATTCGAGAACGACAAGATCACTTATTGGCCTATAACTGAATATCAAGGACGCCTCAATAGATTAATCAAGGGCTCTAGAGAAGCTCTTCAAAAAGCACTTGATGCTAATGCTGACATATATCACTTTCACGACCCTGAGCTGATAGGCCTTGGCACAAAGCTTAAGCACCGCGGAAAGAAAGTGGTTTATGACATTCACGAAGAGTACCCTTCGGTGATTCTTTCGAAGAACTGGATACCGAAAATATTCAGATCACCGATAGCCAGATTTACAGACGTATATGAGCGACGGGCGGTCGAACAGATGAATGGCATAGTCGTGGTTGTTCCCGAACAACTGGAAAGATTCCCCAATAAGAAAGAAGTTGCTATACTGCCTAATTATCCAGAAACTGAGTTTCTAAATTCGATGCGCAAGAACACAGATGAGGAAAGAGTTCGATTCGTCTATTCCGGTTCTATAGATGTGGACAGATCAATCAAAGAAATGATAGATGCGTTCTTCATGTTAAATGACAAGTACAACATCAGTCTCGATCTGCTTGGACCAATTCACAATGAAGAACTTAAAGAATATATAAATCACAAGCAGAAGGAAAGCGATGCACTGACGTACAGGGGAGTTCTGCCTTACAACGACGCGATTGAAGTTGTTTCACAATGCGATATTGGACTGATGGTAATGCATAGAGGAAGAAGCAAAGAGATGTCTTCGCCACTGAAGATGTTTGAGTACCTCGGCCTTGGATTACCCATAATCGCGTCCGATTTCAAGAAGTGGCATGAAGTGCTAGATGAAAGACCGTGCGCCCTTTTTGTTGATTCGGATTCGGCTGAAGACATAGCCGAAAAGATGGAAATTCTCATCAAGGATGAAAAGCTAAGAAGTCAAATGAGAGATAACGCAATCGAGATTTCCAGAAAGTACACATGGAAATCTGTCGAAGACCGTTTATTAAAGCTGTATAGGTCACTTTGACGAGTTGCCGACGATTATGTTGGGAAAGGTGAAGGATTTTGAAGACACTTGTAGTCGGCTATAATCACTCTTGGAAAGACAAGAGAGTGATGAGAACCGTTGAGACCTTCTCCAAACTAGGTCATGTCTACTATCAGTTCTCTGGCGGTATTGATTTATCAGCTGCTCAACGTAATTCAGACGTTCAGAATTTCTCACTCTGCAGAGATGAAATGCCTGGAACAAGCAAAGTGATCAAGCGAATCCGTTTCGACCATGAAATTCTGAAAATGGTTGAAGAACTAGATTACGACCTGGCATATTTTCACTCGTTCCCAGCTTCCCAGCCAGTAAAAATCTTCCGTGAAGTAAAAAAGAGAGGAAAGAAACTCCTCTACGATCTTCATGAGATTATGCCGGAGCAATTTCTCCCGGAGAGACTCTCATTTCTCAATCCACTCCTATGGAAAGTGCTCAAAACCCAACTCTCTTTGGTCGATGGCGTAATCGGCGTGTCAGAAGAGGCTTTGAGAATGATGTTTGAGAAAACAGGGACTGAGAAACCGATGTTATGCCTTCCTAACTATGCAACTAGCGGAGTATCGCCAGAAAACTGTGTCAAGAACGCAGAAATCGCTGTTGTTGGAGGCACACATAGAAAGATCTCGATAGACAGCAGATTGCTGAACGAGATCAAGAGGAATTTCAAATTGATTTCAATAGGAACAACCTGCAACATTGCCGATGAGGAGCTGCCATTCATGGATTATGAACTAATGATGGAAAGAATATCTAAGGTAAAATTCACTCTGTTGGCCTTTCAAAGTAGAAGAGATCCGCAGTACGCAAATGACATCTACTCATTGCCAAATAAGTTCTATGACTCTCTGGCAGCCGGAACTCCCGTCATTATTGACAAAAGATTCGTATCGATGAAAGAGATCGTTGAAGAAACCCAAACCGGCATTATTCTTGATCTTCTTGAAGAACCGAAAGATCCATCTTTGATTCTGAATGCACTAGACTCTTATGGTTGTTTTTTGGACAATCTCAGAGCAAATTATGATAGGTTTGTGTGGGATAATTCAAAAGAGAGTGCTTTTGTAGATTTCATCACTGCTATTCTGGATAGTTAAGAATATGAAATGAGTTTACAACCAGTATTGTGAGTCTCGAAGAGGTGTGAGTTGCTTACTAGGCTAAAGAGATACTTTTCAATAAGAATACTGGGCAATCCCGACATCAGGAATCCAAGAGAAGATGATGTGGAGCTTTACAAACCTTGCGATGTTATCGTTGATTGGCCTCGAGAGAAGAAGAAACCATTTGTAGGATTGACTCGTGACACAAACGAAAATCCGCACTGGACAAAATACAGGAGGTTTCTGAAGAACAACGGCTTCGATTTCGAGATATTCGAATACCATCGTTCAGACTGGCTAGAAGCGGCAAAGAATTTTGACTTGATAATCTGGTCCCCGAATAGCGGTCCCGCTGAACTGGACGAGATAAAGAGAAAGATTTACATTCTCGAGAAGAAGCTGGGCAAGAAATGCTTTCCCGACTATGAAACGCTTCTCCTTTGCGATGACAAGGTAATGTCTACATACTTTCTGAAAATGAATGGGCTACCCGTTGCGGATACCTTCATTTCTAACGATTACCACGAAATCGAGCAAATGAAGACGAAATTCTTATTTCCTCTAGTTTCAAAACGTTTTCACGGCGCTAGCTCAAGGGAAGTAGATCTAATTAAGAACCCTGCACAGCTTTCCCGGTTTTCTCGCAGGGCATTCTCTTTCTATGGAAAGAAGTGCAGCAATGCATACTTTCGTCAGAAGAACTACGTTTACCTTCAGAGATTAGTAAATGGAGATGGCCTTGACGTAAGGGTGAATGTTGCAGGAAACGTAGTAACTGGTTACTTTCGGAAACCCAAAAGAAACGACTTTAGAGCCTCGGGTAGTGGAATAGTTATAAAGGAAGATCTTCCTCTGGAAGCAGTCGAGATTGCTCTGAAGACGTATGGCCTTATCGGAAAGGCAATGCTTGGAGTCGACATGATGAGGGACAGAGAAGGCAAATTCTGGATAATCGAAATCTCTCCATTTATCGGAGTCATTACTCCAATACAGATGAAAGTAGACAACGTTCCAGGCTGTTATTTTCTTCTTGAAGATGGAACTCTTGAATTCAAAAAGGATAACTATTGGCCGCAGGAATTGGCAATGAAGAACTTCTTAGAGCGGAACTACCTCCTTCCTGAAGCCGAATGGAAGAGCAATTTCGTCCTTTCAGTAGTGTCTGAAAAGAAGCTCAAGAGGAATTTCAAGGGCTGAAAGCTTGATACTCATCGTGAATCTTCCGTATCAGCTATCCAGTCAAAATGACTAAAGGTGAGCCCATGAGTAGAGAGACGCCAAGCGTACTGATCTTCTCAGAGATGTTCCCAAAACCAAAAAGCTCGTCTAGTGGTGTCTTCATAGTCGAGAGGCTTAAGGCGCTGACAGAGTTAGGTGTGCCTTTCGATTTCGCTCCGGTTTCTACATTTGATAACTTCCCAATTAGGCTTGTGAAAAAGCTGAAAGGATATTCCCCATCTGAATCAGTAAAGTCGGTGAACTTGAATGAGAAGCACTACCCCGTATTAAATGTCTCTCTTGGCTTAAGAGATCGCATTGGGCTGATTAGACAGGAAGCCAATTCGTGGGTGAAATACGCTCGGGGAATGGCAACTGCCATTGAGAAGAACAAGAAGATCCAGGAATTCCGTTTGCTTCACGCTCACAGAGTCTTCCCGGAGGGATATGCCGCTCTGCTGCTTTCTGAGAAGTACAATGTTCCATATATAGTTACCGCCCATGGTGGTGAGATTCACTCCATTTCAAACAACAACAAGGCTTTCGTAAAAGAGGTGCTTGAAAAGGCAGCAAAGGTAATCTTTGTGAGCAAGGCTTTGATGAGAGATGCATCTGAGAAACTGGATTATGACAAGTCCAATGGGATTGTCATCCCAAATGGAGTAGATACCAACGTATTCAAACCTATGGACAAGGAAGAGGCAAGAAGGAAGATGAGCCTGCCGCTCGATAAGAAGATCGTGGGTTTTGTCGGTAATCTAATGGAAGTGAAAGGAGCAGATCGACTTCCGGCAATCGCGGAAGAGCTAATGAAGCTCAGATCAGACGTCTTCTTCCTCATTGTAGGTGATGGCCCTTTAATAAACACGCTAAGGGAATGTATGCCTACGGATTTGACGCACTTCGCCGGCAGAGTAGAATACGAACTCATGCCAGTAGTCATGAATGGAATCGATGTCCTTGTCATACCCAGCAGACAAGAAGGTTTTGGAACGGTTATTCTTGAGGCTAGAGCTTGTGGAGCTAGAGTAGTAGGAACCAATGTGGGAGGGATACCGGAAGCCATTGGAGATGAGCGACTTCTCTCAAGTAACAGCGAAGACCTCTCAGAGGAGCTAGCTCAAAGAATTTCATGGATTATTTCGGATGAGCTCGAGTTTGACACTGTGAGTCACTGTGTGCCCTCATATGATTGGCACGAAATAGCTAGGAAAGAGCGGGATATCTACGAAGAAATTATAGGAGAGACAGCTAAGTCTCACCGTTAGCTTCAGTACGAATCTTTGGGAAATTGTTCCGTTGTACGTTCGAACATCTAATTCGTCATTAGCAACCACGGGAGGAGAGTTCGGTGATGGACAAAAGGTTGTCCACTTCAGCAGGTGTTCAAGAAAATGTGGCCGTCACAGTGGTGGTACCTGCATACAATGCTGAGAGATTTATTGAAAGAACGCTCAGGACCATCATAGCCCAGCAAGGCGTAGATTTCGAAGTGATAGTTGTCAACGATGGATCAACAGATGGCACAGAAGAAGTGGTTAGGTCAGTGCTAGATTCATCTCAAAACTCAGCGACTTTCTCAAGGATAATTAGAACAGAAAACTCCGGCGTTAGTTCGGCAAGGAACATGGGTCTGATTTCCGCTAGAGGAGAATACGTTATATTCTTCGACTCAGATGATCTAATGTCAAAAGACTGCCTAAGTAACATATACAGAAAGGCTCGTGAGACGCGGGCTGAAATTTTGGCTTTTGGATATGACGTTGTTGACTTTAATGGCCAGACGATCCGGAGATTCGAAGACAAATACCAATATTTATGTGAACCTACAGATGGAAGAACAGTCCTTCTTCTTATGATGAAAAACAAGACGTGGTTGTGGACGGGAAGTGTCTTGTACAACAAATCATTTTTGCGAAAACACATGCATAAGTACCAAGCCGGAGCCACAAACGGCGAAGACGTGGAGTTCACTATGAAAGCGCTCTATGTTGCAGAAAAAGTGGTATTTGAAGAACAATCTCTTGCAAAGTCAGTGATTAGGATTCGCTCAGCATCAAGGATAAACGATTACAGACACTTCCACACAGTAGGGGCTCTCAGAAGGTTGAGGAGGTTTCTGGAAGCACATGGTGCACAAAGGGAGATCATGGAGATGATGGATAGTAACCTGATTCCGAGAGCATATGTTGGTGCAATCGCGAGTCTTGCTCTTGGTGGATTCCCAAGTAGGAAACTTATTAATCTCATGAATGTCCAGATTATTAGTGAGCAGATACGCAGATACGAAGGACAATCAATGAAAGATAAGCTCGTAAAAGTCCTCTTGATGCACTTTCCGAACCTCTACTTCAGCTATTTGAGGTATAAAGGGAAGAGACTGTGAGAGTTTATAATACTGCGGACACTTTGAGAATTGAAGTTTGTGCAATTCTTTGGTATCTCCGAAAACTTGGCTCTTGGCAAATGAGGTATCTGAATGAAATCCTTTAGTCTCTTTTGCTGAATCAACGTATTTCTAGGTGGCCGTTACTTGACAGACTTTGTGCTGTGGTCAATCATGATAATGTTTTCATGAAAGTATGTGGTGAAACGAGCTGAAACTTACAAAGAGAGTTTAGAACCCAACAGATCGCTTTTTTACAATTTAACAAATATCCTTTGAATCCAGCTTTATGAAGTCAGTGCGCTGAAATCAAGTGAAGATTGAAGACTTCTAAGTGACATTCTTAGGCATAGAAGGGCAAATGACTTTGGTTGTTTGGACTCTTAAGTTATTCAAGATCTCAAAAGAAGCAAGACAATGTTTTAAATGTAAGAGTTTCTTGTCTGAGTGATTTTTCTTTCATCAGGAACCGGGTGGTGTGATTATGCGTGTAGTTTGGTTTGGCGGAGGACTGGGTAATCAGATGTTTCAATATGGTCTCTACTGTTTTCTTAAAAAGAACAATCAGGAAGTGAAAGCTGACTGCACTCAGTACTCGACAACACCAATGAATAATGGATTTGAGCTTGAAAGACTGTTTAATTTGGATATTGCTCATGCTAATCTTGACGTCATTTCAAAGTTGACAGGTGGGAATCGACTTAGCCCCAGGAAAGTCATTTGGAAGCTATTCAGAAAACCAAAAGTGTACTTTGAAGAAAAGATCCCATTTTCTTTTGACCCCGATGTTTTGAAAGGAAACAATCGTTACTTAAAGGGCTACTGGCAGAATATGAATTATCTTGAGCCCTGTGCAAAAGAATTAAGAGATGTCTTCACTTTCCCTGCTTTCAGTTCTGACAATAATAAACGATTAGCCGACGAAATCGCTAAGGTAGAAGCCGTAGGCGTGCACTTTAGGAGAGGAGACTTTCTTAAAAGCAGCAATTTGGGATTGTTCGGTGGCATATGTAGTGATCAATACTATCTTCGAGCAATTCAAACTATGGAGAATACGGTTGTAGAACCAGTCTTTTATGTTTTTTGTGATGACCCTCAGTGGGCCAAAAATAGCTTCTCTGATGCTCGTTTCACAGTAATTGACTGGAACATAGGCTCGAATAGTTACAGAGATATGCAGCTTATGAGCCTCTGCAAACATAATATCATAGCAAATAGTACTTTCAGCTGGTGGGCAGCATGGCTCAACAGAAACCCTAACAGAACTGTAATTGCACCTGAAAGAATGGTGAACAGAGATCTGGATTTTTCTGGGATCTTTCCTAATGATTGGATCAGATTACAAGGGTGAGATGAGAACTTACTCATTACTCTTAATTTGATTGAAGTCAGCAACGATGCAATTAATAAAGTATGTGCAGGATATGATCAAGCGAAGTTCTGGGCGCTTTCAGAACTCTTTTTTGTGAGTAAAACAATCAGGGTACTTTTCCTAGTGGTTTCTAGGAATGGAATCAATGAAGGTTTGAAAAAATAGTAGCACAAGGTGTTAATATCATTGGGAGGAACTGACGCTTGAAAAGCAATTCGACCTTCCTAGTCTATTAAAGATAAGTTTTGCTAAACCACTCATAAGTCTTCTCTAAGCCCTTCTTCAATCCTATCCTGTGTCTCCAACCAGCTTCATGAATCCTAGTTACATCGAGCAGTTTCCTGGGTGTCCCGTCTGGTTTGGAAGTATCGAACTTCAACTCACCCTTGCATCCTACAACTTCTCCAATGAGCTCTGCAAGTTCTCTTATTGTTACGTCTTCTCCAGTTCCTACGTTGAAGAAGTCATTTCCCGAGTAGTTCTTCATGAGAAAGAGACAGGCGTCTGCCAGATCATCCACAAACAGAAATTCTCTCCTGGGGGTACCCGTTCCCCATATTTCAACATAAGGAGCTTTGTTTACCTTTGCTTCGTGGAACTTTCGAATCAGCGCTGGTAATACATGGCTTGTGTTCAGATCGAAGTTATCATTTGGTCCATATAGATTCGTAGGCATAACGCTTATGAAATTAGTCCCGTATTGCTTATTGAAGTACTGGCACATCTTCATGCCGGAGATCTTTGCAAGTGCATAAGGTTCATTTGTCTCTTCAAGATATCCGGAAAGAAGATACTCTTCCTTTATCGGCTGAGGCGCCAACTTAGGATATATACAAGAGCTTCCGAGAAACAGAAGCTTTTTTACTCCGAATTCATGAGAGGCCTTTATGACATTACATTCGATCATGAGGTTTATGTATATGAAGTCGGCAGGATATACGCTGTTTGCCTGTATTCCTCCAACCTTTGCCGCGGCGAGAAATACATATTCCGGCCTCTCCTTCTCGAAGAACTCCCGTGTTGCCTTTTGATTAGTCAGATCAAGCTCTTCGAAGGTTCTGGTGACTATGTTCCTAAAACCCTCAGACTCTAGCTTCCTCATAATGGCCGAACCAACAAGCCCATTGTGACCGGCGACGTAGATCTTGGAATCGGTTGTGAGTTGAGAGTAGTGCGTGGAGGAATAAGCTCCCTTTTCTTCTTCAGTCATTATTTTCTCCCTTCTTTCTCAGAGAAGAAATTAATGCATTCATCATTCTCTGAATTGTTGCACGTCTTTCTTCGAGTTTAGCATAGTTCTCTTGACTCACAAATCTCAGCCTGTGACTAATCTCAAGCTGAGTCCCGATTTCAAATAATGACCCTCTAGCTAAATGGAGGAAGTTTATTAGTTCTTTCCTCCCATTCCTTCCACTGCCTTCAGCTAGATTTGACGGTAAAGAGACTGCGGCTCTCCTTAGTTGTGAAATCAAACCGAATTTCTCGCTTTCAGGAAAGGATTCGGTAGTCTTGTATATGTCAACAACGAAATCTATGCTTTTCTTATATACATCTAGGTCTTTGTAGAACATATTCCTAACCTCCGTACTACAGTTCTCGAACGGTCATTAACATAACATTCATTACTCAGAACTCTCCATTCTCCACACTCCGCTTCCCACTCTCGGCTCACTACTTTCTACTCACCACTCTCCACCCTCAACTCTCCACTATCCGTTGTACTGCTTCTTATACTTCTCATACTTCGCGGCTTCGAGATCGGCTTTCATCATTATCTCAACGAGTTCTTTGAATTTGACTTCAGGTTGCCAACCTAGCTTATCTCTTGCCTTGGTTGGATCTCCAAGGAGTAACTCTACTTCTGTTGGCCTAAAGTAATCAGGGTCTACTTCAACGACTATCTTTCCCGTCTTTGAGTTGATTCCCTTCTCTTCAACGCCAGTTCCACTCCAATGAATATCTATTCCTGCTTCTTTGAAAGACAGTTCGACGAATTCTCTTACAGTATGGGTTTCTCCAGTGGCTATGACAAAGTCTCCCGGTTCTTCCTGCTGGAGCATCAGCCACATTGCCTTCACGTAATCAGGAGCATACCCCCAGTCTCTCTTCGCGTCCATGTTTCCAAGATATAGCCTGTCTTGAAGGCCATGTGATATTCTTGAAGCTGCCCTTGTGATCTTTCTGGTAACGAATGTCTCTCCTCTTCTTGGTGACTCATGATTAAAGAGGATGCCATTGCTCCCAAAGATCCCATAGGCTTCTCTGTAGTTAACTGTTATCCAGTAAGCGTATAGTTTGGCCGCTGCATATGGACTTCTAGGGTAGAATGGCGTTGTCTCTTTCTGAGGAGTTTCTTGCACTTTCCCGTAAAGCTCACTTGTAGATGCCTGATAGAACTTGGTCTTCTTCTCGAGTCCGAGAAAGTGTATCGCTTCCAGCAGTCTGAGAGTCCCTAATCCGTCTGAATTAGCGGTGTATTCTGCCGTCTCAAAAGAGACCTTGACATGACTCTGGGCAGCGAGGTTATATATTTCATCAGGTTGTATCTCTTGAATGAGTCTGATCAGATTAGTTGAATCCGTCAAGTCTCCATAATGAAGAAAGAGATTGACATCTCTTTCATGAGGATCCTTGTATAGATGATCAATTCTCTTCGTATTGAAACTGCTTGATCTCCTTATTATTCCATGAATTTCATAACCCTTATCCAACAACAATTCTGCAAGATAAGATCCATCTTGGCCGGTAATACCCGTGATTAAGGCGTGTTTCTTCATACAACAACCTCCTGAATGTTTTCAGCTTGTAGTTCATCACAACTTCAAGAATACGTTTTCAGTGTAGTGTCTAGAGTAAAAGCCAAGCATGCCCCTATTCAGGGCATAACTAGTTGGTGACTAAGCCAGGCTTCTCGAGATAATTCTCCAGATCTCTTTTAATTATTGAGGCAATACATCGAGTTGAATTGCTGTCAATGATTGAGTCATATTTTTCCTTAAGGTTGAACGGTTTATCCAGACACTTAATTAGTTGCTTTCTAAAGGATCTTTCGTCATCAACACGAATAACAATCTCAGACATGCGTGTGTACTCAAAGTCTTTCGATTCCGGCGGATACCTTCCGATCATGTAACAATAGTTTACTGCGCTCTCAAAGAACCTAACAGTCACAGGATTTATGTCGAAACCTTTTCGACTACCATCGATTCCTCCAGAAGATACAAGACTAACCCTAGCTTTTCCCAAAAGATGAGCAAACTTTCGCCTATCTCTGAAATCGCCAATCAAGCCATCCTTTGTTGACCAATAATTCAGAACGCCATCTTCTATCCTTTGATAAACATATTCGATGCCATTTTCTGAAGCCATCCTCAACATCCACTTATGAAGAAGGGGATTCTTTCTACCTATTTGAAGCACATCGAGTTGCTTCTCCGGTATTCGGTTCAGCTTCCAGGTTTCCGGCACAGAAAACGGCAAGAATCTCACGTTATCGTGATAAAGACTTAAGTGTTCAAAAGTCTCGTATGATGAAACATAGTAGAAGGGAAATACCTTACAAAGCCTTCGTAGCGAGTTATACGATGAGGTTGGTGTATCAATGAAGATCGGTACGAGTTTCAACTTGGACTTCAGAACAAACCTGATATTCTCTGGTGCCATTAGATAAACTATCCCAATTTTTCCCCTACACCCGTTAATAATTCTCTTCACTATGGGCAGAGCATACTTAAATGTCTTTGGATCGCACAATAATCTAGAGAACTTCCTTGGCTTTGTGAGTTCTTCCAGAGGCAAAAACAGCAAGTTAGAGATCTCATCTTCCCAATCAAAAATGCACTTCCATGACGGAGATTGTGCAAAGTTTCTTGCAGTTAAGATCGAAACTCCATGTAATGTCTTGCTCTGCAATTTCCATCTCACCTCTTGTAGTTGACCGTAAACTCCATCTTCGTCATTGCATGCACACCTGCACTTTCAATTTAGTTTATCACTTCATTGCTCTTGTCAAATCAATACAGTAATCTGTCGTGCGTTGACGATGTTCTGATATTTCTTAGAAGTCGAATACACTGGATATAACTCCGCTGAGACTCTTTTGGGAAGATTATGCAACACTAAGAACGAAACACACCAAAATCCAGAGACTAAATGAAAGGGTTTAGTGTACTTATGATCCCAAGTGCTCGCATGCTCATCTGCGCGAAGACCAATAATACTTGTCAAACACTTCTACACTAATCTGCAATACTCCACATTTCCGCTTCAGGAATTTCACTTGTTTACGGAATATTGGTGTTCCGTCATATTTTTCACGGTCGCTTGATGAGCGATACTTCATCTGACAAAGAATTAGATCGTGGATAAAGAGCAAAATGAGACAGTGTCGACCGGATTGCCACCATTTAGAGAAGTTTGTTCGTTGACAGAAATTTTTCTCAGTCTTCTCTGACTTCAATTTTCCTGTT
This sequence comes from Mesotoga prima MesG1.Ag.4.2, assembly GCF_000147715.2. Classification (NCBI taxonomy): domain Bacteria; kingdom Thermotogati; phylum Thermotogota; class Thermotogae; order Kosmotogales; family Kosmotogaceae; genus Mesotoga; species Mesotoga prima. Next base: position 1,231,477 of record NC_017934.1, on the reverse strand, counting down.
GTTTCGATAAACTCAATACATATACCTGGAACAACTTCCCTAAACGGGTTATTCAAAACTTTCAAATATGAACCAACGTCATCGAAACTCATCATCTGCATATACAATTAAGAGATAGGAACTCACTGATAACCAGCACGAAGTTAGGATTTTCCTATATCTTTGACAAGTGTGAATCACAAGTGTAGCAAACCCACCTGCATAAATTCAGAATACCTTACTAGAAGGAAGGACAAGGACGATTCTATCAGAAATATTCCCAAACTTCAGCCCAGGCGATTCGGACTGTTTTGCTGTTCTATTTCAAGTCTTTCCCATCAAGCCTCAATAATCAAGCGCCGTTCATCACCTAGAATGTTACTTGCTGTAACTGTTTTCTGGAAATACACCGTCCCAGGTGTACCCAGCTGCTGAAACGTCAGTCACTACTGTTGAATATGACCCCGATGGTGCATTGACAACTGTGAACTTGGTGACTCCGGAAGTATCTGTTGTGATCGTACCGACAAAGTACGGGGAGCTACCGTTATTGAGATAGACCTCTATCGAAACACTTGCTCCGACGACAACCGGGTCCAGCTGAACTGAAACATACATATGTTTGGCATTTCTGCTCAATGAATAGCTGATATTGGAAACTGTTACTGTACCGGGTTCGGGATCAGTGTCCGAAGCGGGAGGAGTAGTTACAGAGGCCGCTTGAACTGCGAGATCCGCTCTGACCAGCCCATATCCCTGATGCTCCTGTTTCAGTCCAAGATTTTCTGCCGTTTGTTGAAGAATCAATCTAACCTCGGCGTTTGTAAGCGTAGGCTTTGCAGCAAGAACAAGTGCAGCCACTCCAGCAACATGGGGCGAAGCCATAGAAGTCCCACTATAATAAGCATGGTCGCCTCCGGGAATAGTGCTTAATATGCTTACGCCGGGGGCAATTAATTCAACGTCAGGACCTGTGCTGGAGAAAGTCGCTCTCGCGTCGTTCGAATCTGAAGCCGCGACAGCTATGACAGAGGCGTATCCTCCAGGATACTCAACGGTGTCCCTATTTCCAGGTTTGTTACCGCTGTTCCCTGCCGCAGCGACGATGAGAATTCCGTCGGCAAAGGCCGCATTGCAAGCATCCTCGAGGGACTGCATATCGCTTGAAGTACCCAGGCTCATGTTTATTACATCAATGTCATTATCGATTGCCCATTGGATACCCCAGATAATCGATTCGAGAGTTCCGCTTCCCGAAGCGCTGAGAACCTTTACGGGAACAAGGGTAGCGTCTGGTGCCACACCGTATACTCCGTCATTATTGGAGTAGATCGCAGCAACAGTCCCCGAAACATGCGTCCCGTGGCCATTGTCGTCAAAGCTCGAACCAATTCCTGTGAAATCCACTCCTTCAGAGACTCTACCGGCGAGATCAGGATGGCTTGGATCGATTCCTGTATCGAGAATGGCAACCTTAACCCCTGCTCCTGTTGATGTCTCCCATGTAGGAAACTCGAAGGACTCCTCTCCAAAGATCCTGTTCATACCCCACAGATACTGCTCTTCAAGGGCATGAAGCTCTATGTTTGGTTCAACATAGACTACATGAGGATTTCTCAGCAGCCCGTCAATTGCCTCAACGGGAATCTTCGCAGACAAAGCTTTGATAAAACCGAATTCCGCAAAGACCTCGCCACCGAACGCCTTGACCAGACCCTTGTCGGGCAGACCGGAGAAACCTATGATCACCCTCGCCTGCCCATCCACAGCTTGCACTGACCAATCAATCGCTGGCGAACGCGGAACATCTATGCTCTTTACACACCCTGAAACCATAAAAGCAATAACTAAAACAATCAAGCCGATAGATACGGCAATATTCCTCTTCATATCTTCACCCCCATGATTCTATTCGGCATAGTATACAACTAAAGCAAACCAATCCGTGATGACTAACACGAGTCGATCGTATGAACTATCCAGCTCAAGTAATTCTGCTGACCGCTGTGAAGACAACGTTTTCCGTCAGCGGTCCTCCGTCCTCAGAATAAGCCCATAGATTTCTCATCTGAATAACTAAGCGAAAATAGGGACTGACGATTCTCCTCACGTCTGTCCCATTTTTCGCGATATAGACAAAGATTTTGACCAGAAGCTTCGTCAGAATGCCCTGATGAGCGCCTCTTCTGTCATCCCGTAGTGCTCCTGTACGGGATCTCGTACCTAGAAACCGCTGAGCGCTGTAAGCGAAAATAGGGACTGACGGGCCCTTAGCGTCTGTCCCATTTTTTCGCGTGCATGCTTCGTAAAACCCAAAAGACCAGATCCTGACCAAGAGCATTGTCAGGATGACGTGAAAGGGAGTCATCCCGTAAAGCCTGCCCTGATGGACGTTTCTTCTGTCATCCCGTGATGTTCCTGCACGGGATCTAGTCCTTCTCTTCACAGGCACTCATCAAGAGCAAATCACAATGCTATCATAATAATACTCATTTTCTGATTCATATGAGGTGATGTAATGAATTCGGGGTTTGTTTACATAATGACAAATCCTTCCAGAAATGTGTTCTATATTGGTGTAACAAACAATCTCTTTCGAAGGGTCTTTGAGCACAAGAACAAGATGATAGAAGGCTTCACTCATAAGTACAATTGTGTAGTCGTTGTCTACTATGAGTACTTTGAAACAATCAAAGAGGCTATCAGAAGAGAAAAGCAGCTGAAAAGCTGGAAGAGAGAATGGAAACTGAGGCTGATTAAGACAAGAAATCCAGACCTTCGAGACCTTTGGGAAGACATAAGAGAAAGTTATCGTTAGATACAAAAAGATACAGCATCTTGATCTGCATAAGTCAATGACAACTTCAGGTTTAGAAATTAGATGAAGCTATTGTGACCCAGATCCTGACCAGGAGCATTGTCAGGATGACGTGAAGGGATGTCATCACTTAAGCTTATTCTGATGAGCGCCTCTTCTGTCATCCCTTTAGCCTGCACTGAAATCCACTCACGCGCGAACAGCCGTTCGCCCCTACAAAAAGAATCGCATAATTGTCTGACATTGTCATCCCGTAATGATCCTGCACGGGATCTCATCTCCCGCATAGCGGAAATGGCCTGCGTCAGCAGACTGTCTCTTTTCTGCCTCCTGCGCAGCAGCCTCACTTCCCGACAAAGTCGAGCTCACTTGTTATTCCTAAGGTACTTCGTCATAGCAACTATCTTATGCGAAAGATCCTCGATTCTCTTTTGAAGAGTTGAGAAATCTTCTTGAGTCAGGTATCCAATCTCCCTCGCAATATAGAGCTGGGTTATTAATTCATAGAGTGACCCTCTGGCAACACTCAGGAAGTTAATGAAGTCCTTTGCAGATGAACGACCTTTCCCTTCTGCGATATTAGAGGGTACAGAAACCGCAGCTCTTCTTATTTGGTCGGTTAGACTATAGAGCTCTTTCTTAGGGAATTTCTCTGTGAGAACATAAACATCCTTTGCAAGCTCAACACCCAGCTTCCAGATATTAAGCCTTTCGATCTCCATGATCTATCCTCCTCAAAATGAACTGAGGATAATATATCATCTGAAAACTCACCATTCAAGTACTTTCATGCAGTCATTTTGTTTTGTTGTTTGCCTCCTGGCGCGAAAGCGCCAGCATCACTTCCCGACGAAGTCGGCATCACTTCCCCGGATGGTCTTCCGGGCCTCACTTCCTGCGGAGCAGCATCACTTCTTAATTGATCGCCGATGATCTTCGGCGCCTTGCGTCTGGTATTTTTCGGCAGAATAACATCCGGTGATATTCACAAAAATTGACACCTGCTCCATCTGAGTATATTAGCGGGCGTGAATACTTTCACAGACCGGACAAAGACATGTGTAGTACTCAGTGACATTCTCATAAAACTCGTCTGCTGTTGATCCTTCGAGAGTCAAGTTGCATTCGCCAGCCTTCTGAAGATAGTCAGAAAGTTTTCTTTTATTATCCATGAATGTTGAAAAGACTAGATATTCATCATCAATGAGCTCATCTGTGAGACATCCTTCTAACATCAGTAGCGAAGCAAGAAGAAACCATGGAGAACTAATGGGCTGAATTTCGAATTCAAAAAACTTGGCGAACTGTCTTTGAGCGGAAAACAGTCTCTCCCGTGATGATCTTCTCTCTACCAAAACACCCGCCTTAGCCAGCTTCTCTAGTTCCAGAAGTACCGCCTTCTGATTGAGAAAGCGATAGGTTGCTATTTGATTCGAATTTGCGCTTCCCTTGGTAAGTAAATGGAATATCACGTCTGCTCTGGTAGTAGATCCAAAGAGCAGTCTCAGTCTAACAAGCAAGTTCGCCATGTCTTTTGCATTAGGCTCAGTGATATACTTGCTGGAAGTAGTGGCAGCTTGGACTTCGTAAAAATCATCAGGTAGTTCAATATGATCGGTCACAGTCTTCCGAAGTCTTTTCAAGCGAGAATGATTAATATATTGGAGGTTCACTTTGCTCCAGTCCAGAGAGATCTTATCTAGACGCTTTTCGTATTTACAGAAATAACTGGAAAAGGCAATAGCGCTCTCCGGATCACTAAAAGAGTTCACCCTTTGCTCAGCTCTCGACCATGCACCAAGATTTACCCACTGGCTCCACAGCATCCCAACGGCATTATCTACAATCAATTTCCTAAAGCTCTTTGGATGCATCATCAAAACCAAGCCTCCGCAAAAGATCAATCATGATTCCTCTAAAAGCCGGCGAGACATCATGAGTCATTGTCCATTTTGCTGCCTCTACAATCTCTTTCTCCGTTGGTTCTAACTTCATCAGATCATCTACGTGATACCCGCCGCGGTCAGCTGAAGCGTACAACTTAAAGTAAATCTGATCAATTCGAGAAATATAATAGACAGAAAGAGAGCTCCCAATTTGAACCTTGATTAGTCGTTCTGAAAATCCTTCAGGTAAACCGAGTTCAACTAATGATGTCGGCCCGTTGTTTATCCAGTCTTTGGGAAGGCCCATATCCCTGGCCACTTTTCCGGCAGAATCTAGAAGCCAATCCGGGAATTCGGCTTTGCTGACAACGATCTGATCCTCGACTTCCTCTGCGAAACCAACTACATCTATATCAGCAGTTGTCCTCTGGACTAAACCAAGAGCGTTCAATGCGGTACCCCCACAAACAACCAGGCCGACTTTCTTTCCAATTCTCTTTAACTGAGAATTCAAAGCCTTCAAAGCAACTTCAATATCTGAAAAACTCATATTCATCTTCATAACCTTAGTGTATCACATACAATATTATAGTAACTCATATACTATTATATTTGAACATCATGTCTGCTATTCCTTTAGGAGCCGGATTATAGTTTCGCAACGTAAGTCTCTTCCAGCACAAATTAACGCTCTAAGTATTGTCAATGTTCGTTTTTGAGTTTTCGGAAAGAGCGTGACCCTTGAAGAAATTTCGTCATACAATGCTTAACGGGTCAAATTACTCTTTCATTCATCACCATTGCTGAAGTATCATAAGCACTCTGTGATCCTTACTTGATTCTAAGTAACTTTCGAAAGTAGAAACTTACCGGGTCCATTAGAACCTCTGTACGCTGTAAGCGAAAATAGGGACTGACGATTCTCCTCACGTCTGTCCCGTTTTTCGCGAAGGACCGTGATCCTGACCTGGAGCGTTGTCAGGATGACGGAAAGAAAGTAAAGACTGTCATCCCGTAGAGCCTGCACTGAAATCCACTCACGGACGAACAGCCGTTCGCCCCTACAAAAAGAATCGCATAATCGTCTGATATTGTCATCCCGTAGCATTTCGAATACGGGACTGACGAGCTCCTGACGTCTGTCCCCGTCTATTCAATAATAGAGCCCCTATTTGTCGAGGACGGATCCACGCTATTGGTCGAAACAAGGACAGCTCTTAACGAGTTCTCATTTCTTGCTCAAATTCGCGAAGAGTGGCAAGTATTTGTTCAAAAGAAGGGACCGAACCAAATATCATTGGCTTCATTTTTTCAAAGTCTTCTTCCAGTTTCTTTAGTACATTGTTGGGCGGTACTAGGCGCAACGTTGCGGGGAGTGCTTCTTCGTATTTTGCCCATGCACAATGAAAGAACTTGTCCTTGAATGCCACAACCTTATAAAGCAATTCGATGTCCTCAAGTGCTTCGCGTTTTATTGAGGTGTTGCACAACATATGAAGATCATAGTAGTGCCTGGAATACCTAAGCGGTAACCTTCCATTCTTCCTGTTGGCTTCACGGTGGAGGATAGTTGCCTTTTCCCAAAATGTACGTTTTGCTTCTACTGTTCTTACAAGAGTACTCGGCATGCGAAAAGCTTTAGGGAACTCCTCGGCGGCATATGGAGTAATGGGTTTATCGCCAGATGGAGACCACGCCGCCAAGGGTCCGATCTCCAATCTAATTTCTTGCAGTAGGCTCTGGTCAGCGAATATCTGTGGATATCTAAAGAGAACGGTCTGAGAATCATCCGGATCGACATGCAAATCGAAATCTTTAATGAACGAACTCAATGATTCTTCTAGACTCGGAACAAACTCGGTAGCGACGAACCGTTCAGTTCTCAAAGCTGCCTCCTGATTAAAACTCTCTTGCTTAGTTCTAGATCTTGATTCCCATGGTTGTGTTAACGAATATCCTAGAAGCCTCCAATCAACTATCAGATTAATATCTTCAGAAAAACGTTCTATTGCTTTATATACCTTTGAAAGAGACGTTCCACCTTTAAAGGCATAATGCTTTGAATACTTGCTGTGATGAAAGAGAACCTCAAGCAGGAAACATACCCAAAAGTCCTTCTCTATAATTGCCGGACTGATACCTCTTCTAGTTGCAGTATTTCCGAAAATGGCTCTCAGGTTTGAGCTAGTTTCGTTAGCGATGCGATACACTGTTCTCGCTCCTTTCAATCAATCTGCAGATTTCCTCATAAATCCATTTCCTGCTCTTCTGAACTCGCTTTCTTAAAGCTTCTAGTTCCTTCTTACTGAATCTTCGAAGGATCCTACTCCTGACATCAGGAGAAATCCGCTCCTTGCCCAGAGTCTTAAGTGCTTCAAGGAGAGCCGCTTCCTTATAACTAAGTTTGCTTATTTCGCGAATAGTTCTATGTCTGAACTCTATTTTCCGTCCGTCATTGAGAGATACAGTTCTATATGGGCCGTCACTTACGTACTGAAAGACATTTTGTACCTGAGTTGACAAACCCAACATATTCAAAGCTGTTTCCTTGTGCGGAGCGATTTTCCAGCCGTAGGACTCTGCATAGGCTCTAGCAAACTGATCAGGATCTGAAGCGACTTCCTCATTTACAAGTATGTTGAATTCCTGGGATTTATAGAAGCCCCTCGAAACACGAATTAACCTCCCCTCGATTTCCAGCCGTGATAGAGCTTTTCGAACACTATCATAAGTACCAAATCTTGAAAAGTCAGAGATAGAGTAAATCCTTGATTTTGGATTCCTCTTTATATAATTCGATATTTTCTCCCTGGTGCTTATTTCTTTCATAAGGTTCACTCCTCTTGTCACAAAGAGTATATAGTATTTGTGACAACAAAGCAAGCCTTAGTCCCATTGAATAGGAACTACAATGCAATTACAGCTCAACATGTACACTTCGAGTCAAAAAACGAAGATGAAAGAAAGTCCGGAGTCCTGACCAGGAGAAATTGAGTCCCCTTTTTGCATATTGTTCTTCAAAACCCGGTTACCATAACCCGCTTCTATCAACCCGGTCTTCCTAACGCGGTCTTCTGTTTAAAACCCGCTCTAATTAGCCATATTCTCCTTTTTCCAGCGTACAGCCTTCAGTGTTTTTTATCCAAGCGGCTCTTCCCCGCGAAGCGGGCCTTGCGTCCTGGGATGATCTTTGCCAGCCTTGCGTCCCGGGATGAACTTGCCGGCCTTGCGTCCGCCGATGATCTTCGGCGCATTGCGACTTTTGCTATGGTCTGTCCCGTTTTACGCAATCGTGCGTTACTGTCATCCCCTAGGATCTTCTCTGATGAGCGCCTCTTCTGTCATCCCTTTAGCCTGCCCTGAAATCCACTCACGGGCGAACAGCCGTTCGCCCCTACAAAAGAATCTCATAATCGTCTGACATTGTCATCCCGTAAAGCCTGCCCTGAAGCGTTCCTGTTCAGGGGTCCTGTACGGGATCTCACATTTGGAAACCGCTATACGCATAGAAGCAAAACCCGCTGATCGCTGTAAAGACAACGTTGTCCGTCAACGGTCCGCCATCCTCCGAGAAAAGAGTTTGCTTCCCTCCAGTCTCTTCCTCTCTCCTATTCTCATAGTTCTTAGCAAAAAAGCTGTACGTACAGCGTCGAAACGGAGAACCGCTCTTCGAAATGCTACAATTCCAGATGAGGTGATTCAATGAAAGAACCCCGCATGATTGTTAATGAAGATGGAAAACCTGTTAGCGTGATTCTTAGTATCTCTACATATAAGAAGATTCTTGATGAGTTGGAAGAATTGGAAGAGATTCGAGCATACGACAAAGCTAAGAAGTCAGCCGACGAGATTCTTCCGTTTGAAGAAGCTTTAGAAAAATCCAAGCGCAAAGATGTCTGACTAATACAAACTTCTTATTCTCAGCAAAGCCGCAAAAGAGCTTCAGTCTCTTCGAGAGCCAAACTATAGCAGAATCAAGCAAAGGATATTGTTGCTAGCATCGAATCCACGTCCAAGAGGTTCAAGTAAGTTGACCGGAAGAGAGGGATGGCGTATAAGAGCTGGTGACTATCGGATTATCTATGAGATTTGTTAGCAAGATAAGTCAGTTACTATTCTGCATGTCGGACATCGCAGAAATGTATACAAGAATCTTTGAGACAGATTGTTGATGCTTCAATCCGATAAAAGGAACACCATCTTCTTAATAGTCGACTTCTGATTACGCTCCTGAAAGTAAGAAAAAGAATCGCTTTCCCGCTCTTTCGAAGAGCGTTTATCATGTTTCTTCAATTCATATCCTGTTTTCTCAGCGAAGTGCTGCTATAGGCCTTGAATGATCAAAGAGGTACTCTGGGCAGATGTCCAGTCCATTGGACCATTGAATAGTATCAAAGCTGATACAAGCCGAGCAGAAAACTTTCGGGTCTCGTAGCTCCGAGAACTTTCCCTTGTTCAATATTCCCTCAAGATCTATCGCTCTCTCTTCCCCGTTACTGAACTCAAGTATTAACTGATATGGTTTACAGCTCTTTATCGACTTTACTCCAATACTCATGTCAATACCTCCATTATCTTAGGGGCTCTATCTTGAAAGGAAGTTCGCCGTTTGTCACAAGTTTCCAAATTTGAAGATTCTCAATGTCCATCATCTATCCTCCTCAAAATGAACTGAGGATAATATATCATCTGAAAATCCACCATTCAAGTGCTGTCGCGCAGTCATCTTATTTTGAAGTTCAGCTTCCTGCGGAGCAGCATCACTTCTTAATTGATCGCCGATGATCTTCGGCGCCTTGCGTCGAATTTCTTATTTCAGTTGGTTCTTCATCCCCGCGAAGCGGGCATTGCGACCTGGCGTGTAAGCGCCAGCATCACTTCCCGACGAAGTCGGCCTCACTTCCCCGGATGTTCTTCCGGGCATCACTTCCTGGGATGCTTTTCCCAGCCTCACTTCTTAATTGATCGCCGATGCTTTTCGGCGCATTGCGTCGAATCTTTTGTCGCAGATGGTTTTTCATCCCCGCGAAGCGGGCCTTGCGTCCTGGCGCGTGAGCGACAGCATCACTTCCTCGCACAGCGAGCCTCACTTCCCCGGACGTTCTTCCGGGCCTCACTTCCTGCGGAGCAGCATCACTTCTTAATTGATCGCCGATGATCTCCGGCGCCTTGCGTCTAGCAATTCTTGTCTGAGGACGGAGAACCAATGACGGTTGACCTGAGAGGCTTCCTGCGAAGCAGGATCACTTCCCGACGAAGTCGGCATCACTTCCCCGGATGGTCTTCCGGGCATCACTTCCTGGGATGCTTTTCCCAGCCTCACTTCTGCGTGAGTGTCTATCAGGAGCTAGCTCACTTCATCAAAGACCTTCTGGACCTTCTTGAGCCAATCTTTGCCGCCCTTGAGCTTGAACCAGTCTTCTCTGAACTCTTCTGCTAAGAGCTTAGCGTCGATCTTCTTCTGGGACCTGACGTCGCCATCGTCAGCCCTGTCAAAGTCCTCTTCATCCGGTTCGTCATTTTCGAGAAGATACTGAATGAAGTCAGGCAGCTCTTGAAGAATATCGATAATGATTCCTTCCGCCGCGTCGACCTCTTTGTTAAAGTAATTCATGAGGGCCTTTACGATGAGCGCTCTCGGATCACTTTCCTCGTCTATAGCTTCGAGCATCGTTTTCAAGTTCTCGAAGTCCTTAGTCCTCCAGCGAACGATTATCATACTGGTGAAAAGATTATCGACATCTTCGGGATCTACAAATGGATCGACAGCCGCTATAGCTCTTGAGGCCTCACGGTACTTCTTGTCGTCGATCAGCTTTTCGATATACTTCTCAATAAGGTCCAAATACTCCCTGTTGGAAGGACTCTCCTCTTTACTCAGTAAGTAAGCTTCGTCGTCTTGGTCAGCAATGTCATCTATGAAACCAACGGCCATTTCTCCCGAGAAAAGAAGGAGCTGCATGACCTTATCAATGCTTTTTGAGGGCATATATAGAAGAGTATTCACGAATTCGAAATTGAAAATGTACCTGTCACAGTAGGCCTCGATCGCCTCGATTGCATCATCAAGATCGTTGTTTCTAATCACCGCGTTTATCAGCGTATACATAGGCACTCTCGAATACTCTACTTCTTCGTCCGAGCCATCGGCTGAAACGAAACAAGGCTCCGTAATCTCTTCCAGCTCTTCGAAAACGTCTTCGAGATCGCCCAAATGATTGTACTCGCCCACCATTTCCTGATAGGCCACTTCTAGATCGTCAAGAAAGCCTCGCGCCAATTCTAGAAGTAAGTAATAATCAGTTTCATCGGGCTTGCGATCACGCCTTATTTCAGTTGAGAAGGAATCGTCTTCCAGTTCGTACTTTCTCGATAGCAGAAACCCGGCTGTCAAAAGCCCGAAGGAATCCTTGAAAGCCTTCATATACTCTATAAAACGCTCGACGTTTTCCTTCGTCTCCTCCTTTTCTATAAGTGCGCTTGCAATAGCCAACAGCGCTGCGTCTGCAAACTCTACCGTTAGCATTTCCAGAAGAGACGTCAATCTATCGAAAAGCTTTGCAAAATCATATTGTAGGACTATCTGGTAAAGAAAGCCGTTTATTGTCAACTCGTCCCCACCGTTCAAAAGAAAAGCCAGAATCGAATTTTCAAGCGAATCAAAGACTCGAAAGACTATTTCTCTGGCCCTCTCACTCTCTTCGGTAATATCGCTCCTGGTCATGGCAACAGGAGCATACATCAAATTTACAACTGAATACTGAGTAATACTCTTAATCAGCTCCACGATTTCTTCCGTACTCACATTCTTGTTCATGATCAGGGAAAACATAGGCAGCTGTGAAGAAGTATCGCTTTCGGCTTTGGGAACCTGAAAACCCACGATCGATCGAACGGCATCGCTCATCGCATAAGAGGCTTCAGCGGTAACCATAATCTTCTTCAGTTTCTCTGCAGCCTGGCCATTTAGCTCCTGCTTGTGAGCATTCTTGGAGAGAAAAGAGGCCAGCTCATTTCCCCAGAGGATCAGAGGGATATAATAGCTGTCTTTGCTGTAATACCAGAAAAGACTGAGGTTCTCCCTAAGACTTGACTTCGACCTCGCCTTGTCCTTATCCTCGAAGAAAGGAAAGAATCTCTTATCGTAGTCTCCAGGCTCTCCATAAAACTTGTCAACACTAGGAAGCGACTCGTCCGCACTCTTCAAAAGCGAAAGAAGATTATCCTCAAGAATCCTCGCTATCGCCTCTTTACTTTCAAGAGAAATAGAATCGTTATGGAGCATCATCCCCGCGAGATAACCTCTGAAGAAGCCGTCATCCATAATTTTTTCAACAGACTCTTCAAGCATAAACCCGCTCTTCAAAGCCTCGGCCAACTTCACGGCAGCATCTTTGTCCAAAAAGGCGTCTAGCTCGGCGAGCGGTCCGTACACTACGTAAGAATTCCAGCTCATCTCAAGCGCCTCGGCCAAAAGCGTAAGCTTCACAGTCTCTCTATCCATACATCACCTCAAAACCCTAGATATGAACAATCTTATCATCATTAAATGGAAAGGTTCACAGTTCACCGTTCAAAAACAATTCGAACCGTTCAGATAAAAGATCATTCGAGAAAGAGCATTGTCGATAGTTCGCTTCGCTCAAGAGAAAGCGAGGGACAGAGATCCTGCCCAGAAGCATTGTCAGGATGACGTGAAGGGAGTAAAACTGTCATCCCGTAGTGCCCCATGCTGTCATCCCGTAGAGCCTGCACTGAAATCCACTCACGGGCGAACAGCCGTTCGCCCCTACAAAAAGAATCGCATAATCGTCTGACATTGTCATCCCGTAAAGCCTGCCCTGAAGCGCTCCTGTTCAGGGATCCTGTACGGGATCTCAAACTTTGAAGCGAGGGACAGAGATCCTGCCCAGAAGCATTGTCAGGATGACGTGCTAGGAACCGATTAACGCTGTAAGCGAAAATAGGGACTGACGGGATCTTAGCGTCTGTCCCATTTTTCGCGGGAGAGAGGGATCCTGCCCAGAAGCATTGTCAGGATGACGTGAAGGGAGTAAAACTGTCATCCCGTAGTGCTCCTGTACGGGATCTCATCTCTTCAGTCTCGTCCTCTCATTCTCTCACCCTCTCTCTTTTTTCTCTCTCTGTCTCTCTATCTCTCTTGTATCCCTTTCTCTCCTATTCTCTCTCTTTCGCAGAAAATGGAGTCCTATTCATTAGTCGGTAAAGTATATTAAACTCGAATCGCTAGAATGGTATAATGTAATGAACTAAATGGAGGTGCGCCATGGTAGACCTTCAACCTTTTTTTGAGATCCAGGAGAGACTTTTCAGTTCTGTTCCTACAGAGTTCAAGCGTTATGCATATGAGCTTATTGATTGGAATGATCCACTTCTGGGAATCGTGGGAGCCAGAGGCTGTGGAAAGACAACTATGCTTCTGCAGAAGATCCTTGAGAAAGGACAGAAGGGCTTTCTATACATCTCCGGGGATAATCCCTTAGTTCTCAGAGAGGGAATATATGCCATAGGAGACACGTTCTTCAAGCTTGGCGGAAAGACGTTAGTGGTAGATGAAGCTCATAGACAGCCAGGATGGGCAAATGATATCAAGGCCTTACATGATTCGTATCCGGGAAAGCAGATTCACTTCTCGGGCAGCTCTAGATACTCCGTAATGAAAGGGACCGCAGACCTTTCAAGGCGGGCGGTATTGAGTGAACTAAGGCATCTCTCATTCAGAGAATTCCTCAATCTGGAGAAAGGCGAAAACTTTCCCGCAGTAAGCATTACTGAGCTCCTCGAGAATCACATAAATATCAGCAGAAAGCTTCAGAAGCTACATCCGCTGGAGCTGTTCAGGGAGTACTTGAGAGCCGGTTCGTACCCTTTTCGGCTTTCGTACGGTTCTTACTACGAGAGAATACTAAACACTCTGGACAAAGCGATTTATCAAGATGTTGTAGAGCAAGACTCGCTGAGAGGCGAGGCAGCAACAATCATTAAAAAGATCATCGCCTTTGTGGCAACCAGTGTTGTTCCTTCAATCTCTCCCGAGTCGCTTTGTAAGGAGTTAGGAATAAGCAAAGTCACCTTATACACCTATCTAGATTCTCTCGAGAGGGCAGGAGTTCTGAAAAGAGTCCTTCCATGCGGAAGAGGAATAAAAGGAATGCGCAGCGGTTCAAAAGTCTTTCTCGGTGAAACCAATCTCTATTATGCTCTCGGCCTACCGCAATGGAATCTTGAGGCAAACATGGGAACGATACGCGAAGCCTTCTTCGTTTCGCAAGTCGGTCATCTGGGGATTTGCGTGCCTGCCAGCGGTGACTTCACCCTGAAAGAAAAAAACAAGGAGATAACTTTTGAAGTGGGTGGTCCAGACAAAGGAAGACGCCAGCTTAAGGATTCCTCAAACGGATTCGTACTGCGCGATGGTATCGAAATCGGATTCGAGAACATCATCCCGCTGTTCCTCTTCGGGTTTCTCTATTAGCGGCGAGAAAAAAAGGAGTGACGATTCTCCTAATGTCTGTCCCGTTTTTCGCGGGAGAAAGGGATCCTGACCAGGAACGTTGTCAGGATGACAGACAAGGCTGTCATCCCGTGATGCACCTGCACGGGATCTCATTCTTCTTGTTGCCTTGCTCTTCAAGCGATTAGTGTCTTCTAGCAAGCGGCCAGCGGTTCTTAGCCGGTGGACCCATGACGGTTGGCCTGGCAGGCTTGCCACACAGCAGCATCACTTCTTGAAGGGAAAAGTTCTTTTCCGGCATTGTATCCGAAGGTGATTTACGGCGCATCATGTCAAATGGCATATAGTAGCCTCACCTGGCGTCAAATAAAACCCAGTTGTACTAACGTGCGTTAATATGTTATTATTAAAGCACGTTAGTACAGAAGGTGAAACGATGAATGAGTTTGAAAAGATCAAACAAATCGCTGCCGAAAACAATGGTTTTGTTGAAACCTGTGATGTCGTAGCAGAGGGAATTAGAAAGGAAGAGCTAAGACGGCTTCTTGAGTTGGGACAGCTTGAGAAGGTCTCGCGGGGGGTGTACGTCTTATCAGAAAGATTAATAGATGAGTACAAGATACTCCAGATGAGGTGCAAATCCTGTGTCTTCTCTCATACAACATCCCTCTATCTACTCGGTCTCTCAGACCGGGCACCATCCAAATACCACATTACTGTACCTCAGGGATCAAACGTAACGCATCTTTCGAAAGAGCGCAGTGATCTGGTCTTCCATTACGTGAAACGGTCGCTTTTTAACCTGGGTTTGGCCAGTGTTAAATCGCCTTTTGGAAACACTTTAAGATCTTACGATTCCGAAAGGACCATCTGCGATCTGCTAAAAGAGAAGGACCGATTTGATATTCAGATCGTCACTGATGCCTTGAAATCGTATTTCGGTAGTACAAGAGATATTGCAAAGTTAGCTAGATACTCACGAGTGTTGGGAGTTGAAGATCTCTTGCATACTTATACGGAGGTTCTGCTGTGATAAACCCGGAAAAGCTGAAAAACGAGATTCGTAAAATCGCCGCGGAGAAAGACTTGAATGCGGGAGAGATTCTTCACATGTTCATGTTCGAAAGATTTATTGAGCGAGTGGCTAGGTCCTCATACAAAGAGATCTTCATATTGAAAGGTGGGCTTCTAATCGCATCTATTCTAGGTATTGGGCAGAGAACCACAATCGATATGGATGCCACAGTCAAGAACCTTGCAATGAATGAAGATTCGCTCAAAAGAGTTGTGACCGAAATAATCGAAACAGCGATTGATGACGGGGTTAGTTTCAAATTGGAGCGAATAGTGCCAATCCGCGAAGAAGACAAATACAACAGTTTCCGTGTTTCATTAGAGGCTAGATTCGACAGAATCAGAGTTCCAATGAGAATCGACATAACAACTGGAGATGTTATAACTCCCGGAGAAATCGACTACCAGTATCTCTCAATCTTTGGAAAAGAGAAAATCATCATAAAAGCATACACACTTGAAACGATACTCGCAGAGAAATACGAGACCATATTGAGAAGGATGTCTTGAGTTCTCGTCCTAGAGACTTGTACGACGTCCACACTCTTTTCAGACTGAAGAAAGACCAAATCTCCACCCCCACACTAAAGAAAGCAATTGAAAACACCGCGCGTAGACGAGGATCATCGAGTATACTAGCTCATTACGAAAGCGTTGTCTACGAACTCATTGACTCTGAGTACCAGAAAAGACTTTGGGAAAAGTATCAAAATGAAAACAGCTATGCCAAAGGGATTCAGTTCAACGATGCGGTTGAGACAGTGAAGATAATCGGCGACCTTCTCAAAACCTCTGATAGACTGGGTTTTCATTGAGTTGCAGCGGAACGTTCTTTCGATCCTGAGTTCAGGATTCTGATCACGAGCATCGTCAGAATGACAGTATGTGACGACTTCTGAATAACCTAGACCGCCATGACATAGTGTCTACTGCACGGGATCTCGCGTAAAAGATCCGTTTTTCGCTGCAAGCTGAATGCCGTAAGCGAAAATAGGGACTGACGGGATCCTAGCATCTGTCCCTATTTTCGCGGGAGACAGGAATCCTGACCAGGAGCGTTGTCAGGATGACGCAAAGAAAGTAAAGACTGTCATCCCGTGATGCTCTTGCACGGGATCTCATCTCCTGCGTAGCCAGAACTGGCTTTTGCGAAGCAAAGACTGGTCACCGAAGGTGACTGGTTTGCGTGAGCAGACTGACTGATTCTTGCCTCCTGGTGCGAAAGCGCCAGCATCACTTCCCGACGCAGTCGGCCTCACTTCCCCGGATAATCCTCCGGGCATCACTTCCTCGCGCCAGCGAGCCTCACTTCTAAACTGACCGCCGATGCTCTTCGGCGCCTTGCGTCTTGCAACTCTTGTCGGAGGGCGGTGGACCCATGACGCTTGAGCTGAGAGGCTTCTTTGAAGTCTCGAATATAGTTTTTCTCCAAGCGAAGCTTCGTCTCAGTCTCAAGGCGTCTTCTCTCTAAAATTGTTTCTTATTCTGTGGCGGGATTTGAGGTTTTTGACTACTCACTTAACGATGCTATAATTCTTTTGAGTATATGTTTGCAACATAAACTACACTGTTCAGGGCAGAACAATTGAAGAATCAATCATGTCTGTTGTAATAGCCCGTAAAACGAGGAGTACCTTGGAGAAAGAACGGAGGTGGAACTTGGATACCGAAATAATCTTTCTCATCGAAGAAGATTCCGTTTCTGGATTTTTTGCCCGCGCCTTAGGTCACCCCATCTTTACTGAAGCTGAGACTCTTGAGGATCTAAAGAAGAACATCAGGGACGCAATTGGATGTCATTTTGATGAAAGCGAGCTACCGAGGATAATTAGGCTTCATTTCGTTAAGGAAGAGGTAATTGCTCTTTGAAACTCCCTCGAGATATCACCTTTGAAGAACTGCTGAAAGTTCTCACAAAGTTAGGGTATGAGGTCACACGTCAAACCGACAGCCACGTGAGACTAACTACAAAGCGGAAAGGGGAGCATCATATAACTATTCCTCATCACAGACGCTGAAGCCCGGTACACTTAACGCCATACTTATAGAAATTGCCGGACACTTTGAAATGACAAAGAAAGACTTGCTTGAGTTTCTCTTCGATTAGTTGTTCTTTTCGGAAAACGGCTGATGACTAACGTTGTTTCATCGCTTGGTTAGAGGCAAGAAGACTTTGAACTTCAAACCTCTATCCTCTACCCTCTCACATCCGTCCCTTAGTCAATCGGTTGACCTGACAGGCTTCCTGCGCAGCAGCATCACTTCCGTTCTTGCGATACCGTAAACCCAAAATCCGAGACCCGCCGCTCATGTCTCGCCCTCTCTCTCTCTTCTTGTTCTTTCGAATGACACCCGAGGGCTCTTTTGGTTGCCTTTCATACAAAGTATGCTATATTATCAGTATACAAATATGTTTACTCGGTGGTGATATATCTTGAAGACGCAGATCGTGCGAATTTCGTCTGAAACTCATTCCAGGCTTAAGGCCATGGCTTCGGCCAGTGGCGAAACGATAGGTGAGATTCTTGCTAAAGCGGTGGATGCCTACAGGCGGAAAATGCTTCTGAACGATGCCAACAGGGCCTTCGCAAGACTAAAAGAAGCGGAAGAACTCTGGAAAGACGAACAAAACGAGAGAGAAGAATGGGAAACGGCAATCGCTGATGGATTGGACAAAGATGAATAATCTACCTTCGAGAGGCGAAATCTGGCTGGCGAACCTGAGCCCGGTCAGAGGTAGAGAACAGGCCGGTTTTCGACCATGCCTGGTAATCTCTGTTGACCAGTTCAACCATGGGCCGGCGGAACTTGTTATAGTAGTTCCGATTACATCAAAAAACAAATCCATCCCTCTTCACGTTGAGATATCCGGCAGGGAAACCGGCCTTGATCTCACAAGCTACATCAAGAGCGAAGACGTAAGATCCATATCGAGAGAAAGGCTTGAAAAGAGAATCGGCAGAGTCTCGGATGAAGTAATGTCACAAGTCCTTGAAGTCATAAAAATACTTCTCGATATAACATAACAGGGGATCTAGCGTACGTCCTGTTAGCCTTCCCGCTCCGCGATCCTAACCAACGATGAACCGCTCTTTCATGAAGATGGAGTCTCAATTTTCTGGGGGCTCTCGCGATACCCTAGACCCAGAACCCAAGACCGCTGGTAATTTTGCAAGTATCCCTCCGCAGACATTATGAGCCGTGGCGGTTGTGCGCTGTAGGTTAGAGCCTCGAAAGAGCATAGAGAGTTTGCTTCACGCATGAGAAGACCCGAGCGAAAATAGGGACTGAGCGAGCGAAAATAGGGACTGACCGGATCCTATGGTCTGTCCTGTTTTTCTCGAAGGGCCGTGATCCTGACCAGGAGCATTGTCAGGATGACCTGAAGGGGGGAGTATACTATCCTGAAAAGATATTGTTTCGCCCCGTAATGTCTCCACACTGTCATCCCTTAGAGCCTGCCGCGAAATCCACCCATTTGTCATCCCGTGATGCACCTGCACGGGATCTCGCACTTAGAAACCGTTGATCGCTGTAAGCGAAAAATAGGGACTCCGTTTCACTTTTTGGCAGGGACCTTTGGGGACAGACTCCATTATTTACATTGCCGTAACCACGTTCTTCTTTCAGGATAGCAATGCAAAGAGAAAAGAAAATCAAAATGGGGCGAGAAGAGACATCCATCTTTTAGGACCTTTTGGGGACTCCATTATTTACATTCCAATAAGGTAGTTCGCTTTAAATTGGATCAGTTTTCCGTCCTCGTTTCTGCGAGAAAGGGTGAACCTTCAGGGACAGACAGACTCCGTTTTTTACATTGCCGAGGGTGAACCTTTGACCTTTCGGGACAGACTCTATTATTTACAGTAGCGTAATGCAAGCTCATTCACACGAGAAAGACCGAGTAAAGAGCTAGCGGCTTCAGACAGTAGCACTGACATAATACGTCATCGGGTGTAGAGCAATTATTAAGAGCACTTTTTCTCATCTACCAAGCTGATAAGTCTTCGAATCAGATTAGACTTTCTAATCCACTCTTGTTTCTTGCTTCTTCTATTAGCAGATTTGTGTGAACTAAATTCTCAAGATAGGCTCATCTATGATTACCATAAGCTGCGTTTTGTTTTATGTTGATAAAGTAGTAAAATAAAGGCATTATTAATTGCTGACTTACCTATCTACTCTGGGGAATTTGCTTCGTAGAAGGAGTGTCATTGCTGCTCAAGTTGAAGCACTCAATTCTTGGAATCACGCTTGATGAGTTATGCATAAGTTCACTGGAAGGAGGTGAAAAGATTGGCAACAACGGGCCAGAAAGTCGAAGTCTCTGGCATCTACAAATGCACAAACTGTGGTAATGAAGTCACTTGTGTGAAGGGCGAAAGATTTCCTCCATGCAGCAAGTGTTACGAGACTAATTTCACTCTAGTCCGAAGAACAAAGTAGCTGGCCAGTGATTTCGAAACCAAAGCTGGACAGTAATTCTAAAGAAAGACTTATTGTTATTTGAACGTTGTGTCGTGCAAAAAAAGCTATCAGGTGTCTTGACCTGACCAAGGAGGTAGAAAATGCAATGAAAGAACCCCGGTTTGAAATCTTCAAGGACAAGAATAATGAATATCGATTCAGACTCCTAGCACCCAACGGAGAAATTATTGCCACAGGCGAAGGTTATTCAACCAAGAGCAATTGTAAAGACGGCATTAATAATGTGAAAGAATACGCACCAATTGCTCAGATTAAAGACTTGACTGAAGCAACTTGACCAGGGATATCACGACCTTTCGTGACAGACTCCATTATTTGCATTCCAGTAATCTGGTTCTTCGTTGCGAAGCTAGGAGCTTTGTTCTTCGTTCATAAGAGCAATATGCGAAAGACCAGTTCTTCGACGCTGTGCCAAGGTTGTTGGTTGAGGACCTCGAAGAAAGTGACGAGAAGAGAGAGATCCCGTGCAGAACCCCCAAACAGGATCATATTGGGGCAGGCACTACGGGATGACAACTACTTCTAAGGTCAACCGTCAAGGGTCCACCGTCCTCCGATAAGAACGAATCCGGATCTTGTGTTTAGAAAGAGCCAGATCCCGTGCAGAAGCATCACGGGATGACAGAAGAGGCGCAAAAAATGTGACAGACGTCAGGAGCGCGTCAGTCCCCTATTCGAAATACTACGCGATGACAATTTCAGATGATTGTGCAGTTCTCTTGTAGGGGCGAACGGCCGTTCGCCCGAAAAAGGTCCTGGTTGGAATCTCTGCCTTTTACGCGAAAAATGGGACCATAGGAACCGGTCAGTCCCCATTTTCGCTCTCGCTTTCTGGTGAGCGAGGCGAACGTCTCGTCAATGCTCTTTCTCGATTGATCCTACCGGACGTAGGACTACCTTTCTCTTGGATGGCTGACGAAGGACATTTCTTTGAGGCGTGTAGCGCTTCTCTGACGATATTCTGTGCTAACTATTCACAATGACATGGGGGACATCAAGTGGGAGGGTCGCTGAACAATATCGGAGATTCAGTTAATCTATCCAGTCTTGCAGCTTCAATCCCGGAATTCTGCTGAAGTGTTTCATATTGTGCGTGACTAAAGTTATGTCGTTTTCTATGGCTGTACCAGCTATGAGAAGATCCATATCATCCAAAGGCGTTCCGAGTCTTCTAAGATACGCGTAGTGAGTCGCAGCAACAGAAGCTGATTCAAGAGTAATAGGAAGTACTTCATTGAAAAGACAAAACTCCAGGAATTGCTCTATTTGTCTTGTCGCTTCAATGTGTCTCAAACCGCTGAGTATTTCGTAGTACGTTATTAGGCTCAGATAGACTTTCTCGTGATCTGTGAATATTCTTCCATTCTGGATACTACCGGAGAATGGCCAAGGAAGAACATGGAAAGTATGTCTGTATCCAGAAGTGCTAAGTCAGACATTGCGCTCCCTTCTTGCCTTTTCTCTTCGGTCTCTTAGTTTATTGATCATAGTGTTGTATTGTTCCGAATCCATCTCTTTCCATGAACCTGCATAGTCGGTAATCGATCTTCTCTTTGGCTGAAGATCCGAAAGATCGGACTTACTGCTTCTGATTAGTTCCAGTAGCAGCTGAAGCTTATCTTCCGGAATATTCTCAAGCTCGTCAATCATTTGCTTCCTGATGCTAGCCGGTTTCATAAGATCACTTCCCAAGAATTCTCGGTGTTATTTTAACACGTGTTTGGAGCAAAGCATTCATATCGAAAGGGCGAGACGGATGACAAGAGCGAGATCCCGTATAGGAGCTCTACGGGATGACTATGTGAGAGGATTCAGGGCGAACTTTACGGGATGACAATGTCAGACGATTAAGCGATTCTTTTGTAGGGGCGAACGGCTGTTCGCCCGAAAAAGGTCTTGGTTGAAATATCTGCATTTACGCGAAAAATGAGACCATAGGAGCCGGTCAGTCCCTATTTTCGCTCTCGCTTTCTCGTGAGCGAGGCGAACGTCTCGTCAATGCTCTTTCTCGGTTGTTCAGAACGCACAGCAGGCCTTTGTTGCTCCAGGAGGACTATCTGATGATAATAAGTAAGAGAAGGAAAAGGAACCAGTGGCATCCGAATGTTATAATGTATGATTAATTGTATGATATATTTGTATACGAGGTGGTCATGATGAAATATATTGCTACTCGAGATTTGAGAAGCAATCCCTCAGCAGTGTGGGAAACGCTTGATGAGGGATCCGAGGTTATCGTAACAGTTAATGGCAAGCCCAAAGCAATAATGATAAGAGCTGACGAGGATCTAGACTTCTTAATGAAGGCGATTTCGCGGGCAAAGGCAGAGCTCGCAGTTGAGCGGATGCGACTTCAGTCTTTGAAGCTAGGCCTTAATAGCCTATCTGCAGAGGAAATCGATAGGGAGATAACGGAGAGCAGACAAGAAGACCGATGAGAATAGTGCTTGACACGAATGTGCTTGTCTCTGCGCTTATCAATCCATACGGTAAGCCTGCTGCTGTATTGAATGCAATCCTTTCTAGGTTCGTCGTTCCCTGTTATGATGCAAGAATAATCGATGAGTATGAGAGAGTTTTGCGTAGACCCAGGTTTCAATTCTCGAACGATGATATCCGCTCGCTCTTGGACTTCTTTCTCAGGGAAGGTTCTTTTGGGAGCCCTGAGCCTGTCTCTATAAAACTTCCTGATTTATCTGATTTACCTTTTGTCGAAGTTGCGCGGGCCTCCGGTGCTCCTATCGTTACCGGGAATGCAAAACATTTTCCCGAGAATTTGGCGAGAGTGATGAGTCCCGCAATGTTAGTGGACGTTATTCACAAAAGATATTAGAAGCATCAAGAGGGTATGCGTCTATCATCTCAACAGGCAATGAGAGTGTTATCGTAATTTCAAGTTCTGAACGCTCACTTCAGATCCATTTGCATCGATAGATGGCGACTCCATTATTTGCATTAACGTAACTCAGACTCATTCGTATATGCTGGAAGTAGGGATTCCATCTTGTAAAACCCGTCCTGCGTCCGTCGTCCCAGATCATGGACCCGTCCTTGGAGAACAAGAGCAAAAGAGCTGTTCTTCGTTCCGACACTTTGTGTCCAGGTTCTTGGTCAAGAACTACGAGAGAGGAGAGAGGGCGAGACTAAAGAGATGAGATCCCATTCAAACGCATTTCGGGATGATAGAGGAGGCGCTCATCATTGGAGGCTCTACGGGATAACAGCCCCTTCTCAGGTCAACCGTCAACGGTCCACAGTCCTCCGATAAGAGCATATTATATTTCGAAGATCTTCAGTGCCAGTCTGCTAACGCAGGCCAGTCAGGTTCCGCCTGGCCAGTCTCGCATTCGGCGAGGCCAGTTCCGCTTCACGGGGAAGGAGCCAGTGGATGAGAAACACTGAGCGGTTTACGCAGGGAAGAACGATTCTTCGACACGTCGCGTCCAGGTTCTTTTTTCCTTCGTAATGAGCCCGAGAGAAAAGCGAGAGATGAGAAGGAAGAGAAGGACTGAGATCCCGTACAGGAGCTCTACGGGATGACAGTGGGGATATACTGGATGAAGCAACATGTTTTCGCGGCAGGATACTCTCGCCTCATGTCATCTGACGTGCTTCTGGTCAGAATCCCTTCCTTTCGCGAAAAAGGGACAGACCATAGGAACCGGTCAGTCCCTATTTTCGCTTACAGCGATCAGTGGCTCTTAAACGTATGTCGATCTCTATGTCGAGATCCCGTACAGGATCACTACGGGATGACACCGCTAAACGTCATCCTGACAATGGTTCTGGAAAAATTCATCTTCATCACGAAGTAAACAGTACCACCTTGAATACTGTTTATGGATCATAAATCCATAAATTATACGAATTATGTGGATTAATCATCCGCGATATAGAGACCATCAACAATCCTAGAAAAAGAAGTAAGAGGCCAGAGGAATGCATACCTTTAAGGACTTCTTCTTCCAGGAAAGAGAGAGAACGGGATACAAGGGAGATAGAGAGGGAAGAGAGAGAAAAAAAGAGAGAGGGTGAGAGAAAGAGAGGACGAGACTGAAGAGACGAGATCCCGTACAAGATCACTACGGGATGACCGAAGAGGCACGAAAAATGGGACCATAGAAACCGGTCAGTCCCTATTTTTGCCGGAGCCATCCGTAGTTCTGAAGAGCGTCAGTAGTCACACATAGTGAAACCCAGAAAGGTATGAGTGATTCATGAAATAGGTAGTCTGGAAAGAGCGACGGAGTCTCTATTTCAGCGGTGCTATCTTTCTCAAAGGTTGCAGCGCCTTTGCATCTTCCCATGCTGCAGAAAGATCTTTCTGGTGCATTGAAGCTCATTCAATTACCAGTCCCAGGGCTCTGTGAGGCAAGGAACCTGCGATTACTGCCAATGACTCTATTTCTATGATAGCTTCATGTTCACCATAGTGAGCATGAAAGTGTGAAGGAAGATGATCTTCGTAGTACATGTAGATTATTTATCCATAGAAGCGACTGATTTCAGTCATTCAGACAGTGGTCTTTGTTTTGGGAAGATTTCTTCTGGCTTCTTTCCCGTTATTCTCAGAAAAAGAGAATCGGCGCAGATCTCAAGATCTTCTCCCCACGCTAAAGCTCTGCCGTCCCTGATAATGCTAACGCTTTCAAAAAACTCATCATCGTGAGAGGAGCAAAAAGAGTAGATTTTGCCAGTTCAGAAAAATCTACAGTTCCAGATACTCCATTTTCAAAGGTGAGTCTTAACTTCAGCCCTTCAGTAGCTATTGCCTGAGCTATTCTTATCATAATTCACCTCCCCCTATGCCTGAATTATAGCACCGCAAGCATTTGAAGTCAGACTCGCAAAGAAAATTTGGAAAACAAACAGAGACAAACTCTATTATTCCATTCTCAAGATTGCCTGTTTCTTGGGGACTCCATTCTAGAAATTGCTTAAGGAAGCCTTGCTTGTCATCCATCCAAATATTTCAAGCCAGAATTGAATTGTCTTTCGGGACGACCAACAAAAACGACTCTTAAGAGCGTATGGTAAAGAGATGGCGCGGTTTAAGTTCATACCTTGCGCGGTCGCGACATGTGCTTGACCTTCAGGAGAGTGTCTCTTACCATTAAGCGCTGATTTAGGATGCAATGATAATGATGGGTCCACAGTTTTTTGTTGAGGATTACTTTAAAGGTGAGTCATTTAGCCATACTCCTTTCAGTGCAAGACAATTCACGAAAAAGAACGCGAACTCTACTATGAAGTCTTAACATGTGTATTTGTATATATATCACGAATATGATATATTAGAGTTGACTTTTTTATCCAGTCATAAATGGTCGATAGTCTTTATGTGCTTTGTACCGGGGAGGTGAGGGGATGTTAGTTTCTTTCGCGATTGAGAATTTCCGTTCCTTTCTAGATGAAACCGTCTTCTCCATGGAGTGTGAGTCTGTCTCGGAATTGCAAGAACTCAATACTTTCGTTTCAGGTAAATGGTGTCTACTGAAGTCTTCATTCATTTACGGAAAGAATGCCGGAGGCAAGAGCAATCTTCTCAAGGGAATAGCAAAGATGCGTGATATCCTTCTTCACTCCTTTGATGATAGCTATCGCCTTCAGACAGATCGTTTTGCTTTCAAAGAGGGCGCGGAGAAAAGACCAACGAAGTTTGAGATTGAGTTTCTTACAGAGTACAGCGGGGGTCCTCGCAAATTCAGATACGGATTCGAAATTCAAGGGGATAAGATTTACAGCGAGTGGCTTTTCATTACTCATGAAAGAGAAACAAGGATCTTCTCGAGGGAATCCGCTTCGAAGAAAGATATCGTGATCACTAAGAAATATGGAGAATTGAAGAAGTTCGTAGAATTCACAAATCCTAACGTCTTATTCTTATCAGTGATAAACAAGATTGGCTCTGTTGATCTTGTGAAAACTGTTTTCGACTATTTCCTGTCTATGATAATTATCGATGCGTCAAGATTTCCTACGTCTCTCACTGCAGCCAGGCTCTACGAAGACAAGACACTCTATGAAAAGACTGTGAATTTCATGCGTGAAGCCGACCAAGGTATAAGTGGACTTGAGATTAGGCGTGAAGAATTTGAAGATGTGGAGGCCTATTTCAAAGATATAACTGGAAGGCGTAACGACTTAGAAATCGATATTACGCAGGTGCATGATGGAAGAGATGGTTCAAAGAAGTTTCTTAGCTATGATGTATTCACCAGTCATGAAATGTATAACGCCGATAGGTCTATGAAGGCGAAAATCCTTTGTGATCTACGAGATTTTGAATCTGAGGGCACGAAGAAGTTCTTCAAGATCCTCGGTCCGGTTGTTGATGCATTGACTCACGGCAAGGTAATCCTTATCGACGAAATTGACTCAAAGCTGCATCCGCTTTTGGTAGAGGCGCTTATCGACAAGTTCAACTCTATTAGCGAGAATTCTAAGAACGCTCAAATGATCTGCAACACTCACAACCCTTTGATCCTCGAAAGCAAGAAAGTTCGTAGAGACCAGTTCTGGTTTGTTGACAAAAATGAACTTGGAGAGAGCTCGCTCTATAGACTCACTGATTTCACAAATGTAAGAAAGGATCTGAATCTTAAGAAGGCGTATTTGCTGGGTCAATTTGATGGTATCCCTAAGATGAGGTTCTAGAAAGATGAAAAGAAAGCAACGGCGCTCTAGAAAGACGAAAGATACGATTGTTATTGTATGCGGAAGAACCAAAACAGAGGTCAATTATTTCAAGAGTTTCGGATTGAAAATCGGTAGACTGGGCAAGGTTCGAGTTGAAGTGATCGGAACAGGTAGCAATACAGCCGAGCCAATAGCGCTAGTGAAGAACGCTATTTCGCTAAAGGATTCCGATTCATCAATTGCAGCGGTATGGGCAGTATTTGACAAGGACAACTTTGATCTGGGACCAGCGATAGATGAAGCACGTGATAGTGGAGTAAGCGTTGCATGGTCAAATCAAGCCTTTGAAATATGGTTCATTCTACATTTCGAATTCTTCACACGTGAGATAAATAGAGCCAAGTATAGTGAAATTCTTGAAAAACATCTTGGAAGCAAATATGAAAAGAATGATCGCAATCTCTTTGACAAAACCTTTGCAATGATAGAAAATGCAATCGAGAATGCGAAGAAAGGCCATCAACAGCATATTACATTCGGGCATGATCCCGATAGCGCGTGTTCGTGCACGACGGTATACAAGTTAGTCGAAGAGCTTCTCAAGTGGATAGAAGATTAGAGAGCTTAGTTCCATTTCGGGACTGACCTTTAGGGACTCCATTATTTACATTCCGATAAGATAGTTCTTCATTCAGCTAAAACAAGTCTGGCTTGAACGGTTCCCCCTCCTCCGACTAGAAGTTGAAAGACGCAAGGCGCCGAAGAGCATCGGCGATCAATTAAGAAGTGATGCCCGGAGAAACATCCGGGGAAGTGAGGCCGACTGCGTCGGGAAGTGATGCTGGCGCTTACGCGCCAGGAGGCAAAATGAGCCAGTCTGGTAACGCAGGCCAGTCACCTTCGGTGGCCAGTCTCGCCTTCGGCCAGGCCAGTTCCGCTTCGAGGGCAAACAAAGACCATTGAGAAAGAGCATTGCGGAGAGGTTCGCTGCGCTCACGAGAGAAAGGAGAGAGAGAAGAAACCAATAGGATTGGCGATGAAATTTACACCGTCACATGCATCTCTTTCATCTCACTTTGACTAACCTAGAACAGATTCTTCCTCTGGAAGAAAGAGCAAGTTTTTCCTCATTGACGTCTGCTCTTTTCGGAGAACGGTGGACCGCCGACGGACAACGTCGTCTTCACAGCGATCAGAGGGTTTTCTCAAGAGTTGGAATAGACGGGGACAGACGTCAGGAGCCCGTCAGTACCCTATTCGAAATGCTACGCGATGACAATGTTAGACGATTATGCGGTTCTTTTGTAGGGGCGAACGGCTGTTCGCCCGAAAAGGCCTTGGTTGAAATGTCTGCATTTTACGCGAAAAATGTGGCAGACCGTAGAAGCATTTGGGAGCCAGTCAGGCTCCGCCTGGCCAGGATCGCTATGCGTACCGCGTTTTCAAGACCAGATCCCGTGCAGACCCATCACGGGATGACAGCAGAGGGTGGATTTAGGCACATTTAATACGAATTGAAAGCACATCAAGTCATCCTGGCATGCTTCTGGCCAGGATCTCGGTTTTTCGCGAAAAATGTGACAGACGCTTAGAGCTCGTCAATCCCCATTTTGCTTACAGCGGTCAACAGGTTTTTGTTTCTAAGAGCATAGCGGTTCATGGGTGTGAGATCCCGTACAGGATCACTACGGGATGACAGCATGTGGGAACTAGGGGATGACAGCCTTTCAAGTCATCCTGACAATGTTCCTGGTCAGGATCACGGTCCTTCGCGAAAAATGGGCTAGACGCTAGGAGAATCGTCAGTCCCTATTTTCGTTGCAGCGCGTAGCGGGTCCTTGTTTTTAAGCGTATAGCGGATCTTAGAGAGAGCCGGCAGGGTAACTACTAGTTAATGTCAGTATTGAAAGCCAAGTGTCCACATCGGAATCGAGTTTGAATAGGGCAAATCAGTGTCGTCTCTTATTACGAACTCCGCTTTCTTTGGTTTTTTGCTCCTTCCTCCCACTTCAATAATCTTTCCATCTACAGAGAAATCTCCGTTTCGCTCATCCGCACATGCAAAGACTTTTCTACCAGCATCTTCGAAGGATTGTGCCACAAAGGCTTCTCTTCTTGTTCCAATATTTCCTGTACCAATTGAGTAGAAAGCAGGGTCGCCAAAGAATATTTTTTCACCCTTGGAGAAGGTTCGATTATCGTTTTCTCTATATACTATTCTGATTACTCCTGTTGCGTTCATTACAGTAAGAAGTTCGTAGAGCTTTCTCTTCCCTATACCCCAGTCTCTACACATTCTCTCAATGTTCAATGTTAATACTTTTGAAGTCGCCAAGAACCCAACAACGGCATTCATTAGCCTGAAGTGAATATCCGAGATTTGGGGAACGAAGAACGGAACATCTCCATGTAGTGTTTTTTCGATAATGTGTTCTATTTGCTCTCGAAAGTCCCATTCCATGTAAGACGGCCTGAATCCTCTCTCAAGATACTCTTCAAAAGCAGAAAGTACGTTTGTACCGTTCATTATCTCTTTAACTGCCGAAGGTTCGGGAGAAAATGGTTCTAGTTGTGGCAAAAGTGTTCCGTCTCTAAGAAATATGTATTCTCTCAAAGACATTAGAGGGATTTGAACCCTGGAGAATCTTCTTGATAGATCTGCGATCCCCTGTCTTAATACTAGGCTGCTGCTATCGCTAGCTATTACAAGCTTTCCTGGATAGGAATCGTAGAGGGCCTTAAGATGGATGCTCCAATCTTTTGCGTAGTGAGCTTCATCCACAACTATCCCCTCATAACCCCTTACGAAGGCCGTCTTTGCTATACTCCATATGTCACTAGTAGAAACGAGAGGATTGTCAGCCGAAACGTAGAGTACTTTTCTCTCCCTAAATCTGTTCAGAAGGAAAGTGGTTTTCCCAACCCCTCTTGGCCCAAAGACAAGGACTGCCCTGTTCTTCATGTCTATTTTGTCGAAGTAAGGCCTCAGTCTCGACGGAAGCTCCATTTCCTTCCTTTTCTGCACCTCTTCAAGTGACTGAACTAACTCGTCCGAATCCACAAGATCATCTCCTAGCGTTTCACTTTGAAACTATATTAGCATAGATTCGTTCCCATACGAAACGAACCCATGAGTTCGGAATAGCAACAGGAACCGTCATTGGAGAGAGCGAGAAGAGGAGCAAGATCAGCAGCGGGTCTCGGGTATCGCAAGAGCAGAAGTGAGGCTCGCTGGCGCGAGGAAGTGATGCCCGGAGAAACATCCGGGGAAGTGAGGCCGACTTCGTCGGGAAGTGATGCTGGCGCTTACGCGCCAGGAGGCAAAATAGAGCCAGTCTGCTAACGCAGGCCAATCAGGCTCCGCCTGGCCAGTCTTGCCTTCGGCGAGGCCAGTTCCGCTTCGAGGGCAAACAAAGACCATTGAGAAAGAGCATTGCGGAGAGGTTCGCTGCGCTCACGAGAGAAAGGAGAGAGTTGAAACCAATAGGATTGGCGATGAAGAGTATGTAAAGAAGATTGTGTAAACCCTCTAGAATGGAAGAGAAGATTGGAGGGAAAAGAAGATGAAATTTGACAGAGAAAAGATCAAGTCGTTAATCGAGAAGAATGGATTTGAAAACGTTGGAGATGTTCAAGAGGCAATGAAGGAATTGTTTGGTGACGTAATCAAAGAAATGCTTGAAGGAGAACTGGAAGATGAGCTTGGATATTCGAAGCATGACTACAAGAACAAAGAGACTGACAATTCCAGGAATGGACATAGCAAGAAGACAGTTAGGAGCGATTACGGAGAAATAGAACTTGAGATACCAAGAGACAGGAAAGGTGAATTTGAACCGGTTGTTGTGAAGAAACACCAGAGGGACATTTCTGGTATAGAGGATCAGATAATCTCCATGTATGCAAGGGGAATGACAGTAAGAGATATTCAGAGTCATATAGAGGATATCTACGGTTCCAGATTGTCTGCAGAGAGCGTAAGCAGGATAACGGACAAGATACTGCCACTGGTCTCCGAATGGAGAAACAGACCATTAGAATCTGCGTATGCGATAGTCTACATGGATGCCGTATTCTTCAGGGTCGTTGAAAGCAACCAGGTAAGGAAGAAAGCACTCTATATAGCCTTAGGAGTATCCCTAAATGGCCACAAAGACATTCTAGGCATGTGGATAAGTGAAACAGAAGGAGCAAGCTACTGGCTAAGCATTCTCAACGAATTGAAGAATCGCGGGGTTGAAGACGTGGCAATCTTCTCAATAGATGCATTAAGCGGAATGGAAGAAGCCATAGAGGCTGTATATCCATTCTCAGAGGTTCAGAAGTGCATAGTTCACCAGATAAGAAACACCATGAGATATGTTACCTGGAGGGATCGTAGACCTCTAGCACGCGATCTCAAGACAATTTATCAGGCACCTACAAGAGAGGCAGGATGGAATGCATTGCTTGCACTAGAAGAGAAGTGGGGCGACAAATACCACTTGTCAATAAAAAGCTGGAAAGATAACTGGGAAACTCTCTCAACCTTCTTTCAATATCCAGAGGAACTGAGAAGATTGGTTTATACAACTAATCCCATTGAATCAGTTAATAGACAACTCAGGAAGGTGACGAAGAACAAAGGAGTCTTTCCAACAGACAATTCTCTCTTAAAGATGGCTTATCTAGCAATAATGAACATAACAAAGAAATGGACAGTAAGAACTCTTGATTGGTCCAGGATCCTTACTCAACTTGTGATAAAGTATGAAAGATTAGCTAAGTACATAAGCTGATTCTTAAACCCATTACAAAAAAGGGGTTTACACAAAAAAAGAGACAGAACCGGGAAATAGAACGTGTTTTCGAGGCAGGGGACTTTGACTTCAGGTCATCCTGCTCGCTTCTGGCCAGGATGTCGGTTTCCCCCGAAAAATCGGGACAGACGTCAGGAGCTCGTCAGTCCCCTATTCGGTTCCCTTATCAGTACGCTTTTGGGCGAACAGCCGTTCGCCCCTACAAGAAGTGCATGATTCTTAATTGGATCACTGATCAAGAGGATCGACTACCGGCTCTTCACGTTCTTCCTGTGCAGCATATCTTTTGCTCCTCTCGCTCGGGCGGAGTGGGGAGAATCGTTTACGGTGAACCTGCAAATGTCTCCCGCCGGAGGCGGAACGGACGGGGACAGATGTCAGGAGTTCGTTAGTCTTCCATTCGAAATGCTACGGGATGACAATTTCAGATGATTGTGCAGTTCTCTTGTAGGGGCGAACGGCCGTTCGCCCGAAAAAGGTCCTGGTTGGAATTTCTGCCTTTTACGCGAAAAATGTGACAGACCGTAGGAGCATTTGGGAGCCAGTCTGCTGACGCAGGCCAGTCAGGCTCCGCCTGGCCAGGCTCGCTATCCGTGCCATGTTTTCAAGACCAGATCCCGTGCAGACCCATCACGGGATGACAAACTGAGGCATTTCAGGGCAGGCTCTACGGATTGACAGAAGAGGGTGGATTTAGGCACATTTAATACGGAATGAAAGCATATCAAGTCATCCTGGCATGCTTGTGGCCAGGATCTCGATTCATGGCGCGAAAAACAGACGTGAAGAGCGAAAAGATCTTGGTTTTCTTACCTCTAAACTCTAACCTCTTACCTCTGTCCCACTCGTCGGAACTTCCAGCTTAGGTCATCAGGCTCCCAGTACGAGGCGAAGATCTCATCTCTCTGTAAGGCTTCAAGTACAGGGATTAGGAAGCTCTTGATTTGGCTTATAACTTCCTCAAGAGATGTATCAAACGTAGTGTTTTTCTTTTTAGCGAAGGCTGCCCATCTTCTCTTATGGAGTGAATCGGAAATGAATTGCTTCTCGAATGCGACGATCTCTTCCATCGGTGTGCCACGATTTCTAAATGTTTCCCCAATTGCGGCTTGCAGTGTTGTGCCATTGAAAGGAAAGAATCTGGACAGCAAAAAGATGTCGTAGAAGTCTTTGTAGCGACTGGTCAGGAAACCCAGCGAGGCTATCGCTTCCAGTTTTTCTGCAATAACCGATTCTTTTGAGTATGCGAATACAACCGGCTCCGGATCATTCAGCAGAACCGGGAATTCCATCTGAACCCTCTCGGGTGTTATGCAGTCGCCAAATCCGACATCGACGGTTACGGATAATCTTGTTCGCTCTATGTAGGCCGTAATGGTTATCCGAGTACCGGGGTATTGTTTTGCATCTGCAATGGTGCGTAGGTTCATACTTTCCAGATCGAAACGCATCCCATCGTCGGTATCTACCGAGAAGATATCATAGAAAACCTTCTCGAGAGATTCCTTTTCGTTGCTGATCCTCTGCGCCAGCAGATCTATATCGGTTGTTGATCTCGGGAACCGCCCTTCAAATAGCGCATAAAGAAAGATCCCGCCTTTCAATGTGAATTTGTCTTTGTGGGGAGAGAGGGATAATCTGTAGATGGTTCGTTCAAGCGCATAAATTTGCAGTAGATCCTGATAACTCCGGCCTTGCTTTCGGGCCAGATTTCTCAGTCTGGCTTTTACAGATGCTGCCTTGTTCATAGCAACACCTCCAGATAGGTTCTTAGTATCTTTGAATTGCCGAGTTCCTTGGCATATCTGTATAGTCTGTTCAGGTTTCTATCTTTTTTTGCGAGATACTGAACAAGCACTTCCTTTGCGACTTCAATGCCAAGTCTTTCGCGATATTGCAGAATGTCGATCACTGTCTTTTCCGGATCATAAATGGAGAACTGATTCGAGTCTTCGTGAATAGTCACGATTCCGGTTTTGTATCGCATGTTGCTGTAAAAGTAAAGTTGAATCTGAGGCCACTCTGGCATCGTATAAATCCTGTCGCTCCTGGGAATCGCCACGTCTATTGCTGTGGAACGCTCTGTGGTAAGCTGCCAGTAGATTGCCGAGCTAATCAGGCAGATCACACCCCTTGGCACATAAGCATTGACATAGTAAAAGTCCGATTCATCTCCCTCGTAGATTAGATTTTCATAGCTTTTGCGCGTCAGTTTCTTAAGGATATTCTCCTCGATAAGCTTCTTGATACGATAGAAGCTATATCCCATATCTTTGAGTTCATCTATTCTAATAATCTTCTTCTGAGGCAGTTGGTGCCTTGTTGAGTCCAATAATCTCACCTCTTTATCAACACTTTCAACGAACACCTGCATAATTAC
Organism: Mesotoga prima MesG1.Ag.4.2; assembly: GCF_000147715.2. NCBI lineage: Bacteria > Thermotogati > Thermotogota > Thermotogae > Kosmotogales > Kosmotogaceae > Mesotoga > Mesotoga prima. The sequence goes on along the minus strand of NC_017934.1, from coordinate 1,197,939 downwards.
GTATATGCAGATGTTCATTAAAATTGTATCATGAATTGCAGTGATTTAGTTGGAGAGCGAAGAGCCGTCCTTCGTACTTCGTCCCGGAGCATGGACCCGTCCTTGGAGAACAAGAGCAAAAGAGCTGTTCTTCGTTCCGACACTTCGTGTACAGGTTGTTGGTCCAAAACTACGAGAAGAGGAGAGAGGGCGAGACTGAAGAGACGAGATCCCGTGCAGAGTCATCACCGGATGACAGAAGAGTCGCTCATTTGGGCAGGCTAATCATGGCAGGCTTTACGGGATGACAACTACTTCTCAGGTCAACCGTCACCGGTCCGCCGTCCTCCGATAAGAACGAATCCGGATCTTGTGTTTAGAAAGAGCCAGATCCCGTGCAAAAGCATCACGGGATGACCGAAAAGGAGTTCGTCGGGTTAGGCTCAAAGTAGATGCTGAAACGAGTTTATGACGCGAAGGGCAGGGTATCGATTACAGGGTATGAGGTCTCGTGAAGAGAAGCGACAATCAATTCAGGGTTTCAATCCAGCTGAGGAAGTTGTCCCGACATCGGTTTGCGGAAGTCCCTCTCCATGTCATCCCGAACTCGTTTCGGGGTGACAGAGCAGAAGAAACGAGGAGTCTGTGGGTTTGGAAGGCTGTTATTCTGATTTCATCATTATGAGAACAAGGGCCCTTTCGGGCCCTTGACTTGAATTAGTAGGGGTTTTATTTTACAGCTGTGCTGCTTTTCCGAATCCTCTGCCGAGTCCCGGTCCCTTTTCGCCAGAGGCTCCGTGCCTGTAGCCTGTTCCATCCTGGGCATTCTTTAGTTCTCTTACACCGTCATTCGGGCAGTTGTCATTTATTCCGTCGCCGTCTGCATCCACAAAGTTCTCACAGGTTGTAGGATCCTGAACTCTCTGCATTGCCTTCGTTCCGTAACCTACTGCCAATGTCATTCCACCGATCAGAAGAACCGTTATCGTAATCAACACTATCTTTTTCATCTCTTACACCCCCATATGATTTTTGGTACATTCTCAGTCTACGGCCCGTTTCTTGGAGCCCGCTTAAAAGCCGCTTAGAGATTGCTTAGAGATTTGAAGAGGTACGATTATGGTCAGAGGTGCCAGGAAGGAGGATAGAAGAGAAGATTTCCACGCTCTTCAGAGTTTTTACGTCTGATCTCATACAGCTTTTTTTACCAAAAAACTGGACACTAAGTGTCGGAACGAGAATCTTAGGTGCGAAGCACCGGAACTATTATCTTCGCTCTTTAGGAAGAATTTGCGATGGTAGCGCGGAAGAACCGTAATTCTCTCTCTGGCTCTTTTCTCATGTTGTCAAGACATTGAGCGTAACCAAGAGGGAGCTTCGCTCCAGAGAGCATCACTCTCTTTGAATCAATCCGATCATGTGTCCTTCGGGATCGGTGAAAAAGGCAAGAATAGTGTTACCCGATTTGAAAGGGCCTTGAAGTATCTCCTGGCCGTGGTCTTGAACCCGCTTTATGATCTCGTTCATGTCTTCAACTTCAATATACAGTGCCCTATGAGTCGGAAGTACACCTTTCCCGGTGAATATACCGCCGTTTATGCCTTTGGGATCTCCGCTCTTGAAAGAATGAAATCCCGTGTCGCTAACTTCTGTTTCCCATTCAAAGACTTCCTCATAGAACTCGGAAAGCGACTCCCCATCTACTGCATTGATTTCCCAGTACACAACCGGCATTTTCTTCGCCATCTTAATTCCCCTCCAATTATTCAGAAATGCTTTGCAGCGTATTAGTGATAGTCATTTTCTCTTTGACAATCAGTAATCACGTAGTCTGCAAAGTAGATGCGTTGAAGACGGTGTTTTTTGTTTTTCAGCCTTCTCCTGTCGAAGAAGAAAGTCTCGACGGATGCCCATATGAAGACCCAGCTCGCAATGACGAGTATTTCGTGAAGCGCATAGGCGTTGAAAGAAAGCTCGGAGAGCAGTGAAGCCGTCCCCATAGCTAGAACACCGAATATCATCAGGACAACGCTAACTCTGGAAAGCCTCCTCAGATCAAGATCGACGTAGTAAAGCAAAGGAATCAGCTGCTTTCTTATGGAGTCTTTTATCTTTATCGAGGAATCGAGCAGATCACCGCAATCACAGTCGACCATCACAGTTAAATTACCTTTCAAAGGCAGATATTTGGTTTTCTCTTCAAGCACATCTATTGCTCTTTCCGCATCATCGCCCGTAAGATCCGGTCCCCTTAGGTTGAGATGAACATGATTATCATCCGCGCTCTCGGAATAACTTCCGACTAGATTGCGTAGTTCATCGAGTTCGTTTCTTTTTTCCGCAGAGGTAGCCTTTTGCAAGTTCTTCATCTCCATCGGGTGAACTAAACTTTCTAATTATTCAATAACCCTTTAGTTTTTCTTCCGAATGAATGATTATAAATCTAGTCGGGCATCAAAACGAAGTTAAGTGGGGAGTGTGAAATGTACAGTGAACCGGAAAAGAACCTCTTCCAAACCATTTGATTCTCGGGGGCCAATCAGTGTTCGGACATCACAGGTTTCTTAATCCCTTTCCTTTATGGCAATGACAGCGACTTAGAGAGGTATTGTGACTTAAAAGCCGCTGAATGATTACTCTAAGCGCTAGGAAAGCAAAATCTGGCTTGCAATTCTTCTGACACTTTGACTTCAGCGATTTCTATTCTACAAACAGAAATTCAGATCAAGAAACTGTCATTCAAGCTGACTTAACGGATTATAATCGTGCGGTCCTTTGGACGCTGCTTACACATCCTTGTTCGCAAAGCTGTGTCGACACAAGAAAAAATCTAGAATGCACTTCGATCGTTCAGCTGTTCTTGAAACATTTCAAGAAGAATGAAAGCAACGGTAATTCACTCAGCTTAGAGCAAAACCCTTCAACCTGAACAAGACGACTAATGGTGCCAGGAGTACTTATGTTCCGCGTCCGACCTGGTCCCTTCGGTGACGGGATAGTCTGACAGCAACGTCTCGTTAGCTCTGTCAAAAGACGGGATTACTCCGAACATGTGATTCCAAGTATTGATGAAGATCAAGGGCCTTCCATCCACAAATGTTATTACATCAGGCATCAGGACCGCAGACCCATGTAGATTCTTCGTGTCATCAAAGGCGTGATCAGCTGCAAAAACACCCGGGAAATCTAGAGCAATTATCTTCCCATCCGAATCGAACCTGATGTAGAAACTCTCAATATCCTCAATACGGCCATATTTGAAATAGCGGTAGATATCATAAAGGAAATTGATAACCGGACACGGATAATCCTCATCGGTAAAGACTACAGTTATCTCGAGATTCATATTCTCTTCAGATAAATCCGTCAAGACTTCAACAATGCCGTTCTTAGAATCGCTTTGGGGCATTGAAAAAACCGGTAGCCCAATCTCAAATCTTGCGAACAACCCAATTGACAGTGCCAGGAAACATACCGTGAGCAATCTTCTCATATAACCTCATCCTCCATGAACAATTCTTCGCTTCTCGACTCATATTTTATACCCCATGTGCGCTCGGGTAACCACAAATATCGTGACCTTATGTTAGGCCAACTTTGGTAGCCTTTGAAGTCGACGCTCCTCGGCGCGATCGACTACCGAGGTTTCAGAATGACATTGATTGATCAAAACTCGTTGAGCAATCTCATGATTTCTCGTCTATACTGAAAGAAATCAACTGAGTTTTTTAGGAGATAATGCTTATGAATGATAATTACAAAGACGAGATTTCACAAAAAGTAGCAAGAGCATACGAACAAATCGCCAAGACTCATTGTTCATCAAAGTCTTACTCACTTGGACATATAAAGCTAAAGACGATAGAGCTCATTCATCTTATTCGCAAAACATTTTGCCCACAACTTTCACATACCCGACCCGTTAACGGGGAAGAACTACTGTTGGAGGGTTTGAATACACTAAGGGAAATGATTATTGAAATACGACCTGAACTGGGAGAAGAAGGAGCGGGGCAAGTTGTAAAGGAGTTTTTGGCTGAACTACCCTCCGTTGCCTTGACTCTGGTCACAGACGTGCGGGCCGCATACGAAGGGGACCCCGCCGCCAAATCGGTGGAAGAAATCATGATTGCTTATCCCGCCTACGAAGCGATAAGCACTTACAGGCTAGCCCACATCCTTTACAAACTGGACGTTCCGCTGATCCCCAGGATAATGACGGAGTATGCTCATCAGAAGACCGGAATAGACATTCATCCGGGCGCAGCGATCGGGAATTACTTCTTTATTGACCACGGCACTGGAGTGGTCATTGGCGAAACCTGTACAATAGGTAACCATGTCAAGATATATCAGGGTGTAACGCTTGGTGCGAAAAGCTTCGAACTCGATGAAAATGGAAATCCGATAAAGGGAATCAAACGTCATCCAGACATCGGTAACCATGTCGTGATATACGCGGGAGCGACTGTACTTGGCGGGAACACCGTTGTTGGAGACAACTGCGTGATAGGCGGCAACGTCTGGCTCGTCCATTCGCTCAAGCCGGGAGAAAAAATCTACAACAATCCATGATGCCTCTTCTGCGGACTCCATTATTTGCATTGCGTTAACGTAACAATAATGACAAGCCAGTCACCTTCGGTGGCAAGTCGCACTGCGTACGGCCAGGCTCAGCTTTCAGCTGAGTCCAGTTCCGGCTGCGGCGGGCAATGAGATTTTCTCATCGCTTCCTTCTTTTTGAATGGCACTTTCGGGAACTCCAGTATTTTAATTCATTACCAGCTTGAAGAGTCAAAGTTCTCCGGCAGATTACTGCCGTCCCTCAGTTCATCAAAAACCTTCTGCACTCTCTTCAGCCATTCCTTTCCGCCCCTCAGGTTGAGCCAATCCCCTCTGAACTCTTCTGCAAGAGTCAGCGAATCGACTCTTTTCTGACTCCTGAGGTTGCCTCTTTCTGCTTTCTCGAAATCCTTCTTATCGTTTTCTTCTTCCTCCAGCAGATACTTGATGAAGTCAGGACATTGGTGAAGAATTTTGAGAAGAATCTGTTCCGCCCTGTCTAGTTCTCTGTAGGCATAGTTCTTCAGCGCCAATACTGCAAGAGCCTTCGGATGGCCACTGTGGTTCTTAGACTCCATTGTTTTGGCCAATTCATCGAACATATTTAGTCTCCAGCACACAAGTAGTTTGCTCGCCAAGAGGTAGCCGTAATCATCCGGGCCGACAAGGGGAAAGACTTCTTCGATAACCCTCAATGCTTCCCTGTAATCCTTCCGGTCGATCAAGCTATCCACATAATGTTCGATGACTTGCAGGAGTTCTGTGTTGGATGGACTCTGTTCGACCTCTATAAGTGATGCCCATCTATCCTTTTCAACGATATCGTGGAGGACCTTTAAAGCGAGCTCGCCCTCAACGCGAAGGAGCTTCTTCAGTTCGTCAGTTTCTCTTGTGGAAAGGAAGAGAAGTGTATTCATGAACTCGAAGTTGAACCGGTACTTCTTGCAGTAAGCTACCAAGGTATCGAATGCATGATCGATATCGTTCTGACTTATCGCTGAGTTTATCAGCGTATACATCGGCACTCGTGAATACTCAAGACTGCCGGTCTTCTCGAACGAAATGAAATTAGGTTCCTTAATCGATTTCAAGTTCGAAATTACACCGTCAATCGCCGTTCTATAAGAATACTCGTCTGCCATATGTTCATAGATCACATCAAGATCACCGAATGAATCCCGAAGAAGAGATCGGATCAAAGGCGGATCTGGTTTCTCATCTGTTATCTCAAAAAACTTCTTTCTGAAGAACTCCTCGTCTTCTAAGTCGTATTTCATGCATAACAAGAGTCCCGATCGTACAACTGCGATTGTTGGCTCCAGCGCCTTCAGATATGCGACATACTCTACCACATAATCGATTGCCTCATCCTTGTCCAGGAGAGCGCTCGCAATAGCCATATTGGAAAACAGGGAAGCCTTCTTTTCTATCCCTTTCAAAATATTCTTCAATCTATCGAAAAGTTTGCTGAAATCGTTGCACACGACAACTTCGTAAAGAAAACCGTCTCTCGACTCGTAGCCGGAGGAATTCAACATAATACCGAGTTCAGAATCACTCATCGAAGCGAACATCTTATTGATAATCAGTTTTGCCCTTGCTTTCTCTTCCGTCTTTCCACCTGCAGCCATGCTAACCGGCGCCAACAAGATATCCCCAAATATAATGTGAGACAGGCTCTTGATGAACTCAGTCACCTGATCAGGATTCAGTTTTCGATTCCTTATCATAGCCAGAATCGGGAACTGCGAGCTCAAATAACTCTCAATCGACGGTAATCGAAGTCCTACTGACGAACCCATAGTATCGGGCATCGAGTATGATGCCAGCACAAAAGGAACAATCTTTCTCAAGTCTTCCCTTAAGGAGCCCTCGAACTGCTCCGAATCTAAGCTTTCGCAAATGAAAGTCGTCAATTCATTACCCCAAAGGTAAATAGGAATAAAATGCTTACTATTCATGAAATGTCTGAAAAGTGAGAGATTCTCTCTTACAAGTCCTCCAGATTCTTCGCGGTCTTTTTCTTCGAATAGGGAAAAGAATCTCTTCTTCAAGTCTCCTTCTGACTGAAAACTCTCTTCTTGACGGGGTGAAGTTTCCTCTGCCTCATTCATCGTGCGAAGAAGATCTTCCAGAAGGATCTTGGCTATCTGCTCCTTGACAACATGTGAAGTAGTCTTGTCTGAAAGCATAAGACCAGCAAGATAACCCCTGAAGAATCCGTTGCTCATTATCACTTCCAGGGGTATTTCAAGAGAGAATCCATCCTTAAGTCCCTTCGCAAGCTCGATTGCTGTGCTTCTGTCAAAGAATGACTCAAGCCCTTCGAGAGTACGATGTTCAACATAGGAATTCCTGCTCATCTCCAGTGCCTCGGCCAGGAGGGTCACTTTTGCTGTCTCTCTATCCATATACCACCTCTAGCATGTGTAGTAGAACAATATAAATTAATACATCGGACGTTTTCCAGCGTTATGCAAAGAGATGAAGAAATGTGAAAAAAAACAAATCGCTGGATGAATTGATCTATCCCAGCCCTGATAAAGCAAACTTCACTGTTAAGTAGAGTTTTTCCATGTATAGGAAAGCCCTTTTCTAACGACTGAAAATCACTGAATTGAGCTGTAGTTAATATGCTCATATTGGGAGGAAGCCTCCTTCAGAGATCTTACGAATCTCTTTTTCGAGGGAACACTTCTTTTAAATCCATTGGATTTTGATCTTCAGCACTCGGATGATTGCTCCGCATCTTAGACCTTCCTTTAGGGACAGACTCCATTATTTACATTACGGTAATATAGTTTTCCATTCAGTCAAAAAAGGTCCGCAGTCACCGGTTCTCCGTTCTCCGACAAAAACGACGAAGCCGGGGCTAAACTGACAGAGAAAGGATGAATAGGTGAGGAATACGAAGAATGGGCCAAATGTCATTTGCTATAATCTGAGATGAAGCTTAGAGACCTTTAGGTAGAGACCTTTAGGGACAGACTCCATTATTTACATTTCGGTAATATAGTTCTTCATTCAGTCAAAAAAGGTCCGCAGTCACCGGTTCTCCGTCCTCCGACAAAAAACGACGAAGCCGGGGCTAAACTGTCAGAGAACGGAGACCTTTGGGGACGTGAGGAGAATCGTCAGTCCCTATTTTCGCTCTCATCTTCTCGTGAGCGCAGCGAACGTCTTGTCCCTCGCGTAAATCTCCCGCCTCAACCTTCTGATCTTGGTTTTTCCTGTAACCTGAATACGCAGCGTTGGAACCGCTTTTCTCGTGCTGTTATGCTCTTCTCGGAGAACGGAGAACCGATGACGGTAAACCTGCCCCCAACTGAACGAAGGACCACATCACTGCAATGTAAATAACCGAGTCTAGAAAGAAAGCGTTCGCGCTTCTGTAGAAATCTTTGAAAGCGACGATGCTATAATCTGGTAGACACTTTCATCAATGATGAAAGGAGGGAGACGCATGATTATTGTTTCAAAGGAGGAATTGCTTGCCTTCAAGAAGTTAGATCTGTTGTATCAGATGAATCTTCTGCAGGAACAGTCAGTAAGACTAGAACGAAAGTACGATTGTTCTCTCGAAGAGTTTAGAAGCCTTGTCACCGATTCAGATGAGAACTATGAAATGTGGGATGACTTGATTGAATGGGAAGCATGCAATTCTGCTCTTCTGGAAGTACGCTCAATGCTGGAGAGGATCAATGCAGAAGATATTGAAGTTCGTTGAAAAGTCTTTGCTTGTCAAGGATTTCAAGGTTCACGATTTCAAAACCGGTAAGGAATTTGCATACATCAAGCTGGAAATTCTGTTCAAGGACTCTTCAAAGGTTCACCTCAGGGAATTTGTGAGTTCTACGCAGCGGAAGTATTCTTTCCATTGGATTGTAGACACTCGCATTGAGATACGTTGGGATAACTCTCCCCATCACAAAAGTATCACAACATACCCGCATCACGTTCACGTTAACCAAGATGTTTATCCTTCCGAATGCTCTGATCCTGTGAAGATATTACGGTGGATCGAGAGCTTGCTGATAAGCAAAGAAGAACTAACACCTGAAATCATCCTTCACGAAATTCGAAAACTTCGCTAAAAAACCTTGAGAACAACGTTCAAGCAGACGGTTCTTCCCAGCAACCAGCGTCTCCTTGCAAGCGTTCAACCGGCTCTTAAACGTTTGTCAATCTTTAAGTCCAAGATCCCGTACAGGCGCATTACGGGATGACAATATGAGGGAATTAGGGGATGCCCCTGAACACGAGACCCCAAACACGAGCACTTTGGGGTAGGCTAATCAGGGCAGGCTCTACGGGATGACAATTTCAGATGATTGTGCAGTTCTCTTGTAGGGGCGAACGGCCGTTCGCCCGAAAAAGGTCCTGGTTGGAATCTCTGCCTTTTACGCGAAAAAAAGACATACTATAGGAGTCGGTCAGTCTCTATTTTTGCTGTTGTCCTCTCGTGAGCGCAGCGAACATCTCAAATTCGATCTTTCTCGGCTGTTCAAGGTCTTCAGCGTACAGTAGTTGTTTGGGCGAGATCCCGTACAGGAGCACTACGGGATGACAATATGGGGGAATTAGGGGATGACCCTGAACACGAGACCCCAAACACGAGCACTTTGGGGTAGGCTAATCAGGGCAGGCTCTACGGGATGACGATTTCAGATGATTGTGCAGTTCTCTTGTAGGGGCGAACGGCCGTTCGCCCGAAAAAGGTCCTGGTTGGAATCTCTGCCTTTTACGCGAAAAAAAGACATACTATAGGAGTCGGTCAGTCCCTATTTTCGCTCTCGTCTTCTCGTGAACGCAGCGAACATCTCGAATGCGTTCTTTCTCGGCTGTTCTAGGTTTTCAGCGACCAGCGGGTCTTAGAACGCGATGCTGAAACAAGTTCAGCATGACTGAATGCAGCGTTTCCGAAATGAGCTCACATTGTCATCCCCGCGAAAAAGGGACCTTATCATATTCATAAGGAAAAAACTACTACTCAGGTGACATTCAAGTTCTCGACCACATCCTTAGTGGCAGCTAAGGATGGATGAGCATCCTGGGAGTATTCAGGATTTGTGAAAGCCTCAGGAATTATTGTATTATTTTGTTGAGTGGTATTAATTCCTTTGGCATTGAGGAACAAGGTTTCATCGTATTCTTTCATCTTTGACAACATGGAGAATGCGATTTTGAGGATGATGTTCCCCAGTGCTCTGAGGGCATGACCGTAAGTCTTGCCCTCTTTTCTCTTTCTTTTGTAGTAGTTTCTTGCCCATCCACAAGTCTTCAGAGAAGCGAAAGCTGCGATGTGAATCATGTTTCTTAGGTCTTTGTCGCATTTCTTTCTCATCAGCATTATTGACTTTCTGCCACTTTGAAAGAGGAAGGGAATAGTTCCAGCGTATTTCTGCATCTCCTGGTAGCTTCTGAAATCATGTGTGAGATAGGCCTTTACTATGTATGAGCCTATTACAGCCTTCACACCTGGAATAGAAAGAATGATCCTGTATGGACTATTCTCTAGGGTCTCTCCCATCTCTCCCCTTAATCTTTCTTGTTCCTCTCTCAAGGTGAGAATTTGATTTGCCAGGAACATTATGAGATTCCCCTCACATGATGTATCGCCCCAAGAGATCCCTTCGCTTCTTATCCTGTCAAGCTTCTTTCTCAAGATACTAGTCATTCTGTAGTTCTCTTTGTTCAGGATCTTCCTAAGCTCTTCGTTCGAAACTTTCTTAAATTCAGTTATCGTAGGGCAGATGCTAAGAATCCTCAAGGAGGTATTTGATCTGTACTGCTTATCCATAATGTGCAAGTATTCCGGGAAATACCTCAGTAGGACTGAATACAATCTGTTGCACTGTTGACTATGAATTTTGGATACAATGCTGTACATAGTCACCAGTTTAGTGATCTTTGCTCCGACTCCTGAATATCTTGCCTTGAGACAGTAAGAGGGATGTTCCTTGAAGGTAAGAGCAATCGCCTTGGCATCTAGACTATCGCTCTTTGCCCCGGAGCTAAAATGATACTTCCTGGCTTCTTTGGATCTACAAGGAGGTAAGACATACACCTCTCTCTTGTTAGTGAGAAGGTAGTCTCCTATCCTGTTGTTGCTTCTTCGATCACGAAAACTGCCTCTGGATAATCGTTCAGCAGTCTTTCATAACCTTTAACAGAGTCTGGGATCTTGAAACTCTTATCAGCCTTGAGGTCATAGCAAGTATGGGAGTCAGCTGACCAGTCAATACCTACGATCATACCGCTTTGCTCTTTCATCTCACCAACACCTCGCAATAAATGGATTAGCAGTCTACGAGTACCGATTTCCCTGTTGTAGCGTTCCTGAGGATCTTTCCCCGGATGAACTTATCATTGAACCTGAAGTACTCCCAGGAAGAAAGCAAGTGCTGTCCCTACGTAGCTCTTCCTTCATAAGGAAGGCTGATAGACATGAAGTCTCTACCTTCTCCCTGACTGCCACCATCATTGTAGTTAAATCATTCCTTAGAATTCAAGTCATAGCTTATATATCTACAACAGACCATAGGAGCCGGTCAGTCCCTATTTTTCGCTCGCAGCGATTAGCGATCAGCGTAAAGCGGGTCTTTGATGGGAGATCCCGTATAGGAGCACTACGGGATGACAGCAAGGGGGAATCACGGGATGGCACCCTTAAACGTCATCCTGACAATGCTCCTGGTCAGGATCCCTATCCCTCGCGAAAAAGGGACAGACCACACGATCCGGTCAGTCCCTATTTTCGCTTACAGCGATTAGCGTTCAGCGAAAAGCGAGTCTTTGATGGGAGATCCCGTACAGGAGCATTACGGGATGACAGGCCTCTGTCAAAGGCTCGGACAGACTTTTCTATCTCTTTATAAGCGAGTTATGAATGAGTGGACATCTTCCATTTGCTGACGATTTTTGGTATTATCGTGAGAGTTACTATGGCTCCGGTAAGCATTCCGATCGCAAGCAGAAGTCCGAGTCCAGAGAAGAGTCTCAACGGTGCAAACAGGAGCGAGGCGAATCCCGCAGCGAGAGCTATCGTGTTTGAGAGTATCGCTGGTCTGACTTCCTCTCTCGCCCTGTAGATGTCTTTGGTGTCCATGAATCTGTTGATCAAATGGATTGCGTAATCTATTGTCATTCCCAGAAGTACTCCAGCAACGATTGCTGTAGAGATTTCTAGCTTTATGCCCAGTATCGACATATAAGAGAAGTTGAAGAATACCGACAGGGCTATCGGAAGAACCGACACAAGTGCCAGCTTGAAAGACCTGAAAACGATAATAAGCAGCAGAGTGATGACTACTAAGGCCCAGATAATTGTGGTGACCTGACTGCTAAGTATCTCGTTATTAACACCGGATATGATTAACAGTGGCGACGCTACGTATGGAGAATACTGTGGATAGTCCTCCAGTATTTCTTTTAGCTCGTTTTCTAAACGCTGTGAGTTAACCGCATCGGTATTGGGAGTCTTTACCAGCAACCGTATTGAATTCCCAACCATATATTGCTCGACGGGCAGATCGCCGTTGCGAGCCGCTATCTGAAGTATCGGAAGCGGAATACCGAAAGCGCTTGAAACATCCATTATAGATGAAACTCCCCTGACCTCTTCGAGCTCGTTTATTTCGACAATGAGCTTAGACAAGACCGAAGCATCGGCGCCCGTAAAGAGGCCGTTCTTATTCAGGATAACGTAAAAGGGCATGTTCCAACCGAACTCCTCTTTTATCGTCTCGGCAGATTTGACGATCGACGAGCTCTTCTTGAAGTAATCGTACTGGTCGAAGTTCCGATCGATTTTCGAAATCAGAAAAGGCGAGACGACTGCAAAGACGAGTATTACTACGAGCACCACTGTGTCGATGTTCTTTGCGACTTCTCGTGTTGGAGCCCTAAGCCTTAACTTTCTTTTTACCGCAGGCAGATCGACGAAAACGAGCACGGCGGGAAGCGCTATGAGTACGAGCACCGAACTCACCATTATCCCGAGAGAGACCATTATCCCCAGTTGCCGGAAAGCTTCTAGACTGCTAACTAAAAATGTAAGAAAACCTACGGCCGTTGTAAGCGCCGAGAGAAAAACTGGTATCAGCTCCTCGCGCACGGTCCGCTTAAGCGCACTGCTCCTTTCGAGAAATCTCCTGTTTGTGATGTACCTATCTATGAAGTGCAGCCCATAAGACGATGAGATTATAATTATGAAAAGGCCCGCAGTTGAAGTCAGAATGTTTATATTCAAACCTATCATCACGCCGAAGCCGTAGGTCCAAACAGCCGCGACAATGGAAAGAATCGAGGGAATGATTGCCGCCCGCACACTTCCGAGCCTCAGGAAGTAGATGAAGCAGATTAATCCGAAGAGGATGGGGGGATATACTACCAGAAGCGATAATATGGAACCATAAAGTTCTTCATCGATAATAGGCTCCCCACTGGCGTAGAACTCCATTCCCTCAAAAGATTCACCCGCAGTTTCCAGGATCGCATTCACATCGGCATTCTCAGTTACGTTTATTGGAATCAGCGCGACTTCACCGTTCTCGTCAAGAAGGTTATCGAGGTAGAGCGGGTTTTGCAGTATCTCGCGCGCGTTCTCCTTCGCAACTCCGTTCTCAAAATAAGGCTCGACATTCGTCCCGCCGATCAAACTGACCTTCGCAGCATCCTGATAAGAGTTGTAACTGACTACTCCCTCGATCATAGAGAGCTTCTGGAGGAAATCGTAAATCCTGAGTGAGTTCTCTTCCTCGAAAAGACCGTCCGTCTTGACCACAATAATAATCTGCTTTTCCCTCCCGAATAGATCCTCCATCATTCTCATGTTTTCTCTAGAGGGAGATTTCTCTGGGAGAAGGAATTCGCTGGAAACGTTTATTTCAACTCTAAGAATGAAGAGCCCCATCACTACCGTAACGACGGCAAACAAGGCTATTATAAAGATAGAGATCCTTCGATTTATCATAGTGGATTGCCCCCTTTACAAAATTTTACTACTATTTCTTGGAAAGTAATGTATATGTACAGTAAAAGATGTTGATAGTTCAGCAGTTAAACTGTTATAATTATCTCGTTGGAGGTGTGGAATGACTGTAAGAACCAAAGAGTTAGGCCCGGACAAGATACTGGAAGCGGTGTTCGACCTTGTAAGGAACTTCACGAAGTTCTTTTCCTTAAACGTTGAGGCCGAAGAGATGAAGACAATAGAGCTCTACATTCTTTTGTTCGTTGCACTGAAGGGGCCCCAGAGCATGTCCTCACTTGCAAAGGAATACTCGATGACAAAGAGCAATGTCACCGTCCTCGTTGACGATATGGAGAGCAAAGGCTATCTCGCCCGTATCCGTTCTGAAGAAGACAGAAGGGTCATCATGATTACACTTACTGAACGCGGTAAGGCTTTCTTTGAAAGCTTTTTAAAGAACTTCTCCAGACTTATCTCAACGTTTATAAGAAAAGTCGGTGCGGAAGACCTGGCGATAATCACTGACGGATTTGAAAGAATAACCCGGATTGTTATAGACGAAGAACTAGTCAGTTCCGATGAAGGGGGCAAACCTGATAAGTCATGATACTGGTAACCGGTTCCACCGGACACGTTGGTAACGTTCTCGTCAGAGAGCTTGTCAGCAGAGGTGAAAGCGTGAGGGCAGTTGCTCTCCCTGGAGAAGATACCTCTATGATAGAGCTGGAGGGTGTAACTGTCCTCCGAGGCGATGTCCGCGACAGAGACTTTGTGATAGAAGCCTGCGAAGGAATCGACACGGTCTATCATTTGGCGGCGCTCATATCCATTATGCCTACAGATAAAAAGCGGGTTCAAAGTGTAAATGTCGGCGGCACAGAAAACGTAATCCGCGCATGCAAGAAGCAGAAAGTCGAAAGGATGATCTACACAAGCTCGATACATGCCTTTACTGAGCTTGAACCGGGTAGCGTGATAGATGAAAACGTCCCATTCAACCCAGCGCGTACTAGCGGCGTCTACGGTAAATCCAAGGCAGAAGCCGTGCTGAATGTATTGACGGCCGCCAGAGAAGGCCTGAACGCCGTTGTACTCTGCCCGACAGGGATCATAGGGCCATTCGATTACAAGCTTTCAGAGATGGGCAACATGATAAGGCTCTTCGCCTCCGGTAGGCTTAGAGTTGGCGTCGACGGATCCTTCGATTTCGTAGATGTCCGTGATGTCGTCCATTCTGAAATAGAGGCCTCCGTGAAGGCAAAGCCAGGCGAAGTCTACATTATCGGCGGAGAGAGCGTCTCGATACAGGAGCTTACGGACATCCTTCACCAGATAACAGGCAAAAAGAGAATCGGCACCTTCTTGAAAAGCACTAGCGCCTATGTGCTTTCGGCCTTTAGTACACTCTATTACATGATCTCAAAAACGAAGGCCTGTTTCACTCCGTATACGGTCCACACACTCACCAGGAATTACAAGTATTCTCACGAAAAAGCCTCGAAAGTATTGGGCCACAATCCAAGGAGAGTCTCGGAATCCCTGAGGGACGCCGTCGAATGGCTATCCGGATACGGCACGATCAAACTGCAATCATAGCTAGACTCTCACCGTCCGATGTAAACCCTTTTCATCTGGCAAGTGGCAATCTAACTAAAATAGAATCACGCAGCTCATTCGGAAAAAAATGTCTGTGAATATCATTTGCAGCATCCATTAACATCTCATACTTAACGTCTTTCAGCCTCTCGATCAAAAAGCCGTTAGACGCTGAAGGCCTTGAACAGCCGAGAAAGATCGTATTTGAGACGTTCGTTGCGCTCACGAGAAGGAGAGAGTGAAAAGGGACTGACCGGGTCCTGTGGTCTGTCCCTTTTTCGCGGGGATGACAGTGTGAGGTCACTTCGGAAACGCCGCATTCAGTCATGCTGAACTTGTTTCAGCATCCCGTTCTAAGAACCGCTATGCGCTTAAGTACGAAGACCCGCTAATCGCTGTAAGCGAAAATAGAGACTGACCGACTCCTATAGTATGTCTTTTTTTCGCGTAAAAGGCAGAGCTTCCAACCAGGACCTTTTTCGGGCGAACGGCCGTTCGCCCCTACAAGAGAACTGCACAATCATCTGAAATTGTCATCCCGTAAAGCCTGCCCTGATTAGCCTACCCAAAGTGCTCGTGTTTGGGGTCTCTGTACAGGGGTCTTGCACGGGATCTCGCTCTTTCTAAACCCAAGATCCGGGTTTTCGTTCTTGTCGGTGGACGGTTTACCGTTTACCTCATAGGCTTGCTGCGAAGCTGCATCACTTCCTCGCGGCAGCGAGGCTCAGTTCCCCGGATATTTGACTCCACGGAGCGAATCGGAGCCTACGTAAAAAATAGCTAAACTTTTTTTATACCTTGCGTGCTGCAATTGGCAAAATGGTACTTGAATCTGCATTTATTAAGCTAGGAGCAAAATCCTGGCTCTGAAACAAAGAACTGATTGCTGAACGCAAGAAACAAAGCTCATGCTAGGTAAATGCCTAATCTTGATCGAGCCTAACTAAAGTCTTCGCTACATCGAATAGCTCTTTGTTTTTCGCTTCCAGAAATTCTTTCACTTCTTTCCACGTCAAGACTGCTCCAAATGGATCGGGGGAGGCCTCCACATCATCGAAAAAAGTTACAGCCCTTATTATATGGTAAAGATCAACTTCTCTACCATACTTCTTGATAAAAGCTTGAAGTACTTTCTTCGAGGGCTCTCTCTTCAGGATTTCCGCGAGATCGAAATAATCCTTCTTCTCTGCTCTTGCTGCGATAGCGCTAAGCTTCATGGCGGCGATATCGATTACCGATGCCACATCCAGTGACTTATACTTCTCCAAAGGTTCAACTAGCGCATAATGGTATTCAAAGGAGCTTGCTCGGACACCCTCAATCTCAGCTTCAAGGTTACCTGTCTGAATCCTCACATTCTCCACTGAAACACCAAACTGCTTCAAATACTCGAGAAGCACTTCAGGCCTGTAAGACTCAGCTGAGAAGAAATCCAGATCGAAACTCACACGGTGTTCATAGTGCATAGCCAGAGCTGTATCGCCTGCAAGGTAAAAATTCGGCAGTTTATTTTGAAGAGTATCTAGAAGATTTACCGTCTGAGATGAAAGTCTTCCGGTTCTAAGCATCTAGTTATCTCCGATCTAGGAATACTTAGAATAAGACCCCAGAAATTGGCGGTCGCCCTCCCGATTATCCTGCTTCTCTTGACAACCTCAGCAATCTCTTCAGAATCATATTCAGAAAGAAGACTTACAACATCCTCCATCGTCCCATATTCCAGAATCCTCGAGATAATGAAGAACTTGTCCTTCTCCTTGTCCATTTTTTTGATATCCACATCCCAGAAACACGTGCTCCTTAGCTTCAGAGCCATATACTTCACCTTATCAATTTTATCATTTGAAGCCTGGCATACCTTGCTTCTTATGAATAGCCTCTGACCGTTATACACGAAGAACCCATTCACCTTAACGTCAAAAGCAGGTCGCTTTGCCATCTGAACCTCTTTCAGCATTTCTATTCTCTTTCATTGCTAGTCATTGAAAGACAAACACAGGGGCTAACTAGTTCCTTGGGTCACATTTTCGGTGTACAATTGTCAGATGATATAATAATACTAATATAGTAATATTATGAAAGGTGATTATATGGAATTAGTTAAAGCGGGAAGAAGTAGACAGGTCACGATACCAAAACAGATATTCGACTCTCTTGGATTGAAGGAAGGCGACTATGTACAGGTCGAAGTGGAAGAAGGAAGAATTGTTCTTACGCCTGTTGCAGTGATCAACAAGGAGAGGGCAAAGTCAGATTTTTTTCAGTTAGTTCAGAGAGTGAGAACCAATGCTGAGTCTTTGACTGAAGAGGAAATTGAAGAAGAAATCCGCGAAGCATTAGAGGAGTCAAGAAGAGATAAGTGAGTCAAAGAAATGGAAAGAGTCGTACTTGACACCAATGTTCTAATATCTGCGATCATATCTAGCAAGGGTTCTCCTGCAAAAATCCTTGATCTCTGGAGAGAGGGCGCTTTTGATCTAGTTTTTTCTGAAGAGACTCTTCAGGAGCTTATTAATGTCCTGTCGCGTCGTAGAATGTTCCGCATCACCGGAATCAATGAAGATGAGTTAAACAGATTAGTATCTTACTTGAGGAATAGCTCGATAGTAGTTGACTCATCTGAAGATATCTCAATCGCCATCGAAGACCCTGATGATACCAAGTTCATTTCATGCGCGGTTCAGGCAGGCGCAAAATACATTGTATCTGGAGATCATCACCTGCTTGATGTCGAGAAATTCGAAGGAACTGCAATAGTTACGCCCGCGGAATTTCTTAGAACATTCGCGTCCTTTCAAAATGATTCATAAGCAAATGGCAGGCACAACAATTTTGGTCATTCAAACAGAAAGAATGAGACAATCAGTCTCATGACTCTGCGCTTCAACATAGTCTCCCATTGGTTATTACAAGATGCGCTTGTTAAGTAAGGCTGATTGCTCTGAAGACAACGTTGTCCGTCAACGGTCCACCGTCCTTCGAGAGGATCAAAACGGGATCCCAAAACAAGTTCGGGATGACAATGTTAGGTCACTTCGGAAATGTCGCGAGGCGCAGGGATCCTGACCAGGAGCGTTGTCAGGATGACGTGAAGGGAAAGTCTGCCCCTAAATCCAGTCACTTTGTCATCCCGCAGCGCTCCTGTGCGGGATCTCTCCCAAAGAACTGCTGTACGCTTAAGAACCGAAACCCGCTGAACGCTGTCAAGACAATGTTGTCCGTCAACGGTCCTCCGTCCACCGAGAGGATCAAAACGGGATCCCGATCAAAGAAGCGCTGAACGCTGCGAGCGAAAAATAGGGACTGACCGACTCCTATAGTATGTTTTTTTCGCGTAAAAGGCAGAGGTTCCAACCAGGACCTTTTTCGGGCGAACGGCCGTTCGCCCCTACAAGAGAACTGCACAATCATCTGAAATTGTCATGCTGAACCTGTTTCAGCATCCCGTTCTAAGAACCGCTACGCGCTTAAGTACGAAGACCCGCTAATCGCTGTAAGCGAAAATAGAGACTGACCGACTCCTATAGTATGTCTTTTTTCCGCGTAAAAGGCAGAGATTCCAACCAGGACCTTTTTCGGGCGAACGGCCGTTCGCCCCTACAAGAGAACTCCACAATCATCTGAAATTGTCATCTCGTAGAGCCTGCCCTGAAAACGACCTGTTCAAGACTCTCCAACTGTCATCCCGCAGTGCTCCTGTACGGGATCTTCCTTTTCCAGACTCTGCACGGATCTCGCTTCTGCCAGGCCCTATAAATCACTTCTTAGAAGCCGAAAATCTAGTTTGTTCCACAAAGTTTACGACTTCTATTTTTTTCGTCATAAACACATCTATACTTTTACTGTAGAATATATTTCGTGTACGAAATATTCGAAGTCTAAGTATTCGTATGCGAAAGTTCGAATGATGTGCATAGAAGGTGGTTTTGTTGGAGGAAAGCTCTAGAATACAAGAGATGCTTACGCTTGTCAAGAGGATAATGTCGGTTGTAAAGCAGAATTTCGAAAGTGATTTCAAAAAGATGGGCGTGACCCAATCACAGATTCTTGTTATGAGAGTGCTGAACCATTATGGCGATATGAAGGTAAGCGACATAAGTAAAGAACTCGATCTTTCAAATAGCACGGTGTCTGGGATAATCGACAGGCTCGTCGAAAAGAAGATCGTCCAAAGAAAGAGAAGTGAAGAAGATAGGCGAATCGTGATGATAAGTCTTGCGGACGAGTACCGCCAACCAGTTAAGAAAGGCCTCAATGCCTTTGCGCAAAAGATGAGAAAAGCATTGTCAACCATGACAGAAGAAGACGTTGAGTCCATCATTCGAGGGCTCGAAAAGCTGGAGAAGATACTTGAAGAGTCGCAAGAACCCAGAGAGAGGGGACGAAGCCGATGCTCAAGCTGATTCGGTACCTTAAACCCTACACTGTCTTCATCATTGTCGCGGTGGCGCTGCTCTTCGTTCAGGCGATGGCGGAATTGGCTCTTCCAGATTACATGTCGAATATCGTAAATGTCGGAATCCAGCAGGGCGGTATCGAAGACGCAGTCCCGGAGGCCATTAGCAAAGAGGCTTTTGATAACGTCTCGCTGTTCATGAGCGGAGAAGATAGGCAAAAAGTTCTGAGCCACTACGATCTCATAACCAAAGACTCCGCCACTTACGAAGAAAACCTCAAGAAGTACCCTGCGTTGGAGAGCAAAGATGTCTATGTCCTAAAACCCGGTGAGATTGAAGACCGGCAGGCCCTCAGTCTGATCTTCGGTAAGGCCCTCATGGCTTACTCCGGAGTCAAGAACGGCATGACTGGGTCAAACGGTAGCTTCGCGCCTCCTGAGGGTTTCAAGATCCCCGAGGGGGCAAACGTATTCCTCCTTATGAGGCTGATGCCCGAGGCTCAGAGGCTTGAAATGCTAAATCAGATCGACAGCATGGTCGAAGTCATGGGTGAAAACGTCGTGAGCCAGTCGGCTGCTCTTGTCGTGAAGGAAATCTACGAAGAGCTTGGCGTGGACACTACTAAGCTGCAGAGCGACTACGTGCTTAGCACGGGCTTGGTCATGGTTCTCGTGACTCTGCTGAGCACGCTGTCGACAATCATGGTTGCCTTCATCGCTTCGAAGATAGCAGCCGCCTCGGCCAGAAGGATGAGAAGAGACGTTTTCGAGAAGGTCGAGAACTTCTCAAACTCTGAATTTGCCAGGTTTTCTACGGCTTCGCTCATCACTAGAACAACAAACGATATAACTCAGATCCAGCTCGTGATTGTTCTCATAATCAGAATGGCTTTCTACGCCCCGATCATCGGTGTCGGAGGAATCATAAGGGCTCTTGAGAAGAGTACTTCCATGTCCTGGATCATTGCACTTGCCGTCATCATAATGCTTGGCCTGATTGGAATCGTGTTCGCCATAGCTTTGCCGAAATTCAAGAAGATACAAAAGCTTATAGACAGGCTGAACCTGGTTACAAGGGAACATCTTTCCGGTCTCATGGTCGTCAGGGCTTTCAATGCCCAGGAGTTTGAAGAAGAGAGATTCGACGCCGTGAACAAGGACTTGACAAGAACCGATCTCTTTGTTCACCGGGTGATGGTAGTGATGATGCCGGCCATGATGTTTGTGATGAACGGTACTATGCTGCTCATCGTCTGGGTGGGCGCACACCAGATAGAGGCCTCAACTATGCAGGTCGGAGATATGATGGCCTATATCCAGTACGCCATGTTGATCATATTCGCCTTTCTCATGTTTACAATGATGTTCATAATGATCCCAAGGGCCTCTGTCTCAGCTGCCAGAGTCTCCGAGATCCTCGAAGTCGACCCCCAGATAAAAGACCCTAAAAACCCGAAGAAATTTGGTAGTGATTTCAAGGGAACTGTCGAATTCAAGAACGTCTGCTACCGCTTCCCTGGTGCCGAGAAAAACATCTTGAACGACATAAGCTTCACGGCCCTGCCGGGACAGACCACTGCGATCATAGGCTCGACCGGCTCGGGGAAATCTACGCTTCTGAACATGATACCGAGGTTCTACGATGTCTGTGGCGGTCAAGTGCTGGTAGACGGAATTGACATCCGGGAAGTAAATCAACATGAGCTTAGAGAAAAGATAGGCTACGTCCCCCAGAAGGGCATCCTCTTCAGCGGAACTATTGAATCGAACCTCAGATACGCCAATGAGAATGCCTCTGATGAAGAAATCAAAAGGGCTGCCGAGATCGCACAGGCCCTCGAATTCATAAGGGCGAAGGAAGAAGGGTTTGACTCGCCCATATCCCAGGGCGGGACAAACGTGTCTGGAGGCCAGAAGCAGAGACTCTCCATAGCCAGGGCGCTTCTGAAGAGGCCGAAGATACTCCTCTTCGATGATAGCTTCTCGGCCCTCGACTTTAAGACGGACGCGGCGCTCAGGAGAAAGCTCAAAAGGGAAACGGGGGACAGCACGATGATAATTGTTGGCCAGAGAATTGCGACGATAAAGAACGCCGATCAGATACTCGTTCTTGACGAGGGCAATCTTGTTGGAATCGGCAAACACCACGAACTGATGAAAAGCTGTCAGATTTACAGAGAAATTGCACAATCACAGCTTTCAGAGGCGGAATTAGCATGAGCAAGGATAGTAGAGTACACGGAAGAGGCCATCAAGGTCGTCACGGCGGTCCAATGGGCCCCGGTATGATGCGCGGAGGAGAGAAGGCCAAAGATTTTCGAGGGACATTGAGGAAACTCTTTCAATATCTTAGGAAGTACCAGATCCTGATAATCGTAGTGCTCTGTTTTGCGGCGGCCGGCGCCCTCTTCTCCATAATGGGGCCGAAGATACTCGGGACGGTGACAACTGAAGTATTCGAGGGAATCATGGCCAAAATCACCGGGACCGGCGAAGGAATAAACTTCGAATCGATCGCTAGAACAATGCTTATTCTTCTCGGACTGTACGTGCTCAGCGCCCTGTTTATGTACATCCAGGGATGGATAATGTCGGGTATATCCGCGAAGGTCACATACAAATTCAGGCAGGAAATCTCCCAGAAGATAAACAGGCTTCCCCTGAAATACTTTGACAAGAGTTCCCAGGGAGACGTCCTGTCAAGGGTAACAAACGACGTCGACACCATAAGTAGAACGCTAAACCAGAGTCTGAGCCAGATCATAACATCCGTCACGACAGTTGTCGGCGTCACCATAATGATGTTCTCGATAAGCTGGCAGCTAACACTTATAGCCTTGCTAATGCTACCTGTTTCTATGGGGCTCATCACCTTTGTGGTCAGGCTTTCCCAGAGATACTTCAAGAAGCAGCAACAGTACCTCGGAAAGGTAAACGGCCACATTGAGGAGATGTACGGAGGCCACGTCGTTGTAAAGGCTTTCAACGGAGAGGAAAAAAGCATACAAACCTTCGACAAGCTCAACGCCGAATTATACGACTCCGCCTGGAAATCACAGTTTCTCTCCGGCATGATGATGCCCATAATGACATTCGTGGGAAACCTTGGATACGTCCTCATAACCATAGTAGGCGGCTGGTTTGCCGTCAGAAAGATGATCACAGTCGGCGACATCCAGGCCTTTATACAGTACGTAAGGTCGTTCACTCAGCCCATCGCGCAAATCGCAAATATCATGAACGTCTTCCAGCAGACGGCAGCTGCAGCGGAGAGAGTCTTCGAATTCCTGGAAGAAGAAGAGGAAGTTGCCGAGACTTCCGATCCTGTCAGAGGAGTCGATCATCACGGCCATGTCGAGTTCAAGAACGTCAGATTTGGCTACGACCCGGAAAAGATAATCATAAAAGATTTCTCCTGCGAAGTTGACAAGGGCCACAACATTGCCATCGTCGGCCCCACGGGAGCGGGGAAGACGACCATAGTCAAACTCCTGATGCGCTTCTATGATGTCAACTCCGGAGAGATACTTCTGGACGGACATAACATAAAAGAATACACCCGACACGACCTGAGGGAAAACTTCGGAATGGTCCTCCAAGACACCTGGCTTTACAACGCCAGTGTCTGGGACAACATCAAATACGGAAGGCTCGACGCAACCGATGAAGAAGTTCTTGCAGCGGCTAAGGCGGCTCATGTCGACTCCTTTATCCATACCCTCCCGGACGGATACAACCTCGTACTGAACGAAGAGCAGACAAACATCTCGCAGGGTCAAAAGCAGCTAATAACCATTGCCCGGGCAATACTGGCAGATCCGAAAGTTCTTATACTAGACGAAGCGACCAGTTCAGTCGACACAAGAACGGAAGCCCTTATACAGAAAGCCATGGCAAACTTGATGAAAGACAGGACCAGCTTCATCATAGCCCACAGACTTTCAACGATAAGAGATGCCGATCTCATACTCGTAATGAACGAAGGCGACATCGTTGAACAGGGAACTCACGAAGAACTACTTGAGCGAGGCGGCTTCTATGCAGAACTTTACGCGAGTCAGTTTGAAAGCGACTTCGTGGAGGCCGTATAAGCAAGAGAAAGACAAAATCGCAACATTAACGAATATGGCGGGCCTTAAGCCCGCCTTTTTCTATCTTCACGAGAAAATAGGGACTGACAAATCTCTTAATGTCTGTACGCGATTTTTGCTAGAGAACTCCACATCCTGTCATGAACTTCGTTCAGCATCCCGTTCTAAGAACCGCTCTGTGCTTAAGTACGAAGACCGCTAATCGCTGTAAGCGAAAAAAGGGACTGACCGGATCCTGTGGTCTGTCCCTTTTTCGCGAGGGACAGGGATCCTGACCAGGAGCATTGTCAGGATGACGTTTAGGGGTGTCATCCCGTGATTCCCCCATGCTGTCATTCCGTGAAGTTCGCCCTGAATCCACTCACTTTGTCATCCCGCAGCGCTCCTGTGCGGGATCTCCCATCAAAAAGCCGACGGACGCTTAGGAACAAGAACCCGCTATGCGCTGACAAGATCAAAACCGGATCCCGAAACAAGTTCGGGATGACAGTGTGAGGTCACCTCGGAAACGCCGCATTCAGTCATGCTGAACTTGTTTCAGCATCCCGTTCTAAGACCCGCTCTGCGCTTAAGTACGAAGACCCGCTGGTCGCTGTGAAAGGCAGTTCACTGCTGACTGTGTAACTAAGGACCGGCTCTTATGACCGACGCAGTCGGAACTGGCCTCGCCGAAGGCGAGACTGGCCAGGCGTAGCCTGACTTGCCTGCGTTAGCAGACTGGTTCCCAAATGTTCCTAAGGTCCCGTTTTTGCGAAAGACCGGGATCGTGACCAGGAGCATTGTCAGGATGACTTGAAGGACTTTCATCCCATAGAGTGGTTCTGTCTCTTTTTTTGTGTAAACCCCTTTTTTGTAATGGGTTTAAGAATCAGCTTATGTACTTAGCTAATCTTTCATACTTTATCACAAGTTGAGTAAGGATCCTGGACCAATCAAGAGTTCTTACTGTCCATTTCTTTGTTATGTTCATTATTGCTAGATAAGCCATCTTTAAGAGAGAATTGTCTGTTGGAAAGACTCCTTTGTTCTTCGTCACCTTCCTGAGTTGTCTATTAACTGATTCAATGGGATTAGTTGTATAAACCAATCTTCTCAGTTCCTCTGGATATTGAAAGAAGGTTGAGAGAGTTTCCCAGTTATCTTTCCAGCTTTTTATTGACAAGTGGTATTTGTCGCCCCACTTCTCTTCTAGTGCAAGCAATGCATTCCATCCTGCCTCTCTTGTAGGTGCCTGATAAATTGTCTTGAGATCGCGTGCTAGAGGTCTACGATCCCTCCAGGTAACATATCTCATGGTGTTTCTTATCTGGTGAACTATGCACTTCTGAACCTCTGAGAATGGATATACAGCCTCTATGGCTTCTTCCATTCCGCTTAATGCATCTATTGAGAAGATTGCCACGTCTTCAACCCCGCGATTCTTCAATTCGTTGAGAATGCTTAGCCAGTAGCTTGCTCCTTCTGTTTCACTTATCCACATGCCTAGAATGTCTTTGTGGCCATTTAGGGATACTCCTAAGGCTATATAGAGTGCTTTCTTCCTTACCTGGTTGCTTTCAACGACCCTGAAGAATACGGCATCCATGTAGACTATCGCATACGCAGATTCTAATGGTCTGTTTCTCCATTCGGAGACCAGTGGCAGTATCTTGT
The DNA here is from genome assembly GCF_000147715.2 of Mesotoga prima MesG1.Ag.4.2. NCBI lineage: Bacteria > Thermotogati > Thermotogota > Thermotogae > Kosmotogales > Kosmotogaceae > Mesotoga > Mesotoga prima. Next base: position 1,172,687 of record NC_017934.1, on the reverse strand, counting down.
CCGTTATCCTGCTTACGCTCTCTGCAGACAATCTGGAACCGTAGATATCCTCTATATGACTCTGAATATCTCTTACTGTCATTCCCCTTGCATACATGGAGATTATCTGATCCTCTATACCAGAAATGTCCCTCTGGTGTTTCTTCACAACAACCGGTTCAAATTCACCTTTCCTGTCTCTTGGTATCTCAAGTTCTATTTCTCCGTAATCGCTCCTAACTGTCTTCTTGCTATGTCCATTCCTGGAATTGTCAGTCTCTTTGTTCTTGTAGTCATGCTTCGAATATCCAAGCTCATCTTCCAGTTCTCCTTCAAGCATTTCTTTGATTACGTCACCAAACAATTCCTTCATTGCCTCTTGAACATCTCCAACGTTTTCAAATCCATTCTTCTCGATTAACGACTTGATCTTTTCTCTGTCAAATTTCATCTTCTTTTCCCTCCAATCTTCTCTTCCATTCTAGAGGGTTTACACAATCTTCTTTACATACTCCATAGAGTCTGCCCGGACGAGCTCCTCTTCTGTCATCCCGTAGTGATCCTGTACGGGATCTCGCTCAAACAACTGCTGTACGCTTGGAAAAGCTGAGAAAGAACACATTTGAGACGTTCGCTTCGCTCACGAGAAGACGAGACTTCTCGCATGTCTTCATTCTCTCTCTTTCTCTCTTCTCCCTCTCTTCTCTCTCTCTCTTCTCTCCCTCTCTTTCTCTCTCTTCTTCTCTCTTCTTGCAGGAGCGTTTTCAAGAGGAGCTTATTATCAGTCCGGCAACAAAGCGGGTGTATACTAAAAATGAAACCATATCTTTTTTGAGGGGTGAGAGCGTTGAAAGTTACGAGGAGAGCTTCTCTAGTTGTTCTTTTGATTGTGCTTCTTGGCGGTATGCTTTTCGCAGCCGGAAGCGAGTACACTGTTGTAAAGGGAGATACTCTATGGGAGATCGCAAAGGCGTATGGTGTCGACTGGAAGGAAATTGCCGAACTTAACGGAATCACTGATGAGTTTGCACTTCAGGTGGGAACGGTCTTGAAGATTCCTGAAGCCTATACGGAAATATCCGTCATGATTCCCAATATCGATCATGAGATTCCCGCTGTTATCTGCATACCCAACGGTGACGGTCCATTTCCGTTAGTTGTTATGCTTCATGGAACAGGCTCTGATAAGAACGAGGCCGGTGGTGGTTACCTGCTGGCAGCTCCAGCGCTTGCAAAGGCCGGTATTGCGAGTGTTCGCTTTGACTTCATTGGGAACGGCGAGAGTACTGCCGACTACATTAACTACAATTTCACTTCAGCCGTAGACGACACGAACATCGCGTTCGCTTACGCGGCAAGTCTTCCAAGAGTGGACGGTCATCGGGCTGGGATAATGGGCTGGAGCCAGGGTGGAACGATCGCTTTGCTTGCGGCAGGACAGAATCCCGCTTACAAGTCTGTTCTCTGCTGGGCTGGCGCTCCTGACCTGTCAGGCGTTGGAAGCTTAGAAGCTTACGAAATTGCGAAGCAGAATGGTTACTATGAGCTGACCTTTGAGTGGAGAAGCCCTCTTAAACTGGGACTTCAGTGGTTCGACGAGGCCTACGGAACGGACGTCTTGCAGGTCTTCTCTAACTCAAGTGCACCGGTGCTTGCTATCAATGGTTCAGAAGACACAGTAGTCGATCCCGTGAATGCGCAGAGAATCGTCGATGCATCAAGAAATGAGAAATCGAAGGTTCTTATAATCGAGGGCGCAGACCACACCTTCAATATATTCACCGGAGATATGACCGCATTCAATCAGCTAATAGAAGCCACTGTAGATTGGTTTAGCAAGACACTGTAAAAATCGTTCTTCGAAAGCACGATAAGTCACCAAAAAAGAGGGACAAAAGAAATGAATCAGTCCCTCTTTTTGCTTTTCTTTATCTGAGTCTCTACCCAATGAATCACGAGCTTTCGTTTGATTCAGCGATTTATCGAAAGGGCGGATCTCGATCTTCACATCTTTACGTTAGTGAATAGTTCCTCAATGCTCTGTCTGCGGCGAATGAGCTTGACCTCTTCTCCGTCCACGAGCACTTCCGCAGGGAAGGGCATTCCGTTGTAGTTGTTTGCCATTGAGAATCCATATGCGCCGGCATTCTCCAAGACTATTGCGGTTCCGGGAATCGGTACTTCGAGCTTTCGACCCCTGGCAAGGATGTCACCGCTTTCACACAGCGGGCCGACCACATCGGCAGTGACGGTCTTTTTTGTGCTTGCGAGGACCTGAATTCTGTGATGGGCATCATACAGCACTGGTCTTATCAAGGCGTTCATTCCAGCGTCGGTGACAATAAATATCTTTTCCGAAGGCTTGACGCTTACTACTTTGGTGACCAGATAGCCGGCCGGACCTATGATGAATCTTCCCAGTTCGGCTATCAGTTTACCGTCAAAGCCTGCAAAGATTCCGGATATTCCCTTTTGAAGTCTTTCTATGTCAAGTTCTTTTCCTTCGTAGTCTATTCCCCAGCCTCCACCAAGATCGATGTACTTGAATCCGTATTGCTTTGCACAATCGAGGGCCTTAGAATAGGCATCGAAGAAGGGTTCCACGTCCGTAATCTGAGAGCCTATGTGAAGATGTATTCCATCTATCCTGTCGGCAACTTCCGAGACCTTTTCTATGGGCACGCCGAATTTATGGGCCCTCAAGCCTGTCGATATATGCGGGTGAGTACGGGCATCTACATCGGGGTTTACTCTCAAGAGCTTGATCACATTTACCCCGTCCCAGAGCGGCAACTCCTGAAGCGAGTCGATGCAGACAATGTTGAGCCCCTGGTTCACGAAATGTGTAATGTCTTCGTGAGTTTTGCCGTTCCCGTTCCAGAGAATTCTCTTCATTCCGGCCATCTTCGACGCAAGAAGCTCGCCCCTCGAGACGACGTCGGCTCCGATTTCCTCCTCGGCCATGATCTTGAGAAGTGCGGGGTTGTTGTTGGCTTTAAGGGCAAAGACTATCTCTGCATCGAGACCCTCGAAAACGGTCTTCGCTTTCTTTATCCTCTTCCTTATCTTTTCCGCATCATATACGTATAGAGGTGTCCCAAACTCATTTGCAAGTTTCTGAAAATCAATCATTTAGTCCTCCAAAATCCAGTCGCTCCGTTATTTCGTCTATCTCTTCTTCCGTAATATTCAGCGCCGGAAGGAACCTTATGCTTCCCGCCGTAACATTTAGAAGAACCTTCCTTTCAAACGCGAGGCTCTTTATTCTTTCAGGGTTATCGGTCGAAACGCCAATCATGAGTCCCATGCCTCTCACTTCTCTTGCCCAGGGAAGTCTCTCCAGATTCTCCTTCAGATGGGCCCCACATATTCTAACACTTTCTAGAAGAGCCGAGTCCATTCTACTCAAAACGGAGAGCCCTGCTGCGAGGCTGACTGGATTCGGTGCAAATGTGGAGCCGTGATCTCCGGGATAAAAAGGCGATACGCCTCTGAACACGGTGGCCCCCAGGGGTAGTCCACCTCCCACAGCCTTTCCCAGTATTATCATGTCCGGCTCGATCGCGTAGTTCTGATAACCGAAATACTCTCCCGTCCTGCAGAGGCCACTCTGGATTTCGTCTGCTACGAGCAAGAAACCTCGCTCTTTTCTCAACTTCTCTATGGCTTGAAGAAGCTCGGCAGGGTATAGGTGAACACCGCTGTTCCCCTGAATGACCTCCACGAAGACCGCGGCAATTTCATCAGACAATACTGCCTTTTCAAAATCCTGAACACTCTTAGGAATGAACCGAACGTCTGGAAGTAGCGGTTCAAAGGGTTTGCGAAGCCGCTCGCTGTATGTTAGGGACAGAGCACCCATCGTTCTTCCGTGGAAGTTCCCCTCGAACGAAATCAGCTTGCCCTTTTTTAGCCTTCTTACAGCTTTTATAGCGGCCTCTGTGGCTTCCGTTCCGGAATTAGCGAAGTAAACTTCGCCTTCGGAATTTGAGAAGTCGAGGATGAATTTGCTGAGAGAAATCGCGTCTTCGTCGAGGAAGTAATTCGAAGTGTGGGAGAACCGCTGAACCTTTGAAGTAACGGCTTCGACGGTCTTTCTATCCGTGTGCCCGAAAGCAAGAACCCCTATTCCGGCAAAGGTATCGAGATACTCGCCACTATCCGTCTCGATTCTGATGCCGTGGGCACTGCGGATCTTCAATGGAAATGGCAAATAAACGTTTGACAGCATCTCATCATCTCACAGTTCGAATTCGTCGAGCAGGGCCTTCAAGGCCTTGCCTGCCTGAGATTTTGGAACCAACACAGAGATCTTTATCTCGGAGGTTGTCGTTGCTATTATTTTCGCGCCGGCCTTCTGAAGGGCCAAGAAGAAACGAGAAGCGACTCCTGCACTCGACCTCATGCCTACTCCCACGGTGGAAATCTTCGCAACGTCCTCATCTATAGCAAGCTCCCAGTTGTCTACATCGACCAGGACGCTTTCTATCGTGCTCTTTATTGCAGCGGGACTTGCTGAAAGCACAGTGAAGGCCAGATGAATGTACCCATTATCGTTTACTATCGAGATCATGTCTACGTTGAAACTCGATCCAGCAACCGCCTGGAAGATCTTGCTTACGATGTCCGTATTTCCGGGAAGTTTGTTTATTGCGATCTTCAACTGGTTTGTGTCAATAGTCGCTCCAGTTACTACAGGCTGTTCAAGCCATTCCGGTAGCCTGTTCACCACTCTAGTACCTCCTTCTTCACTGAATGAAGACAAACACAGGATTTCGACGTTATACTTCTTTGCTATTTCCACAGACCTTGAATGGAGGACTTTTGCCCCAAGGGCTGCCAGTTCAAGCATTTCGTCATATGTTATGTAGTCCAGTTTTTTCGCATCCTTGTGAAATTTCGGATCACAGGTGAAAATACCTGGGACATCGCTGAGTATTTCACATTGAACACCGGCTTTGGCAGCGATTGCGACTGCCGAAGTGTCGGAACCTCCTCGGCCTAGCGTTGTTAGATTCCCTTCCGGGTCGACACCCTGAAATCCGGTGACAACTATCACATCGTGCTTCTCAAGCTCGGCGTATATCTTGTCGAGATTAAGATCGGCGATTCGCGCGTTATCGAAATCGCCAAACGTTGAGATCTCCAGCTGCATGGCGTTTTGCGAGATAGATCTAACTCCCATCTCTATTAGAGTCATCGAGAGTAGAGCGGCCGAAACCTGTTCCCCGGTGGAAAGAAGCATCGCCAGTTCCCTGGGATCGGGATTTTCAGTTACGGATTCTGCTAGAGATATTAGCTCATTCGTAGTCTTTCCCATCGCAGAGACGACAACGATCACTTTTTCCCCTGCGTCGACCTTCTTCCTTATTCTTCTTGCAACGTTTCTTATTCTTTCGGTATCGGAAACAGATGAACCTCCGTATTTTTGAACGATCATCTAGCTCTCCTGTATCTCACGCAGCTCTTGAACGAGACTCGTTTTACTTGCCGTCTTCTCGTCGAACCGCTTAACTACTTTTGCTGGCATTCCCACCGCAACGGAATAGGGCGGAATATCCTTTGTGACCACAGCACCGGCAGCTATTACGGAATGATCGCCGACTCTTACACCTTCAAGAATAACCGCGTTGGCTCCGACAAGCACGTTGTCTTCAATAACGACGGGAGTGGCACTGGGCGGTTCGACCACGCCTGCAACAACGGCCCCAGCCCCTATATGGCAGTTTGCTCCGATAATCGCCCTTCCCCCGATTACGGCGTTCATATCTATCATGGTGGCCTCACCGATTACAGCTCCGACATTCAGAACGGCGCCCATCATAATCACCGCATTGTCGCCAATCTCTACGAGATCACGAATTATCGCTCCCGGTTCTATCCTTGCGTGGTATTTGGTCAGATCGGCCAGGGGAAGAGCGGAGTTCCGAGCTTTTACTTCGATGTAATGAGCCGAAATTCTCTCTGAATGTAACTCGAGAATAGCTTCTATCTCTTTCAGATCACCGAAGAGAATCCCGAAATCCTTTCCGCCGACAAATCGCACATTTTCATGTTTCAGACCTCTCAAATCACCGGATAAGTAGCAGACCGCAGGGGTCTTCTTTTTTGCGTCTCTAATCATCCTTATGATCATCTCTGCGTCCATCTTATTACCTCCTCAAAGGAGTAGAAACCCTTCTCATGCTCCAGGCAGAATCGAGCCGCGGTCAGTGCGCCAATGGCGAAAACTTTTCTCGAGATCGCTCTGTGAGTTATCTCAATTACCTCGCCTTCGTTCGCAAATACTATGGAATGATCCCCCGGAACTCCCCCCACCCTCAGCGAATGAATGGGAAGATCCCTCTCCGTAGCGTCTTTCAGCATCAAGGCTGTTCCCGAAGGCGCGTCCTTCTTCCCGCTGTGGTGGGTTTCAATCAACTCTGCCTCAAAGTCTTTCAGTAGTGAAGAGAACTCTCTGAGAATCATCTTCATGATATTTATGCCTGTGGAGAAGTTATAGCTCTGGACCACAGGCACCTTCTCAGAAAGAGTCCTGAGATCTGTGAGGTCTGACTGACTAAGAGCGGTGGTACCGATCACCACACCTGCCCCGAACTGCACGGCCAGTTCGATCGTAGTCTTAAGTACTTCGCGATTCGAAAAATCCACGATCACTTCCGGTTCGCCGTGCCGGAAGATCCCTGTATCATTAACTTCGAGCACAAGATCATGTCCTTTAAAGACCTCGATAATCTCTTTTCCCATACGGCCCGTGGAACCGGTCAAACCATATCTCACAGGACACCACTCTCCTGCAAAGCCTTCCGGACGACGTTTCGGTTTCCTTCTGAAAGCTCGTAAAGCGGTAGACGAAGTTCGTTTTGGCAGTAGTTCATAAGGCTGAGCGCGTATTTTACAGGAATAGGATTAGACTCCACGAACAGTGCCTTCATTAAAGGCAGAAGCTCCAGATGGAGCCCTCTAGCTATATGAAGATCGCCCTTTAGGATCGAATGAATCATGGTGGATGTCTTCATCGGCGCAACGTTGGAGATTACCGAGATCACTCCGTCACCCCCGCTGCAACAGAGATGGAAGGCCTGGTCGTCGTTTCCGGACCAAACTTTGAAGTCAGATTCCTTTGACCGCAAGGCGGAGATGAGGTAGTCGACCTGATACTGGTCCCCGCTCGCCTCCTTTACACCAACGATGTTATTGAACTCTAGACATCTGATTACCGTGTCCGGCAGGATGTTTGCCCCTGTCCTCCCCGGTACGTTGTAGATGATAACCGGTCCCTGTACGCGCGTAGCTATCTCTCCAAAGTGTCTGTAAAGGCCCTCTTGTGTCGGTTTATTGTAATAGGGTACAACCACAAGCACGCCGTCGGCACCCTCGTCAAAAGCCTTCAGCGAGCTCTTTATTGTCTTCTCCGTCGAATTCGTCCCGGTACCCACTATTACGGGTACCTTGCCGCCTGCCTCGTCCACTGCAATTCTTATCAGTTTGGTTCGTTCAGATTCATTTATAGTCGGTGATTCGCCGGTCGTGCCGAGAACTATCAATGCCTCTATTCCGTTCTCAAGCTGGAAACGAAGGAATCGCCTGAATGAGCCGAAATCAACGGCTCCGTCTTTAAAGGGCGTTATAACTGCAGTTCCAGTTCCTCTGAACATTTCTCCACACCTCCTCCAAGATAGGCGGATCCATCTCTGAATGACACGGTAAGGTCCCCGCCATTTGCCTGCAGAATGACTTTTTCACAGCCAGTTCTCCGCGAGTAGAGCCATACTACTGAGGTGGCACCACTTCCGCAGGCACCGGTTTCGCCTTCAACACCCCGTTCGAATGTCCGTATCCTGAGACTTCCTTCTTTCTTAACGGTGAATACGTTTATATTTGCATCGTAAAGATGTCTCAGAGGCAGAAGAGCGTTCCAATCTACTTTATCTGTGTCTCCTTCGATAACTAGATGCGGGACGCCTACGACGACTATCTCTCCAGAATAATCTTCCTCTTCAAAGGTACCGAGAAACCTGGGAGACGGCATTCGTACGCTGACTAGATCGTCCACTTTACCCAAAACGTTGCCCGCGTGAGAGGAGAATTCTACCAAATTGCGCTTCTCCTTCTCGTGAATGAAATAAACGTAGGTCCTCGCCCCGTTCCCGCAAAAAGCGGCTCTGTTTCCATCACAGTTGTAGTAGTCCATGAAATCTCTTTCGACGAAGATAGCTCCGTCTCTTCCGTCTACATACTTCAACACAAGAAGGCGTTTCTCCATATCGCTCAGTTTTCTCTCTCTAGAGTCGACTACAAGAAAGGTGTTTCCCGTTGCGGTGTAGTATGCTCCTCTCATCATTAAGCGCCTCCCATATGGGCTTTCATTATTCTGACCGCGTTTGTTGCGGCACCAACGCGGATGTTGTCCGCTATGTTCCAGAAAAGGAATCTGCTGGAATCGAAGGTTCTGAGTCGTGATACATAGACGAGATCGGAACCGGCAACTTCGAGGGGGGTTAAATGATCTTCGCTGTAAACAACGTTCTCAGAGTTTTCAATCACACTTTTCAGGCCGTCAAGCGTAAAGGGCTCGATCGTTTCGACGAATATGGATTCCGAGTGGCCGTGTGCAACGGGAACTCGAACAGTCGTAGGCCAGACGGAAATTGAATCGTCGCCGAAAATCTTTCTCGTTTCGTTGACCATCTTCATCTCTTCGGTTGAAAAACCGGTCTCAAGTAGATCGCCTATTACAGGTACGACATTTCTATGTATCTGTCTGATGAAGACGGTTGAAACAATCTCGCCGGCCTCCTGCTTTTCGAGTTCGGCGACTCCTTTGTTCCCTGCACCTGATACCGCCTGATAAGTAGAGACGACTATCGTCTTGACTCCGTATCTCCTGTATATGCCACTTAAAGAAAGGACCATTTGTATAGTAGAGCAGTTCGGGTTTGCAATGATTCCTTTGTAGCCCTTAACGAGAAAACCGTTGATTTCTGGCACAACGAGAGGAACCTCAGCATCGCTTCTGAAGGCCGACGAATTGTCGATCACCAGAGCCCCTTTTTCTGCAGCTATTGGCGAGTAATGCCTCGATATCGACGCCCCTGCCGAGAAGAGCACGTAATCGTAACCCCTGTCAAAAGAATCTTCGCGAAGCTCGACGACCTCTAAAGTTTTGTCTTTGAGAGTGAACTTCTTTCCCACACTTCTGCTGGAAGCGTAGAGATCGATCACTTCTGCTGGAATGTTCTCTTCTTCGAGTTTTTTTAACATCATTCGGCCAACTTCCCCGGTTGCGCCGACTATTGCAATTCTCACTAAACCACCTCCTGAATAACAAAAAGTGTTCCCGAAGAAAACGGGAACACTTCAATGGTTTGAAATAATCTCTTATTCCAACCCACCGGCTCTCCACGCATTCTTCGTGACAGTCATACAGGTATTTCCCGTATGCCCAGAAGTCGGTCGCTGGGGCTTCCGCCTTCTTCGGCACCCTCGCCTTTCGATCCGTCCCGATTCCCTGATGGACGTCTACTCATCTCGGGTGCTCCTCCGTTGGGTAACTTTCGATTGATTATATCACGCTGGTCTGGTGCTCAACTCCCTTAATGAAAACATATCGTTAAGTGATCATCTCATTTAAGTCCGATGCGACATCACAAATCGCTATATGCTTAGCCTAGTCGCAAGAGGCGGAGACTCCTAGAAGCCGCCAGTACCGCCTCCTCCTCCGCCACCGCCGGAGCCTCCACCACTGAATCCTCCGCCGCCTCCGGAGCCTTTGCTCGAGGCGGAATAGGCTGCTCTGGTAACACCCGTAAAAGAGCTTACAGCATAGGCAGTAACGGGATAGTACATGTATGGATGTCTGCTCTGCTCGTTCCAGACATCTTCCGGAACAATCTTGTTCAGGTTCTTTCTAACGGTGTCCGCTATTCCAAGAGCGGTTGCATAGACGAGATACTCCTCCCAGAGGATGATCGATTCGGGCGGCTTTTCATTGAGCAGAGAGTAGTCCTCGAGATAGTTCTTAAGCCCGAGCCACTTCAGATAGAAGAGCCTTCCCTCCCTTGTCCATCGACCAAATACATCCTTCGGCAGGACCATCACTATCCAGCAGAGAACCCAGATTGCACCGAAGAAGATAAGAGAGAAGATTCTCAAAGGCGCAAGATCGGCGCCTGAATAGAAAGCGAGGAGGATCACACAGACTACGAACATAAGTATGGAGTAACCTTTGGCGATTGCGTTTCCCTTCAGATCAATAAGATGCATCCCCTTGACCGAGTCGTGTACTTTGCTCTTGTACTTTGAGAAATCGCTCGTGAAGATCCTTGCTTCCGATTGCTTCTTAGTAACCGTCTTCTTGACTGCAGAGAAATCGAATACGTTTCCTGTGTCGTACTTGTCTAGAAACTCTAGGAATGCAGCTTCTGTAGGCCTAAGCTTTGAAACGTCGCGGTTCTTTATAACAATTCCCTCAACCTTGTCGCCTTTGCCCTTCTCGAAATCGATGTACTCCCTCCGATAAAGCTCCATTATTGTAGATCCAATCCCGTCGTTGTCTACCATACCGGCCAGGTTCTTGACCGCTGCGTTTATGACATCGGGCGCGTGTTGTGTCGGCAGATCTCGTTCATATTCCGCGTAATATCCAACGTCTATTTCCCTGCCAAGCTTCCTGTGAGCAAGAATGAAAACAAAGGGCGTCAGCAAACCGATCGCGATCGGGATTATCCATTTTCCAAAGAGGATCTTTCGCCTGACTCCGCTCTCGACCCCGTCTATGTAATTCTTGTCAAAGGCTCCGCCCAAAGCAACATTTCTCATATTCATGGCCATCGCTTGATCTTTAGGAATCACTGCTCTAAATTCAACATATGTTAGTGGAGGCACATTTGTAACCTCCAATTCATAGGTATTTCCTTCTCTATATACTTCAGCATCGGGATGTGTATAGAATTCAAGGATCTCAAGATTCTCAGGAAAGACTATTGTAGCTGTGATTTTTTTGACCCAACTTGCAGTATCTTCGCCCCATATCTTCCTGAAAATCTGAGCTATATCTGTACCGACTTCTACAGCTCTTCTTACCGTGTACTTGTAAGTAACGCTTACTCTTTCTTCTCCCTTCACAGGAGATACCGCACCCGTGTTATACGGGACAAACCAAATCCTTACAGATCGAGCGTCCTGAGAACCAAACGACTCGATGTATTTGATCTCTTTTCCAACTGCAGTTACTTCAATCGCGCTGTACTGACTTCCGGCCCTGTCGGCAGGCAGCTCTCTATAAATGCCTCTATATGGTTTCTTGAAAACGTAGTCGATCGTCTCCGTGACCGTCAGAAGACCATTTTCATCTATTTCCATGAGCACATCTGCTTTCTCGATTGAAGTGATTGATGAGAAAGTATCTGAAATACCGCTGCTGAAAATGATGACAACGATCCCCCACGTAATCAACCCAATAATTAAACCAATAATCACTCTCGTAACAATCTTCTTCACAAAAGCCCACCTCCCCTGGTTGGATTGTACACTATCGTACCTAGAATTATTCAAGTGAGTCAGTCTGCTAACGCAGGCCTGCCAGACTTCGTCTCGCGAGAAGAGGTGGGAGAGAGAAGAGAGAGAGAGAGAGAGAGATGGAGAAAGAGAGAGATAGAGAGAGAGAAGAGAGAGAGAAAGAGACGATGAGACTGAAGAGGCGAGATCCCGTACAGGAGCACTACGGGGTTCTGTCTCTTTTTTTGTGTAAACCCCTTTTTTGTTACGGGATGATACCCCCAAACGTCATCCCGAACTTGTTTCGGGATCTTTGTTTTTTCTTCGCATAGGGTGGTGGACCGTTGACGGACAACGTTGTCTTCACAGTGTTCAGCGGGTTTTGGTTCTTAAGCGTACAGCAGTTGTTTGGGTGAGATCCCGTACAGGAGCACTACGGGATGACAGAAGAGGAGCTCGTCCGGGCAGACTTTCCCTTCACGTCATCCTGACAATGCTCCTGGTCAGGATCCCTGCCCCTCGAGAGATCCCGTGCAGAGTCATCACGGGATGACAATTTCAGACGATTATGCAGTTCTCTTGTAGGGGCGAACGGCCGTTCGCCCGAAGGAGGTCTTGGTTGGAATCTCTGCCTTTTACGCGAATAAGGGACGATAGGAGCCGGTCAGTCCCTATTTTCGCTCGCAGCGCTCAGCGGGTTCTTGTTCCTAAGCGTCCGTCGGCTTTTTGATGGGAGATCCCGCACAGACGCACTGCGAGATGACAGTCCTTCACGTCATATGAAAAGCTCCTGTTAAGGATCTGGGCTTGGGTCTCAGCGAAGGACGGGTCCATGATCTGGGACGAACCAAGGACGGCTCTTCACAGCGCTCAGCGTCTGCTGGCAAGCCTCCTGTGGTTCTTTGATAATGATTCAATTTACTCAAGAGGCAAGGTCGAAAAGTTAATTACTGTCGGTGTTCCTTCAGTATCCGGGAGAGAAATAGGCACAATCTCCAAAGTAAAATCGCTGCCAGGTTCTAGAAGCAGAGGGGTTTCGATCTCTGTGTGATGCGTCTTCGTGGAAAAGAGTGTCTCTGTTCCCATCATTACTGAGACGTTAAATGCTAGGTTCTCTGCTTCAAGGGCGAGTGCAGGTTCAACACCAAAGATAATTGCCATTGGAATTGAATAAGGATAATCCTCCTGGCCGTCAAAGGGCGTGATCCCAAATGGGAATAGGTCCCATAGAGCTATCCACTTCTTTACTGCATCTCCTAATGCTCCACATTCCCCCGTTACGTTGATGTTGTCTATTCCAGTGTGGTCTGGCCTAACGCACTGATAGGTGTACTGTGATTTACCAGCGTCATCTGTCTTTAGCTTAACATCTGATTTCGGATGGAGACCGGTAATGTTCAGGGTGAGATCACAGTTCTTGGCTGGCTTTCCGTCTTCTTTCGCAACTGTAACTGTGACTGTATGAGAACCGGGAGAGATATTGACATCATATGGCGGATCGATAGTAAGCGTGTAGTCACAATCGCATTCAATATCTGCGGCCTCCATTATCGCATCAAAGTGTTCAGTTAGAGGCTGGGCTCCACCCCAGGTCTGAGCCATTATACTCGGAGGGCTCCCTTCAGGCTGAGGATTATCATTGACGTAGTTCCCATCCTCGTCATTATGATACTCGTCATCCAGACCCATCATGTGTCCCATTTCATGAGCGATAACGGGACCTGTGTCGAGGCTGTCCCACTCACCCGTCGTGGTTTCTGTCGATCCAGGAGTCGGCAGAGGAGTAGCTACCCAAGAGGTATGGCTACTTTTCACTTTTTTAACTTCTACAACATGGGCGTCATCCGGTGGCTGAGCCCCTTCTGCGAGGACGGAGAAATCAAACTCGAATTTCACACTACAGCATCCGTCTCCCCATTCACGTGAATCGTCAGCCCCATTCCAAATTGCTTCGGCATCAGTCTCCCATGCTTCAACCTGTGTTTCCGAGGCTCCTGCACCATGAAAGACCACTTTCACAGTGACAGTGTATTCGCAGGGTCCACCAGAGACAGTGGTTGTTTGTGGTGAAAAGCTCGTCAACGGATATTCGGCAGGGTAGTAAGCGTTGAGGATAACTTCGGCAAAGTCTGAAAGCAAAACAGGCGGGATACTGTACATCATAACGGTATCTTCAGTCAAAAGATTCACTAAAACAGACTTTCCCGATTCATCTCCGCTCAGCAGAAATGCTACAGCTATGAGAGCCCTGATAGTTAGATTTTCGTCATCGAGATAATCCTCCAGATCATCAAGAGTTGACTGGTCGAGCTGATTTCTTTGAAGAGCATAGGCTGCAGCCCATCGATTCAAAGGATCGTCGTCTTCAAGAAGATTCAGGAACCTCTGGATATTGTTCGGAACCAGCAGAATAAGCTCTTCACCATGTCTAAAGGATAATGGGGTAAGCGGGTCTAGCTTATCAATGATGATGCCAATCTGATCCAAAACGAAGACGGCTTTGATAGTCTTGCTCTTGTCCATAGTCACGGTCGTTGTAGTTGAATCAGGCGTAGAGACTTCACCTTCCCACGAGTCGAATTGCCAACCGCTTTCGGGAAATGCTTTTACTGTAACTACTTGGTTCTTATTAAATTCATGGACTCCTTCGGATGGATCCGTAGTTCCACTGCCTCCTATCTGAATTGTGAGAGCGTATTTTAGGGCGGGACAACTAACAAGAAAGATGATTGCTAAAGAAAGCACAATCAAGAAAAGAAATGTTCGACGCATTGTAGCACCCCCTTCAAATTAGTGAGCGCTTGATAGGAATCAATCGAGGTTGGAAAATGTAGGACACAGCAAATGACTGCTTGACAAAGTGATTATACATTAGTAAAGGTGTACGTCAAAGAATTCGAACCTCACCTCTTTACACCAGTCGAAGAACTGGGTATCGAGCATGGAGTCTCGGGTCTGGTGAAAAGAAACGGTTTGCTCTACAAGAAGTGTTATGGAGCAGTATGCAAAGGCTATCATCCTGTATAGGCTTTTGGAACCCTCTCACACTGTCATCCCGAGCTTGTTTCGGGATCTTTGTTTTGCTCCTCTCGGAAAACGGTGGACCGTCGACGGACAACGAAGCCTTCGGCAGCGTTCAGCGGGTTTTCGTTTTTTAGCGTATAGCGGTTCTTAGTGCGAGATCCCGTACAGGAGCACTACGGGATGACAATTTCAGACGATTATGCAGTTCTCTTGTAGGGGCGAACGGCCGTTCGCCCGAAGGAGGTCTTGGTTGGAATCTCTGCCTTTTACGCGAAAAAGGGACAGACCATAGGAGCCGGTCAGTCCCTATTTTCGCTTACAGCGATCAGCGCTTATTTGATCGGGATGCTGAAACAAGTTCAGCATGACTGAATGCGGCGTTTCCGAAATGACCACACACTGTCATCCCGAACTCGTTTCGGGATCTTTTTTTCTTCTCTGAAGACGGTGGACCGTTGACGGGCAACGTGATTTTCATCAGCGATCAGCGTATTTTAGCAAGCGTCCAGCGGTTCTTCCTTAGGTTAGACAATGACTGACAAGGACCTTCCAGAGTCTTCAAAGCAAAATGAGCGGATCATTTCGAACATAAGGTAAAATACAGAGTATAGGCTAGGGGTGAGGCATTTGGAATTTAGAAAGATGAGGAGATCGGATAAGGAGGTTCCCGAAAACGAGGCTCGAGAAATGCTCAAAAAGGGTTCGTTTGGAGTTCTTTCGACTGCCGATATGAATGGAATGCCTTACGGGGTGCCGGTAAATTATGTGTACGAAGACGGTAGGATTTTCATTCACTGTGCTTCTTCCGGGCACAAACTCGATAACATTTTTCAAAACAGCCATGTTTCCTTTTGTGTGGTCGAATACGCGAAGGTGATTCCTGAGCGTTTCTCTACGAACTTCCGCAGCGCAATTGCTTTCGGAAAGGCTTCAATTGTTGATAATGATGAAGAGAAGATCGAAGCCCTGCTGAAGCTGGTTTCAAAGTACTCGTCCGACTATGTACATGAAGCAATCAACGAAATTAATAACTCTCTGGAAGCCACTTCCATTATCAGAATAGATGTTCTTCATTTGACGGGAAAGTCCGCAAATGGATAGTTTTTCTATTAAGGATTAGCAAGATAGCTTCTGGATGAAATTATGTTCGGTAAATTCGAGAACTGCTAGTTGGGGATTTGATCGGATTGCGCAGTTTCGAGTATTTCGATTCTTCTGACTAAAGAAGCCATCTTCTTGTTATAATTCCGATGAATGATCTCTCTGGAGGCGATGGATGATGAACAGGGACACAATTATTAGAATAATAATTGGGGCAATAATGGTTCTTCTCGGTATTTTCACAATATTCGTAAAATCCTTCACTTTGAATCTCTGGCTTTTACTCATATGGATTCCCGCAGTATTCATGGAGTACAGAGCCTTCTCTGGAAGGGACAGGAATCTCTTCGTCCCGGCGGGAGTACTGATTACGATAGCGGTAATTCTAAGTCTAAATGTTATCTTCCCGGGTTTCATTACCGAAGGCGGTTGGGCACTGTTTATCGCCGCACCTGCTGTGGGTCTTTTTCAATCTTACTTCGGAAGAGAAGAGAAAGACAAAGGTGTTCTGACGGCAGCTTCTTTCTTGTCTGCTTTGTCAATACTGTTCCTGCTTATATCGGTTGCACCCACAGTGCTGGGAATTTTCATTGGGATAGTGTTGCTCGGAGTCGGAGGTTTGGTAGTTTATAAGAATCTGAGAACAATTAGAAGATAGGAGGAACATACATGAAGGCCATGATTTTAGCAGCCGGGGCCGGAACGAGATTGAGACCGTTGACAAACAGGCTACCGAAACCGATGCTCCCGATCATTGAGAAACCGGTTATCGAATTCATATTAGAACTCCTTTCGAAGTATGACGTAAAGGAGATCATGATAAATGTCTCGCACCTTGCAGGCGTTCTTCAGAATTATGTGAGGAGTGGATATAGATTCGGGGTAAGGGTTGGTTATTCATTCGAAGGTCACTTTGAAAAGGGGCAGCTCGTCCCTGAGCCGGTAGGATCTGCCGGCGGGCTGAAAAAGATCCAGGAAGAGTCGGGTTTTTTCGATGAGACGTTCGTGGTACTCTGCGGTGATGCGATAGTCGACTTTGATCTGGCCGAAGCCTTCGAGTTTCATAAGGCCAGCAGATCAGTTGCCACAATTGTCTCCAAAGAGGTTCAGATGGACAAGGTTTCTAACTACGGGATAATCGTATCTGACTCTTCTGGCCGAGTCGAGTCCTTTCAGGAGAAACCGCCCGCAGAGAAAGCAAAATCCAACCTTGCAAATACGGGGATATATATCTTTGAGCCTGAGGTTTTAGAGTACATTCCAAAGAATCAGTTCTTCGACATAGGGGGAGAGTTGCTTCCACTTCTCGTCCAGAAAAAGGAAAGGGTTTTCTCCCTTGATACAAAGATAGACTGGTACGATATCGGGCGCAATTCAGATTATCTCGAAATACTCGCGAAGGCGCTTGAGGGAGAAATCAAGGGATTCAAACCTTCTGGAAAAGAAGTGACCAAGGGCCTTTGGAGAGGTACAGGATCGCTCCTCGAAAAAACGACAAAGATAATAACTCCGGTTTATATTGGACCGGGATCGGTAATAGAGAAGAACGTGAAACTGGAAGGTCCGGTAATGATAGGCGCAAATTGCAGGATCCATGAGGATGTTGAACTAAGCAATGTCTTCCTTGGGGATTACATCAGGATAAAGCCGGGTTTCAAGGCGAAAAATCTTCTTATTACTCCGGAGTATTATGTTGGGTCCGATGGAAAGGGCGGAATGATAGCCGACTCCAATCTGAAGCGCTATGTCTCTGACGTTAGAACTATGGAGGCCAATCCCGCTGACAAGTAGAGAGGTTTCTCATGCTACAATTGTCCATACGTTTTTTTGAGGAGTAGCCACATGTTGAAGATTGTCAGAGTCACTAGCCGGCTGGATAGGAAAGAATTCACTGATCTGCCAGAGAGTTTGTACAGAGATTATCCGCTCTGGGTCCCGCCTTTTAGCCATGAAATGAAGGCCCTACTGAAAAGCAGAGGATCACAGCTTCTCGCAAATGGCCCTCATGTTTTTTTCATCGCGAAGGATGATAACGAAGTTAAGGGAAGAATCGCCGTTGGAATAGAACAGGTAATGAACAACGAAAAGTCAGTAAAACACGCTTACTTCACATTATTCGAATCGGTAGACGACAGGGAGGTTGCCGAGGCGCTTCTGAGGACTGCCGAAAGTTGGGCGAGGAACAAAGGAATGAACTATCTGAAGGGGCCCGTTTCTCCAACGAACGGAGATGACTACAGAGGACTCCTGGTTGACAACTTCGATGACCCTCCTGCCGTATTGATGCCATACAATCCTCCTTATTACGCAAGCTTTTTCGACAGTTTCGAGATCTATCTGAAGTATCTTGGTTTCCAATATGACCTCGCAAACGTTATCTCAGAGCGAGAGATAAAGTTCACAGAGATCGCCATGGATCGCTACAAGTTTAGAGTGGAAGAGGCAAATTTCAGAAGAATAAGGGAAGTTTCGGCCGATCTTCAGAAGATTATGGAGGAATCGATTCCAAACTGGGAGGAAGATATACTGCCCCCTACATACGACGAGCTATATGACATGGCAAAGACGCTTAAGTTGGTGGCCGATCGAAGAATGGTGATTATTGCAAGATCAGGAGAGAGACCGATCGGCTTCTTCGTTGCGCTTCCGGACTTCAGCCCGATTATTAGAGAGATCGAAGGAAGACTCCTCCCATTTGGCTGGTACAAATTCCTCAGGCTGCGGAAGTCACTGGAACGAGCGAGGGCAGCCATCCTCTTCGTAGTTCCCGATTACAGAAACAAGGGAGTACCTTCGGCGATGTTTTTGAGGGCTTACAGAAACATACAGAACATGGGTTTCAAGGAGATAGAAGGTTCCTCAATCAGTTCCATGAATTTAACCATGATTGCCAATGCGAGGCGCGCCGGCGGAAAGGAATACAAGCATTACATCGTTTACGGAAAGAGTCTGTTGAAGAGGCCCCTTTCTCTCAGTGAGATATATGGCCCCGCGGCGAGTAGGTATGTTCCAAAAGGCCAACGGAACTCTGAAAGAGTTCTTGAAAGGATCTGAACTCAGCGGAACTCTGCGCTTCAAAAGGCTTCTGCCAATGAAGATACTCAAGGAAAACGAGAAGCCTCTTGTAAATAGTGAGGTAGTTCAGATCTCGCTCATCTCGAAAGTCACCGGCTCTGTATGCTGCCAGGACCGCCCCCAGAAGACCCGAAGGCGAGTAGGCGATCACCCTTTCGACTTCGAGAAAGTCAGCCATCTCTTCGAGAACCGATGAGACTAGCTTGCTTGTCCCCATGTATGGCCTTTTCAACGTACTCTCCAGCCAGGGAATGAATTGTCGGTAGTAATGGTACTCGGCGCACTCGCCTTTTACTCCGTCAAGTCCCAGTAGTTTCAGGGCTTCGATTCGAGACTCACTGTCAAGGGACAGGAAATGGTCCCGCAACGGATCGTCATCCCCGAATATGAAGTATTTTTCGCCCCGTAAGACTTCATAAGCCTTCATCGTATCGAGATAACCACAAATAAGATAATTCTTCGAGACTTCGGAATCGAACGTCATGACTGTTCCAAACTGTTCGGAAGGTTGAATGAGCGTCACATCCATTCCGTCGGTAAACATATTTACGTAAGCAAGAGAGTCTCCGAAGTACATGCCAATAAGGTCAACGGCTACGACATCCCTGTGACCCCTTTCTTTCGCCATGAAGAGTGGAAAATTCGAGTAAACACCGCCGTCTATGAAGACCTCTCCATCTATCTCTTCTCTTGTGAAGGCAGGGAAGTTTGCGCTTGCCAGAACAAAGTCAACAAGCTTTCCTTCTGGTATGGAGGCTTTGTAAAGAGCATAGGACTTCATTTCACTCAGTGAGTAGAGTACGATTCCAAGTTCAATCTCGCTCTCTCTTACCTCTTCCTCAGCAATGAGCTCCTTCATCTTGTTTCTCAACGGTTCTATATCAATGCCATTGTTCGAAGTAAGAGCCCTCATTGCAGATGCCAGTTCAAGAGTGTCAAGCTGCGCAATATTCCCCTGAATCAGTTCATATAGTTGCGGAGAGGCATTCATGAGCTCTAAATAATCCATACTGCACCACAAGTCTCTGGCCGCCTCAAATCCTTCGCTTATCAATCCGGCGGCATTCAAGGCCCCGACAGAGGCCCCATAGATCCCCTCGATATCCTGTCCAAGATCCAGCAGAGCTCCATAAACCCCGATCTCGTACGCCCCTCTACCTCCGCCACCTGAAAAGACGACTGCAACGGGCATGGAAGTACTTGCAACGGCAAACAAGAGCATAATGGCAACAATCTTTCTCATAATCCTTCTCCGGTGTTGGTTTGGATTCGGAAAAGCTGAATTGATGATATTATTATACATTGGAGAGGAAAGACTCTTGAAATGCTTTTCGGAAATTCATCGCACTTTCCCCTGAAATGTTGTATGATATTAAGTTAGTTTAGCGGACTAGAGAGGCGATTGTTTTGATAAGAGACTTCTTGAAACACAACTGGCCAAGGTATCTCTATGGTTCAATCTTTCTTATTCTTGTCGATCTGCTCATGTTGGTTACTCCAAGAGTGATAGGAATGATTGTAGATGAGATCAGGGGTGGCGCCCAAGATCTTAACCTCGTCGGGCTATTGATACTGGCCGTGATAGGCGTAGCTTTTGGGCTGTTCATAACTAGATTGCTCTGGCGCATATTCATAATGGGAGCGGCTCGGAGATTCGAATACTATACTCGGAAGACCCTTTTCGAGAAACTTCTTACGCTTTCACCGACGTTCTACGACAAGACTAGAGTAGGCGACCTGATGGCCAGATTCACAAACGATGTCAACGCCGTTCGAATGGCTATGGGCCCGGCCATTGTAATGATCATAGATGCTGTCTTTCTGGTTACAGTCACAATCATCGCCATGGGACTATTTACGAACTGGAGTTTGACATGGATCTCGATTGCCCCTCTCCCAGCTCTCGCGGTTGTTTCTACGTTTTTCGGAAAGATGATCCATAAAAGATTCAAATTGGTTCAAGCTTCCTTTTCCGATCTAACCGATACGATAGAGGAATCGATTTCGGGTGTTCGCCTGATAAAGAGCTACGGTATAGAAGACCTGAGAAACGAGACTCTCACGGAAAAGTCGAATCTCTACGTGGACAAGAATATGAATCTAGTCAAAGTCTGGGGAATGTTCTTCCCGTTGACTCAGACCCTCTCGATGCTGGGCTCTGTACTGGCCACGCTGTTCGGTGGACGAATGGTAATACTCGGGCAGATAACTCTGGGAGAGTACATAACATTCACATCATATCTTGGAATGCTTGTCTGGCCTATGACCGCGTTTGGATGGGTTATAAACATTATCCAGAGAGGAAGGGCCTCCTACAGAAGGCTTATGGAAGTCCTTGAAGAAGAGAACAATATTACTACGAACGATCCAATCGAAGTCGTGAGCTTTGAGGGCCACGTCGTGATGAAGAACCTGACCTTCACCTATCCCACTGGTACAAGACCGGCGCTGGAAAACATTGATTTCGAAGTTAAACCGGACTCCAAGATAGCCATAGTAGGAACGACGGGATCCGGCAAATCGACAATGGCAAAGCTTATAGCCAGGCTGTATCCCGTTGAAGAGGGGATGCTTTTTATCGACGGTGTAGATATCAACAATCTTAGACCCGAAGCGATTAGAGACAACGTTGCGTATGTTCCACAGGAGACATTCCTATTTTCAGAGACAGTAGGAAACAACATTCGATTCGGAAATATGGAGATCTCGGATGAAGAGGTCGAAAGGTACGCTAAGGTTGCCTCGATTCATGAAGATATTGAAGGTTTTAGCAAGGGATACAAAACCATTGTTGGAGAGAGAGGCGTAACGCTTTCCGGAGGTCAAAAACAGAGAATCTCGATTGCAAGAGCCCTGATTAAGGAGGCGCCTCTAGTAATTCTTGACGACTGTCTTTCCGCCGTAGATACCGAGACAGAGGCTGAGATTCTGAAGTCCCTTAAAGAATCCGAAATCAACAGGTCGATAATCGTTATTTCCCACAGGCTGAAGGCTGTTGTGGATTCCGACGAGATATATGTTCTCCATGACGGAAGAATCGTGGAAAAGGGAGCCCACGCGGATCTCGTAGAGGCCGGAGGGTTGTATCAGAGGATGTACGAGAGACAGATGCTCGAAGAAAAGCTCGAGGAGGAATAGTCGTGGCAGAAAACGTTTATAGCGAAATAGAAGAAAAACTCAAAGTTGAAGACTGGCGGGTAGTCTTTAGACTTTGGAAGTACACAAAGCCATACGTTCCTATTCTTATTCTCGCATTGGTTTTGATCGCTGCCTCGACGGCTCTCGACCTGCTGCCTCCACTGCTTATGAGAAAGGCAATAGACGATTACATGGACAATCAGTATTCTCTCGTCGTTGTCGAGGAGGGCGATTCATACAGTTTTGTCCAGTCGGAAGAGGGTACCTTTTATCTTCAACAGGACGAGTCCGGAATGTATAGCGTTACCGATGGGACGACCACTTATCCAATTACCGAAAAGCAGCTGACCGAACTAAGAGTTGAGGATCTCAATGGGATAGGACAGATCGCAATTTTCATGAGTCTGATTCTCTTTTCGCTTTTCTTCGTCAATTATGGACAGGTCTACGCGACATCTTACATGGGGCAGAAGATCACACACGGAATTAGAGTCGATCTCTTTCGACACCTGATCAGAGTCCCTATGAGATTCTTCGATACCAACCCCAGCGGAAGGCTTGCCACAAGGGTGGCAAACGATACGGAGAACCTTGCCGAGTTCTTTACCAGTGTTATAACATCTATGGTGAAGGATGTTCTTTTACTCGGCGGAATAATCATAATAATGCTCAACCTCTCGACGTATCTCGGCTTGATAACGGTGGCAATTCTCCCGGTGATTGCCGGCGCGATCTTTGTCTTCAGATATTTCGATAGAGTCGCATATAGAAAGGTAAGAACCCGGCTCGCAATAATCAATGCATTCCTCGCCGAACACATCTCCGGGATGTCCATAACACAGCTTTTCAATCAGGAAGAGAGAAAAAAGAAGGAGTTCGACACCGTCAATAAGAGCCATTTCAAGAGCCTGATGGAGCAGCTATGGGTCTTCGCCATTTTCAGACCGCTGCTTGACCTCCTCTACTACGTAACGATAGCGATTGTTATTTGGTTCGGGGTAAAGAGCATTATTGGAAATACTCTCGCCTTCGGAGTACTGGTCGCCTTCATCTCATATATTGACATGTTCTTCCGGCCACTTCAAGACATCGCAGAGAAGTACGACATCGTGCAGAATGCAATGGCCTCTGCAGAGAAGATCTTCAAGTTGATGGACGAAGAGGAAGAGAAATATAATTCGAACGAGTCAGGAGTCAAATCACTCGAAGGCACGGTAGAGTTTGAAAATGTAACTTTCGCATACGACGGCGAGCACAAAGTTTTGAAGGATATAAGCTTTTCGGTTCGTCCAAAAGAAAAGATCGCCTTCGTCGGAGAAACCGGCGCAGGAAAGACTTCAATAATAAGTATCCTCACAGGGCTTTACAAGATTCAGTCGGGGAAGATAAAGATAGATGGCAGGAACATCTACGATTACAACCTTCAGAGTTTTCGAAAGAAAGTCGGCGTTGTTCTCCAGGATGTGTTCCTCTTTTCCGGGAGTATTCTCGACAACATACGCCTCTTCGATAAGACCATCAGTAGGGAAAAAGTGATCGAAGCGGCGAAGTACGTTTATGCGCACCATTTCATAGAGCGTTTGCAAGACAAGTACGACACAGTTATTCTGGAGAGAGGCGGAACGCTCTCGGCCGGTGAAAGACAGCTAATAGCTCTTGCAAGGGCTGTAGTTTTCAATGCTGATATTCTTGTTCTCGATGAAGCCACTGCAAACGTCGACACGGAAACAGAGGCGCTCATTCAGAGGGCTATGGAGAGGATATCAAAGGAAAAGACAATGATCACGATTGCCCACAGACTTTCGACGATCAGAAATGCCGACAGAATCATGGTGATTCACAAGGGCATGCTTGTAGAGTCAGGAACACACGAGGAGCTGCTTTCAAAGGGCGGAATATACTCGGATCTTTACAGGCTTCAGTATGAGCTGGGTGATATCGCCTAGGAGTCAGAGCGTTCTTCGTGATCGCTGTCATCTGTTGTCTCTTCAGGTTCTATCCCTTCAATATCGCTGAGGTCAATCATTGAGCTGGGCAGGTCGAGTTTCAAAGGCTCGGCTTCTTCTCTCTTCTTTCTCGATCTCAGTTGAAGAACCGGGAATTCGTAGGGCCTGGTGGCCATTCTTCTGCCTACTGTAGACATTGTGTTGAAGAAGACCTGAGTAACGGTCTTGATCTTAGGTGTCTGTACACGCCTAAGAAGAAGAAAAGACAAGAACCTAAACGATGCACCGACCAAAAAGATAACCTGGATACCAAAGAACTCCATTCCAAAAATCGTAATGCTCTTGCCCTTAAGATAAGAGGCTATGAATCCTCCCAGCAGGGAACCACCGAGAGCACCTATGCCGTTGAGAAAAGCCTGTACTGCAACGTACGACTCAACGGAGTAACCTCTAATCATTCCCATCATCATCGTGAAGAGACAGAGGTTTATTGCGCTCCAGACAACTCCAGTTACGATGGCATCTACCGGTAAGAGAAAGACCGCTGTTTGTGGAGTCACAAACACCCACATCAGTGCTAGACAAGTCGCCCCGAGAATCCCAAATTCCGCTACCGACTGATGACCTATTTGATCGGATATCTTTCCCCACAATACATACATCAGCATGGAAGTGAGAGAGGCGACTATGCTCAAAATGCTCAGATACGAGTAACTGACTTTAAGATTGACCAACTGATGGTATGCGTAAAATGGGCCCGAAATAGTTATCGCAAAATTCCAGACAAAGGCAAATTTGAGGTACTGCCTGAACTTGAGATTCGAAAATACCTCCTTGAACATTCGTCCACGGCCAAAGGTCTTTACGGGCGGTGCGTAGTGCATTTTCAAAAGGAATATTGTTGTTATCGCAAAGGCAGTAGCCATAGACGTCACAATAATGAATCCGAGAGAGCCTTCGTAACGGTCGAGGATCAATGAATACACAGGTGTGATCAGCATTGTGCTGAGTGAGAGAATCAGGTTCCTCCTACCGTAATACTTTCCCGTCGTTTCCGGATCAATCACGTCGCCCATTATAGATGCCCAGAACGTCCCCACGAGTGAGTTGCCAAAGGCAATTAAGCCAAGAAGAACAAGGAGCAGTGACTGAGCTCTTATCCCTAAAGCAAGGGTAACTGGAATAAATGCAATAGGAATTCTACCGAGGAGCGCACTGAAAAGCATAGCCTTCTTTCTGTCTTTGAACAGCTTCAAGACAAGAGGCGCGGCCAGCTGAACAAGCTGCGCCAGCGTTGGTAGAACGCCGATTATCGCTATTAGCATCTCCGACGCGCCGTACTCGAGAGCAAGTCCGGTAACGATGAAGCCCTGAGTTACAAGAAATGCGAGATTGAAGAAGGAGCCTTCAATAATCGCGAGTTTTCTTGTTCTTCTGTATTCGTGTTTGTTGTAGCCCAGGTAGTCGTCCATTATTGCTCCCGTCGAAATCAAAATGAAGTAGATTCATTTGAGAGTTTAACACCGAAAGAATCGTCCGTGTCGCTTTATCGAAACTGTTGCGTTTCATTTTTTAGAAGTGTCTGAAAAATACCTCAAAGCAACTCCTCATTTATCCCGCGAACGATGTGTGCCTTCTCGTTATCTCGACAAGCGTGGCGGACTCTCGACATGCTGACTCTTTGTCATCTCTTTCAAGGGAGTAGATTCTGAAACAAGTTCAGAATGGCGCGAAGGGTAGGATATCGATTACAGGGTATGGGGTCTCTGGTCTCGAGTCTTGGGTCTCTAGGTGGTGAAAAGAAACGGTTTGCTCTTGATGTGTTATAAAGCATTAGTGTTTTACTCTGAACAGCTCGTTGACTCTTCCTGAAGTGCTCTTGTTCAAGAGTTGTGTACAGGATCTCGCTCCCAAACCTCTTTTTCTTTTTTCGCTTCCTAGCGTGCAAGCGCAGCATCACTTCAACGTGTCCTCCTACGGGCATCACATCCCGACGAGGCCGGTCTTGCCTCCTGCCGGAGTCAGCAGCAGTTCTGCTCTTCATCTTAGAGAACAGCTTCACGATCTAAGACAGTAAACCAAGGGCAGCTCGTAATTCAAATGACGAGATTAGACGTTCTTATTTTTTGCCTCCAACTTGCAAATGACAACTTCTAAATGTTCTTCCCGGAGGAGTCTAAAAAGAGTTATCAGCGGTAAAGCGGAGAATTACTCTCATCTGGATCGTTCGAGGCGAAGTCGTCAAACGTAGGACGAGAGGTGGGGTAACACACATAGCATCAAAAGATCAATGGAAGGACGAGTGGGGTGGTTGTGTGTCTATACAGCGCCTCAAAACTGAACAATGAGTAGCATAATTAAACAGAGAAGCAAGATTGTCTTCTTATGAATTATCTGAATCAAAAAATCCAATTTTGGATTTTGAGATGTTATGTAGTATACTTTAATTAAATTAATTACGACTTAATTGGAGACCATGCATGACATTTTTGACTATTGGTCAGTCGCCGCGAGATGATCTTGTTCCTGAATTAATTCGAATAATTGGAAAGCCTTTGGAAGTCAAAGAGGTCGGCTTGTTGGATGGTATGGAAGTGAAGGATTTTGTCACGCCATTCTCCGAGAAAGATCTTTTGGTAAGCCGCTTACGAGACGGTCGAGAGGTTGAACTTTCCGAGGAATGGGTTAGAGAACAACTTCTAGCGTTTGAAGTCAAAGAAGCGACAGTGCTTTTGTGCACCAGTGAGTTTAATATAGTTAAGTATATTGAGCCGTATACGGTCATTAGATCTTTCTTACGCTCTCAGGGCCCTTTCGAAAGTCTAGCAGTAGTTGTGCCTGAGAAGAAGCAAGAACCGCTTGCACGGAGATGGAAAGGACTTTCTACGCGACTT
Source organism: Mesotoga prima MesG1.Ag.4.2 (assembly GCF_000147715.2). Classification (NCBI taxonomy): domain Bacteria; kingdom Thermotogati; phylum Thermotogota; class Thermotogae; order Kosmotogales; family Kosmotogaceae; genus Mesotoga; species Mesotoga prima. The sequence goes on along the minus strand of NC_017934.1, from coordinate 1,146,031 downwards.
GAGGTCTTCAGCTTTTCGCCTTATGAGGGAAGCCCCTCAATACCTAGCGGTCTTACCGATTCAAAGTATATCTATCTTGATTGCATGGGTTATGGATTGGACCATGAGTCAAGGATTCAAGAAGTCGCTTTAGGAACAGTTATTTCAGCAAGAAGAATCGTGGGGGAATTTCTTCGCACCATAGTGTGAAAAGGAGGTATTGTATGAGAAAGTATTTGGTAATTCTGCTCCTCGTAGTCGTACTATCATTCTCGGCTTTTGCAACGGACAAGTATGATTCGGAACTTGTTGTTGGAACTGACCAGAATCCGACGACAATGGATCCGGCGATGTATCAGGATTTGGCTTCGTCGCAGGTAATGAGAAATGTCTTCGAGACGCTGGTCGCTTACACTGCCGATGTCAAAGAGATTAAACCAGTAATTGCCGAATCTTGGACGGTGAGCGATGATCTCAAGGTTTGGACATTCAAACTCAGAGAGAATGTCTTCTTCCAGAAGGGGAAGTTCCAAGACGGGCGTAACGTGACTGCCGAAGATGTGAAGTATAGCTTCGACAGAGAGATGGAGATCTCTCCGATGGTGAGAATATACATGATAGACACCATTGAAGTTGTCGACACTTATACTGTCAAGATTACTCTTCAGTATCCTTATGCTCCATTCCTTACCGTGCTTACCGACATTGGAGCAGCTATAGTTCCTAAAGAAGAAGTCGAAGGCTGGGGCGACGAATTCGTGCTTCATCCGATCGGCTCTGGTCCGTACGTTTTGAAGGAATGGGTCAAGGATGACCACATGTCCTTTGAGAGATACGAAGATTACTGGGGTGAAAAACCCTATGTGAAGAATCTTACCTATAAGTTCATCCCAGACAAAGCAGTTTTGACTCTTGCTCTTCTAAGCGGACAGGTAGACATTTCAAGCGATATTCTCGATCAGGACATTCCTAAGGTAAAGGCCGATCCCAATGTCGAGGCAATAATGGTGGGGGGAAACAACATCTATGCCGCTTACATGAACGCTACGAAGGGCCCGACCACCGATCCCAAGGTAAGAGAAGCGATTTTCAAGGCAATAGATGTAACACAAATAGCTAAAGTCATCTTCCCGAATGAGAGCGGTGTTCCTGCATACGGGCCTATCCCTCCCGGATCGTGGGCATACAATCCGGATGTTCAGGATTTCTACACTCCTTACGATCCCGAAGGCGCGAAGCAGATCCTTAAGGACGCCGGATATGCAGATGGACTTAAGCTTAAGATGTATACTTCCGACGACCCGAATAGAAGAAAGATGGCCATCGTTATGCAGTCGATGCTGAAGCAGGTCGGAATCGATCTCGAAGTCATTTCTCTCGAGTGGGGAAGTTTTGTTGAAGTATCCAGTAAGGGAGAAGCAGACATTTATGCAATCGGTTGGACATGGTATCCCGACCCCGAATTCTTCATGTACTACATGTTCCACTCTTCGACTGCGGGAACTTATGGAAATGGCGGTAGATACAACAACCCCGAAGTCGACAAGTACATAGAGCTGGGTGAATCCTCTGCTGATCAAGACGAAAGGATTATGTACTATAGGAAAGCGGAGGAACTCGTGATGAAAGACAGGATCTTTTTCCCAGGCTATCACAAACTCGTTGTCATGGGCGTTAGTGACAAGGTAAAAGGCTTCACGGTTTCTTCGGATATGACGATCAGAGTATTTGCACCGGGAACTAACGTTTACGTAGAATAGACTCTCGTTTTGTTGCGGGATGGAGCTTTCGCTCCATCCCCTTTTGAGGGAGTGGTATTGTGAGAAAGTTCATTGTCAGAAGGTTGCTCCAGATTGTTCCCACACTGTTCTTTGTGCTTTTGACGGTTTTCTTTTTGATGAAGCTTATTCCTGGAGATCCTGCGGCGGTTCTTTTAGGACCAGGCGCCAGGGCTCAAGATATAGAGCGCTTCAGAGCCGAGCTAGGGCTCGACCAGCCTGTTTTCACTCAGTTTGCGCTTTATTTGAAGAGGGTGTTCACAGGTAATTTTGGTAAGTCTCTCATATATAAGCAGGATGTAATCTCCCTGATTGTAGAGAGGCTTCCGACAACGCTTCTTCTGAGCGTTAGCGCTCTATTCATTGCTTCTATAATCGGGATACCGGCAGGCATTCTTGCCGCAACTAAGCACGATAGTTTTGTGGACTTCAGTATAACGATTCTCTCCTTGGTTGGAATCTCTGTTCCAATATTCTGGTTTGGGATGATACTGATAATAGTCTTTGCATTGCAATTGGGGTGGCTTCCCGCGGTTGGAATTGGGAACATCTCGAACGGACTTTGGGATGTTGTAAAGCATATTATTCTGCCTTCTACCGCTCTTGGAATTCAGTCCATGGGAATCATAACCAGATTCACTCGATCGAGCATGTTAGAGGTTCTCAGGCAGGATTACGTGAGGACCGCGATGGCAAAAGGATTGAAGAACAGGTTAGTCCTGTATAACCACGCACTTAGAAACGCCCTTGTTCCTATTGTAACGGTCATAGGTTTGCAGCTTGGCACATTGCTTGCCGGTGCAGTTTTAACGGAGACCGTCTTTGCGCTGCCGGGATTGGGCAAGCTGATGATAGACGCAATATTGAGAAGAGACTTCTTGCTAGTACAGGGTGAAGTCTTGGTCATTGCCTTCATATATATACTTGTCAATTTCATTGTGGATATGCTCTATGCCTTTCTCAATCCGAAAATTAGGGTCGCTTATGGAGGATCACAATAATGAGAGCTGCACAATTCTTGAGGAGACTCCTACGTAGCAAGCAGGCTGCTGTGGGGCTTTTTGTGATTTTGGCAATCCTGGTGCTTGCCTTGTTCTCACCACTGATTGCAACACATGAAGTTGAGGATATGGACTTCATGCACATCTTTGCTCTGCCCGGAGAAGGGGGCCACTTGTTTGGAACGGATGACTATGGTCGTGACCTTTTCAGCAGACTGGTCTATGGTAGTAGAGTGTCTCTAATGGTTGGTATAGTAGCTGTGGGCATAGGTTCTCTTCTCGGCACAGTAATCGGTGTTATAGCCGGCTTTTTCGGAGGTCTGGTCGATTCGATAATTATGCGAATAATGGACGCTCTGTTGTCTTTTCCATACGTTCTATTGGCCATTGCAATGATGGCGGTTCTCGGCCCAGGACTCTTCAATGCGATGCTCGCTATCGGCATTGTTATGATACCTAGCTTCTCGCGAGTTGTTAGGAGCGCAGTCCTGACTTACAGAAACGAGGAGTTCGTTACTGCGGCGAGATTGATGGGAGGATCAAATCTCTGGGTAATCATGTTTCACATCCTGCCGAACATCATTCCAACAATAATCATATATGCTTCTTTGAACTTCGCCGGTGCGATAATCAGCGAGGCAACGTTGAGTTTTCTGGGCCTTGGGATTCAGCCGCCAACACCTTCTTGGGGAAGCATGTTGAGCGAGGCCAAGAATTATCTTCAAACCGCTCCAAATATGGCGATCTTTCCGGGAATTGCGATCCTTGTTTCCTGTTTGGGATTCAATCTTCTTGGAGATGGTTTGAGAGACGTGCTAGATCCCAGATTGAGGTCGTGAAGGAGGTTATATGGACAAGAAAAGGGAAATAATCCACACTGTTGACAAAATTGCTAGCGATGTAATTGAGCTGGGCAAAAAGATCTTTGGCTTCTCTGAGCTCTCTTACGAGGAATACAAGTCTTCTGAGGCTCTAAAGAGTTTCCTTAAGGCCTCTGGATTTGAGGTTGTCAGCCCGGCTATTGAGGAGCTGCCCACTTCCTTTATTGCGAGTTACGGTAACTCTGGTCCGAAAATAGCCCTGATGGCCGAATATGATGCGCTGCCAGAAATTGGCCATGCTTGTGGTCACAATCTGATCTGTACCACTAGTATTGCAGCGGCTATCGCTCTTAAGGAAAGCGGTGCGATCGAGGAAACTGGAGGTTCTATTGTTGTCGTAGGTTGCCCCGCTGAAGAAAGGGGAGGAGCAAAGAGGGTTCTTGTTGAAAAGGGCGTCTTTGATGATATGAGCGCTGCTCTGATTATTCACCCCGCTTCAATGAGTACGGGTTTTGACATTTCGTATGCTTTGAAGACGTTCTCAATAAAATACTTTGGGAAACCGGCTCACGCTGCTGCGGATCCTGCGAAGGGCGTTAATGCGCTCGATGCTGTGATTCAGATGTTTAATGGTATTTCTGCACTGCGTCAACAGCTTCCAGAGAAAGTTCGGATACACGGAATAATAACGAATGGCGGGCAATCCTTCAATACAATTCCCGATTATACAGCTGCCGAGATTGGAATAAGGGCATTGTCTATTGAAGAGGTCGACGTTGTCTCTGAGAAGTTTAGGAAGATAGTTCAAGCAGGGGCGTTGGCTACAGGCTGTGATTTCGAGCTGAAGCAAACCGAGCAGATGGAAGAGGTCTATGTAAACGTTCCAATTGCTCGACTCCTTGACAGTAATTTCGAGCTCGTCGGTGAAAAGACAACTATGAGGACGTACGAACAGGGAGTTGGCTCTACGGATGTAGGTTCTGTCACGCACGTTTTGCCTGCGATACAGGGGTACATAGATATTACCGAGCACCGGGACATTCCGACGCATACAAGGGAATTTGCCTCTTGTGCGAATTCAGAGTACGGCTACAATGCAATGATAAGAGCAGCGAAAGCAATGGCACTTACAGTCTATGATCTTTTGTCTGACAGATCCTTGTTGGAAGAAGTAACAGATTATTTTAGAGAGAGAAGGAAAGAGTTTTGAGCCATGTTCTTGAGGTAGAAGACCTAACGGTTGAGTTCAGGTTGCCTGAAGGAATACTGAGAGCCCCGGACGGTATTAGCTTTTCGGTGGGCGAAAGGGAGGTGCTCGGGATAGTCGGCGAAAGCGGTTCCGGCAAGAGCGTGACTGCGCTTTCACTGATGGGTCTGATACCTTCTCCTCCCGGCAAAGTAAAAGCTGCCAAGATGGAATTCATGGGGAAAAATCTTCTAAAAGAAGTAGAGGAGATAAGGGGAAAAAAGATATCTATGGTCTTTCAGAATCCCTTGAATTCACTCAACCCCTCGATGAAGATAGGAGCTCAGCTGATCGAGGTGCTAGTTAACCACATGAATATGACAAAGCCAGAGGCGAAAGAGAAGTCGATTGAGATTATGAAGAATCTTGGAATTCCATCGCCGGAGAATCTCATGAACCGATACCCTTTTGAGTATAGCGGAGGTATGCGCCAGAGAATCATGATTGCCATGGCAATGCTTTGCAATCCAAAGCTCCTGATTGCCGATGAACCGACTACGGCTCTTGACGTGACAATTCAGTCTCAGATTCTTTATATGTTCCGCGAACTGAAAGAGGAGTTCGAGACTTCTTTGATTTTCATTACACACGATCTCGGAGTCATCGCGCAGATTGCAGACAGAGTGATGGTTATGTACGCTGGGAAACAGGTCGAGAATGCGTCCGTCGAAGACATTTTCAAGAATCCGAAGCATCCTTATACTCTCGGTCTACTTGATTCTTTACCTAAATTGATTCCCGAGAAGAGAAAGCAAAGGCTTCTTTCCATACAAGGGAATGTTCCAGGGTTGCTGAAACCCCCTAAAGGCTGTCGATTTCACCCAAGGTGCAGTAAGGCAATGAAGATTTGCACTGAAAAGGAACCGCCTGCATTCTCCGTGGGTTCATCTACTGTCTGGTGCTGGCTTTACGGTAGAGAGGTTGCAAATAATGAAGCTGCTGGAAATTAGAAACCTTACAAAGAGATTTCCTATAGAGGATAGTATTTTCGGGAAACCGGTTAAGTTTCTCAAGGCAGTTGATGACGTATCCTTCGAAGTCGATAAGGGCGGCGTTTTCAGTTTGGTAGGAGAAAGCGGCTCCGGAAAATCCACCATTGCAAGGTTGATATGTGGTGCTTATCAGCCATCATCTGGTGAGATTCTGTATAAAGGAAATCCAATCGGAAGAACAAAGACCGATTACAGAAACATCCAGATGATTTTTCAAGATCCGGATGCTTCGCTTAACCCGAGAAAGAATGTCTTTTCGATTATCGAAGAGGGGTTACGAATTCACAGATTGGGGAATCTACGGGAGAGAAGAGAAAAGGTTTTGACTATTCTCGACTCTGTCGGCCTGGATCGTTCAACGATAAAAAAATTCCCTCACGAATTAAGCGGCGGGCAGAAGCAGAGGGTCTCTGTCGCAAGATCGCTCATTTTGCAGCCGGAATTGCTGGTTTTGGATGAACCCACCTCGGCTCTTGACGTTTCGGTTCAAGCACAGATGTTGAACCTTCTTGGCGACTTGCAGAAGGAATTTTTGCTGACTTATGTCTTCATTACACATGACCTAAAGATCGTAAGTCAGATTTCGGATCACGTGGCAGTTTTGTATCTAGGAAACATCATGGAAATAGGACCGGTAGATCGGATAATTGATAATCCCCTTCATCCGTATACTCAGGGACTGCTTGAGTCTGTCCCTCAGCCTGATCCGAGTAAGAAAGCAGCGAATGAGATTCTTATGGGTGAAATACCCAGTCCCGTAAATCCGCCCAAAGGCTGCCCGTTTATCACTAGGTGCCCAAAGGCTTTTGAGGCTTGCGCGATAAAACCAGAACTCAAGGTTGTCGGGGACAGAAAGGTAAGATGCCATCTTTATGACACAGGAGGTAATTCCAATGCTTAGGCAGGTAATGGATGTTCTTGAGATTCTCGATAGCCCTTATGCAAACGGGAAAGAAGTTGCCGAACTCTTCATACCATACGAAGGCGTTATTGTAGAGATCGAGAAAGTTGGCAGCGAAAAGGGGAGCACCGACATCGTTCGAATTCTAATCGAAGGAGAGGATCCGTCACTCCCAGTTCTTGGAGTTATCGGACAACTTGGTGGAATCGGAGCAAGACCTGAAATGATTGGTTTTGTCAGCGATGGAGATGGTGCTGCGGCTGCTCTTGCATTGGCTTTGAAGGCTGCTCAGGCGAGCGATAAGGGAGACCGACTTCCCGGAAATCTCTATGTTGCCACACACATCTGCCCAGATGCGCCGACACAGCGACACGAGCCTGTTCCATTCATGGGATCGCCTATAGGAACAAGGCAGGCGCTGCAGGCAATGCTCAAGAGGCGCCTTGATGCAGTGATTTCAATCGATACGACCAAGGGAAACCGATTGATAAACTGGAAAGGTATAGCTATAACGCCAACTGTGAAGGAAGGATATATACTCAAGGTCTCAGATGATTTGCTGGATATTTGCGAATCCGTTACTGGTCAACCTGCAAGAGTCTTGCCGATCACAATGCAGGATATTACGCCATATGGGAACAGAGTTCATCACATAAACAGTATTATGCAGCCCTGTACTTTATTAAGCGTTCCTGTGGTCGGCCTTGCAATAACAACAGAGCTGGCCGTTCCTGGATGTGCAACCGGTTCTTCACACGAACTCGACATAGAGTTGGCTGCACGTTTCTCTTTAGAGGTCGCAAAACGGTTTGGGCAAAACAAGTGCAAGCTCTTTGATCATACTGAGTTCGAAAGAATCAGCGGACTTTATGGCGACATGTCGAGATTGGTGTTTTCAACAGAGGACCTTGAAAATGACTGAGCTTGACAACATTGGAAACAAGCTGAGATCACTGCGGCAGGCCAGAAAAATCAGTATAAAAAAGCTGGCCGATACTTCAGGTGTGAGCTCCAGTCTGATAAGTCAAATCGAACACGGAAAGGTCTCTCCTTCATTGAATACGCTGAAGAAGATTCTCAACGCTATGGGGGAAACAGTTATTTCGCTCGTGCAGCAAAACTCATCTGAGAACACAATGAAAGGCCTAATAAAGCGCGAAGACAGGATGACCGTCACGGTCGCTCCAGGTCTTTACTACGAGGTTCTTTCAGCACCCAACAAGTCATATTCCATGTTTATTTCTTATTTGAGTCCTGACGCTGGTACAGAGGATTTCTTCATCCATGAGGGCATTGAGTCGGGAATTATGCTGAAGGGTAAGATTGAGCTTCAGCTTGGAGATAGTACCTTGATTCTCGAAGAGGGAGACAGCATAACCCACAGCAGCACTATACCCCATAAGTGGAGAAATCTAGGAGACGAAGTAGCGATTGGGATCTGGGTGGTGTGTCCTCCAAGCTTCTGAGAAGTTCTCTTCTCTCTTCCTGGTATCAGTCTCCTTGAGACATTGCGGAAGACTTCATTCTTGACTTTGCAGAGGAAAGACTTGTCACAAACTTTACAAGAACATGAGATCTTTCTTTAGAAAAGTCGCTATTCGTTGCAACACTTCACATCAAGGTTCTTAGAAAACGAGCTGCAAGAGGTCAGACGGAAGAAGATCAAGTAGATCTCGAGTATTTAAGTTCAAACATATAATCTCTAACCTTTAGCTCGAGATGGGGGAGGGAAGGAGTTCAGAAGAGCGGGGTATCGATTACGGGGTATGGGGTCTCGTGAAGAGAACTGGCAATCAATTCAGGGTTTCAATGCAACTGAGGAAGTCATCCCGACATCGGCTTTTGGAACCCTCTCACATTGTCATCCCGAACTTGTTTCGGGATCTTTATTTTGATCCTCTCGGAGGGCGGTGGACCGTTGACGGACAACCTAGTCTTCAGCAGCGTTCAACGTATTTTAGCAAGCGTCCAGCGGCTCTTAAACGAGCTTGTTTCGGGATCTTTGTTTTGCTCCTCTCGGAGGACGGTGGACCGTTGACGCTCAACGTAGCCTTCAGCAGCGATCAGCGGGTTTCGGTTCTTAAGCGTACAGCAGTTGTTTGGGCGAGATCCCGTACAGGAGCACTACGGGATGACAGAAGAGGAGTTCGTCGGGGCAGACTCTACGGGATGTCAGTATTACTCCCTTCACGTCATCCTGACAATGCTCCTGGTCAGGATCTCGGTCTTTGCCGTGTTTTCGAGACCAGATCCCGTGCAAAAGCATCACGGGATGACCGAAGAGGCGCGAAAAAGGGACCATAGGAGCCGTCAGTCCCTTTTTTCGCTCGCAGCGTTCAGCACTTCTTAGATTGGGATGCTGAAACAAGTTCAGATGACTGAATGCGGCGTTTCCGAAATGACCACACTCTGTCATCCCGACATCGGCTTTTGGAACCCTCTCACATTGTCATCCCGAACTTGTTTCGGGATCTTTATTTTGATCCTCTCGGAGGGCGGTGGACCGTTGACGGACAACCTAGTCTTCAGCAGCGTTCAACGTATTTTAGCAAGCGTCCAGCGGCTCTTAAACGAGCTTGTTTCGGGATCTTTGTTTTGATCCTCTCGGAGGACGGTGGACCGTTGACGGTCAACGTTATCTTCACAGCGTTCAGCGGGTTTCGGTTCTTAAACGTTCAGCGGTTCTTTGGGCGAGATCCCGTACAGGAGCACTACGGGATGACAGAAGAGGAGTTCGTCGGGGCAGACTCTACGGGATGTCAGTATTACTCCCTTCACGTCATCCTGACAATGCTCCTGGTCAGGATCTCGGTCTTTGCCGTGTTTTCGAGACCAGATCCCGTGCAAAAGCATCACGGGATGACCGAAAGGCGCGCTGTTAAGGATCTGGGCTTAGGTCTCAGCGAAGGACGGGTCCATGATCTGGGACGAGGGACCAAGGACGGCTCTTAACAGCGGTCAGCGTCTGCTCGCAAGCCTCCTGCGGTTCTTAGATCGTGATGCTGAAACAAGTTCAGCTGTCGGATTTAGACGCTTTCGGAACAAGCATTCGTTGTCATTTCACGGAGCTTGCCCTGAAGCTTGCCCCAATATGTACTTGTTTGGGGTCTCTGTTCAGGATCATCCCGTTGAGCCCGACCTGAAAAGGTTCTGTTCAGGCAAACTGCGCGGGATCTCATCTCTTCAAGCCTCTTACCTCTGCCGTCTTGCATCTTTTTTTGACAAGAACCTGAACGCGAATCATCGGAACGAAGAACCGTTCTTTTCTCACGGTCCTGTCCTGAAGTACTGGAGACGTTTCTCGTGGAGTGAGCTAAATGATCATGATCCAGGGTCTGTGAACTCTGAAGCTTTCAAGTCTGACTTTTACTTTCGGGAAGTCTTCACCGAGCGTGAGGAATTCCGCGTTCCCATCGGAATTAAGAAGTACAGTGTCTTCACTCAAAAGACCCCCAATAAGGGGATTAAGCACATATGTGGCGGGATGTTTCATCGTAATTTGGGAATCGGGAGCGAAAAGAAAGGTGTTCTGCGTATAACCAGTTGTACCTCCCGGACTGTAATACGCTATCTCATTTGCAGCATTGAGAGAAGCATAAGCATTCTTTATCTCTTCATAGACTTCGCCCATAGTTCTTGCTCTCATTATCGCGACAGCTCCCTTTGCAGCAATTCCTGAAGCCCTCTCGTGCCTCTGCTCAATCTCCTGTGGAATAGCTCCGAAGTGAAAGTATCTGCTCAACGAAACTGAAAGACCCTGTTTTCTGATTGTTGCCCTTAGCATGAGATATCTGCTGATCTTCTTTACAGTGGAGACTGGATAGGGTGACTTCGAGATCCTTTCATCCGATGCGATGCAAAGAGTCGGTACTTCAAGTCCCGACTCGATAAATATCGCCCTTAGGACCTTCTCGACTTCCAGTTCGGTCATTCCCGGTTGCAGTTCAGGCGCAAATTCACAAATGATGTTTTCTGTAAGTTTTCCAGTGACTCTCAAGCGCAAGATCTCTCTTTCACTTAGAAGTTGTGTCTTTTCATAGAAGTCCCTGCCAATAGAAACATAGCTCGAAGAGGGAAAGAAGAGATCGCTATCGACGGCAACTTTCGAAAACTTATCGCAGAGCCTTCCTGCAGATTCGACGGAATTCGAAAATCCATCAAAGCCCAAAACCTCCACGTCTTTGGGAAGGATCTCGTCTCTAATTCTGTGGACGTCGTAATTTGGGCAGAGAGCAATGACCATCGAGCTGGTTATCAAAAGCCAAAATGCACCCATGTCAGTAGAGGTGTCTATTCTTGGTTCGACCTCACCTTCGAAGAACCACTGTATATTGGAATTCCTCGTAAACAATACGGCTTCCACAGAGGCTTCGTCGATATATGCTTTGACTGTGTCATGTCTTGTCAAACAAACCCCTCCAGCATTCCCTTACCCTATTCTATCAGAGGCAATGAAAAATCCATAAAAGAAAGCATATCGTGAATATTCTTTTGAGATAGGCATCAACAATACTTCTAAGGGATTTGGAAAGATTACAAATAGACTTCAATTCTTAGTGATATGGTATAATTACTGTGATTTCTGTAGGTGTTGTTCAGAGCAGCTCTGCAATGATTGTTCTTTTTGTGTTCAGCTTTAAATAGAGGAGGGGATTTAATGGCAATTGGCGAGTATGTGAAGAGTGCTGACTGGAAAAGCGAGAAACATGTGCCGGTAATTGAGATTCCCGATTCGGTCAAGCCGGGAGAGGCGTTTAATGTCCAGATAACGGTCGGTAAGGAGATTTCACATCCAAATACTATCGAGCATCACATCAAGTGGTTTGATCTGTACGTAATGTACGACGATGGCCAGTTCTTGATTCATCTTGGCCACATCGAGTTCACTCCAGTTAATACGCAGCCCACGGCAGTATTCAATGTGAAACTGGAGAAGTCAGGTTCGTTGATCGCTACCTCTTACTGCAACATTCACGGTCTCTGGGAGAGCAGTAAGAGAGTTGAGTTCTGATGAAGGAGGGGTGGCAAGATGAAGTACAGATGCACTATCTGTGGTTACATTTATGATCCTGAAATTGGAGACCCTGACAACGGTGTAGATCCCGGGACCACTTTTGAGGATGTTCCAGAGGATTGGGTTTGTCCGCTATGTGGAGCCAGTAAAGACGATTTTGAACCAATTGACTGAAATGAGGCGGGAGAATCACTCCCGCCTTTCTTTACCTCAACGGAGGTGTTAATGTGAAAGACTATGTAATAGCCCTTTCCGGTGAAGCAGGTCAAGGGCTTAATACGATTGGGGATATGCTTGCGCTAAGTCTCTTCAGAAATGGGTATTGTATCTTCACCGACAAGAGTTATCATTCAAGGATCAGAGGCGGCGAGTACGTGTACCGAATTCGGGTTTCAGACTCTCCGCTTTACTCGATGAGACAGGAGTTCGATCTTATAGTCTCTCTAAGCAAAAGTACGACTATCTCACAGCTCCAGTACTTCCACGATGGAACGACCTTGATATACGATTCTGATTCCAATCACGTAAACTCGAAGGATTTTGATTTTGAAGTCAAAGCTTTGAATTTTCCTTTCAGATCAATAGCCAAAGACGCGGGAGAGCCAAGAGCCCAAAACGTAGTAGCATTGGGTGGAATTCTCGGTCTTTTCAAAGTCAAGAGGGAGATACCCTCGAAACTGATAGAAGAGACCTTCTCCGGAAAAGAGGAGATAATTAAGGCCAATCTCGAAGCGCTGAAGAGAGGTTACGATCTTTCGTTGTCAATCGAGATTCCCCCGCTCGATGTACAGGAGCATAATTACTACCTCATGAATGGAACAGAAGGCACCGGTCTCGGTGCAATCGCTGCGGGATGTAAATTCCTGGCGGCCTATCCAATGACCCCTGGTACCGGTGTGATGACCTTCCTTGCGTCCAACGCCGAAAGACATAGAATTGTAGTTGAACAGGCAGAAGATGAGATTGCCGCAGTGAATATGGTTATAGGAGGCGCCTTTGCAGGTGCACGTTCTCTTGTAACAACATCAGGAGGCGGTTTTGCACTGATGCAGGAGGGTGTGTCTCTGGCCGCAATGACCGAGACCCCACTTGTCATGGTAGACGCTCAGCGGCCCGCACCGGCGACCGGCCTTCCCACAAGAACGGCGCAGGAAGATCTTCTTTTTGTAGTAAATGCAGGTCATGGAGAGTTTCCAAAATATGTGGTCTCGCCGCGCACACCAAAAGAGACATTCGAGCTTACGGAAAAGGCTTTCTATATTGCCGATAAATATCAGATTCCTTCGATTATTCTTCTCACTGAATCGCTAGTAGATTCCTCGGCCACAATAGAGGCTCCCATTCACAAAGAGGAGTTCCTTCAGAGATTTATCACAGAAGGAAATGAGGAATATCGCAGATACGAAATTACGGAGAACGGCATTTCCCCAAGAGCGATACCCGGAGGAAAAGCTACTGTAAGAGTCGATTCCGACGAGCATGATGAGGCAGGATACATTACTGAAGATCTAGAGATCAGAAGTAAAATGGTCGATAAGAGGATGAAAAAGATGGAGGGGTTGCTGGGCGAGTTGTCCGCACCCGCGAAGTTCAACCTGGATGCGCCTCTTGTTCTCGTTGGTTGGGGAGACAGCTGGGGCGCAATAGACGAGTTCGCAATGTCCAGAAAGGATGTCGGCTACGTACACTATTCCGAGGTCTTTCCGATCGACCAATCTATAAGGGAAGAACTGGAAGGGAAGAAGCTCTGCTCCATCGAGGGAAATTACACAGGCCAGTTCGCTACCCTACTGAGATCGGTGACCGGTCTGCAGATCGACCATGTAGGTCGATATGACGGTCGCCCTATAAGCGCAAACTGGATAGAGAAATCTTTGAAGAAGGAGGGGATGATATGAGTTATCTAAGAGAAGTTGAACCTGCATGGTGTCCGGGATGCGGGAACTTTCCCCTCAGAATGAATCTCGCCAGTACCCTGGAGGAGATCGGTGTCGATAAATCTCACTTCATTATGGTGACTGGTATTGGGCAGGCCGCTAAGATGCCTCATTATCTGGATATTAACTTCTTCAACGGTCTCCACGGTAGAAGCCTTCCAGTCGCTTTCGCGATAAAGGCTGTTAATCCCGAACTCACCGTGATTGCGGAATCCGGTGATGGCGACATGTATGGAGAGGGCGGCAACCATTTTATCCACGGCATTAGAAGGAATTTTGATGTCACCGTTTTGATCCACGATAATCAGATTTACGGGCTTACCAAGGGACAGGGCTCTCCAACAACGAGAAAGGGACAGAAGACAAGTTCTCAGCTACAGGGCGTGATTAATGAACCGCTGAATCCCCTTGCGCTGGCTATTACTATGGACGCTGCCTTTGTAGGAAGGACCTTCATCGGAGACAAGGATCACTTTCGAAAAGTGGTTTCGGCTGCGATAAAACACAAAGGCTTCTCCGTGGTCGATATAATGCAGCCATGCGTTACGTTCAACAAGGTAAACACTTTCAAGTACTACAAAGACAGGCTTTACGATGTCCATGAGAAAGATGCGAGTTACGATCCTAAGGACAAAGTTAAGGCCTTTGAAAAGGCGCTAGAATGGGACGAAAAGATACCTATGGGAATCCTGTACCTTAACGAGAAGCCGACATATCATGAGCTTCATCCAGTTCTGAAGAAGGGTGTAATCCTTTTAAAAGAGAGATCGTCGATCGATGTTTCCAGTGAGTTAGAGGCCTTCAGGTAAAGAGAAGAGAGACCCAGGTTAGAACAGGAGATAGTATCAGGGCCGGAAGGAAGTTGCCGACCCTGATTTCTTTTATTTCAAGTAGCCTGATTCCCAATGCAAGAAGCATCATACCGCCCACTCCAGAAAAGTCCCCTAGATACAGCGGATCCTGGAGGAAGGAAAGCACTCCTGCAAGAGAGACGAGTCCTCCCTGCACGAGATACACAGCTGCTGCTGAAAGAAGTACACCCTCACCTAGCGCTGCGGATAGCATCATAGAGGAAATTCCATCCATCAACGACTTGATGAATATAAGTTCGTTTTCACCGGAAAGGCCGGCCTTCAGAGACCCTATTACGGTCATTGGTCCCGCAACGAAAAGGACTGATGCCGTAATGAATCCTTTCACGAAGTTCTCGTCATCGCGTTTGTTTCCGGCAAGCCTGCCGATCTTTTCCTCAATATCAAGAGCTTCTCCCAGTGCCCCACCGATGATAAGACTTCCAAGAACAACGAGAACGCTGTTAGTATCTAGAAACATCTCTATTCCTAGACCCATAGTAAGAATTCCAATGACACTGAAGAAAACCTTTCTATAACGGTCCTTGAGAAGTCTTCCGCCGAGCAATCCAAGTATAGAACCTATAATTACGGCAACTGTGTTTACAATGACAGATATATTCAGCATTTCTTTTCTCTCCTGGCGAATTCGATCAGCTCTTCATCATTGTCGGGAAAAGTCTTGAAGCGTTTGTAGTAGTCTAACAGATACTTCTCCTTCTCTTCAAGCTGCTTATTATGAAGATTGCTTTCGACATATTCTTCTACTGTAACGAAATATTCAAGGCTGCCGTCTTCTAGATTCATGACATGGGTCGCCATATCCATGAACTCTGCAGGCCAGTGTGTGGAGACAACTATTGTCTTACCTAACCTGGACTCAGATAGGAGGAGTTTTCTTACCCGTTGCACGGCTGTATCGTCCAGTCCTGAGGTCGGTTCATCAAGGAGAAGAATCGCTTTGTCAAGCACGGCCATAGAAGCAATGGCAAGAAGCCTCTGCTCACCCCCCGAAAGTGAAAAGGGAGTTCTCGAACCGAACTTCTGAAGGTCGAAGCCAATTACTTCGGTGATCCCATTCAGTCTCTCCGAGCCTTTCTTTCCGGCAGTCTTAAGCCCGAACTCCAACTCTTCAATTACCGTAGGATTGAAGAAACAGTCCTCGGGGTACTGGAAGATCATTGCACTTTTCGAAGAGAGATCTCCGTCTCCGCAGTGAATTTCTCCACCGTCAGGTTCAATCAATCCGCAAAGAAGCTGAAGAAGAGTAGATTTACCGGACCCGGTCCTTCCCGTCAATATGACAAAGGAACCATCCGCAATATCAAAAGTGACCCTCTTCAAGGCGGAAACTTGACTCCCGTTTCCATGACCTTTGTAGGCAAAGGAAACTTCTTTAACAGTCAGCATGAGACAGCAATCTCGAAGGGGATCGACATCCCCGACTCCTCGAACACGGTAAAGGAATTCCTGAGCTCTCTATAACCCCCATCGAAGAGTTTTCCCTTTCTTCCCAGAATTATGAATCTTTCACAGTTCAGGACTTCGGAAAACCTGTTAGTTGCAAAGAGCATCGACGTCCTCTGCGGAATAACCTCTTCAAGAGTCCGTAAAATCATGTCTCTATCATGCCGGTCCAGCATCGATAACGGTTCATCCAGCAGAAGAAGAGAGGGCTCAGATATGAGAGCGGCCGCAAGCGAAACCAGTTGACGCTGTCCTCCGGAGAGCGTCAGTATGTCCCTATCTACGATATTTGAGAAGCCGAATTCAGTGACGAAGAGCTCTATCCTTCTACGCGACTCTTCCATAGAAATTGAAAGCAAGCGAAGAGGAAAGAAGAGATTCTCCCGAACAGTAGTACCGAAGAGCACCGTGTCGGGATTCTGAAAGACCATTCCAATTCTTCCGTTTAACATTCTTCTTCCCGATTCAAGTTTTTTCAAACCGGCTACAACCCTTAGCAAAGTAGTCTTTCCGGAGCCGTTCTTGCCGAGCAGAGCTATGCGTTCGCCCGGCCCAACATCGAGGCTGAACCTCGAGAGTATCTCTTCGTCGCCCACTTTGACAGTTAAGTTTTCCAGAAGGAGAATGGCATCAGAACTTTCTGGAGACATAGACCCTAACACCGCCGGATTTTGTCGCAGTTATGACGTTTCCAAATGTTTCTCTCATTATCGCTTCAAGTCTTGAACCACCCTTGTTATGGTACGCCACTATCTGAAGTGAGCCTCCCTCATTTAGAAACTCAGGAGCCTCAGTTATCATCCTTTGCCACACTGCCTTACCGGCAGCTATCGGGGGATTTGAAAGAATGGAATCAAAGCTTGTCTTTTCCCAGGGAGAGAAGAGGTCGCCTTTGCGAATGTCCGCTAGAATATTGTGATCTCTCGCATTGATTTTCGAAAAGGTCAAGGCTCTGGTATTGACATCGCTCATGTGGAGCTTCAGATCTGGATGTTCCAGCTTGAGTGTGATGCCTACCGCGCCGTAACCGCAACCCAGATCGAGAATGCTCTCCTGACCTTCAAGAATGCAGTTCTCTATTAGCAGGAGTGAGGCTCTATCCGCCTTCCCAAAGGCAAACACTCCCTCGGGACTTTTGAATGTGTAAGAATGGCCGTTTCTAAGGCGAAGATAAACGGACCGGATGCTTTTCGGCGGTTCGGTCTGATCTGTGTAGTAATGTTGAAAGTCTTCCTTCATCCAAGTCTTCCCAGCTTTCTTCCTCCGAGTATGTGAAAGTGAAGATGCTCTACTTCCTGTCCGGAATCACTGCCCTGGTTGACGATTAGCCTGTAACCGCTCGTCTTTATGCCCTTCAGTTCGACTATCTGTTCTACGAGCTCAAAAAAGCTTCTCATGCATTCTGTGTCATACTTTGCCAGCTCTTCAAGACTCTTCACATGTTTGCGAGGCACCACCAGAACATGAGTGGGAGCAACGGGATTTATGTCGTCAAAGGCAACAAACCAGTCATTTTCCCCCACGAAACTACTCTTGATTTCTCCACTGGCAATCTTGCAAAATATGCAGTCCACCTTTCTCACTCCCTGTCTATATAGTGATTCTTCATTATTTCGACTAGTAGTTCAGATGACCTTCCCGCAAGTTCAGAGAAATGCCTATCGAAATCCCTCTTTGAATTCTCATCTGCCATATCTAGAATTGTTTTTATTACAAGATAACTACATTTATTCTCGTAAGCGGTCTTTGCGAACGGCGCAGAATCCATATCAAGGGCTATACCTCCATGGAAAGAGTGTATTTCGTCTCTAACCGAGGCACTTGCGACTACTCCGTCACCCGAAAGGATTTTCCCGAATTTTCCTGCCTTGAAGTAGATCTTGAGGAACCTCATAAGAAGCGTGTCGGGCGCTTTCATTACCATCTTACCTTCGCTAAGAGGGAAGATTGTGTCATATTCCTCGAACTCGGTACCTACAACAACATCGCCTATCTGCACTGATTCATCGATTCCGGCCGCGCATGAAGAGAGAACGGCCAACCTAGGATTGAAGCGATCAATCAATCTCTGAGTGAGCATCGAAGACTCGACCTTTCCAACGAAACCACCACAGGCAACGACTTCATTGTTACCAATAACTCCTCTGCAAAAGTGTCTGCCAAGTATCTCTCCTGACTCCAGCACGAGCATACTGTCCATTACAGGTTTTACTTCTGGAAGAAAGACGCCGAGAGCAAGAATCATGTCAACACCTCCATAGAGGATTATAACAAAAAGGGGACCTCAGGTCCCCTATTCTTCTTCTTCGTCATCCTCTGCTATCATCTCTTCGACGAGTTTGTTCCAGGCTTTGGAAACCTCTTCAAACTCCTCGTCTTCGACGGAGTAAAGGTAAGGGTTTTCGTTCTCGTCGTACTCGACCCTGAAAACTATATAACCTTCCTCTTCTTCATCTTCGGAAGCGTCATCTTCCTCTTCATCGGCTTCCTCGTCGTCCTCCTCGAAAAACTCCTCAACTACCCAGTAAGTATTGTCGTTGTTCTCGAATTCAGCTATTACAGTGAAGTGGTGTTCACTTCCGTCTTCGTCCGTGACTGTAAATCTGTCTACATCACTAACTAGATCGTGGTCGTGATCGCAGTTTGGATCGTTGCATTCTTCAGAAACGTGAAATTCAAGTTCCTTTTTCTCTTCCATCATAAACCTCCGTTTGTCACTATTCGGTACATACTAACACAGGACCGAAGAAGACGCAACTTGCCGATGCGAATGTATTGATATACACTGTTTCTGGAGTGTGAGGGCATTGCTCGAAATCGAAAGGAAGTTTCTTTTCAAAACGAAGATTCCGGAAGAGGTAATAGAAGAGGCCACAAGGCATCTGCTGATAGTTCAGTGGTACCTCAACCCTCCTGATAGGCGTCGGATAAGGATCAGTGTCGATGAATCAGATATTTATGTGGTTCAGACCTTGAAATCGGGATCAGGCCTCATCAGGGAAGAGATCGAGAAAAGAGTCGATCTTTCACTGATAATTCAAATGAGAAAGGAACTGAGGGTCTCAAGGGCCGTTATGAAGTCGAGGCATGTTTACAAGAGAAATGAAATTGAAGGTGTCGTCGACTGGTATTTTCTACCGCGTATCGGTTACGTTCTCGAAGTTGAAACCTCTGATCCGGAAACAGTACTGCCCGATCCCTGGAACTACTGGCCGCTTCCCCGTGACTCTTTTGAAGAAGTTACCGAAAATCGGTCATATACTGCGAGATCGATCTCTGTATCAATCAACAGCATAGCGGGAATAATCCCGGAGAGAATCGAATCGATCTCCGATCACCAGATCAGCGAGTTCCGTAGACTTCTTCAGCCAATTTATGGAGATTCAGGCGGAATCGATTCTTAGCGCCGTCGTAAGCTGCTCCAGATAGCTCTTATCGCTGTTCATAGTTCGGACCGATAGATCGACCACAAAGACACCGTGCACGGAAACCTTTTTGCCCTTTGAATCCCGGTAGCCCGCCCCGTCATGAATCGCAAAGAAACTTCCATTCTCCTCCCCGAGGTAGATCAGAGTATGTCCAGGCATATACAAAGGATTACCCGGCCTCAAAGAGGACAACTGAGACTTTCTATGTTCAGCATCGCCCTCGAAGACTACTTTGTTGCTTGATCCAAACCGTTCCTGCGCCCAGGCATCTCGCGGTAAAAAGATTCCGAAGCTTGCATAGATGTCTCGAACGAATCTCGAACAATCCCTCCTGTTATAGAGGTCACCCCAGCCATATCTCTCTCCGAGCATTTTGAAGGCCTGATCCAGGATTGCTCTTCCTGTTAAATCTAGATCGCCAATTCGGACGTCTTCGCTCATTCTAACGAGTGCTTTCCTAAAGCCGAGCAAACCGAGCCTGTCTCTGTACGGAACTGAAACAGTGAAACAGGAGAATGGACCCTGAGCATGAAGGTTTTCGTTCTCCGTAGGCTTCTCAAGAGGCAGCCTGTCACCCATCTGCAGAATGAGCCCGAGAGAGTTTATAGCAAAGGGATCTGGTTCGATCTCCACCCTGTTGCCCGTTGCGAGGAGGAATGGAGAAGCTTTCATGAAGGACATAACAGCTCCTCTTTTCTTGGCTGTTGCTGTATCGTTTGCCTTGATCCATCCCCTGTAAAAGGGAGTCTGAACAAAGAGCCATGACATATCCCTGCTTCGGGCAAGGAGTGCAAATGGAGTCCCGATACTCACGGCCGTTAACTGGAGCATATCGTTATCTATGTACTCATCACACGAAATAAGATCGGTTGGGAGAACCCTGAGATTCGTTCTCTGAGTCACCAAACCGAATCTCACGGCCATATCCTGATTTAAGATAGCGGTTGCATTATCAATGATGTCGTTTCGAATCTCGGCCGGAACTTTGTCTCCTTCCGAGGTGAGAAGAGATCTTTGGAAGAAGGTTTCGGGAATCGTATCGTTAATCGATCTCCTAACTTCCTCGAAAGGAACCGAAGATGGACAGTCTTCCAAACTGCAAGCAAATTCTAATTTCCCGGCCTCTCTAGCTCGTAGAATTATTGCGCTGTTGAAGGATTCTATCTCGTCCTTCAACATCCAAACTGCGTCCGGGTTTTCCATTCTTCTACACCAGTAATCAGACTCTTGCTTTTCTGGTAACACTCCTTCAGGTGTCGCAATATACTTTTCCATGGCCCACTCCTTCACTTTATCGCTCCTACCGTTATCCCTTTCAAGAAATACTTTTGGAAGGCAAGGAAAACTATGATCATCGGTATGGCCGAGTATGTAGCGCTTGCCATAAGGTATGAATACTGCATCGGTACCTGCTCCTGGAGAAGAGAAAGACCGGCCTGAAGGGTTCGCATCTCGGAGGTGTTCGTAACTATAAGTGGCCACAAGAAGCTGTTCCACTGTCCCATGAATGTGAATATTCCTAGAACAGCCATAGCCGGTTTAGAAATCGGGACAATGATCTTCGCAAAGGTTTTGAACTCGCTTGCGCCGTCAATTCTTGCCGCTTCGATAATCTCTGTGGGTACAGATACCATGAACTGTCTCATAAGGAAGACTCCAAAAGGCGCGGCAATAGCGGGCAGAATCAGCGCCTGATAAGTGTCCACCATCCCCATTTTCGATATCAAGATGTACAGGGGCACAAGGGTTACCTGGGTTGGTATCATCATCGATGCGATATATATCGAGAATATCACCTTGCTTCCAGGGAATTTCTTCTTCGCGAGAGCGTAGCCTGCCATTGCACAGACGAAAATCTGAGCAAGAGTAACCGTTCCGGCAACAATAAAACTATTTAGAGTCCATCTAAAAATTATTTTTCTCTCGAAGAGATCCTTGAAATTCTGAAGAGTTGGATTCTTAGGGATGATATCTGGTGGAAACTTCATAGTCAGTGAAGGTTGCGTAAAAGCCGTTGCAACCATCCAGTAAAGTGGAATGAAGGCAAGTGATGCAAGCACCGCCAAAATAACCAGCGAAATTATCTTTTTTATGTTAGTCTTAGTCTTCGCTTTCACAGCCGATCACCTCAATACTCCACATTTGAGCCGAGCCACTTGAACTGGATTATTCCAAGAACTACCAGTATCGCAAACATAACCATCGACATTGCAGAAGCAAGGCCGAGATTATAGTTCTTAAAGGCGGTCTCGTAAATCAAATAGGCAACGGTCGTGGTGGAGAATTCCGGTCCGCCACTCGTCATAATGTATATGTTCGAGAAGGTCTGGAAATTCGCTATTGTACCCATTACGAGAGAGTAGAGAATAGTCGGTTTCAAGAGAGGTAAGGTAATCTTTCTGAAGATCGCCCAGGAACTGGCCCCTTCAAGCGTTGCAGCTTCAAAATAATACTCTGGTATCGATGCCATGGCCGCAGAGAGGAGCACTATTGTCGAACCCCCACCCATGATGACCTGCATCATTATTAGGGACGGCATTGCCGTCAAGGACCTTCCAAGCCATACTACTGGTTCCAGACCGAGCAAAGACATAAAATAGTTGAGTAGTCCGAAGTTAGGATTGAAAACCCAAAGCCAAATCATGGAAACAATGACCGTAGAAGTGACGTGGGGTAGATAAAAGGCTGCTTTGAAAAATGTTTGGATGCTCTTTCTAAACGGGTAAATGAGAACCGTGACAAGCAAGGCCTTTCCTAACCACAGTGGAACCACTCCAAAAGTGTATATAAAGGTGTTTTTCAGGGATTTTAGAAACAGCCAGTCGCTGAGAATACGTTTGTAGTTGTCGAACCAGACAAATGTCTGAGAAAAGACATTGTACTTAAACATACTCAGGTACATCCCCCAACCAACCGGTACAAGGAAGAATATCGCAAAGAGGGCAAAGTGCGGAAGTATGAAGAGATATCCCGATCTGCCCTTCCACACGTCTTTCAACGTAGTCTTTCGTTTTATTGGTTTAACTGGAATTTGCTCCAAATCGACCACCCCGATTAAATGGGAACAGCCCCGGGCCCTTGGGGCAGAGGCTGTTCCCTTCAACTCATTTGATTAGAATCAATAGTAAGAGAGTGCCCGGTTGGCTTCGGTTACAAAGCCATCGAGGGCCTCCTGCGCTGTCTTAGTCTTTCCGAAAGCCCCCTGCATTGCGCTGGTGAAGAACTTGGATATCTCAGACCAAGGGAAGCTCTGTGATCCAAAGAACTCCATTCCAGTCTCGTCCATTATCCTTGCGAATGTCTGAGCCTGCTCGTTCAAGTAAGCATCATTCTGGAAGAGCATGGCATTTACAGACTTTCTTGCAGTGAGATATATAAGGCTTTCCAAAAGAGCGGTGTTTTCCTTGTTCGTCAGGAATCTAGCGAACTCCATAACGGCTTCCTTCTTTGCCTCATCCTTCTGTTTGAAGACGACAAATCCACTGGCAGATGCATAAGATACGCCCTTATGTCCTTCGAGATGAGGGAACGGAGCAATCACCGGGTAGAAGGCTTCGGCAAGCTGGCCGGATTTTACATAACGTGTGATTCTTCCAATTTCGTAAGGACCGCCAAAACCTATACTGGTTCTGTGAGAGTGAAAGTTCCCAATTACGTCGTAAACACCCATAGCCTCGACTCCGCTAGGTGCAACTCCGTGAACTTCGACCAGATCGAGAAGGAACTGAAGTCCGGCAACTGCCTCTGGTGAGTTGAAGATGACCTTACTTTCATCTTCGTTGATAAGCTTTGCACCATGTGCGTAGATGAAATTCATGAGGTTGTGGGTATCCTGTGCTCCAAAGCTGATCGCATAGTGATCGATCTTTCCATCTCCATCGGAGTCCCATGTCAGCTTCTTCGCAATCTCCACAAACTCCTCCATAGTCCAGCCTTCTTCAACGATCTTGCGCCAATCGACCCCGGCCTTTTCGAAGTCTGGAGTGTAGAGAAGCATGCTCGTTCCCATACCGTTTGTTCCGAGATTCCACGGCCAGATGTAATGCTTGCCATCGACATAACCTGCATCAAGAGCGAGTTCATAGAAGTCTGCAAGGTCTTCTTCGGTAAGGTAGTCGTCGATAGGTTCCAGAAGTCCCGCTTCGACCCATCTGGTATCCCAAACGGGGCCCTTAAAGATGTCAGGCTGGGTCCCAGTCGCAATGGCCGCAGCCATTTTCTGAGAGTATTCGGTGTTTCCAACAACGACATACTTGACTTCAACGTCTGGATGAAGTCTCATGAACTCCTCAGCGGCCCACTTCGGGAAGTCCTCCTCCGTTGGGGCCTTATCGGACGGGAAGCCAGGAGGTGCGATTCTCCAAGGGTTGATCCACCAGGTGATGGTGGTCTTTCCAAGCGCAGAAATCGGTACCGCGAGCATTAGCAATACTAGAAGAATTACGCCAAGCCTTTTCATAGTAACACCCCTTTCGATGTGAAGTTACTCAAAGGTATTCTCTGAGTCTTTTTTCTAAAGCTGTTGAATCAGTAAAATGATAAGAAACAATTCCTAGTTCGGCAGCGGCCTTAACGTTTTTTCTCGTGTCATCCGTGAAGAAAGCTTCTTCTGCGCAGCAATTCTCTTCACGAAGGATATGACTGTAAAATGCCTTGTCTGGTTTTGCATATCCGATCAAATGTGATGCATATACCCTGTCGAAGACTTCGTAGTCGCCCCGCGACTTGTGTATTTCGTAGTGTGACTCGATTGTATTTGTGCCGGCAACCACCCTGTATTTTCTTCGAAGTCTCTCGATTATTCTGACGGTCTCCTCCATTGGAGTCGGTTTGAAAAACATGTCCCAGATTTTCCCCGGGACCGGTCTACCGAGCTTTCGAGAGAAAACGTAAACGAATTCCTCTACCGTGATTCTTCCCGTCTGCAAAGCAAGGAGATTATCCATTTCCGCAATCTCCACAAACTCCTCTTTCGAGATACCGAGAAAGCCGCTTATCGACGGAACCACACTTGTATTTTCTGCAACAACCCCACCCACATCGAATATGAAAAGTCTCAAGATTGCCTCCATTATGTCTTTACAAGAGTACAAGCTGCGGACTCAAAAACTTGAGATTAGCTAAAATGCTGACCCGCAACAACTCCTAAAGAAGATATCAAAGTATACTAAAAATATCATACTATTTAAAGGATGCCAAAATCAAGCGCTTAAGACTTACACTCCTCGAAAACAACAAACCGAACACCAAAAAACAACTAATCTGGTTATAATCAAAATGAATCGACGTTTCACGGGGGTGTCTATTGAATCCTTTAATTTTCAATCTTGGAAGATGCACTTTATTTGGAGGAATTAGGGTTGGCGAACTAGAAAGGATCTTCGAAAATGTGAAGCACAGGATCAGTTTCTTCCTTCCCGGAGAACTTATCGAAGAACAGAACTCAGTCTGTGATGAAATGCTTGTCCTTCTTCAAGGACAGACAAAGGCACAAATGCAGGATTTTTCCGGCAAGGTCATTACGATTGAAACAATGGAGGCTCCGTCTATACTTGCTTCCGGCTTTCTCTTCGCTACAGAGAATCATCTTCCCGTGGATATCGTCTCTACGGCGAAAAGTGCGATTCTCTACATCGAAAGAGACGGGATTCTCTGGCTTTGTAAGGAGTATGAGGTCTTTTTGAGAAACCTGCTAAGGGATATGGGAGACAGACTGACTACTCTGGCAGAAAAGGTGTGGATGCTCTCTTTGAACACTCTGAATCAAAGGTTGGCAAACTTTCTTCTCAGACAAAGTGACGATCTGGGAGATGAGTTCGAATTGAAGACTACGAAGGAAGAGCTTGCTGGCGCTCTTGGAGTGGCCAGACCCTCCCTGTCAAGGGTCTTCTCTGAGTTTGTTGCGCAGGGGCTAATCAAGCAGGACGGAAGACAGATAAGGATTCTGGACAGAGCCGCCCTGAAGAGGATAAGCGGTCACACAGTGTAGCCCCTTTTTTCAATTCCAAGCTACATTTGAGCAGTGTTTAATTTCACTACGGCGTTCTGCAGTGAATCTATTTCATGGGTGAAGAGACTTTACAGGACCCTTATCTTCCCTCACTTGTTTTAATCTGGCTTCCCATTGCAGCCCCTATTCTGATAATATAGATTTGTCAAAAGGAGGCGTTGTTATGGAGATAGGCATCTTTGGTCTACCGTTGAGCGGGAAAAGCACGCTGTTCACCCTCCTAACTGGTGTCGAACCCCATTCCAGTCACAAGAACGAGGCTCATACGGCCGTTGCGAAAGTACACGACAGAAGAGTAGATGAACTTTCGAAAATCTTCAATCCAAAAAAGACAGTATATGCAACAGTGTCATTCACCGATATCCCCGGTTACGATCTTGCGGCAAATCAGAAGGAGAAGAATCGTATTCTCCAGTTTATTCAGAATTCAGAGGCCGTTATGGCCGTTGTCCGAGCCTTCAAAGACACATCAGTTCCTTGGCCTACCGGAGCCTACACTCCCGTCAAGCAATTGGAGACGATTGAGACCGAGCTTCTCGTAAGAGACATGGAAGTAGTAGAGGGCAGACTCTTAAGACTTGAAGAAGCGAAGAAGAAACGAAAGCTATCTGCCGACGAAGAAAGGGAGACTGAGCTTCTCCACCTCATCGAGAAGGGCTTCGACGAGAACAGTTTCGCATCGCAACTTGAACTTGCTGAGGATGATTTGAAACTCCTCGGTTCGCTTGCCCTCTTCACAGCGAAGCCGATAATCGTCGCCATCAACCTTGATGAGGATCAGTTCTCCGCTAATGATTACCCCGAACGTGAGACCCTTCTTCAAAGGATAAGTGAAAGAAACTTCGCGCACATTGAACTCTCGGGAAAGATAGAGTCAGAACTTATGGAACTATCCGAGGAGGACAGGGAGATTTTCATGGAAGAGCTTGGAATCTTTGAAAGCGGAATTGAGAGGTTATCGAGAGTTGTCTATGAGCATATGGGTTTGATTTCCTTCTTGACAGTCGGCGAAGATGAAGTAAGGGCATGGACAATAAAGAAAAATACTCCGGCAAAGGCTGCTGCGGGGAAGATACACACGGATCTGGAGAGGAGTTTCATCAGGGCAGAAGTGATACCATATGATGAGTTCATGACGGTAGGGAGCATGCAGGAGGCAAAGGCAAAAGGCATGGTTAAGATCGTCGGCAAGGAGGAGATCGTGAAGGATGGTGACATCTTTCATGTCAGAGCCAACGCCTGATTTCTCCTCTCTAAAGCTTGTCGACACTCACGCACACATCTCCTTTCCTCAGTTTGATTCAGATAGAGATAGAGTAATCAGGCAGATTGAAGATGAAGAGGTATCTCTTCTAGTTGAGATCGGAACAAATGTAGATGACTCCGAAAGGGCCTTCAGAACCGTTGAAGGACTGAGGAATGCTTTCTTCTCTGCCGGAGTTCATCCTCATGACAGCAGCGGGCTTGATAAAGAGGGTCTTATCAAATTAGAGACTTTGCTTCTGAATGATAAAGGCGTTGCTGTTGGCGAGATAGGACTTGATTTCTTCAGGAATCTTTCTCCTGTTGAAGATCAGGTAAGAGCCTTCAAAGAACAGCTTGAGTTGGCGGCCAGACTGGATCTTCCTGTAGTGGTACACGTTCGGGAGGCCTACTCGGAAGCTTACGAAATACTCAAGGAATTTGGACACTTCAAGGGAGTAATACACGCCTTTTCCGCTGACCTGGAGCATGCGAGAAAGTTCGTGCAGATGGGATTCTTTCTCGGAATCGGCGGGCCGTTAACGTATAAAAAGAATGAAGGGCTCAGAGAGGTAGTTAGGCAAATCTCTCTTGACAGACTCGTTTGTGAAACCGACTGTCCTTATCTTCCGCCGGTCCCATTCAGAGGCAAACGAAACGAGCCCTATTACGTTGGCTATGTCATAAAGGAGATTGCGAATCAGAAAGGAATTTCGCCGATCAGCTGTTCGGAAAACCTCTTAAACAACGCATTGAGACTATTCTCTATCTCACTTTAGGAGGAAATATGGGAAGACTTGAAGATTTCAGAAGTTTTCGAGAAAGGATGAACAAGAGAATCATTGAAACTGGTAACATAGATACGAAGCGTTTCTTCTCGCTGGACGGTGCTGTATACGAGGATGGTGCACTGGATTCGAAAACTAAAGAGTTGATGGGCCTTGTGGCTTCGGCCGTTCTCAGGTGTGACGATTGTATTGCTTATCACATAATTCAATGCAAGGCAACAGGATCCAGTAGAGAAGAGATAATGGAAGCGCTCAACGTAGCTTTGATAGTCGGGGGTTCGATAGTTATTCCTCACTTCAGGAGGGCCGTTGAGCTTCTCGACGAATTGGAGGCAGAGTAATGCCCGGGAAACTTTATCTCTTTGATGGAACTGCAATCTTCTACCGTGGTTACTACGGGATAGATGTAACTCTTACAAACTCCAAAGGTGAACCAACTAACGCTCTCTTTGGAACGGCGAGGATGTTGTCGAAATTCACTCGAGAGAGAATGAAGAATGGAGACTATGCTATCTTCGCTTTTGACCGCAAAGAATTGACGAAGCGTCATGTGGCTTACGAATCATACAAGGCAACTCGGGAAGCTATGCCAGATGCCCTTGTCGCACAACTTAAGGACGTACCGGAACTTGTCGAGGCCTTCGGCATAAAGTTTCTTTCGATAGCCGGAATCGAAGCCGACGATATCGTCGCAACGGCTGCGAAGAAGTACCGTGATAAAGTAGACGAAGTACTTGTAATAACTGGCGATAAGGACCTTCTTCAGCTGGTGGACGACAAGGTTCACATATTGCGATTCGTTACGGGTCTTACGGATCTCGATCTCTACGACAGAGAGAAGGTCTTGTCCAGGTATGAACTGGAACCGGAAAGGCTCCATGCTCTTCTATCTCTCGCAGGGGATTCGTCGGATAACATACCCGGTGTTCCAGGAATCGGAATAAAGACCGCCCAGAAGCTTCTCAAAGAATACGGTGACATCGAAGGAATCTATGCAAACATCAGGAAACTCAGCCCTGGACTGAGAAAGAAGTTGATAGACGGCAGAAGCTCGCTTGAACTTTCGATGGAGCTTGTAAAGCTACTTGACAATGAGGATCTGAACATAGAGCTCGACGACATAAAGTATGAGGGTTTCAGAAAGAACGATTTGCGAAAGATCTTCCTAAAACTCGAATTCTCATCTATGATGAATGAATTCAACCTAACCGATAAGGCCGATGATTCTTTTGCAGAGATAGATGGATACAGACTAGTCAAGAGCGAAAATGAACTCGAGAGGCTTTTCGAGAAACTGGTTTCCAACCCAATATTTGCAATAGATCTTGAGACTTCCTCTCTCGATCCTCATTGCGCGAAGATCGTAGGAGTCTCGATTTCCATCGATGAGGGGTCCGGTTACTACATTCCGATTGCACACGAGTCTGACGGGTGGCAGGCAGACCGAGACTATGTCCTGAAAAATCTTAAGAAGCTTCTTGAAGATAGATCGACTAAGATAATCGGGCAGAATTTGAAATTCGATTATTCTGTCTTAGCAGTCAACGGTATCCATCCAGTTGTTCCCGACTTTGACACGATGCTGGCTGCTTATCTCCTTTCTCCAGATGCAAAGAGGTTCAATCTCGATGAGCTAGCGATGAAATTCCTCGGGTACAAAACGATAAAATTCGAGGATCTAATGAAGAAAAATCAACTGGGCGATGATTTCACCAAGGTACCTCTGGAAGAGGCTGCACGCTATTCGGTGGAGGACGCGGATATTTCGCTCAGGCTTTCTTCGGTTCTTAGAAAAAAGATATATGAACAGGAACTTGAAGAGATATTTAGAAAGGTCGAACTGGCACTAATTCCGGTGCTTGCCGACCTCGAACTAAATGGTGTTTACTTCGACGTTCCTTCGCTCAAAAACCTTTCAGAGAAGTACGGAAAGATTCTCGATAAAATCCTCGAGGAGTTGTTTGACCTTACGGGAGAGCAGTTCAATCCCAACTCCCCTTCACAGGTTGGGAAGGTTCTCTTTGAAAGACTTGGCCTCACACCTTCAAAAAAAACGAAGGGTGGCTCCTACTCGACGAGCGCCGACGCTTTGGAAGAAATCGCAGATGAACATCCTGCGGTGCAGAAGCTCCTCGATTATAGGAAGTACCAGAAGCTGAAATCGACTTACCTGGACTCGCTTCCCGAACTCGTCAACAAAGTGACAGGAAGAATTCACACCAGCTATCACCAGACGGGAACGGGGACGGGAAGACTGTCAAGCAGCAACCCAAATATGCAGAATCTACCCATTAGGGACGAAGAGGGAAAAGAAATCAGGAAATGCGTCATTCCTCAGAAGAAGGGCTGGAAGATTGTGAGCGCAGATTACTCCCAGATCGAACTTAGGATTCTCGCACACCTAAGCCAGGACAAGCAGCTTCTTGACGCTTTTAAAAACGACAAAGATGTACACAGTTTAACGGCATCAAATCTTTACGGAATTAAAGAAAGCGAAGTAAGTGAAGAGCAGAGAAGAATAGGGAAGATGATAAACTTCTCTATAATATACGGAATCTCTTCCTACGGACTGGCAAGCAGACTAAGGATTCCCACAAATGTTGCCGAAGAGATGATTTCGAATTATTTCAAAGCCTTTCCTGAGGTAAGGGCCTTCATTAGGGACACAATTTCTGAGGCCAAAGAAAAGTGCTTTGTGAGGACGATGTTTGGCAGAAAGCGGGAGATCCCTCAGTTTAAGACTAAGAATAGAAACGTAATCCAGGAAGGCGAGAGAATAGCTATCAATACGCCCATTCAGGGAACGGCTGCTGACATAATGAAGATGGCCATGATAAAGATCTATAACCTGCTGAAAGAAAAAGAAATGGAAAGCTTTGCTATTCTCCAGGTACACGATGAAATGGTCTATGAAGCTCCAGAGAAGGAGATTGAAAAGCTGAAAGAGATTCTTAAGGAGGGAATGTCTGAGGTTGTAGAACTGAGCGTTCCCCTGGATATTGAAATCTCTGTAGGTGATTACTGGTGCTGAAAGGGAGACGTCACCCCTTTGAATGAGAAAAACAAAATAAACTGGACGGCGCTGTCAACGCTTTATCAGTTTGCAGTTATTGTGATCGCGAACATAGTGGTTTCGGGGGGTATAGGATACCTACTGTATAGGTTCCTCGGAATGGGTAAGGTATGGATTTCTTTTTTCCTACTTTTCGGAGCCTTCTCGGGCATATATAATGGAATAAGATATCTATTGAAAGAGGCAGAACGATATGATAGAGACAAGGACAATGATGATAAAAACAGCGACAATACTGGCAGCCCTGGCAATAGTTGAAAGCGGTATCCTTGCCTTTATACCGCTTCCCGGTTCTGAACTGGGTGTCTTTTACGGAACTGCATTTTCCTTGCTAGCTCTGCTGCTGATAAATTACGATGCACATATCATGATAACCGAGAAAAAGAGAGCCCCGACCGGTTTCCTCGTAAGATACGCCTTCTATGGCATTTGTTTTGCAACTGCATCTACAGTTTCACCCGGGTTCTTCTTAGGAAGTTTTCTCGGAATCATGAATCTTAAAATCGCAGCAATAGCCTTTGGGAGGTGGCTCTGTGAATCTTAATCTCACTAAATCCGACAAGATATTCCTCGGAGTTATTTCTGGAGGATATATCGCCGTTCTCATATATATGGTTGTCACAGACTACAAGTTCCAGCTTGAGGGCGTTGGTCAGCGATGGATCTATCAGCTTCCCTTTGGAGAAGGTCCTCTCAGCAGGGTAAACCCCTTAACGATAATCATGACCTGGGTAGTAATGGGTCTGATAATATTTATGGTAACAAGAGTGAAGGTCTTCAAGATTATCCCGGGTAAGAAACAGAGTCTTCTCGAGTCTCTCCTCGAATACGTTTACGATCTTGTGAAGGATTCAGTGACTAGAAAGGAATACGTCAGGCCGATCTTCGATATTGCGGCCTCACTTTTCCTTTTCATTCTGGTCTCGAATATTATCGGCAGTTTCCCTGGAATAAATGCCTTCCCTACGGAAAACGGAGGGGTCACATTCACGATCCTCGCCGATACGTGGTATGCTCCTACATCGGACCTCAACATGAATCTCATGCTCGCTTTATTCGTGTTCGTCATGAGTCATGTGTACGCAATAAGAGTCAAGGGTCTGAAGAGCTGGGTCAAAAGTTTCTTCGAACCCATTTGGTGGATGTTTCCGATAAACATAATCGGTGAAATCGCAAAACCGATTTCTCATGCGCTCAGGCTCTTCGGGAACATAATGGGAGGGGCAATTCTAGTACTGATTCTTGGTTACCTTGTCAAATACTTTGTTTTGCCGGCAGCTCTGTGGGGAATATTCGGGCTTTTCTTCGGGGCGATACAGGCGTTGATATTTACAATACTCGCAATTGCATATATTAGCTCATTAATAGAGTAAGGAGGTTTTACTGTGGATATTGGTGAAGGCTTGATGATGATGGGAAAGTTTATTGGCGCTGGACTTGCGATGGGTATTGGGGCTATCGGACCGGGAATCGGTGAAGGTAGAGTCGGTGCGAGTGCGATGGAAGCAATGGCGCGACAACCTGAAATGATAGGAACCCTGACAACAAGAATGATTCTCGCAGACGCGATTGCAGAGACTACCGGCATTTATTCGCTCGTTATTGCGTTTATGATTCTCCTGGTAGTGTGAAATCTTCCCCTGACTAGAGGAGGGGTGATAACTTGATTGAACTGAATTTGACAGCCATATTGTCGATACTGAACTTTTTGCTGCTCTTTTTCGTTCTGAAGAAGCTTCTTTTCGACAAGTTCTTCGATATCATGAAGCAGCGAAAAGAGAAAATCAGCGGTGAAATTGCCGAGGCCGAAAAGCTGAGAACTGAAGCAAACGACCTCAAGAGAGAATACGAGGCGAAGATTCAAGAGGCGCGATCATCCTCCAATGAGATAATCTCACAGGCCGAGAGACAGGCAGAGGAAATCGTGAGACAGGCCAGAGAAGGAGCGCAGCAGGAAATACAGAGGATGTACAAGGCTGCAGAACTGCAGATTCAACGGGAGCGAGAAGAGGCCGCCGGTGAAATTAAGGGTGCGATAGTAACTGCTGCAGTTGCCATGGTGGGGAAATTTCTCCAGAAGGATATGGACGAGGCTGCGAGAAAACAGTACGCCAGGAGAATTCTTGAGAGCATGGGGGATAAGGAGTGAAGAGAATTCTTTCGCTGGCTTCGAAGTATGCTAACGCTCTTTTCGATAGTCTGCCTTCAGAAAACCGAGAGACAGCTCTTTCTCAACTTCAGCAACTCTCTCAGAGCATCTCGAACGAGGAGCTCTCGAAGTTTCTTTTCGATCCCACAGTTCAGGGTGAAAAAAAGACGGGAATACTCCTGAGTTTTGTCCAAAGACCTCTGAAGCAGATCGAAAGATTGGCAGCGCTTCTGGTTTCGATGAAGAGGCTTGAGCTCCTTCCCGACATCGAGAACGCTTTTTCCGCAAGGCTCCTAGTTGAAGGCAGAATGATAAATGTTGAGGTCGATTCTGCAGTTGAACTTACTTCAGAAGAGGAAGAGGCCATACTGGAGAAGGTAAGAGAAAAAACAGGGATGCAGGGTTTGTTGAAAGTAACTGTGGATCCTTCGTTGATTGCGGGATACGTAATTAGATTCAGTGATGAGGTAATCGACACTAGTCTCAGTGGTCGTTTAAAAAGAGTGAGCCAGGAGCTGCGCTCGGGCCCTCGGGAGGTGATTGAGTGAAGATCAGTCCATCTGAGATCACGAAAGTAATACAGAATCAGCTAGAGAAGACTGACATAGAGTTTGATTATTTTGAAGCCGGAAAGGTAATTCAGATCGGCGATGGCATAGCGAGAGCCTATGGTCTGAAAGGGGTTATGGCAAACGAACTTGTCAAGTTCGATAACGGTGTCTACGGTCTTGCACTGAACCTTGAAGAGGACAACGTTGGTATCGTTATTCTTGGGGGATACAAAGAGATAAAAGAAGGAGACCTGGTTCGAAGAACGGCCAGAATTATGGAAGTCCCTACGGGACCCGAGCTTCTCGGTAGAGTGGTTAATCCCCTGGGAATTCCACTGGATGGAAAGGGACCGATCGATACGAAGAGCTTCAGACCTGTCGACGTAAAGGCAACAGGTGTCGTCATGAGAAAGCCAGTAGACACCCCTCTTCAGACGGGAATAAAGGCGATAGATGCTACGATCCCAATTGGCCGTGGCCAGAGAGAGCTAATTATTGGAGACAGACAGACAGGTAAGACAGCAATAGCTATCGATACGATTATCAATCAGAAAGGTCAGAACGTTAAGTGCATATATGTTGCTATCGGCCAGAAAACGGCAGCCCTTGCAAGGATTATCGACAAGCTTAATCAGTTTGGGGCAATGGAATATACAACGATAGTCTTCGCTTCAGCTTCAGACACTGCCGCGCTTTCTTATCTGGCACCCTATGCAGGAGCTGCGATGGGCGAACACTTCATGTTCGAAGGACAGGATTCGCTCGTGATCTATGACGATCTTTCAAAACACGCATCTGCTTACAGAGAACTATCTCTACTTCTCAGAAGGCCGCCTGGAAGAGAAGCCTATCCCGGAGATGTCTTTTACCTGCATTCAAGATTGCTTGAGAGAGCCGCCAGACTCAACGAGAATTTCGGCGGTGGCTCTTTGACTGCCCTGCCGATAATTGAGACACAGGCAAATGACGTTTCCGCATACATACCGACAAACGTCATATCAATTACGGATGGGCAGATCTACCTGGATCCCAACCTCTTCTATGCCGGTAACAGGCCCGCAATAAACGTTGGATTGTCGGTTTCAAGGGTAGGGGGCGCTGCGCAGATCAAAGCCATGAAGAAGATTGCCGGCAGTTTGAGAATTGAGCTGGCCCAGTATAGAGACTTGCTTTCCTTTGCACAGTTCGCTACGGAACTCGACAAGGCAACCAGAGACCAGTTGACGAGGGGAGAAAAGCTAACCGAGCTTCTCAAGCAAGACCAGTACGTGCCGATGCCGGTAGAAGAGCAAGTAGTCGTTCTCTATGCCGGCACGAAAGGTTACCTTGACGACCTTGATACTTCCAGGGTATCGACATTCGAGACTACTCTTTTGAAAACCTTGCGAGCTTCCTATTCGAATGTTTTGGCTTCCATAAGAGAGAAGAAGGTCATCGAAGAAGAGACGGAGAAGCTTTTGAAGAAGGCTATCGAGGAAACCTTGAAACTCTTTGCAGAGCGAGGATGATTGAGCGTGAGCAAGGGTAAACTGCGTGCGATAAAGAAACGCATCGAGTCAACAAACTCGACGATGCAGATTACCCGCGCCATGGAGATGGTCGCGCGGGCAAAGATCAACAAGATTCAAAAGGGACTGAAATTTGTGAGGCTCTACGAAAGGGCTATGGAGAGAGCCTTAATCAGAGCTTAC
The DNA here is from genome assembly GCF_000147715.2 of Mesotoga prima MesG1.Ag.4.2. Taxonomy (NCBI): domain Bacteria; kingdom Thermotogati; phylum Thermotogota; class Thermotogae; order Kosmotogales; family Kosmotogaceae; genus Mesotoga; species Mesotoga prima. Next base: position 1,111,112 of record NC_017934.1, on the reverse strand, counting down.
TTTGGTGATACAAGCCACCCGAAGATTGAGGGCGAAGGAGAGATTCTTCTGGTAATCAGTTCGGATATGGGCCTTGCGGGCGCTTTCAACGCCGAAATAATGAAAGCCGCCGAACGGGAGATAACTAACTCAGATATCAGGCACATTGTGACGGTAGGCATCAAGGCCGAAAGCTTTTTCAAGAAGGGTGACATACCTATCAGTTCTTTCAGCCATTTCTACGACACTCCCGATCTGGACGAAGCGGCCATAATAGTCGATGATGCTCTTGACATTATGGAGAGCGAGCACGCTGGGGGTCTAAGGATGGTCTACAGCAGTTTCAAGAACCCTCTGGCGCAAATACCGAAAGCTGTGAAGCTTCTTCCCCTTGATGAATTCAGCAGGCCCGACAACGATTTCTTTGACTTTGAGCCAGAGATCGATGTATTGTTCAAGGACGTCCTGAATTCCTGGCTGGTTGCAAAAGTTCTTCTTGGCATGTATGAAACAAAGGTCGGAGAACTATTTTCAAGACAAAATGCAATGAAGAACGCGACGGAAAACGCTAAGAACATGATTCAGCAGTTGACACTGGTCAGAAATAAACTGCGTCAGTCGAATATTACTCAAGAGATAATTGAGGTCGTTAACGGCGCTGAAGCACTAAACGGTTAATTGATTTTGGAGGTGTGAGTGTGCCCGACAAAAATAAACAGAACATTGGCAAGGTCATTGCAATAACCGGACCTGTCGTGGACATATCGTTCGAGGGAGCAATGCTACCCGACATTCTTAATGCTCTGAAAGTGAAGAACGAATTCTTAAATAAAGAGATAGTCCTTGAAGTTGCCCAGTTGATAGGTGACAACAGCGTAAGGGCGATAGCAATGGACAGCACCGATGGATTGGTAAGGGGGCAGGAAGTCATTGATACGGGAAGCCAGGTGACGGTTCCTGTGGGAGAAGAGATTCTTGGTAGAATGTTCAATCTACTCGGTGAACCGATAGATGAGAAGGGTGAGGTGAAGTTTTCCGATCACTGGGAAATACACAGAGCGGCTCCGTCGGTCACCGATCAGCAGACTGAAGTCGAGATACTTGAAACGGGAATAAAGGTCATCGATCTTCTCGCACCCTTCAGCAAAGGTGGGAAGATTGGCTTCTCGGGAGGAGCGGGAGTCGGAAAAACCGTCCTCGTCATGGAACTCATAAGAAACTTCGCGATCGAGCAGAAGGGTCTATCGGTCTTTGCGGGAGTCGGTGAGAGAACGAGAGAGGGAAACGACTTGTGGCTGGATATGCAGGAGGCCGGCGTTATCGAGAACACCGCTCTTGTCTTCGGGCAGATGAATGAACCACCCGGAGCGAGATTCAGGGTAGGTCTCTCCGCCATAACGATGGCAGAGTATTTCAGAGATGTACAGAAGAAGGACGTACTTGTATTCATAGACAATATTTTCCGATTCGTTCAGGCCGGTTCTGAAGTCTCGGCACTTCTCGGAAGAATGCCGTCCGCCGTCGGTTACCAGCCGACACTCGCGACAGAAATGGGAAACCTTCAGGAGAGAATTACCTCGACAAGATCGGGTTCTATCACTTCGGTTCAGGCAATTTACGTTCCGGCCGATGATTTCACGGATCCGGCGCCAGCCACTACATTCAGTCATCTCGACGCCACGGTAAACCTTTCTCGTTCGATAGCCGAACAGGGGCTTTATCCAGCCGTCGATCCGCTCGACTCCACCTCAAAAAATCTCGATCCAGTCGTTGTAGGTCAAGAACATTATCAGGTCGCAAGAAGGGTCCAGGAGGTTCTTCAGAGATATAAGGACCTTCAAGACATTATAGCGATTCTAGGAATGGAAGAACTCTCCGAGGAAGACCAGCTTACTGTCCAAAGAGCGAGAAAGATCCAGAGATTCCTGACCCAGCCATTCTTTGTTGCTGAAAAATTTAGTAACATGGAGGGTAAATACGTTCCCATCTCCGAAACAATCAGGGGCTTCAAAGAGATTCTAGAAGGCAAACACGATTCCCTGCCTGAACAGGCATTCATGATGGTTGGGACTATCGACGAGGCAAAAGAAAAGGCAAAGAATCTTACGAAGGATGAGTGAAGTGGCCTTAAAAATCAGAATTATAACTCCCTACGGAATAGAATGGGAGGGCGATGCAGATTTTATCTCGTTCCGGTCGACAGAAGGTGAGATAGGTTATCTGCCCGAAAGGGCCCCTGCATTGATGGAACTGACCGTTGATGTAATGAAAGTACGGTCCGGCTCTAACACTCTTCAGTTTGCCGTTCACGGTGGCTATGTCCTTCAGGAAAGAGAAGGACTTACAATTGTGACAGATGCTGCGGAAACTCCGGAAGAAATCAGTGTTGAGCGTGCGAAGCAGCGACTGAAAAGGGCAGAGGAGTTGCTCCAGGTAAGCAAGTCAAGGCGCGAACGCGCCCGAAACGAGGCCAAACTTCAGAGGCACATGTTGAGAATCAAGATTGGTTCGAGGGGATAAGTTGCCCGTCTAAGATTGTGAACCCCTCCTTCGAAAGAGCAGTTACATGTTGTTTGTTCCAAGTTGCAAACCAAAGAATAAAAAGAAGTCAAATGCCGTCATACCTAAATTGCTTCGGCCCCTTGGTAGCCTTCGTGAAACCGGCACGTCCCGTCGTATTTCAGCATCTAGTTTCTCCAAAGAGAAAACGGAGAAAATCCATTGTCGAGAGTTCGCTTCGCTCACGAGAAGGCGAGACTTCTCGCGTGTTTTCAATCTCTTTTTCTCTCTCTTCCTCTCTTCTTCTCTCTCCTGTTCTCGCTCTTTCGTGAAAAATGGAGTCCCTTTTTCGCGAGGGGCAGAGATCCTGACCAGGACCATTGTCGGGATGACGTGAAGCGAGTAATACTAACATCCCGTAGAGTCTGCCCCGACGAACTCCTCTTCTGTCATCTCGTAGTGCTCCTGTACGGGATCTTTCATCAAAGACCCGCTTTTCAAAGACCCGCTTTTCGCTGATCGCTGAACGCTTACAAGAGCCGACAAAGCGTATGTTCGAGAGTTCGCTTCGCTCACGAGAAGGCGAGACTTCTCGCGTGTTTTCAATCTCTTTTTCTCTCTCTCTTCTCTCCCTTTCTCTCTTTTCCTCTCTTCTTCTCTCTCCTGTTCTCGCTCTTTCGTGAAAAATGGAGTCCCTTTTTCGCGAGGGACAGGGATCCTGACCAGGAGCATTGTCAGGATGACGTTTGGGGGTGTCATCGCCTAATGCCCTCCTGCTGTCATCCCGTTGTGCTCCTGTACGGGATCTCCCATCAAAGACCCGCTTTTCGCTGATCGCTGAACGCTTACAAGAGCCGAGAAAGCGTATGTTCGAGAGTTCGCTTCGCTCACGAGAAGACGAGAGCGAAAATAGGGACTGACGATCCTCCTCACGTCCCTTTTTCGCGAGGGACAGGGATCCTGACCAGGAGCATTGTCAGGATGACGTGAAGGGAGTAATACTGACATCCCGTAGAGTCTCCCCCGACGAACTCCTCTTCTGTCATCCCGTAGTGCTCCTGTACGGGATCTCGCCCAAAGAACTGCTGTACGCTTAAGAACCAAAACCCGCTGAACGCTGTGAAGGCTATGTTGTCCGTCAACGGTCCTCCGACAAGAGGACCGGTTCTTCGTTCCGACGCTACGCGTCCAGGTTCATGGAAAAAAGATGTGAGAGGGCAGAGGTAAGAAGCTTGAAGACATGAGATTTCGTGCAGTTTGCCTGAACAGAGACCCCAAACAGGTGCATATTGGGGCAAGCTTCAGGGCAGGCTCCGTGGAACGACAACGAATGCTTGTTCCGAAAGCGTCTAAATCCGTCAGCTGAACTTGTTTCAGCATCTAGGTCATGGTTTTTTGACCTTATTCAAGAACGAAAAACAAATCCTCGATCTGGAACCAAGGACAAACTCTCTTCGACAAACGAAGAACCGCTCTTATTGCTCTTCCAAAGGGCTGGTCGTTCTCTGGGATGGACGAAAACGGTTTTTCAGCAGCGATCTGCAATCCACAGCAATCGCCTTGCGGATTTTTTACCTACGAAGTCGGAATTGGCCTTTGCGAAGCAAGGACTGGCTGCACTTAGCGCGACTGGCGACCACGAGCAGCTTTTCACAGATGCATCCAGGAAACTGCCTAACGATTTTTCATTTCGTTGCGTTTCCGCTTGAAGGCAGCGATGAGATCGGTTTTTCTTTCCTCACCTCTAAAGAGGGCCAGAACGTTTTTTCTGTGTCTGAAGAGTGAGAGTCCGAAGAAGGCCAGCATCCATAGGCCAACCGCATACCCCTCTGTGAGAAAGAGTATTCCGGAGAGGATAGCCAGAGCCAAGAGTGATCCGAGAGAAACGTATTGGGTAACGAGAACAATGGGAATCCAGATGCCAAAAAAGACTGCCACGTACCACGGAAGGGTTCCGGAAAGCGTTCCCACGGTACAGGCCACAGCCTTACCGCCTCTAAACTTCAGAAATATCGAGTAGCTGTGACCAACTGCTGCGAAGAAACCTATCATCATTCCTTCTGGCAGAGAGACTCCAAAGACCGCCCGAGCTATCAGTACGGGAAGAAAAGCCTTCACTCCATCGAGAATCATTGCGACGGCCCCGGCATACCCGCCCATGCTCCTTAGTACATTCGTTCCACCTACGTTTCCGCTTCCAACCTTTGTGATGTTCACACCTTTGACAAGTGGAACAATGAAACTGAATGGAATAGAGCCCATGACATATCCGACCAAGGCAAATAGAAGATACCTCATCTCTTCCTCCTGAGTTTCAAGAAGATCGGAGTCCCTTCGAATGGATCGAAATTCAAACGAATCGTATTCCTTATGCCTCGCAGATAAGGTTCGCTGAAAAGTGAAGGATCGTTCACATTTAGCATGATTATTGGGGGTCTACTGGCGATCTGCGATCCATAATAAATCTTGCCCCGTTTTTTCCCCTTACCTGGGGCAGGGGTCCCTTCAGAGTATCTTTGAAGAATGGTGTTAAGAAGTCCAGTCGGCAATCTCAGGTCGATCTTCTTGCTTACCAGCTTTATGCTGTCGATTAGCTCGTCCATTCCTTCGCCGGTCAGTGTAGAGGTAAAGATCACCGGGCTGTAATCTATGAAATAAAGATCCTGCTTGAAGGTTCTTAGTAGTGCCTTTCTTCTTCTTTCATCTACAAGATCACACTTGTTGAAAACCGCAATTGTCGCCTTCCCATTCTTTTCTGCCAGGCCAGCGATTCGCTGATCCTGATTTCCAACCCCGTCCGCCGAATCGATCACCATCACCATGATATCCGATCTCTCGAGTGCATCAATAGCCCTCATGACACTGTAGTACTCTACGTTCATAACTTTTACTTTGGACTTCTTCCTAATTCCTGCGGTGTCTATAAATGTGATTGGAATGCCATCAACCTCCACCGTCTCGTCAACAGTATCACGAGTTGTGCCGGATACTTCAGTAACTAGACTTCTTGGGCTTCCGACAATCCAGTTGAAGATCGAGGATTTTCCAGCGTTGGGCTTCCCAACAATCGCAATCTTGAGCTCAGATTCGTCATTGCTTTCTAAATGGACAGAGTGGCCCAATGTTTCCAACCTCTCAAAAATCTCGTCGAGAAGTAAATCGATATTGAGGCCGTGAGCGGCAGAAATCTTGATCGGATCTCCGAAACCAAGTGAAAAGATCTCGTTTCCCATATTTGAATAGAAAGACTCTGGATTCTCCACCTTATTTGCAACGAAGATTACTTCAATTCTCTGCTTTCTCAAGTAGTCCGCTAGCACTTGATCAGCACTAGTGAGGCCAAATCTTCCATCAACGACGAACAGAATAAGGTCACCCTCGCTCAGTAGTTCGAGGGTGACCTCTTTCATCTTTTCTTCAACTATATTCTCGGGATTTTCGAAAAGGCCACAGGTATCGACAAGCTGAAATGTTCGCTGCTGCCAGTTGACTCTACCCACTGTGAAATCACGCGTCACACCGGGAAGATCATCAACTATGGCCCTTCTACCACCAACAAGCCTATTGAAGAGAGTTGACTTTCCAACATTTGGTCGTCCAATTATCAGGACGGTAGCCACTAGAGGCTTTCTCCTTCTTCCTCGAGCTGGTTCTTTATCATTTCTCCCAAACTGTTGGAGTTAACCGATCCATTTCCGTTCAGATCCTTGAGGGCCTTATCAGTCTCGGCAGCCTCTTTGTCCTTTATAAGCTGTCTTATGGAAACTACCATGTTTCTTGTGTCGTTGTCGGGATCGTAGACAAGCCTGATTATTTTGAACTGGTCATGTCTACCAACCTGTACGGAATCTTCGATATTCTCTGTCCTTTCTAGAGAAACCTGAGAGACAGGAAGGAAGGCTTCAACTCCGTAAGAGTCAATCAAGACTATCGCGCCGGACTTCGTGAGCCTTGTGACAGTTCCAGTCACGTGGTCACCGACCGATAGTTCGGCCGAAACCTTTTCCCAGGGGTCGGAATAGGCCTGTTTTATACTCAGTCTCATTCTTCTGTTTACGGAGTCTATTGAAAGGATCTTGACTTCTATCTCGTCTCCTTCTTTCACAACATCTTCGATTCTGTCGACAAAGTTCCAGGAGACTTCGGAAACCGGTACAAATCCTGAAACATACTCTTCAAGCTCGAGAATGACGCCAGTAGGAAGTACCTTTGCAGTCTTCGCCTTGAGGATGTCACCTTCCTTGTACTTGTCGCCTATGTTCTGCCAAGGATCTCCCATAGCTTCTCTGTAAGAAAGAGAGAGAGTTCTCTTTTCCTCATTGATTTCCTTGATGGTTACTTTGACTTCGTCTCCCACTTCCACAACGCTCTTGAGATCCTTCTTGATGTTTCCCCAGAAGACTTCTGAGATGTGAACCAAACCCTCTACTCCGGGTTCGAGCGAAACAAAGAATCCGAATGGGGTGATATTCTTAACGGTTCCCACTACTGTAGAGTCAACCTCATACCTGTCTTTCAGTGTGGACCAGGGGTCTTCAGTCATCTGCTTGAGAGAAAGGGAGATTTTCTTTTCAGCTTCATCGACCCCGATTACTTTGGTCCTGACCGTCTGCCCAGGCTTGAGAAGATCGCTGATTCTTACACTGGGATCCCAACTCATCTCTGAGGCTGGAATAAGAGCGGTCACGTTGTCGTTGAGCTTGACAAAGGCGCCGAAGTTCTTGATGGATTCAACCGTTCCTTCAAGCTCCTGACCGACTTCGATCGTCTCGAAGTAAGCCTTGATAGCTTCTTCCTGGAATGCCCTTAGAGAAACAACAACGTTTATGCCGTTCCTCTGTCTCTTGAACCTTATTACCTTGAATTTCAACGTTCCCTCTGGAGCGGGATCTCCCTTTCTGATACCCGACTCGGATCCGGGTAGGAAGGCCGGGACCGTCTTAACTAATCTGACGTTGTATCCTGCCTTTGTTTCTGAAACGATCTTTCCGTCAATCGCTTTTCCTTCTCTGTAGGCCTTCTCAACCTTGCTTACTGCCTGTCTAGCATGGACCCTCTTCTCGGAGACAGTACTTCTTCCCTCTTCTTCGTTAGTCTTAATGACCATGACTTCTATCTTATCTCCAACGTTGTACTCTTCCAGTTCATTTACCAGCTGATCCGCGGGTACGAACCCGTCTAGCTTTCCGTCCATGATCACCATCAAGCCGTCTGGCTGAATGGAGAAAACCTCTGCATCCTTTCTACTTCCCTTCCTTGCTGAGGAAACATCCATCTGTTCAAATATCTCCTCCATGCTCAGGTTTTCATCTTGCCGATTCATTTTCTCTTCCATTGTTGGTTACCTCCCTCTTATTGTCTATGTAATCCAGTATCTTCTGGATTTGCTCGTACGGAGTTGATGTGCCGCTAATTATGGCAACCTTCCCCATATCGCCTTGAGGAAGATCAGTCAGCTCTGTTACATGTAGTGCCCTCTTACCGAGTCTTTGGACTATTTCTACCAGTTTCTTTGTGTTTGAGCTGTTTTTTCCACCTATCACAATTACCGTATCGGAAATCTTTGCCAGACGTTCGGCTTCAGATTCACGCTGTATTGTAACCTTGCAAATCGTATTATAAACAGCGACACGTTCTCCAAGACGCGATTTCGCGAACCCTGAGAAGTTCTCAAATTCCAGACTGCTCATTGTCGTTTGAGAGACAATTGCAATTTGGTCAAGTCCTTCTAATTTTTTTAGAACTTCCTCGTAGTTCTCTCCGGGTTCGACTATGAGATACCTATTCAGTCTACCTGAAAGAGCAGTTACTTCGGCATGGTTCTTCTTTCCATATACCACAATAAAACTGCCTTGCCGCTGAAGATCTACAGCCAGGCTAAATACATTGTACACTATAGGGCAGGTCAGATCTATTACTTCATCGAAAACACGCCGTAATTTCTCTTCCGAAGCAGGGTCGATTCCATGAGCCCTGATTATTGCGACACCTTCATGTCTTCCAGATAAAATGCAGTCATCTATTACTTCTAGACCCAGCTGCTTTAGATCGTCCATCACTTTCTCGTTATGAACGATTTCTCCTGTTGCATATACCTTCTTTCCCGACTTAAGCAGTTTCACAGCCTCACTGACAGCCCTGTCGACTCCGTAGCAGAAGCCTACTGACCTTGCAAGGTGGACTCTCTGTCGCTTCTCCGCCAGTGATACGATTCTTGAAACAACTTCTTCAATACTCATACCTGTAGTGTCCAGAATTATGGCATCCGAGGCCGCCTTTAGTGGGGCAACGGATCTCGTCGAGTCGTTAAGATCCCTTCTTTCTATCTCTGCGAGAATTTCGTCATAGGTAGCTTCTACCCCACTGGATTTCAGCTGCTTAACTCTCCTTCTGGCTCTTTCGCCGGCAGATGCAGTAAGAAATATTTTAAGCTCAGCTTCGGGAATAACAACAGTACCGATGTCTCGCCCTTCCATAACAACGTTTCCCTGCTTTGAAAGCGTCCTCTGCTGCTCAGTCAAAAAATCTCGTACATAAGAATACTTTGCGATATCTGAGGAAAGGAGCGAAACCTCTCTGGTTCTTATCTCGTCACCAAGCGGGCTTCCGTCTAGGATGATACCGGAATCCGAAAGCGAGAAATACGTATGGCTCATCAGTTCAGCCATTTCATCGGCGTTGGAAAAGGAAATTCCGGCTTTCTTGGCCTTCAGAGCGAGTGCTCTGTACATTGCACCCGTGTCAATATAAACAAAATCCAGTTTCTCAGCAACCAGCCTTGCAACAGTAGATTTTCCCGATGCCGCCGGCCCGTCGATGGCGATCCTCAACTTCAGTTCTCCGTATCTTTCAACTGTAGTTTAAGCAAATCAAGCTGCTTCTGCGAAACCTCGGAAGGTGCGGAGGTCATCAGATCTGCGCCGCTGGCGACCTTCGGAAATGCTATTACTTCCCTTATAGACTGAGCGCCAACGATGATTGCGATGATTCTATCTAGACCGGGAGCAATTCCTGCGTGAGGAGGTGGACCGTATTTGAAGGCTTCTAGCAGATAGCCGAATTTCTCCGTCGCCTCTTCCCGTGAAAGCCCAATTAGATCAAATACCCTGCTTTGAATATCTCTCCTGTGAATCCTGACTGAACCGCTCGCTATTTCGTAACCGTTGAGAACTAGATCATAGGCTTTCGATCTAACTTTCAAAGGATCACTTTCTCCATATTTCTCAAGATCTTCCAGATCCGGCATAGTAAAGGGATGATGCTCGGCCTCTATCCTTTGCTCTTCTTCGTTGTAGGAAAACATGGGAAAATCCGTTACCCAAAGAAACTCAAATCCCTCTACCGAGAACTCTTCCTCTTTAATAATCTTGTTCCTCATCTGTCCTAGAGCCTTTGAAAGCGGAAGCCCCTCTCCTAGGCTGAATAGAATCAGGTCGTTTTCATTCGCAGCGAAAAGAGAGACCAATGACGAGAGCTCTTCTGGACAGTGCTTAAGTATAGATGACTTCAGACCGTCACCCTCAACTTTCAGCCACATCAAACCTCCAAGACCGCTCTCTTTTGCAAATGCGGTGTATTCGTCGAGCTTTTTTCTTGAAAATCTATCGGCCTTGTTTTCTACGATAAAACCCTTGACTTTCTCGCCCTTGTCTATAGAATCAGAGATAACTTTGAAAGCCGTTTTTTCGAAGATCGAAGTAATATCGTGAATCTTCATTCCATATCTAGTATCGGGTTTGTCGCTGCCGTAGAACTCAACGACCTCCTGATACGTGAATCTCCTGAACGGTGTACTGATATCGGCGGAAGCTGCCTTCTCAAACGCATATTTCATCAAGCCTTCGGTCATCGAGAAGACATCTTCCTCATCTGCAAAGGACATCTCCAAGTCGATCTGCGTGAACTCCGGCTGCCTGTCGGCCCTGAAGTCCTCGTCTCTGAAGCATTTGGCAATCTGATAGTATCTATCGAAACCGGCAACCATGAGCAGCTGTTTGAATATCTGAGGAGATTGTGGAAGAGCATAGAACTTGCCTGCCTTTAGACGAGAGGGCACGAGGAAATCTCTTGCCCCTTCTGGGGTGGATTTTCCCAGGATCGGTGTTTCCACATCTACAAAGCCGTTATTGTTAAGGTACTCTCTAACGGCCTGAACGAATCTATGTCGGGTAAGAATGTTTCTTTGCATCTTTGGCCGTCTTAGATCAAGGTATCTATAACGAAGATGCATCTCTTCGGCCGACTCTTCATCGATATTTATGTAAATCGGCGGCACTTCGGCATCTGAAAGTATTCCCATCTCCGAGGCCACAATCTCTATCTCCCCAGTGGGAAGCCTAAGATTGATTGCATCATCGGGTCTTTTCCTAACGGAGCCAGTTACGGAAATGCAAAACTCGTTCCCCAACTTCAACGCCATGTTGTAAAGCTCATTATCTTGAGGATCAAAGACCACCTGTGTGAAACCATATCTATCTCTCACCTGAACAAACTTGATTCCGCCGAGGTCTCTTATACGATCGACCCAGCCGTTCAATGTAACTACTGTCCCCGTGTCGGAAGCCCTCAATTCCCCACAGGTGTGCGTTCTTTTCTTCAACTCCAACACCTCCCACAGAGATAATATTACCATGCCAGTTTCTAGGATGGAATCTAGATTTGTGGTAGAATCATTTAGAATATTTCCTTCGGGGAGGTGTAGAAATTGAAAATGAAAGTTTTACTTGCCTCACTGCTTATTCTCGGTCTGGCATTTACTTCAGCATTCGCTGCGGTCAATTACGTTGATGTTAGTTCAAATCACTGGGCTTACGATGCCGTGATGAAGCTTTCTGACCTCGGTATTCTAACCGGGATTGTGCAGGCCGACGGCAAAACTTATTTCAATGGAAACGATGCTCTGACAAGGTATCAGACGGCTGTCATGTTAAAGAAGACGCTCGATTACGTTGAACTGAACTTCGCCAGGCAGGGTACCGTCCCCCAGAACGGAGCGGTAGATGGTACGGTTATGTCAAGACTTGAAGCTTTGGAACTGGCTTTGACGGATTCCACCGGAAGACTTATCGACACCATGGATCTACAGCTGAGAATAACCGCTCTCGAAAACAGAATTAGCTCTCTGGGAATCTCTACAAACGGGAGTGTATCTCAGAGCACTGTCGAATCACTCAGACAGCAGATCATGAAATTCGTTGAAGATCTTTCCTTGACCACCAAAAAGCTGGACATGCTTGCTCTTGATGTACAGAATGTACAGAACAGCATGTCTGATCTCACGGTTATGGAATCAAAGGTCAACGATGCCGTTAGAAGAGTTGACACACTCAGTGGCAACGTAAGTATGATACAGAGCAGTATTTCTTCAAACGAAAGGGCTATTTCGACTCTTGATTCAACTGTAAGGTCATTGTCTTCTTCGTTAAGTGACTATGATGCCAAACTCAGCACAATAATCAACAGGGCATCTGCAAATGCAATCGAAATTGCATCGATCAAGGAATCAATGACGACACTTTCTGGCGATGTGCTGAGCGTGAGAGATCTCCAGAACAAGATCTCTTCTCTTGAAGATCAGATTGCTAATGTGAAGCTTCCTACCGAGGCGATTGATAAGCTTGATTATCTTTCGGCAAGAGTGAACGCGATTTCTTCGGATTACGCAAAAATCGGAGATCTCCAGAACTACGTGACCAAGACCGACCTTAAGGCAAACTTGAATCTTTATGCTGGGATCGACGAGCTTGCGCAGGTTAAAAACTCCAGCGAAGTGTTGTATAAGGATCTCCAAACCCTGAGAGACGACTTCGCTTCTGAAACCGGAATTATCAAGAGCGATATTGGAAATCTCCAAAGAAGCATCAATGCGATAAACGAAATCGTTACTATCCATGAAAATGAACTCGCTTCTCTAAAGTCTTCGGTTAGCACTGTATCCACTCTCAGGAGCGACCTTAACGCTCTGAATTCCAAGTTCAACGCTCTTACCGATCAGCAGTCGAAGAACTTTGCTGCAACACAGGCTAGCATCGGTGATCTCGAGGCAAGGATTAATGAGAATATGGATATGCTTAACGTGACCGTCGACGCGAGTCTTTCCAGAATCTCTCTTGGAATGGATACGGTTAACACACAGCTAGGAAAGAACGAAAGTGAGATCAAGGCACTGAAGACCAGAGCGGATTCACTAGAATCGAGGCTAAACACAACGGTAGTCAATCTTGAAAGATACCTCAAAATTAGCGACCTTGAGACTCAGCCTGTTATTGTGAATCTCTCGGAAAGAGTAGCCGAGATCAACAAGGCCACTGTTGACGCCGCCACAAAACAGGATGTTGAAGCACTTCAGAAAAAGACTTCACCCTGGCTGATTCTCTCTACAGTAAGTTCGCTTGCTGCTCTAGGAATATCCATATGGGTTCTTATTGATTCAGGAATAAGATAGTAGAATAGCTTTCGTAATGATTGACCCGGGGTTTAACCCCGGGTTTTTGCTATAATTGAAGCTGACGAGTTGTTGCTGGAGGTGCTTATGAAAGTCGCAGAGATTTCTTCACTAGGTAAACACATAAATGAACACGTACAGATCAGGGGTTGGCTGAGAAGAAAAAGATCGAGTGGGAAGATCCAGTTCCTCTTCTTGAGGGATGGTTCCGGATTCGTTCAGGCAATCGTAGAGAAGTCAAGCGTGCCCGAGAGCGTCTTTCAGGTTGCGGCCTCCTTGAAAATGGAGTCAAGCCTTATAGTCACCGGTCTTGTAAAGGCCGAGGAAAGAGCTCCCGGCGGAGTCGAAGTATTGGTGGAGGACGTCGAAATTCTTCAGATCCCTGAAAAGGACTTTCCAATTAACAAGCCTGACCACTCGATTGATTTTCTTATGGACAACAGGCATCTTTGGCTGAGGACTCAGCGGCAGACCCATGTTCTTAAGATTCGTCATGAGATAATACGTGCCGTCAGAGAGTTTTACAATGATCGGGGCTTTGTCCTGGTAGACACCCCGATATTCACCGGGTCAATTGGAGAAAGCGCCGGAAATACATTCGAAATAGACTACTTCGATTATGGAAAGGCATATCTAGCGCAGACGGGACAGCTTTACCTTGAAGCGGCCGCTATGGCTCTTGGAAAGGTCTATAATCTTGGACCAACTTTCAGAGCAGAAAAATCAAAGACAAGAAGACATCTCATAGAGTTCTGGATGAACGAAGCAGAAGTCGCGTATTACGGGCACGACGATAATATCAAGCTTCAGGAGGATCTCGTCACCTATGTCGTTAAGAAAACTCTCGAAAGAGCCGGAGAGTATCTTCGCTCTGTTGGACGAGATACGTCGAGACTAGAGAAGATCGAGACTCCATTCCCTAGAATAACCTATGACGAGGCAATAAAGCTTCTGGTAAAGAAGGGGTTCGATATCAAATGGGGAGACGACATCGGAGGCGATGAAGAAACGGCAATTGCAAATGAGTTCGAAAAACCGGTTGTTGTCGAACGGTACCCAAGAATGATGAAAGCCTTCTACATGCAGCCCGATCCCGAGAGACCGGAAGTAGTCCTATGTGATGACATGCTGGCCCCAGAAGGCTATGGAGAGATAATCGGGGCTTCTGAGAGAATTCACGACCGCGACTTGCTTGTCGAAAGAATACAGGAGTATGGTCTCGATGTCGAATCATACGACTGGTATCTCGACCTGCGAGACTATGGTACGGTTCCACACAGCGGCTTCGGTATGGGAATCGAAAGAATTGTTGCATGGATTGCAGGTCTTGAACACATCAGAGAAGCGATACCCTTTGCAAGAACGCTCTACAGGATTCATCCTTAGGAGGTTATATGCGAGAAGAACGCTTCCTTACGCCCGGCGAGGTACAAGAGGATAATTCAATCAAGAGTCTTAGGCCTAAGACTCTACAGGAGTATATTGGTCAGAACCAGATAAGGCAAAGGCTTCGAGTGGCGATTGAGGCTGCAAAGGTACGGCGTGAAGCCCTTGACCACACACTGCTGGCCGGCCCCCCGGGACTGGGAAAGACTACTCTTGCCCATATAATCGCTAACGAGCTGGGATCTGAGATATACGTTACTTCAGGACCTGTCATAGAGAAGCAAGGAGATCTGGCCGCAATTCTAACCGGCCTGGAGCGAGACGATGTGCTTTTCATAGATGAAATTCACAGACTGAACAGAAGCGTTGAAGAGATACTGTATTCGGCTATGGAGGATTTTCAGCTTGACATAATGATTGGTAAGGGACCAAGCGCGAGATCTATACGTCTCGATCTGAATCCCTTCACTCTAGTTGGTGCAACTACGAGAAGCGGTTTCATAGGGGCTCCTCTTCGAAATAGGTTCGGTATGATACTCGAAATGGAGTTCTATCCGGACAGGGATCTAAAGCAGATTATTCTACGCTCTGCCACCCTTTTGGGGACTTCGATTCGGGACGATGCAGCCCTTCTGCTCGCAAGAAGGTCGCGAGGTACCCCAAGAATCGCAAATAGGCTGTTAAGGAGAGTAAGAGACATCGTCACCGTTGAAGGTGAAAGCGAAATCACCATGGAGACCGTTGAATCGGCAATGACTCTGCTTTCAATAGATTCGGAAGGACTCGATTCAATGGACAAAAAACTCTTATCGATTCTCATTGAAAGCTATAACGGCGGACCTGCAGGTGTAAAGGCCATTGCCGCTTCGCTAGGAATTGAGCCGGAAACAATAAGCGAAGTATATGAACCATTCTTACTTCAGAGTGGATTCCTCGTAAGGACAAGTCGGGGAAGGATGGTTACGGAAAAGGCATACAGGCACCTCGGCCTCCCCCTTGAGGGAAGAAATACTCCGCTCTGGAACTACGCTGATCATAGAGAAGAGGTAGAGGAATAGGATGGCTGTTTCTTCGGACAGGCCCATCTATACCGGAACCTGTAAGTCGACAAGGCCATTTTTGCTGGATAATCTTTTGTTTTATAAGAGCATTTTCAGAGTTTGCTTAGGAGAAAGTTTTCCTTCATTTATCGCGGGGTGAGAGTTATGAAGGCTGCAGTGTTCTACAACAGAACCAGAATCTCCGCCGAGATGCTTGACTGGCTTTCAAGAGAGATAGAATTACATAAGATCGATACTTCCTTCTGCGAAGATCGTGCTTCCTGTTCCGTTCCGGAGCAGGATGTCATCCTTACGTTTGGGGGAGACGGAACGGTCCTCGAGGCAGTACAGATGGCTGTTCTCAACAATCTTCCCATCATGAGCTTCAGAGTTGGTAGTGTCGGATTCCTAGCTGCCTTTGAACTCAGCATGCTGCATACGGCCCTCGACCTTTTGCAGGAGGGAAAACTCGATGGTGTCGATAGGAATGTAATGGAGATAAGCCTTGATGGAACCGTAAGATATGCTCTCAACGATTGCGTCGTCGAGCGTTCAACACCAAGCAGGACTGTCTCCTTGTCAGTAGAAATATCAGGGCAAAGCAGCTACCAAGTCGTAGGCGATGGCATAATCTTTGCCACAAATACGGGCTCCACTGCTTATACGATGGCGGCGGGCGGCGCACTTGTTGATCCCGAGGCCAATTGCTTCCAGATAACGCCAATATGCCCCCATAATCCCTTCGTTGGATCGATAGTCATAGGAGCCTCTAGAAAAGTGAGAATGGAAGTGAAACA
Organism: Mesotoga prima MesG1.Ag.4.2; assembly: GCF_000147715.2. Classification (NCBI taxonomy): domain Bacteria; kingdom Thermotogati; phylum Thermotogota; class Thermotogae; order Kosmotogales; family Kosmotogaceae; genus Mesotoga; species Mesotoga prima. The sequence continues at coordinate 1,094,967 of NC_017934.1, read as the reverse complement.
AGACAAGGGCTTTCCTCTAGAAGCCTATGTGGATGGGGAGCTCGTCTCTGAACTGAGGACCGGGGAAACCATTGAAGTTTCACTCTCAGATAGAAAGGTGACTCTTCTCAGGGAAGGAAGCTTCGATTTCGTCGCTTTGCTCAAGAGAAGGCTCGCTTTTGGAGGTCGGCTTAAGGATGATATCTAAAGTAGGCCTTGAAAGAATAGGTAATTTGAGAATCGAGATCTTGAGAATGGCCAGGTATGTCCAGAGCATCTTCAACAAGACAATGGTCGCAGTACTAGAGCGAAATGAACACCAGGCGAGAGATGTGATATATTCCGATTCTGTGATAGATTACCATCAGGTGGAGCTGCAGGCAATGATAATTGGTCTAACGGGTATATTGACTCCAACTGGCAAAGAGCTGAGGCTTTTGACGCTCTCAATGAATATCGTCAGTGCCCTGGAGAGAATAGGTGATAAGTGTGTCTTCATTTGCGAGACAAGTCTTTCACTTTCGAAGAGACCGCCTATCGGATACTACGACAAGATGAAGTCTATGTTTGAATCTGTCTCGATTATGACTAAGGGAGCAATAGACAATCTCGTTGAACCATCTCTGTCTGAAGCAGAGAGGCTCTGTAAGAGCGATGACGCTATTGATCGAATGCAAGAAGAGGTGAAGTCTGATCTGATTCGTTATTGCGAGCAATCGCCTTCGGTTGTTGGTAGGGCGTTTGACCTTATGATGATCTTCTGTGCACTGGAAGAGATTGCCGATCTTTCAACGGAATTGATGGAAGCGGCAGTTTACATAGAAACTGGAAGACACTATAGATGCGTTAACGACGATTTCAAGCCTGTGGATTTTGAAACCCAGAATGAAGAGGGGTGATTCTTCTTGAAGACTCTTATAAAGTATATAGGAGCTCAAGCGTTGGGTTCGATATTTGTTGGTCTCGCGGGGTTCATAATCTTCGTAAGTTTGGAGCTGCTTTACTATCTCTCAGATATGATTATAAGATACAAGGTTGGAATCGATAAACTCTTTCTACTCATTTATTACAATCTTCCCGAGTTTATTGTCCTGGGAATTCCAGTGGGAATACTCCTTGCGATATTCTGGGTACTTTCAAGAATGCGCTCAGACAACGAACTGATTGCCCTTCAAACCCACGGCATATCCTTGAAGAGGTTGGTTATACCCTTTCTTCTCATAGGTATTATTTTCAGTGGCTTTGCTTATCTCTTGAACGACTATCTCGTACCGGCAGCTTCGACAAAGGCAAATGAGGCGATGGCGAGATTCGTCTACAAGCAACCGGAAGTTACTCTCAAGGAAAACGTATTTATGCAGGATAGCCAGGGAAGAATGATCTACGTGAGGAGAATCGATCAGGATACGAAAGAGCTCAAGAACGTCTCCATATATGAAGTTTCGAGGGGTCAAGTTACGCTTACAACGGCGGAAAGCGCGGTAATCTCTTCGAACAAATGGATTTTGAGCAAAGCTAATATCTATCAGACAGACGAATCGGGCTTTCTTGGCGTTGAGATGCAGTTTGGCACTGCCGAGTTCGAAATAGATGAAGATATCGAACGTTATCTGGCCAGCTTCAAATCTCCAAAGGAAAAGACAAGTAAAGAACTGAGGGATGATATCGAAGCCTTCAAGAATACGGGGATCAATACCTCCTCGCTCGAGGTCGCTCTGCAAGAGAAGTACTCAATGTCCATCGCTCCTCTCGTCATTGTTCTTCTTGGCGTTCCTGTTTCGTTGATGTTCAATCTTCAGTCTAAGTCATGGTCTGTCATACTCACCTTTCTTCTGGTCGTCATCTATCAGGGATCGGGAGCCTGGTTGAGTGGAATGGGAAAGGAGAACCTTATAAACCCATCCCTGGCACCATGGATACCGAATATTACCTTTTCTATACTTGGTGTGATAATATACTCCCTCATCGATACTAAAGCCAGTTATAGATTGTCGGAGCTGTTTACAAGAATAATGAAAGTATCGGCAATTGTTCTTCTTCTTCTCGTTCCCGGTCTCCTTGAAGGATCTAATGTGAAGATCGTCGGAGGTACAATTGCCGGAACCAAGAGTGGCAGGGAGATACTACTTGGTGGTGGAGTCAAGGTAGAGTATTTCAGCGAGACCATGAACGCTACGATTGAAGCCTCCAATGCTTCGATACTAAATGTGGATTCCACTCCGGAATCGATCTCCTTCTGGGGAAACGTGAAGATGCTCAGTGATGAGACCACTATTCTCTCGGACAGGCTGATTCTAGACTTGACAAATGAGCGCGTCGAAAGTATGCAGGTTTACTCTAGAACGGAACTTGAGGTTCCGGCCGCCAGAGGCGATACTTCAAAAACCGGTTCGAAGGTACCGTTTTATGTCTTCGGTGACTATGTGCAGTCGACTATGGAAGCATCTCCTACCTTCAATATTGGAGAAGGATATGTAACTACATGTGACAAGACCCACCCCCATTACCGCTTCAGAGTCTCCTCCGCGGTAGTTACACCTGGAAAGGGAATGTCGGTGCAGAACATGCTTATGTATATCGGCAATGTTCCTGTATTCTATCTTCCAGCTTATTACTTTCCTCTCGACGACCCAGAACGAAGGCCTTTCGACGTTGACCTTAGCGGCATTACCGAAGCCAAGACAAGAATAACTTTACGGTATTTAGAACTGGACTGGTTACTCCTACAGGGAACCTGGTACAGGGACTGGATTTCCACCGAAGACGCCTTCACTGCGAAGTCCGTCTTATACACACCCTTGGGAGATTTGGAACTGTTCGGGCAGTTCGGACAGCAGAAGGAAACGAGTTACGGGGCGTACGTTTTGCTAAAACCCGCTTTCGACTGGCTGAGGATTCAGGGAGGAGCCCTTTATCTTAGCGGTCCTTCGTTAAAGGAACTTCAAACTCCATTCAGTGGAATAAATCTTGGTGAAACCATCTCAAAGAACAAAGTAACTCAGCTCGATCCGTTTGCAGTCAAGGAATCAATGAATGCGACGGAGATGCAGTTGGCATATGTTCAGCTTCTCTCGCCTCAGGACTGGGAGCCTGAACTAGACGTAATTGGAGCCTTCGCAAGATACGATGATGAGAACCTTTGGATGGTGAATCTTCAAAACCTTACCGTACCATCCGATGGCAGTATTGATGCAGGTTTCTTCAAGTTAAGCACATCGGAGTTCAATGTAAACGGCCTTTTCGGTCAGAGATATGTGAATAATAAGGTGCTGTACTCTTTGAGGACCAAGGCCTCGGTTTTGAAGACGGAAAGCTCCCTTTTTGGTGCCGACGCTTCGGTAGATTCACTGAACTTCACCTTGGCCTCAAATGCGGCAACGGTAACGGAACTATTCGACCCCTCGAACATGGAGGATTTCGTGCTGGAGGTGAACAAATACCTTTTCACCGCTGGCAACCTGAAGATTGGCGGTGATATCAAGAGCACATTCGATGCTTCAACTACTGAACTCAATATCATAATGCCCTCTGACAACAAAGGAATTGGAAGAAACTACTTGACATATGCCTCGGATGACGGGAAACTGAAGGTAAACGGCAGATATGCACTGGATTTCGATTCGCTCCATGAGAAGAACAAAGATAAACTTTTCTGGATAGATCCCTTCGACATTCTTTATGACGGCTTTGTCTCGGTGGAACTTAAGTTCTATTTTGAATCTAGATACGACAAGTCATTTAAGATTGAAGGAAAGAAGCTTCGTGTGTACAAGGATATTGAGCTTTATAAAGGCGAATGGGGATTGCTTTCGGTGGATGTAATCCTAGAACCAGCTTATGAAGCTGGTTTCATATATGACTCGGAAGAGGGTTGGGAACTAACCAAAAACGAAATTCCCGTCACTCTCAAGAACGAGGTTACCTTTAGACCTTTCGATTGGTACTATGTCGGCCTTCAGTACAACCCCGTTCTTACCTATGATTTCATAAACAGGGAATGGAGGCTCGATCATCCGGGAAAACTGTTGACCGGTATCGATACGGAGATATTCAAGGCTGACTATGCCCTGGAATTGGATTACGAAGAACTAGTGGCAAGTCCAACAGAGATGAACTGGCTTGGCAAGGGAATTCTTACTACTGAGGCTGAATTCGCGTTATGGGAAGTGACTCTAGGTCAAAAGACCGAGACTGTTTTTATGCCTGTCACTTCACAGGCATCCGAGACATCATACTCGGTCACATTTGATTCCGAGGTCTTTTCTCACAGTACGAAAAGCAAGGTTTACTGGCAGACCGGCGACAAGCTTGACGACTTTGTCAACAAGGAGAGGTTGACAATCAAAGTCGCAACTGAGACCAGCTTTGAATTCACTCTCGACTGGACTTTCGACGCCTCACCAAGCGTGGCGGACGATGAAAGGATGCTCAAAGATCTTGTTTTTGGCTCCTCGATTAGAGTAAAGGACTTTGCCGAACTCGGCGTCAAGTTCAGATATCCCTATCTGTTCGGTTCGAGAAAGATCTATGATCGACTAAAAATAGAGGTCAACGATCTCTCGATAGGCGATGTTTCATGGAAAAACGCTTCGATTGACTTCACTACGGGTTTTTCTGAGTTCGACTCGAAATACAAGTATCCGGAGAAGTACTTCACAAAGTCTGAAACGCAGGCACAATTCCTGTTGTGGCAGTCAACCAGGCTGTCAGTTTTCTCACTATCTGTAGGAGAGTATTTCATTGCAACTTCAACGGCATCGGAGACCGGCGATACCGCCTATTCCTTTGGAATATCAAACGTGAAGCTCGGGAACAAGCCACTGTTGGGTGGGACCAACGCCAAGTTTGATGAATTCGGACTGTCGATGGAGCTTAGAAAGAGCGAGGATCTGTACTTCACAATGCACATTAATGAGCTTTACTTTCCTATGGGTTCCATTTCAGATACCCCAGGCGTCCTGAACAGACTCTCACTGGGAATTGACGGGAGCGGAAAGAGAAGCTTTGTCGAAATCGGGACATATGCGGGAGACATCTCAATGTGGGACGAGTCGATAGCCAAGGTCTCTCCGATGTATTTTGATCTCCACTGTATGGCACTGGAGCTTATCTTGAGATTAAGCTTTGGCAGTGATGTCACAACTATTCAGGACACAGTCGAAAGTATCGCACTAAAATACTACATAAAGGAACTGAAGGATAGATACTTTGTGATTGGCCTTTACAAGGGCGCTCCGTTCTTCAGGTTCAGATTCTGAGGTGAAAACTGTTGACTGACTATGTAAAGAGGAAAGAGCTTCTTCTTGAACTCAATTCAAAGATAAGTGACTGTAGTCTTTGTCCTTTGAGCTCATCGAGAACCAACACAGTTCCCGGTGAAGGTTCAATTGAAACTCCCGTTGTTTTTGTGGGTGAAGGTCCCGGGGCCGATGAAGATGCTTCAGGCAGGCCCTTTGTCGGCAGGGCCGGTGAGTTGCTTACAAAGATTCTGGAGTCAGTGAAACTTTCGAGAGAAGATATTTTCATAACAAATATCGTAAAGTGCAGACCTCCTAAGAACAGAGTTCCGACTGCGGAGGAACAGAAAGCCTGTTCGCCATACATGCTCTCTCAACTAGCGATAATAAGGCCAAAGCTTATCGTTGCGCTCGGAGCCACGGCACTTTCATATTTTGTGAATGAAGAGGGAATTCAGATAACAAAGGTCAGGGGACGGATTTTCGACTGGATCGGCGGAATCAAGGTCTTTGCTATGTTTCACCCTAGTTATCTTCTCAGAAATGCATCGAGGGCTCCCGGATCACCAAAAAGCCTTACCTGGGAGGACATTCAAAATGTTAGAAAGATGTATGATCAATTGCTCTCTGGCAGAAATATTGACATTTAGGAGGATAGAATGGCTGAAAATTACCTGGTTACTGGAGGAGCGGGATTCATTGGCTCGCATGTCGTTGATCACCTGATTTCATCAGGAAAAATACCAGTCGTAGTGGACAATCTTTCGAGCGGTAAGATAGAGAATCTTGATCCCAGGGCGCTGTTTTACGAGCAGGACATCACCGATCAGGAGATGATGGAAAGGGTATTCATGCTTCACAGGCCTACAGTTCTCTTTCATCTTGCAGCTCAAATAAGCGTCTCTAGATCTGTGAGAGAGCCTGAAGAAGATGCGATGGTGAATATTATCGGTTCTTTGAGGCTTCTGAAAATCGCTGCAAAATACGGCTTGAAAAAAGTGATCTTCTCTTCAACTGGTGGAGCGATTTACGGTGACGATGTGAAAAGGATCCCTACAGATGAAGAGGAACTGCCGAAACCCTTGTCACCGTATGGAATTGCAAAGTACGCAACGGAGAACTATCTCAGATTCTTTTCGAGTGAGCTTGGCATCAAATACACTGTTTTGAGATACGCAAATGTATATGGCCCCCGTCAGGATCCGTACGGAGAGGCCGGAGTTGTAGCGATCTTTTCCGAGAGAATGCTCCATAATCAAGAGGTCGTAATCTTCGGGGACGGGGAATGCGTAAGGGATTATGTATACGTTGGCGACGTCGCTAGGGCGAATCTTCTGGCGATAGAGAAATGTGAAAACACTGTGATAAACATCGGAACCGGAATTGGGACATCGGTAAACGAGTTGTTTGACATAATGAAGCCGATCGCCGGTTATTCAAGAGAAGCCGTGCACAAGGAACCACGGCCGGGTGACGTTAAGAAATCAATTCTCAACATAGAAAGGGCGAGATCCTTGCTTGGATGGGAACCTTCTACTCAGCTTGAAAGGGGGATTAAGGAGACAATTGAGTATTTCAGAAGCGGACTGGACTCCTCTCAGTGAGAGACTGAGGCCGAAAGAGTTCGACGACATTGTAGGTCAGGAGCACTTGACGGGAAAAAAGGGAATAATCCGCGGAGCAGTCGACAGCGGCAAGCTCTTTTCAATGATCCTGTATGGGCCTCCCGGCACGGGAAAAACAACGATAGGCGAAATCATTAGATCGAAGCTGGGAAATGACTACCATTTCGAGTTTTTCAGCGCAAGCTTACAGGGAACGGCAGATCTTAAGAAGCATTTTGCCCATGGGGAGAGACTGAAGAGAGTTGGGCAACAACTGGTGCTTTTTGTTGACGAGATTCATCGACTTAACAAGAGCCAGCAGGATGTCTTTCTTCCCGTAACTGAAAAGGGAATTATTATCCTCATTGGAGCGACTACAGAAAATCCTAGCTTCGAAGTCAATCCCGCCCTTCTATCTCGCTGTAGGCTGGTGATTCTTAAAGGTTTGAAGGACTCAGACATTTCGGCGCTTCTAAATAAGGCATTGGAAAAGGATCTTATCCTCAAGGAGTCCGGAGTTACTGTTGACGGTGAGGTAATTGAAGTAATCGCGCAAAGTAGTGGAGGAGATGCAAGAATTGCCCTCAATCTTCTCGATACCCTTGTCGAGAGTGCCGCTGCTCTAGACAAACCCGTTCTCGACCTTGAAGTCATGAATGAACTGTCTGTCCTGCCTGCGGGTCGTTACACAAAGAAGGGCGAAGAGCATTATGACATCGTCTCTGCATTCATCAAGAGCCTTAGGGGAAGCGATCCCGATGCGGCTCTGTACTACATGTTAAGGATGCTAGAGGGCGGTGAGGATCCTAAGTTCATCGCTCGAAGAATGGTGATCTTCTCCTCAGAAGATATTGGCCTCTCCGATCCCATGGCCCTGGTGATAGCAAACGCGGCCTTTCAGGCAGTGAATAATGTCGGCTTGCCTGAATGCATTCTGAACCTATCTGAAGCGGCAATCTATCTTTCAGTCGCAACCAAAAGCAACAGAACCTATTTGGCCATGGTGAAGGCACAAGAAAAGGTAAAGACTACCCCGAATCTAGAAATCCCTCTAAAACTAAGAAATCCGGTTACTAAGATGATGAAGGAGTTGGGCTATGGTAAAGGCTACAATTATCCGCACAACTCCGGAGGGTTTTCCCGTGAGTATTATCTGCCGGAACCGATAAAGGAGGAAGTATTCTATGTTCCAGGAAACAGTGGCAAAGAGAAATTCCTTTTTGAAAGGCTCAGGTCGTTATGGAAGGGCATGAAGAACTATCCGGAGGAAGAATGAAGAGTTTCATTCTTAGAGAAGGTAGAGTCATTCAGCTCGAAATATCCGATATAACGGAACAGGAGGTAGACGTAATCGTCAATGCCGCAAATAGTTATTTGAGACATGGAGGGGGTGTTGCTGGAGCATTAGTCAGGGCTGGAGGAAAAGAGATTCAGCTTGAGAGCGATGCCTACGTTAGGAAGAATGGCCCTCTGAAGACCTCTGAAGTCGCGGTAACGGGCGCTGGAAACCTGCTCGCAAAGAAGATAATTCACGTTTTTGGTCCTCAGTACGGAGAACTAGATCTTGAATCCAAGCTTTACTGTTCATTTGCAAACGTCCTAAAAAAAGCCGCCGAAATGACTGCTGTTACGCTTGCCACTCCGGCGATCTCAACTGGTATTTTTGGTGTTCCGGTGTCTATTTGCGCAGAGCAATTCCTAAAGTCAGTAATGGATCACTTTTCGCAAAACAAGTCTTCATCTCTGAGGCTTATAAAAATGTGCCTTCTCGACAGAAAGGCTTACGACGAGTTTCTGTCAATTGCCCTCGATTTTTTCAGTTCAATAGAATGACTCTGAAGACTCCCTCTTCCAGCAGGGATTCGGCAGTCGACTCATCTTTCGTCAACCAGACCGTGAATTTGTCGACCTCTTGATCCTTGTATTCCCTGGCAATCGGGTCGTTCTGGAGAACATAGTTATAATCCTCTTCACTTACACGCACGATCTTCGGTTCTCCCATGAAAGTAGATTCTTTGCTTCGATAATCTTCAAAGGTTGCTGTCTCGTACGCTCTCTCGCCAAGGAACCGAAGTATAGTCGTGAAGTCCTTCGCGGGAACGTAACCTGGCAGGTTAGTCAATAATGCGTTTTCGCTTGTGAAGAACCAAAATGTAGGTGTGCCTCTGATCTGAAAATAAGCATAGAGCTCACCGTATGACATCTCTTTCCATTCCTCTCCGACAACATAAGAGGCATTCCCCGGATTGCTTTTGTATATCTGGGAGAAAACGAAACCTGCTTTCAAAAGATCCTGTACGGTTTCATCTGCGAGAGTTTCCTTCACAAACTTCACACAGTAGACGCAGCTGGTATCCGAGAACATTACGATAGCTTCCTTATCTTCTATCTTGGCTAGCTTAAGCGCTGTGTCGAAATCATCTAGCATTCCGACATACGAGAATATTATTCCTGGTAAAAGTAAAACTAGTAGAAAAACAACTTTCTTCATAAATCAACCTCCCGTTGCAAACTGTAGTAAGTTAAGGTTTCCTGTCATTGTCAACAATCCGGCTGCTAGGAGAACAACGAAGACAGATACTCTGATCACTTTTCTCCATTTGCTTTCTCCTCCAAAAGAGAGCTTTGAAGTTAGCTTTGCCACCAATCCGCTTAGCGTCAGGAAGGGTATACTCAGACCCAACGAATAGACAAGAAGCATAAGCCCGCCCTCGGCAACTGCCGATTGATTGGCTGCAAGGACCAGAATGGAACCAAGAATCGGACCGGCGCAAGGCACCCAAACGAGACCAAGAACTGCTCCAAGTATGAAGCCGCTTACAGCAGAACCGCCAAATTTCCATACGTTCAAGTTTACTCCCTTCATGCCTATCTCAAAGAGATACAGGAAAGCAAACAGGACGAAGAGACCTCCAGAAATTACGTTCATCAGCACTTCATTCTGCCTGATGAAGGTTCCGAGTCCGGTCGCTCCTATACCAAGTATGAAGAAAAAGATAGACATCCCAAGAGTGAAGAATACTCCCCTGATAAAGCGAGCTTTTGCATCGGCCGCCCCACCCATAAGTACACCGAAGAAAACTGGAATCAGAGGAAGTATGCAGGGCGAGAAGAAAGAAAGTAAACCTCCCAGAAAGGCACTCCCGTAAGTGACGCTTGTTGTAACGATTGGACTTATCATTGGTGACACACCTAGAGTTCCGGTTGCTACTGCGGTCAATTCATTCATATTACCCCTCCCGGGTATAGTATAAACTATTTCCCTTGCGCCTGCAAATAACGTCTTTGTGAACTCCTGCTTGCTTGAAGAGAATTTTCCAATTTTACGTGAGAGAGCGCAAAAACGTGGCCTTGATTTGTTGGCAACTCCGATTGCAACCGAAAAGATGCCACTTACATAAAAACGGTTATCCGTCGACCGTCCACCGTTCTCCGCAGTGGATACGGATAGGGCCTTGAAGAGCGAGATCCCGTAAGGATCCCTGAACAGGTAATTTTCGGGGCAGGCTCTACGGGATGACAACCTCGGCTATTTCCTGAGTCTCCGCTCCGATCTCGGCCCATGCAGGAGCACTACGGGATGGCGGGAGGGGACACTAAGAACGAAGTCGCTAGATTTTGCCGTGCGTCTCCCAAAGCAAGCCTAAGAAATGACACCCCTTCACGTCATCCTGACAATGCTCTTGGTCAGGATCCTGTCTCTCGCGAAAAAGACCAACAGTTACAAGTTTCACGATGGAAGTTAAAAAAAAAAGAGTTATCCGTTATCGGTTCTCCGTTCTCCGATAAGTAAGAAATACGATAGGGTCTTGAAGGGTGAGATCTCGTACAGGATCCCTGAACGGGTAATTTTCAGGGCAGGCTCTACGGGATGACAAAGTGAGTGGATTTAGATGGAGACACTACGGGATCACTCTCCAGGTTATTGAAAAAGCGCCACATGTTATTATTCTGACGAAGCTCGTGTCAGAATCCCGGTCTTTGGTCATGAAGAAGGACGCGTCCATGATCTTTGACGCGCATCGAACGACGGCTCTTCCCAGCGATTAGCGAGTCTTCGTTCTTGAGCGTCCGGCGGCTCCTAAATAGTGATGCTAAAACGAATTCATGACGGAATCTTATGTATTCGAAATTACCTAACGTGTCATCCTGAATTTATTTCAGGATCTAGGCTTTAGTAAGCCATAAGTATGGATGGGAGGAAGCGGGTTCGATAGAACTTCAGGAGAAAGATTCTGAAACAAGTTCAGATTACGGAGCCCCAAAAACAGGGTATCGAGTATGGAGTCTCGGGTCTCGTGAAGAGAACCGGCAATCAATTCAGGGTTTCAATGCAACTGAGGAAGTTATCCCAACATCGGCTTTTGGAAGTTCCTCACTCTGTCATCCCGAACTTGTTTCGGGATCCGGGCTTAGAAATACCATGCCTATGGGTTGCAGTTAGCGGGTTCGATAGAACTTTAGGAGAAAGATTCTGAAACAAATTCAGATACTCTAAGTTGTCAAGTATAGAATTAGGAAAATTATGAGAGTGAAAGGTCAAATGGAACGTTATTTTTCAAAAGTTGGTAGACCATTTCAGCTGCAGCTCTTGCAGTTGCTATTAGGGCCACCTTATTTTTCACCCCCCTCTTTTTCATCTTCTCGTATTTGTTCCTGTACTTTTCAGTGTTTTTGATCAAGCTTTTAGCTAACTGGTAGAAGGTTCTTCGTAGATGTTTGTTACCCTTCTTAGAAATTGAGAGGCCGCGAGTCATGTTACCACTCTGCTTAATAACAGGATCAAGGCCTATGTACGATACAAAGGCTTTCCCAGAAGAGAATCTGTCTATGTCGCCTACTTCAGATACGATTTCGGCTTCCGTGACTTCAGCAATACCTGGTATGGTTCTTAGGGGATTGTCAGGGAACTTCTCAAGAAACTTCTTTATTTCCTCATTCAGGGCTTCCACGTGGTCTTTGAGAAGCTTAATTTCAGCTATGAATGTGCTGGTAATCGTTGAGTAGGTTCCAAAGGTATCTGGCTTGCCTATTGAGTCTTTGAGTGAATCGATAACCTCTCTCGCTTTCTTTTCACTCCAGTTTCTGTGAGAGCTGAGCAATTTGACTGCATCTTCCTCGTTGTCAAGTATCTCTTCTCTGGATGGATATACACTCAACAGATGCAACAGCACAGGTGAACTAACGGATCTGAAGGTCTTAAGAAGCTCAGGCATATGAATCTTCAATTTGCTCTTCAGTTTCCTTTGAAGATCAGAACAGTTTGCTACTACAGTGCTTCTCACCCTAACCAAGTCCCTGAATGCTGACATCTCTTCCTCTGGTACTTGAGAAACGCTCAGCAGATCGAATATCCTGTACATTGCAACCGCTATGCTTTTTGCATCTTTCTTGTCTGTCTTTGACCTGCTCATAGCCTTCATGAATTTGCTAAGGGTATACGGATCGAGAAGCTGTACGTCTATCCCTTTGCTCCTAAGAAATCCGTACAAGTTGCTGTGATACGAACCCGTCGCTTCCATTCCGACTTGTTTCTCGTCCTTGTAAGTATTTAGCTTCTTTAGAAATTCCCTAAAACCTTCCTTGTCTTGTTTGTACTTCATGCTTTTCATTTTCTTCTTCTCTGGTAAATAGAAACAAGCGTCAAAACTTTCACTGGATATGTCCACTCCTACATACAACATGAGGGTTCCTCCTTTCACAACCTCGTACAAGGTGCGGTCTTTTCGACCATTACTCTCAATCGTGTTAAGAAGGATGCCCAATCTGAACTACAGGCTCTAAGCCTACGCATGACGACTGGCTACTCCCTCTACCCTCATTCTATACTCTCTCTCTTTTGACAATACACGAGAATGACGGGATTTTCCGGATTCGAAATTGCCTTATGCTGTCATCTGAATTCATTTCAGGATCCTGGGTCTTGACGAAACACGGGTCCATGATCTTTGACGGGCAACAAAGGACGGCTCTTTGCAGCGAACAGCGGCTCTCAAGACCTAGATGCTGAACCAAGTTCAGACGAAAAATGATGTATTCGCAGTACCCTTAGGCGGTCAACCTGACTTGATACTTGTCACGCAAAAAAAGGACTCCTTTTTTCACGAAAGAGCGAGAAGAGGAGAGAAAAAAAGAGAGAAAGAGAGAGATTGAAGATATGCGAGAATTCTCGTCTTCTCGTGAGCGAAGCGAACGTCTCAAATGCGTTCTTTCTCGAGAAGAAAAGAACTCACCGTCTAGGTATCTTCACGTATGATGCTGAGACAGTTATTCAGGTAGCACCTTCAGGAGGTCCCACACACTGTCATCCCGAACTTGTTTCGGGATCTCGGTTTTGATCTTATCCAAAGAACTAAACAATGAGGCTCCCATTCAGATCGTAAAACCGTGATTCTCTGACCTCTTGTCCAACCATTGGGGGCCGAAGGGCGTTCTGACGAAGTTGGTCTCGCCTCCTGCCGGAGTCATCGCTTCTGCCCTTAATCTCTTAGGACGGGTCTCCGATCTTGGACAAGACAAAGGATGGCTCTTCCCAACGATCAGCGGGTTTTTCCTCTCAGGCGTATAACGGTTTCTAAGTGCAAGGTTTTGCGCAGGATCCTGAAAAGGAGTTCCGAAAAGTAGCCCTTAGCAGGAGCTTCAACCAAATGCATTTTGGGGGAGGCTCAAAAAAATGAGAATATCTCATGTTGCAGGAGCTTTGACGGGTTGGTTTGATGACCAGGAAACGCTCTAATAAGACTTTTAGCTGAGGCGTTTGCATGTGACTGGAATCCGATTTTACAGTTTATGAGACTGTGGTTGAAGGGAAGAAATTGGATCTACATCGTTCCGGGATGGCCATTATCGAAATGTTTTTGACAATGTTTGCTGCTGGTTGAATTGAAACTAGTCTGAAGTCCCAAAAAGAGAACTCTTGAAGCTCCAAATCACAACAGATGGGACTTCATGTAACGAAGCCCCATCTGCTAAGAAACTGAGGCAATTAAGATTTGAGACAGTTATAATTGTAGAATTATAGATAAACAGGTAACTGAATGCTCTCTAAAAGAGAGTTGCATCTTTGCAATAAAATGAAAAACTATCTAGGATTTTCGTATATAAAAGACGAATTCATGGAGACAAACTCGCCCTCCATCAAGATTTAACGGGGGGATGCTTCACTTCTCTTCTTCAATGCCAAGCTCCTCAAGTGTTTTTCTCAACCATTGAAGCGATCTTTCAATCAGTGGTCCACCCATACCCTCGCACTCCATACTTAGAGTTCCATTGTAACCGTAATCTCTTAACATGGCGATGATAGTTTTAATGTTATCGGCGTTGACTCCATCGCCGATTGCAGAGTGACTAATTCCGATTCCAGTATCCTTTCCTCTCATGGCATCTGCGAGGTCTTTCGAGACATCCTTAATATGTACATGTTTGATCTTGTCTATGAATCTACCGCAAAAGGCTACCGGATCTTGACCAGCAATGAAACTGTTCCCTGTATCGAGGTTCAAACCGAGCCTATCGCTTTGAACAAAGTTAAGCATTTTATCGAGGAGATCCGGATTCGTAGTGAAGTAGCCGTGTACTTCGATGTTGATGTTTATTTCATACAATTCCGCTGTCTCAACTATTATGCGGTAGGCCCTCTTCATTAGCTCTAGGGCCTCATCTTCACTGAATCCCAGCGGCTTCTTCAGCCCGTCAGTAGTTGCAATGTTTTCGCAGCCAGCCAGTTTAGCCCAAGGGATCGATTTTAGAACATACGGAACACCGTTGTAGAAGCCCTCATTTCCAGAGAGAGGAAATGCGGAATCTATCTGCGAGAAGCGGACACCGTACTCTTGGAGTTTCAGCTTTGTCTTAAGAGGATCTTCTGAAAGAGAAATATGTGGAAAGTATCCGAGACCGTGAATCCACGATACACCGTCTATTATCCCCGGCTCAATATAGTGAACGTCGTTCTTCTGAGCCCACTGAAGTGCCTTCTCGAAACTAAACACGGCAGAATTGAATGCGTCTGTATGAAATCCGATCTTCATTTTTATTCCTCCTGATCAAAGAGAACGTACTACTTCTTCACGTTCCCTGAAATAGTCTACAGATTCCCTAACCAACCTGTCCATAAGATCGACATCGCATGGCCCAGTTGAGAGAACGTAGGGGTCGGGATAAGGACCAAGAGGCTCAAATGTTATGAATCTACCCTCTCGGTTCATTCCCACAAGATAGGCAGCCATTATGGCCGTGTCAATATCGATTTGCCCCTTTCCCGGGGCATCCCTGTTACTGTCCGCGATGTGGAGGTTCAGAAGTTTTTCTCCGCACTTCAAAATGGCTTCGCCAACGTGCCGCTCGCCATTTAACATGTGGTAGATATCCCCATTGACAAAGCCAATGGAAGGCTCGTTTACAAATCGAAGATATTCAAGTGCCTCATCAATGGTGTGCACTATACTGACTTCGGCCGACCTTATTGGCTCGATCGCAGGTTTTACGCCAGTCTCCTCGAAGATGATCGCACACTTCTTCAAAGCCGCCGCGCTTCTCTCCATTTCAAAATTGTCAACTGCTTTGGGCCTACCAACAGCTCCAGGAACAACTATCATGTAGGTCCCTCCAATACCTGAAACGTAGCGAGAGACTTCTCGGATATAATCGATGGCGTTCTTCTGGTAATCGGGATTTAGACTTGAAAGATCCCTTTCAGGGGAAAACATCCCGCATGCACCAGAGACTCTTAGTCCGAAGCTCACAAGGGCATGTTTCATTCTCTCTCGAGAAATTGATGTATCACCCTTTATCTCTACATACTCCAAACCATTATTCTGTAGTCTCCTGAGAGAGTCTTCAATCGGCTCGGTGCCGAACATCCAGATGCTCCAAGAGAGTGAGAGCTTGCGTTCGAACCTATCGGGGTTCTTCTTCTTTTCTTCAACAAAGCGTCTTTCGATTTCTCGATTAATCACAACGAAGTTTTGCGGCTTCATCGGTTCTCCTCCTTAGAGGAATGAGGTTTTATCTTTTCCTTCTTCCTGTAAGAACTCAGAACGCTTACCGCAAGCGATGCGATGATCAGTAGGCCAAAAGTCACAGTCTGGAAGTAAGGGTTAACGCGTAGCATATTCAAAGAGTTCGAAATGATACCCATGAGAAGCACACCGAAGAACGTTCCAATTATTCTACCTTTACCTCCTGCGAGCGGTGTGCCCCCAATTACAACGGCGCCGATCGCCTTTAGTTCAATACCGGTGCCGGTTGAAGGTTGGGCCGCCCCAATTCTTGAAAGCAAAACCATCGCAGCAACTCCAATGAACAAGCCATTCAACGCAAAGGCGCTGAGTTTGGCTTTGTTGACGGAAATACCTGAAAGATATGCCGCTGAAGGATTGCTTCCAACCGCGTAAGTGCGCCTTCCAAGTTTTGTGTATGAAAGCAAGAAATGCATGACGATGTAGGCGGCTATACTGATTAGAAAACTCAACGGGACTATTTCCCAGAGCCTGTACGTCCCAATGAACTCGAATTTTCCATAGATTGTCTGGAAGGTACCTTTGGTTATTGCAAGAGCTACTCCTTGGAAGACGCTTATAAATGCAAGAGAAGTAATAAAAGATGGCGCTTTGAAAGCTCTCGCAGTTATTCCCACCAAAAGGCTATTGAAAACTGCTAGCGCAATGCCCGCAATTATGGCAATCAGATATGGCTGACCGGCTTTTATAATCATTGCCATAACTACAGATGATAACCCTATGTTGGCTCCAACAGAGATATCAATTTCCCCAGAGATTATCAGAAGCGTCATTCCCGATGAAACAACGCCAAGAACTGCTATCTGTTCGAGAACATTCATTATGTTACTCGTCGAGAAAAACCTTGGATTAACCAATCCAGTAATGACAGCAATAACAATTTCTGCAACCAAAAGATAAAACCACTGGCTTTTCAGAATTGAGGTTCTCTTTCTCGTAAGAGTCTTTCTTCCCTCAAATGAAACGTCGCTATTACTCATTCTTTTTATTCCTCCTGCGAGATCTAAACTCCTATGAAGCGCCTTATCATATCTTCTTCTTCAATATTATCGTTCTTTACGATCTCTACCATTCTTCCGTTTTTCATTACGCCTATTCTGTCACTCATAGACAGAAGTTCGGGCATATCGGAGGAGATCATGATAATGCATTTGCCCCGTTCTGCAAGCTCAACAATCAATTCATAAATCTGCTCTCTTGCTCCAATATCAACGCCCTTAGTTGGTTCATCAAATATGTAGACATCCGAATCGTCTATCAACCAGCGACCAATAATCACCTTCTGCTGATTTCCACCCGAAAGCTCTTCAATCTTCTGCGATCTGTCTTGGACTGCAACCGAAAGCTTGTTGACAATCTCATCCGTTACATCTTCCTCCTCCTTCAAATTGAGAAGGAAGCCTCTGAAATTCTCACTGTGCACCAAGGCTGTGTTCTCCACAACATCCCTTCCTCCAAGCATTGCCAACTTCTTCCTGTCTTCAGTTATGAGAGCAATTCCCTGTCTTATAGCATCTTGTGGAGACCTGATTCTGAGCTTCTTCCCGTTAAGTAGAATCTCCCCTGAGTCTGCTTTGTCCGCTCCAAAAAGAATGTTAACGAGTTCACTTCTTCCCGATCCCACAAGGCCACCTATACCGAATACCTCTCCTTTTCGCACATCGAAGCTCACATCATTGACGATTCCCCATCTGCTGATGTTCTTAACTTCTAGTGAAACTTCTCCAATATCGACTTTTCTTCTAGTATAGAAAAGCGACGCGTCCCTTCCAACCATTTTTCTGATAATCTCTTCCACAGTTACGCTTTCTAGCGAGGAGGTTCCCATGCTCTTTCCATCCTTGAGAACTGTTACTCTATCGCCGATTTCGAAGATCTCTTCAAGGTAATGAGATATATAGATTATCCCGATTCCCCGTTCTCTCAGATTCCTTACAATATTCATTAGGGCCTTGGTTTCATCCATTCCCAGGGAACTGGTTGGTTCGTCCATTATTAAAACCCTTGCATCTCTATACAGGGCCTTAACTATTTGAAGCATCTGCTTCTGAGAGGCGGAGAGTTCTTCAACAAGAGCGCCAGTTGGCAGATGCATTTTCAACGCCGCTATGATCTCGTTTACTTTTTTCATCTGACTTTTACTGTCGATTACAAAAGGTATTCTTCCGGTGATTTCATTACCGAGATAGACGTTATCAGCAACGGTCAGGGAGTCTACAAGTTCGGCATCCTGATATATTGTAGCAATTCCCATTTCTATAGATTGACGCGGGTTTAGCTCTTCAACTACCTTGCCGTCGATTTTGATGATACCTGCCTCTGGCGAGATTGCTCCTGAGAGGATTTTAATCAATGTTGATTTCCCGGCACCGTTTTCTCCGACAAGGCAATGGACTTCTCCCGGGAAGAGATCGAATGACACTTCATCAAGCGCTCTGTGCATCCCGTATACTTTCGTGACATCTTCCATTTCCACTAACGCTTCACTCTGCATATTTTCTCACCTTTACCATGGAATTAACAGAAAGGGGATGAAGAGCTCCCACTCTCATCCCCTCTTATTGATCTTCGTAATTAATAGAGTGAATTGTACTGCGGGAAATACTCTCTTGTCAGATCGATCCAGACTGGGTCGATATCCCATGGAACTACCTTGGTCTTGTCATCGATAGTCTCGGGGGTTATCGGCGTATTTGGAAGGAGAATCTGCTGGTTCAGATCCGTTATCACTCCCTGCGTATATGCATGAAGAGCGAGGAATGAAACAAATCCTTCCCATCCCGGTGAAGTCGAGATCGAGTAATCGATGCTTCCTTCTTTGATCAGCTCTATTCCGTACGGAGCACCGTTTGTGGTTATTACTCTGATCGGGTTGTTGAGAAGGCCTCTTGTCTTTAGCATTCTAACTACTGCCGCCGCCATCTCTTCGTTGAAGATAAAGAGGTTAGAGAATTCGTAGCCGGACTCTATCAAATCCTGGGCCTGATCGACTGCAACCGTTGGAGTGTACTGCCCGTCCCTGATTGCAACAATTTCATTCTTGCCAAGTTCTTTGACCTTTGGTTCAAAAGTGTTTCTGAACATTTGCACCGGAACGTGTTCGAAGAGACCCATTATGCACGCAATATTCTCGCCCGGGTAATTCTCAGCAATGTAGTTTGCAATGTTCACTCCCATTCCTTCCCAGTCGAAGTCAATACACGCAACAATATCATCATCTGACTGGAGGACCTGACCCACATTATCAGTCACAACTAAAGGTATTCCTGCTCTCGCGGCTTCCCTGGCAGCAATGAAAGCTCCGTTAGGATTGAAAGAGAAAACACACATTCCATCGACACCCATATTGATGAGTGTGTTTATATTGGTAATCTCCTTCTCTGTATCGTAGTCGGAGTTTAGTACAACAACTTGCGCGCCTACTAGACTTGCTGCATACTCGAAGCCTTCAACATCTTTCCGGTACCAAGTGTCCGGTCCCGGTGTTACATAACCATACGTCAATCCTGCAAGAAGAGCTTCTCCTCCCAGGACAATAGCGAGAATGACCAGAAGCATCACCGAACGCCTTACATGTCTCATAGTTCTTCCTCCCTTTTTTGAATCTGAGTTGCGAAATCTGAATCGAAAACCAAAACAATTATACAGTTCCATGGGCTGCAGATAAATTCCATTATAGACTCATCACATTTGACTTGAGACGATTATGGAAGACTTCGGTCGAATTTTGGTTTCATTGTCTCTCTTTCTGGTTATTTTGTACTCTTTCTGAAGATATTATTTGTTTTCGGCAAGAAATTATTCAGCGTTTTCTTTTTCGCTTCAGTTCGAAGATTGATTTCTCTCAGATGATATACTTCTTTTGAAAATCGAATGCATGAAATATAGGCTTGTATGTCGGTGTTTAGCACTGCTTGTTGTGCTTTTGTAGTTCGAGAGAACTGGATTACCAAATAATCGCGACTGGCGTTTGATCCTGAGCAATGTTCTGAACTTTTGTTTCAAGGAGGCGAAGGTGTGGAAGGATATGTAACCGTTCCTGGCGGACGAATCTGGTATGAAGTGCAAGGTAGATACAGTAAGATGAAACCTTTCATTACGATTCATGGGGGTCCTGGTGTTCCGCACAACTACCTTGAGACGATAAGTGCGCTTTCAGATGAGAGGCCCGTTGTCTTCTACGACCAACTGGGTTGCGGTAGATCAGAGCGTCCATCGGATAGGTCGCTCTGGAGAGTTGATCGCTTCGTGGAAGAAATCGAGTGTCTGAGAAAAGAGTTAGGGTTTTCGACAATTCATCTTCTCGGCCAGTCCTGGGGAACTATTCTAGCCTGCGAATATTCCGTCAAGTACCCCAGTTTCGTCGAAAGTCTTGTTCTGTCGGGACCGGCAATGAGCATCACGAGATTTGAAAGCGATGCTAGAAAACTGGTTGAGACCTTGTCTGATCATTCACAATCCGCTATCAAAAGGGCCGAATCAATCGGTAACTTCAATGGAGAGAGTTATCACTCGGCAATTTCGGAGTTCTATGGGAAATATGTATGTCGAGTAAAGCCATGGCCTCAATGTATGAAGGAAGCAGTCGCCGGCATGGGGGAAGAGGTCTACAACTACATGTACGGGCCAAGCGAATTCACAGTAACAGGCGTTTTGAAAGACTTCGACTGTACACCTCATCTCGAAAACATTACCGTACCCGTCCTATTGACTTGCGGTGAATTCGATGAAGCTACACCGGAAACAACCAGGTACTACAGCAGTAAATTTCCAAATGCAACTATGAGGATCTTCGAAGGGGCATCTCACGAACACCATCTTGAGAAAGCCAAGGAATACATCGAGGCCGTTCGTAGGTTTCTCAAAGATGTCGAATAGAGATCGTGGATAAACAGTTGTGTTAGTAAATATCAGAATTAGGGGTCGAAGTTACCGGTATTTTACTTGTCTTGAAAAAAGGGTCTGTAAACTATCAGTTCCGAACCTGCGGGAATGCTTTTAACTCCTACTAGATCGGGATTATATTTCATGATTTCAGAATCCTCGATGTCATACATCTCTGAAATTGATCTCAATGTTTCGTTCCATCCAACCGTGTGAATGAACCCTGTTCCTACCGACCAGTTGTTGTCAACCTGGGGACTAATGGCAAATCTCTCCTGAACGAAATCCGTAATTATCTCAAAGATCTGAAGCTTCACATCCCTTACAACCGGCTTATTCTCGAACATGCTGTAACCGCCGCCTCCCGCACGAAAACTGCTCATAGAGACTTCATAAGTCTCTGCCATATCAAGCGGTTTACCATTATGCCAGACACTGAGGACTCTTTCGCCGACCGGCCTGTCTATGGCGATTATGTATTCAATTCCCTCCCACATATCGTAATTCGAATAATCATCAACAGACCAATGGTCCAAAGTAAGCAATCCATCATCGGTAACGAAGCGTTCTGCATTGAATTCAAGGGCTTCTTTGATGTCTTCGCCGGTTAGCTCAAGAACTTTGAGCGTGCTTGGAACAGGATAAACCTCGTAGATCTCGCCAATGGTTATCGGTCCGGTTTTCCAACCGGTTGTCGCATGATCGAAAATCGAGGTACATGAAATCTTGGCTCCCGTTACTTCCATCTGCACTCTGTTAATGAACTCGGCAAGAGGGTTGTCTCGAAGTCTCGCTTCAAGAGCATCTTCAACATAGAAATCACCGACTGCAAAACCAACTCTTGTATCCAGAAGCTTCTGGATTTGATCATTATAACCTCTAAAGATCTCAACAACGGATTCGTCAGGAAGGAACCCAGACATCGAAATCTCATCAACCGATCTATCATAAATCTTCCAGTCTTCACCCGTCTTTTCTAGATAGATATCGATCTTACTCACGGATTCGTCTATATATCCGGGCCCAGAGATCACAACCCCATCAACGATTGCCGATTTAGTTGTAAGTTGTGGGCCTTTCAAAAATACATCTATTTCCCTAAGAGCCTTCATAATCTCATGGGCTTCTTCATTACTCCCACGATATGCCAGAACCAAAACGTCTACCTCTTCTCTAAGCTTGCCGAGATAATCACCAGCCGCATCGACAGGGTCAACGAAGGATAGACCGGCAAAAAACTCGGCCTCTTGCCAGGGCGGAATAACTTCCGTCACAAGACCAACGATGCCAACTCTTAGCTTCTCGCCATCGTCTTCTATCTCGACGACTTCAAAGGGCGAGAAAACCGGTTCTCCTGAAGATTTAAAGACGATATTTGCCGAGAGAAGAGGAAACTCAGAAGCCGAAATAGCTTCTTCAAGGAAACCTGGTCCATAAATGAACTCTTCACTCCCGATGAGTGATGCGTTGAGACCGATAGCGTTCATCGCCTCAACAAATGGATTCAAATTGCAGTAATCTATTTTAGCCGAATAGTAAGAGAGAGGCGTTCCCCGAATCAAATTTCCAGTATCTATAAACAACGTGTTTGGATTGAAAAGTCTCATCTGATTGACAAAAACAGCCAGTCTTGCCGGAAAGACGTCTTCGCTCTTCCCAGAGGAATAATCAAAGGGAGCAGTATTAGCGGGAACAAAGGAGGTGTGGAGAATCGTAAGGTGAAAATAAGAAGCCATAGCCATTGTCAGAACGGAAACGGTAAGTATCAAAGCAAGAAGCTTTCTCATCTAAATCACCCTCTCAGGTCCGAGAACAAGAATCTCGACAGAAAGGAAAGCGGGATGACAGGTCATCCCGCACAAGATTATCTTTCGCCAAGTTGAGAATCAATCATGAAGATCCCGTTGGCTTGATTTCCAACCATCTTCAGTCTTTTCACAACATCTCTGAAATTCCTTTCCTCTTCGACTTGCTCGGTAACATACCACTGGATGAAGTCGTTCGTTGCGTAATCCCCCTCTTCTTCGGAGATTTTCACAAGGTTGTGGATCCTGGAAGTAATGTACTTCTCATGCTCCAACCCCTTTTCAAAAACGTCCAGCAAAGACTCGTATTCTCCGTTTGGTTTTTCAATGCCCGGGATCTCCGCAGTTGCATCGACGTCTTTAAGATACTGTATAAACTTCATCGCGTGCTCTTCTTCCTCTTTTGCCTGCTTCCACATGAAGTTCTCGGCCCCAAAGTATCCATTCTTGTGAGACCAGGCAGCCATGCTCATGTAGATAAATGCAGATTCGAATTCCGCCTTTATCTGGTTATTGATTTCCTTTTCCATTCTAGCTGTAATCATAGTTACCCTCCTTCAGCTGTATCAATATCAACACTTCTTTCATCATATTTTACCACTATGCAGCGAACTCTAAAATTAACTTAATAAGAAGGATGGCTCAAATGTTGCCAAAAGCTGTTCTAATGAGTTTATACACCCAGTCGTTTTCTAGTTTGGTCGTCTCTTTAAATTTGGATTGGCAAGCTCATAAATGTATAATTTCTACGTCAGGATAACCTATTCCACTACAAAGGGGGTAATGACAGTGAGGAAGATCTTCCTGTTTTTCTCAATGATTCTGATTGCTGCAGCTCTTCTGGCAGCACCACTAAAAGTAGCCTTCATTTATGTTGCACCGGTGGGCGATGGTGGCTGGAGCACAATGCATAACGAGGGTAGACTACACCTGGAAAGAGTCTTCGGCGATCAAATCGTTACTGATTTCATTGAGAGCGTACCTGAAGGAGCTGAGGCGGAAGTTGTATTTAGAGGTTATGCCCAAAGAGGATACGACCTCATCTTCGGGACCAGCTTCGGCTACATGGACAGTATGGTAAAGGTATCACAGGCCTTCCCGAATTCAACGTTTATGCATTGTTCAGGTTACATGACCACCGATAATCTCGGCACCTATTTTGGAAGAATGTATGAGCCGAGATTCCTTAGCGGTCTGATCGCAGGAGCAATGACGAAAACCAACATTATTGGTTACGTCGCCGCCTATCCAATACCTGAGGTAATACGTGGAATTAACGCCTTTGCGATGGGTGTCCAGTACGTTAACCCCGAGGTAAAGGTCCATGTAGTCTGGTCCAACACCTGGTTTGATCCGGCAAGAGAGAAAGAGGCAGCGGAATCACTTCTGGATATTGGTGCAGACTTGATAACACAGCATCAGGATTCACCGGCTCCCCAGCAGGCAGCAGAAGATAGAGGTGTCTTTTCAATAGGATACAACAGTGACATGAGTGCCTTCGCGCCAAATGCTTTCCTCGCAGCCCCCGTTTGGGACTGGGGTCCATTTTATGAATATGTAGTCAGAAATGTCATGGACGGAACCTGGACCAATGAACAGTACTGGGGAGGGATCAAAGAAGGTGTTGTCGACATCTTTGTATCCGATCTTGTTCCAGATGGTGTGGCAAAACTCGTGATGACCATGAGAGAAGCAATAGTTCAGGGTCTGTTCCACCCGTTTGACGGTCCAGTCTACGATCAGTCAGGAGCTCTAAGGTATGCTGAAGGCGAAAGACCAACTGACGCAGAGCTTCTTAGCATGGACTGGTTCGTAAACAATGTAGTTGGAAAGATTCAGTGATAGTTTTGGGGGGCCGCCAGGCCCCTCGATTTCTTTCTTTGGAGTGATATTACTTGGCCGATCTTCCGATCCTAGAAATGAGAAACATCACCAAAGCCTTTCCCGGTGTAATAGCAAATGAAAATATCTCTCTTGACCTAAAAAAAGGCGAAGTTCATGCTCTTCTTGGAGAAAATGGAGCCGGAAAGACCACACTCATGAATATTCTGTTCGGTATATACAAGGCCGATGAGGGAGAGATATTCATGGAGGGCAAGCAGATTTCCATCTCTTCTCCCCACAATGCTCTGAAATACGGGATAGGTATGGTTCAGCAGCACTTCACGGTAGTACCGTCGTTCACGGTCGCCGAAAACATTGTTCTTGGTCTTAAGGGAATGGGCTTCTTTATAAAAACCAAAACGGTCGAATCAAGCATCGAAAAGTTGGGCAAAAGCTATGATCTTCCAGTCAATCCCAGGGCACGGGTCTGGACTCTTTCGGTGGGAGAGAAACAGAGAATAGAAATTCTTAAACTTCTTTACACTGGAGCTAAAGTGATAATCCTTGATGAGCCGACTGCCGTCTTAACTCCCCAGGAAACGGAGATACTGTTCAAGGCTATGAGGAAGCTAGTGAATGAGGGCTCATCGGTGATTTTTATAAGTCACAAGCTGGACGAGGTTCTTGAGATTAGCGACAGAGTCACCGTTCTGAGGGGCGGAAAAGTTGTTGGAACAGAGGTAAGGGATTCAGTAGACAGACGCTCCCTGGTCAGAATGATGGTGGGAAGAGATGTGTTGCTAGATTTCGACAAACCCAAGACCGAACCTGGAAAAACGGTACTTCAGGTAGAAAATCTCACCGTTAAGAATGACAAGAATCTTGAAGCAGTAAAAAATCTCAGTCTGAGCATAAAATCTGGCGAAATATTGGGTATTGCAGGGGTCGCCGGAAACGGTCAGAGAGAACTTGCAGAGGCAATTTACGGTCTTAGAAAACCTGTCCAGGGCAAAGTGGTGTTAAACGACAAGATACTTCGTCACACTGACGTCGCCCAAAGAATAAAGGGTGGTGTAGCTTTCATTCCTCAGGACAGGAGAGCCGTTGCAACTTGTCCTTCGTTATCTATTACAGAAAACGTGTTCATGAAGAACTCTTACTCCATGTATCTCCCTCAATCGCCCTTTAATCTGAACACGAGGGCAATGCAGAGGGCAGCCAAAGAGTTGATCTCAGATTATTCAATATCGACTCCTTCAACGAAAACCCAGGCTAGGTTTCTTTCGGGGGGAAATCTGCAGAAGCTCGTTCTCGCCAGGGAACTTTCAACAAAGCCCTGTCTCATAATCGCGGAGCATCCTACAAGAGGGCTTGACATTGGAGCCATGGAATTCGTCTACAAAACTCTCTTGGCTCACAAAGAAAGGGGAGCTGCTATTCTTCTTCTTGCAGGAGAGCTATATGAAATCTTCAGACTTTCAGACAGAGTAGCGGTGATTTACGAGGGCGAAATTATGGGATATACACCTCCCGACCCGTCTTTCACAGAGGAAATAGGGTTTATGATGGCCGGCTCAAAGCGGGGCGAGATATCATGAGAGTGAAGATAGAGAAGAGGCTGGTTATTCCGAAGTATTCGTCGATTCTCGTGCCAATTCTTTCTGTGGTAGCCGCACTGGTCTTAATGGGGATAATCTTGATGGTGTTTTTCTACGGAAGACTAGGGTCTTTTTCACTTGCCTTTCGTGAGACGTTTGATGCATACAAGGAAATGCTTACATGGCCTTTTGCAAATAAGTATGGGATCTTCAGCACGCTGATGAGAATGGTACCGCTAGCCTTCGTGGGGTTGGGACTGTCATTTGCATACAGGATGAAGATCTGGAACATTGGCGGAGAGGGTCAGCTCTATATGGGTGCCCTGGCCGCGACGTGGGGAGCTCTCTTTCTTTTCAAAGATGTCTCCTCTCCTCTGGCAATGATACTGCTTCTATCAATCACGGGTGCAGTCGCCGGTGGCCTGTGGGCCTTGATTCCCGCTTTGATGAAAGCGTTCGCAAAGACAGATGAGATTGTGGTCACTCTGATGCTCAACTACGTCGCGATCTTCTGGGTGGATTATCTTGTCTATGGTCCCTGGAAAGACCCGAAAGGTTATGGATTCCCCGGAACGGCTCCGTTCCCGGATCAAGCTAGGCTTCCAACTCTCTTCAAAGGTGAGTTTCACGTTGGCTTCTTCATCGCTGTTGCTATTGCAGTTGTTCTGTTTTACGTCTATAGGAAGACAAGTTGGGGAATGAATTCCAAAATCGTCGGGGATAACGCACAGGCCGCAAGATATTCTGGAATAAGCATTGTCAGGTACACGATTATTGCTCTCGTAGTAAGTGGAGCGATCGCCGGACTTGGAGGGGCTGTACAGATGATGGGCGTTCAGCATAGACTTCAGCATGGCTTTTCTCCCGGATACGGCTACACGGCGATCATAGTGGCATGGCTGGCCAAACTCAATCCGATTGCGATTCTACTCGTTTCCTTTCTCTTCGGCGGGTTGCTGGTGGGCAACGATCAGCTTCAGATGTTTTATAAGCTTCCCATGGCTCTGATCTCGGTCTTTCAAGGGCTGGTTCTCTTCTCTCTTCTCGGAGGAGAAACAATCTCCAGATACAGGCTGAGAATCGTCAAAGAGGAGGCGGCTCACATTGAATAATATCGAATCGTTTATTCTCTCGACTCTCAACGCCACCATTAGGGCTGGAACACCACTGCTCTTTGCCGTTCTAGGCACAATATTCACCGAGCGGTCTGGAGTTATGAATCTTGGACTGGAAGGTCTTATGCTTGTTGGTGCCATTGGTGGCTTTGTCGCTTCATATCAAACATCGAACCTTCTCGCGGCTTTACTTTTGGCAATGCTTGCAGGTGCAATCCTTGGTCTTGTTCATGCCTTCTTCACAGTTACACTGAGAGTCAACCAGATTGTCAGCGGTCTGGCCATTACTATGCTCGGTACCGGAATAAGCGGCCTCTGGGGGAAAGACTATATCGGTGTAATTGCAAGGCGTTTCGAGCCAATTAAGATTCCCTTCCTCTCGGACATTCCTTACATCGGTCAGGTTCTTTTCAATCATGACGTACTCGTTTATATTAGTTTTGTGCTTGTCCCGATTATGTGGTTCTTCATTTATAAAACAAAGCCAGGTCTTACTCTCAGAGCGGTGGGAGAATCCCCCGAGGCTGCCGATGCTAAAGGAATAAATGTCTTCGCGGTGAGGTATTTTTACACGGTTCTCGGCGGATCGATAACGGCCATTGGAGGCGCCTATCTCTCGCTTGCCTACAACTCCATGTGGATAGAAAACATGACTGCGGGCAGAGGGTGGATAGCGATAGCCTTGGTTCTGTTCGCCACCTGGGATCCCGTTAAAGCTTTGATCGGTGCGTATCTCTTTGGGGGGATAACCGCCCTAGGACTACGATTGCAGGCCGTCGGCGCTCATATTTCACCCGACTTTCTGAAGATGCTTCCTTATTTGCTGACGATTGTCGTGCTCTTCTTCACTTCAACAGACACTTTGAAGCGCAAGGTCGGGGCTCCCGCTTCATCGGGTGTGCCTTATTCGAGGGAAGAGAGAACATAAAGGAAACAAAACGTTCGTCTTTACCGTTGATCCGTAACATTTATTTGTGGTATAAATTTCTTATCAAAGAAATTCGGAGGTAAATGTGATGACTCGAGCAACATTCATAAGCTTTGCATACGCTTATTGGTTTAGGAGGAACGTCCTTTCTTCGGACTCCTCCAGTGTGTGCTTGAGTTAAAATACACTAGAGAGTGAAAAGAGAGAGGACGTTGAGAAGCGTCCTCTCTCTTTTTTTATATCAGGAGGGATGTAGAATGAAGCAGGTTCTTGTGTGTCTATTACTACTGGTAGGGATTCTTGGTTTGTCTGTTCAAACAGTTGGGATTACAGCGATAGTAGAGCACCCGGCTCTTGATGCAGTGAGGGAAGGAATTATCGATGTTCTTGAAGAGAGTGGCTTCAAGGATGGGGACAACATTGTTATTGACTTCCAGAATGCTCAGGGATCGGTTTCCACTGCGGTAGCCATTGCAAAGCAGTTCGTATCATTAAAAGCAGCTGTAATGGTCGGAATAGCAACTCCGTCGGCTCAGGCACTTGTAAATGCTTCAAAGACAATTCCCGTGGTTTTCAGCGCCGTAACCGATCCGGTCAGCGCAAACCTTGTACCGGCATTTGGAAAGAACCCTGGAAACGTGGTTGGGATAAGCGACATGACACCTGTAAAAACCCAGCTTCAGCTGCTGAAACTTACTCTTCCGGATGTCGAAAGGGTGGGAGTGATTTACAATTCCGGAGAGGCCAACTCCGTGACAATAAGGGAGTTTGCCAAAGAAGCCTGTGACGCTCTTGGACTAGAACTAATAGATATCACAGGTTCTACGACCGCCGAAATGGTCGCCTCTCTAAATGCCCAGATAAAAGATGTAGACGCAATCTACATCGGTACAGATAACACTGCTGCCTCAAGCATAGAATCGATTTCTACGGTTGCCTTGAGAGAAAAGGTCGCAATTGTCGCGGGAGATATAGATATTGCAAGATCTGGCGGTCTGATCGGCTTTGGATTTAATTACTACCAGGTCGGTAGAGCCACCGGAGAACTGGTTGTTGAAATTCTTAAGGGTACTCCTCCTTCGGAACTCGAAACTAAGATACTGGGACAGGATTCCTTGATTCTTTTCGTCAACACAGACATCGCAGAAGAAATCGGCGTAGAGATTCCACAATCGGTCCTAGATCTGGCTAATCTGATAGTAACCGATGGTGTAGAGACGGAAAGGTAAGTTCATGGCGATTCTGGAACAGGGATTGATAATCGGCCTGATGGCCCTGGGAGTCTACATATCATTCAGAATTGTTGATCTTCCCGATCTTACGACGGACGGTTCCTTTGCCCTCGGAGCAGCCGTTGCCGTAAAAGCACTTGTCTCCGGTCTTCCCGCCTGGATTGCGATAATGCTAGCCGCCTTAACGGGAGCCATTGCCGGAAGCATTACGGGGACTATTCATAGAAAGCTCAAGATCAACGTTCTTCTTGCCGGAATTTTGGTCATGACAATGCTTTACTCAGTCAATCTCAGGGTAATGGGCGGACCCAATCTCCCAGTTCCAAGAGTCGTTCCAGAGGGGACAACTCAAAGCTTCGAGGAGATGAGCGGCGGTACTGGCCTAGATAACCTTTTCGAAGAGCTTGAGATCAACACTGAGAAGCGCCAATCAAGAACAACGGTAGTTGCCAAGAATATCTTTAATAACCAGCTCGATGGTTCTGACTTGTTACTAATAGTTGTCTTAATTTCTGCTGTGGTTGTAGTTCTGTCGGTTGCATTGAAATCTGACCCGGGAATGACACTGAGAGCATTTGGCAGTAATCCCTCGGGGGTGGTGTCTTTCGGAATATCCCAGGATGTTCTTGCCATTGCGGGGCTTACCATTGCCAACTGCGTTATAGGGTTGAGTGGCGGACTTTTCGCCCTCTACAGTGGGTTCTCTGACGCAACGATTGGGCAGGGAATGGTTGTAACGGGACTGGCTTCGGTAATAATGGGCGAGATACTTCTCGGGAGAGTAAAGCTTTTCTACGGCCTGCTTTCTCCAATAGTGGGTGGAGTGATATATCAGGCACTTCTCTCCCTAGCGATGAGATACGGATATAGGATCGGCTTTCTTGCAAGCGACATGAAACTACTCACAGCAGTTTTTATTATCACGGTTATTGGATTGCGTCAGCTTTCTTCAAGTGGAGGTAAACGAAAGGTGAAGCAGGAGGTGAAGAGGTTATGGTCGAATTCAAAGATCTGACTGTTACATACAATCCAGGGATGGAAAACGAAAGGGTGGCACTGAAAAATGTGAGTCTCACAGTTCTAGAGGGGCAGTTCGTGACAATCGTGGGGCCAAACGGTGCGGGAAAATCCACCCTTCTTAAGGTGATACTCGGTGAGGTTCAGCCGACATCCGGTCTCTACATGATCGACGGTAAGACAATGAATTACATGAAGCCACACAAACTTGCGGAGTTCATCGGTAGGGTTTACCAGGATCCGAACACAGGCATATTTCCGGCCCTCACCATTGCCGAAAATCTGATAATAGCCTCAAAGAAGGGAAATAGGCCTTTCAAGTTCAGTTCCGTCAAAGAAGAGGCAATATCGTTGCTAAGGGATCTGGGACTGGGGCTCGAAGACAGACTGAAAACCAAGGCAGGCGAGCTTTCAGGTGGGCAGAAACAGTCTCTGGCCATGGTGATGGCGATCTTGTCGAAACCGCGGCTTCTCCTTCTCGACGAACACACTGCTTCTCTAGACCCTGACAGCGCTTCCAGAGTCATGGAGTTGACTGAAAGGATAAACAGAGAATATGACATTACGATAATCATGATCACACACAACATGGATATCGCTAATTCATATGGAGAAAGGCTGATGAGACTGATGGAAGGCGAAGTGGTTAATGACGGGATGAGAAATATCGTTCCTCGGGTGACTTCAGCAGTGTAGTTGGCGACTTGAGATTCCACGAGTGAATAGGCTTTTGAATGCGAGTCTGTAAGGACCCTTAACGTAGTAGCCAAGATAGTTAGAAAGAAGTTTCCCAGTCATTCTTCCCTTGAGAAGATCTAAATGTTCTTCGAAATTCCTGTTGAACCTTTTTCTGAAGGCGTCTGCGATTTGCAGATGCCTGGCTGCCGGGAAGAGCCTTTCAAGATATCTTTCGTTAACAGTTTTGCCTTTGTAACCATCCTCAATGATCGAGAGTGCAGCCTGTCTGCCAGAATCGAGAGCAAAATCGATACCGGCGCCCGTCCAGTTATCAACAAGTCCCGCGCTGTCTCCTGCAACCAGCAAATTCGTGTATAGGTTGTTCAAACTAAGAACTACATCGGTATTGAAAGTAGGGATTGGTGTCCCCCGCAAATCAATCTCTTCACCGAAAGATCTCTTTATCAAGGTACTCATCTCTTCATAAGAGGGAGTCTTCTCCGAATCGGGGTAAATCCCACCTCCAACAGAGTCGAAAGACTCACCAGGGAAACTCCAAAGGTAACCATTGGGGATAAAGGTGACGGAAGCACTTCCCGTGGGAGAGCTGTAACCATAATATGCAACTCCAAAAGAGGGTGGTTCATGTCCAAGGAGTTTTGCCCCAAAAACGCCGGCCGAAACGATTACATAGTCAGAGGTCAACTCTCTTTCATCTGTCTTAACGACAAAACCTTGTTCCTCTTTCACGATCTCTCTCACTCTTGAAGAAAGGAATCTACCGCCTCTCTCAACTATGGATTTGAGAAGAGCATTATCAAATTCCTTCCTGTCAACAGTTTTGAATATTGTCTTCTTTGACATCAGAGTAGTAAGATGCTTCATCTGTCCGTCGATTAACCTGTTTATGCTTAACTCGTGACAGTCGAAGCCCTCGATATCCACTTCGGGAAATATCTCGTGGACCCTCTTCAAAGATCTTGGCGTCAAACCCCCTCCGCAGCCCTTTTCTCGTGGGAAGCTTTTAGAATCAAGAAGAAGGAAATCTATTCCGTCACGGGCAAAGATTCTTGAGGCGGCGAGTCCAGCGGGGCCTGCTCCAACTATTATTACCTTACTGTGCATCGACTCTCACCTTCCTGACTCTCATTATTAAAAGCACAACGACCATCTCAAGAAAGATGAGAAACAAGATGAAGATAACACCGGCCATCATACCGAAGTGATGGCCAAGAAGCCCTACGAGGAAATTAGACATTGCGCCGCCAATTGATGCAGCAACTGTGAACATTCCAATTGCGAACCCGATTCCATTTTTCATGGAGGATATGAGGATGGCTTGAAGCGTGGGAAAAGTTCCAGAAAAGCCAAAACCAGCAAATACTACCGCTAACGCAATCGCAATGGCGGATTGGAGAAGCAACGCTGCTCCAAACGAAACAAAAGCTATTATCACCATCATCAAAAGCGACAGCTCGTATCCAAGTTTATCGACGAAGATCCCGGCCAGTAATCTCCCGACGAATATCCCTGCCCAGAGAAGCGCCGGAAAGATGCTCGCGTATCTCATCTCAATACCCTTCGATTCAAACATGAAGCTCGAAAGCCATGAAGTGAAACCAATCTCGTAGCCCACATAAAGAAGAACACCCACCATAATAAGCCAGAAGATCTTCTTGGAAAAAATCTCCTTTCTGAAGTGAGTAGCCTTCTCATCACTTCCTACAAAGGGTATTCCGTAAAGAAACGGAATGAATGATAACAGCAGAAGCGATACAAAGAGAGCTATGAGAAACGGCTTCCACCATGACGTGTAGTCAACAAGAAAGGCCGCCACGATAAGAGGCGAGATAATTGAACCTATCGCAAAGAAAGAATGCATGAGGTTCAAAGCTCCCCCAGGCTTTTTGTAGTTCAGTCCTGAGACTGCTATTCCAATTGAAGTTTCCATACTTCCCGTCCCGAAGCTCACTGTCATACTTCCTACTAACAAAAGCCAGAATGACCGACCAACAGAGAGGACGGTCAATCCTGCAGCAATGCACACAATGCCTGCGGCAAGCAATTTAAAGGGTCCAAATCGATTAGAGAGAGAACTAACGACAATAGCCGAAGCCATAAAGGCAAGCGTAGGAAGTGAAAGCAAAACGCCTGCGATCTGATGGTCTAAGCCAAAGCTCTTCTCGATAGCCGGCAATGCGCTTCCAAGTATTATTGATGTAAACCCAAAGAGAAAGAAACCATAAGATGAAATCAGGCTAAAAGCTTTCTTTGTGTCCATGAGAGAATTCTAACACGAGGTATTGCAACTTTGACAGAGGTACTTCAAGAAGAAAAAAGCGCGGTCTTGAAGACCGCGCCAACCATATAACTATTTTACATAAAGAATGGTGTTACCGGGAAGAGAGAGCCAAAGACCAGAGAAACTACAGACATCAACTTGATAAGAATATCCATAGAAGGACCAACGGTGTCCTTCAGCGGATCTCCCACTGTATCTCCTACGACTGCAGCTTCGTGAGTCGGCGTACCCTTTCCTCCATACTCACCGGTTTCAATGAATTTCTTCGCATTGTCCCAGGCTCCTCCGGAGTTTGCACTGAATATAGCTATCATGATTGCGCTGGAGAGTCCGCCAACCAGCAAACCGGCAACTGCCGACCTACCAAAAAGGAATCCAACAATGAACGGTGAGGCGATCGCCACAACTCCGGGAGTAAGCATTCTGCTAACCGCACCCTTTGTCGTAATTTCAATGCATCTCCTGTAGTCAGGCACAGCTTCTCCAGTCCTGATCCCAGGAGTTTCCTTGAACTGCCTTCTAATCTCAACTATCATTAGATTTGCTGTATCGGCCACTCCCTTGATCAAAAGTGACGTGAAGAAGAAGGGAAGCATTCCTCCTAAAAGAATTCCGATAAGTGTATAGGGCTCTACCAGATTAATTACTGGATTGTTTATGATTTCTTCCGCTGTCCCAGCCGAACCCCATATGTAAGATACTATTAGTGAAAGAGCAGCAAAAGCTGCAGACCCTATTGCAAAGCCCTTCCCTATGGCCGCAGTAGTGTTGCCTACAGAATCTAGTCGGTCTGTGAGCTTCCTTACCTTCGGATCCAGATTTGCCATCTGAGCAATACCGCCCGCGTTGTCCGCAACTGGGCCGTAAGAGTCAACAGAAACGATATATCCGACAAAGGAAAGCATTCCAAGGGCCGCTATGGCTATTCCGTAGACCCCTGCAGACAAATATGCCGCAAGTATGGCAATAGCTAAGGTTATCACTGGCCATAGAGTGCTGCCCATTCCAAGAGCGAGACCGCCGGTGATGTTTATCGCGACTCCACTTTGAGTGTCTTTCGCGAGTTTTCTTGTAGGTTTGTAGTCATCGGACGTGTAATACTCGCTGAGCTTTGAGATGATTATTCCTGCAATCAAGCCGGAAGCAATTGCAAAAAAAAGTCTCCACCGTGAAACGAATTCGGGATTGATTAAGAATGCATCTTTGAATGGATAATCGGGCGCTGCGATCCCTATAACTATCGCTACCGATGCCAGGACAAGACCGCCGGTAAATAGATTCCCAAAACTGAGACTCTTGCGGGCATCCTTAGACTTCAAGCTTGCAACTACAAGAACACCAATCAGTGAAGAAAGAACACCGGCGCCGGCTATCAGGACCGGAAGCAATATCAGCCCATAATACTGGGACTCGGTCATAGTTCCATGATCAGCAAACTTCATGAAAATAGCAAGAACTATTGCAGAGACGATCGAAGCCACATAAGACTCGAGAATGTCCGCCCCCAAACCTGCAACGTCGCCAACGTTGTCACCTACGTTATCGGCTATTGTTGCGGGATTTCTCGGGTCGTCCTCTTCGATATGCTCTTCGATCTTTCCCACAAGGTCGGCACTCATGTCAGCCGCCTTAGTGTACATACCTCCGCCTACCCTGTCGAACAGCGCAATGAGACTGGCTCCGAGTGAATAAGAGCTGAGTATCATTACACCGTCTATGTAAGAGATCCTTCCAAAGGCTTTCGAAAGATCGGTAATGCCTTCAAAAACAAAGGAGCTCTTAAAAACCAGCATTACAACTGCCAAACCCGTTAAGGAGAAACCGGCGACGGCGAGCCCCATAACGGATCCGCTTGAAAAAGCAACTTTGAAAGCACTTGACAATCCGCTCTCTGCCCCGGCTGCTACCCTTGCATTCGCTCTCGTGGCCGCATACATTCCGATTACTCCTGCGGCCTCAGAAACAAGGGCTCCAAAGAGAAGGACAATCGGGTACTTGAAAGACTGAAAGATTATTCCCAGGACGGCTGCAAGAATTACCGCAACAAGGAATATCTTTTTTGCTTCTTCCTCCAAAAAAGCAGAGGCACCTTCTTGAACGTACTTAGATAGCTCTTTCATCCTGTCGTTACCCTGCGAAAACCCAAGAGTTCTCCGCAACATGACGAAAGCAAAGATGGTAGATATGATCCCTGCTACAAGTGGTAAGTACAGTGAGTTCATTTCTTCTCCCTCCTACTTTGCTACTATATTGGAACAATTGTCTCCATTAGGAATCCCAGCTGACATCCCATCTTTCGAAGCAGTTTTTAGGGAGCTTCTCTACGAAATCATGCCCGCTTCTAAAGACGTATCTGTTCCCTATCATAGGTCTCGATCTCCCGCCCTTCTGCCTGAGTATGTAAAGATAATCTTTCGCCCTAGTAACGGCAACATAGAATATTCGTTCTTCTTCGCTGAGAGAACCTTCTAATATTGCCATTGAATTTGGGAAATCGCCGGGATTGGCCGCTAGAATAAACACGACCTCCCATTCAAGACCCTTCGCCTGATGCACAGTGGAAAGTACAACCGACGGCTGTTTTTCAGCCGACTCGCGCTCAATGTCTATCTTTTCGCTGACAGCCAGATCCTCAAGCAGATCGGATATGGAAATGTAGCGGCCCGCGATCTCTATAAGTCTTTCAACATCCATTCTTCTCTCTCTAGCATCCGGAAACTTCTCGTCGAGATAATCACCGTAAAAATCGGCATAAAACCTTCTAACGATTTCCGTTGGAGGCTCCTCTTCATTCGTTGCACCCAAAATACTCACGAGTTTATCGAGTTTTATCCGTTTGCTCACATGGGAGTTTACTACCTCCTCAGCTCTGTGACCGTCGTTGGCAGCTGCTGAGATACCCTGAATTATCCTGAGGGAGGTCGCATTTCCCACGCCGGGAAATAGCCTCAAAATCCTACCCCAGGAAACTTGATCAAGAGGATTCTCTATTACTTTGAGCAATGCGAGAATATCCTTCACGTGGGCCGTCTCTGTAAATCTGGGACCCGAGTAGAGAGTGAAATTCATTTTTCGCTTGTCCATCTCCATCTGTAGCTCAAGGGAGTGATAGTGCGAACGATACAGGACGGCGATGTTTTCGGGATCTACCCCGTCATCTATATGTTCTTGAATTCTCTGGGCAACGAAAGATGCCTCCTCAAGATTGTCCCAGGTCTCGGCAACAACCGGGATCGGCCCGTTCATACGAACGGCTCTCAGCTGTTTTTCAATTGAATCCTGAGGA
Source organism: Mesotoga prima MesG1.Ag.4.2 (assembly GCF_000147715.2). Lineage (NCBI taxonomy): Bacteria > Thermotogati > Thermotogota > Thermotogae > Kosmotogales > Kosmotogaceae > Mesotoga > Mesotoga prima. Next base: position 1,058,458 of record NC_017934.1, on the reverse strand, counting down.
ACTATCGAATTTATCAGTTCGACTATTTGAGGAGTTGAACGGTAGTTCGTCTGTATCTTGTAGATCCTGGCATCTTTAGCCGAAAGAAAATCATAGACATTCTCAAACCTTGCTCCACGGAAAGAGTAGATGGACTGAGCGTCATCACCTACGACAATAAGGTTCCCATGGACCGAGGAAAGCATTTCAACGAGTCTGAACTGAAGAACGTTCGTATCTTGAAACTCATCGACTAGAACCCATCTGAACCTCTCGGCCTCTTTGTTCAAGATCGATGGATTGTCGTTGAAGAGCTTTAGCGCTTTAAGGAGAAGATCGTCATAGTCGACACAGTTCTGAACAGTCTTCTCTTGAACGTACCGTTTCCAGATCTCTTCAATCTCATCATAAGAGCCGAGAAACTTCCTGTTCTTTCTCGCTGTAGACTCTCTAAGAGATGAAAGAACATTAACCGAATACGAGTAGATACTCTGTAGCACGCCCGCTGAAGGAAGAGTCGAACTATTGATACCCTTTCTCTCTTCTAGTAATTCTGTTCTACAGTGTTTTATGAGGTCTTTGGCATCTTCTCTGTCAAGAATCGTGAAATTTTCCGCTAAGCCAGCGGCCTTAGCATACTTTCTCAAGAAATAATTGCAGACATGGTGAAAAGTACCCGAAAGCATTCCCTTAAGGTTCGATCCGCTAACACGTCTTGCGCGATCGATCATTTCTCTGGAAGCCGCCCTGGTAAAAGTCACTAGAAGAATGTTTTGGGGGTTTATTGAATTTGAAACAAGATGAGCGATTTTGTAAGTTATGACTCTTGTCTTTCCAGAACCCGGTCCTGCAACTATTAAAGAACGGCCGCTTGATTCAATGACAGCCTTCAACTGCTCTTCGTCTAGTCCTTCGGTTAAAAATCCGGGAATTTCTGAACTTTTGAGAGTATATTTCTTCATCGACGACAGCGGCCCCCTTCTGATAAGATTTTACCATAAGGGCGAAGTGGCTTCACTTTGACACTTTCTACCTGGAGGAAATCATGACGAACGAAACTGGCGGTGCAAAACAGATCGTAGTCTCTCTCATTCTACTGGCAGCAGTGTTTCTGGTTGGAATTATCGGATACTCGATAATCGAAGGGTACAGTCCGATCGATTCGATATTTATGATAATGATAACGATCTCTACTGTCGGATATGGGACGATTACCGAACTTTCTCAGGCAGGAAAAATCTTTACAAGCATAGTGATTCTTGCCAGTATCACCATAGTTGTTTACGCCGTATCCAACATAACTGCCTTTCTCGTCGAAGGTAGGGTAAACAAAATGATCAGGAGGAGAAGAATTTTGAAAACCATAGAGAAGCTTGAGAATCATTTTATAGTAATCGGCGGTGGTGATCTGGGGTCGACTATCGCTCACGAGATGTCGAAGAGAAATAACGATGTGGTAATTGTTGAGAAGAGCGAAGAGAGGCTCAAAGATTTGACTTCACGAGAGGGAGGAAAGCTGATCTATGTTTCTGGAGACGCCACTGAAGAAGAAACGCTAAAAAGCGCGGGAGTAGAGAAGGCTCAAGGTTTGATGTCATGGTTACCGGACGACGTGGACAACATTTTTGTTGTTCTCACCGCCAGGGGAATGAACAAGAGCATGAAGATAATCTCAAAAGTTGCCCATCGCGAGAACATCAACAAGCTGAACTATGCCGGGGCCGACAAAGTGATTCCCATTCAAGAAATCGGTGCGCATCGAATGGTTACGATGATGCTTAATCCAACTGTAATCGGCTTTCTTGACACGATATCTCAATCGGGTTCGCTTCAGCTTCGCTTCGAAGAAGTGAAAGTGCCAGGCAATTTCAGACCAGAGGGCATGACGCTTGAAGCTTTGAAAATTCCTCAAAGGATTGGGTTGATTGTGATTGCAACGGTCTGCGACGGTGTGAACAAATTCAACCCGAGCGCATCAACTATTGTAAAGCCGGGAGACAGTCTCATGGTGCTTGGTGAGCATGAGCAGGTTGAAAAACTTCAGAGCTTGCTCGGCGGTAATTTGAACGTCGAGCCTCAAGAGAACAACTCGTTCATCCCACTTATCTTAGAGGGAAACTATCTTTCGACGCCTGTAGCAGGAGAGTTTGGAGATTTATAACCAGTAGTTTTCAAGGACCATAACTATGTTTGATATTAAAAGGAGGACTAGGATGGCAGACAGGGCAATCAAATGCTCGGCAAACAGTCTTGATTTCGCGCAAAAAGTGGCTGGCTTCTCGGCTAAAGCAGTAGAGCTCAAAGCCCCGTTTTCTGGAAGGCCTGAAGCACACAGGAATCAGCACGATCTATATGTAGTAATCTCGGGAAAGGCAAAGGTCAAGACCGGTGAACTCACAGGGAAGGTGGATGAGATTTCTGAAGGAGAGTACAGAAGCGACGAAATGATAGTTAATGAAGAACATACGCTTCAAATTGGCGAATCTCTTCTCATTCCAGCCGGTCTAGCACATACTGTAATCGTTGAATCAGGAGTCTTTGCGCAGTGGGTATTCAAAATAGATAAAAGGTGACTCAGTCGCAAATGTTCCATTGAAAACTATTAGGGTAGCAGTGAAAACCGCTTTGTTTAAGAGATCTCACGGAGTATAAAACGACTACTCTTATCTCGTTTTTACTCATCGCTTCCGCCCAAGGGTGTATTTTCCGCTCTGAGACGCATTTGTAATTCCAACCAGGGAAGATATGATCTTGTTTCATTGTTGTTCAGGTAATGTTTTGGTGTTCTAAGATTAACGTCTGCTATCTCGAGGCTGCTTCATTCTGTTTACTCCTGGACTTCCATACTTGTTTTTCAAATGGATTGAACTTTGCTTTGAACAAGATAGAGTGGCCTCGTTGCGCAGTTTATTTCTTTCTTCCAAAACAACAGAGTTTTTGCGAAATCTTACAGTGTCTGGACAATCTATTATGAAGTGCCACAGGAATAAACACTCTCGTAGCTCCAAAGCATTCTTGAAGAGACTTACCAATTCACACCGTTTTGTTTTTCCACGTTTCCATTTGAATCATGAATCACAGTCTTTTATCGGGCTGTTCCTGGCCATCTCTGAGGCCGCCTTAACTGCATCAACCTTCTCTTCGAACACATGAATCATCTTCTCTTCACTTTCATGGTCGACTACCCATTTGTCCTCGTGGGGTTTGACATGAGAAATATCCTCAATAAACCTTCTCTGATCTCTGGAACTTTCTTCAGTTAATCATCAAAATCCATTGGCTCACTTCCCAAGTTTTGTGAAGAAGCAATATTGAGTGAAGCTCACAAGTTCATCAAAGCTAATCTTCAACCACCGAGTCTCTTGCGATCAGCGCAGCTCCAAAGGCCCCCACTATCTCCGGAGCTTCAGGGACTATGATCTCTGTTCCGAAAAGTTCCTTCAAAGCGTCAACAACTCCAGAGTTTCTCGCAACGCCCCCGGTGAAAACAAGGGGAACGGGAGATCCAAGTCTCGAATACATTGCTCCAACTCTCTTGGCAATGGCTCTAAACAGACCAGACGAGATGTTCTCGATCCTCTCTCCCATTCCGATCAAGGAAACGACTTCGGACTCTGCGAAAACTGTGCAGACAGAACTTATAGAGATGTCTTTATTCCGTTTCCTAGCCATAAGGGCCATCTCATCTATTTCAAGTTCAAGTGCGGCCGCCGTAACTTCCAGAAACCTTCCCGTTCCAGCTGCGCATTTGTCGTTCATGGCGAAGTCATCGACATTACCGTCCGGGGATAGCCGAATTACCTTGCTGTCCTGACCACCGACGTCGATTATCCCCCTTGCCTCTGGAAAGAGTTCGAAGACTCCCCTGGCGTGGCATGAGATTTCCGTAATCCTATCACTTGCAGAGGAAACCAGCAACCTTCCATAACCAGTGGAAACACATTTTCCTATGCGTTTGCCTTCCTTCGAGGCCACTTCAGTCATCTCCGCAATTAGAGCTTCGGCCGTATTTGAAGCTCTTACACCGGTCTTCAATGTCTTCGAGAAAATGATTCTTCCTTCTTTGTCTATCAGAACTGCGTTAGTCGTGGTAGAACCGGAATCGACCCCGGCGAAAAGCATCTTTATTCCCTCCTTGGAAGGTGACACTGATCTTACGCTATTCTTCTCCATCAATGCTCCTATTCTCGTCGACAACTGCCCTTGGGAATTGATAGGATAATCAAGTTCTATTCTGTAGACACTTTTGCCATCCTTAGGACGCACAAAATCATAGAAATCACAGAACTTCGGTGCCACAAAGACCGTCGCATCAACTTCCCCATTTGAACGAAATTCTCCCTCCGAGAACCGAGCGCACGGCGATCTCCACTTAAGGAGTCTCTCTGCAACTGCTTGAAACGGATCGGGTTTCTCTTGGGTTCTCTCTGAAAATGGTCTAGCTCCCAAACAGGTGTCGTTCATAACGATCACGCCTCCGGTCTTCTTAACGGCTGCATCTAAAGCTCCAATGTCAGTTATCCCGCCGGTTATTGCAAGCCGGCTCTTGCCTAGAGTTGCTCCGTATTTCGAAGTGTAAGTTGCCTGCATGCCATTAAGTGGCTGTAAATATAGGTTTGAAAGGTCTCCTGCAGCCAATCTCTTTTCATTCGCTTGCACAAAATCGACAAGTTTGTTGAATCTAAGAATGCCTTCTCGAAGATCGACGGAAATACCTGAGCTCTCGAGGAAGTAAACTAACCTTTGAATCTCGACTGCCAAGAATCTTACTGATTCTCCATCCCTTTTCCAGGGTAATCTGAGGATGAATACGTTTGCCAAGGAGAGTTCATCGAGAAGGTCTCCAACTCTACGCATTGCATCGCAGGAATCGACTATCAAGAGACAATCATTCGAGTCAAGCTCCATGCCCTTCTGATAGACTGTCTTTGCATATCCGCAAAGGTTGCATCCCAGTTCATGACTCGAGGTCGGAGAAGATGTCATCAGCCTCTGAAAAGCAATATCACTACCCATAAGTACTTCCAAAGGTAAATAGCTACATGTGTAGTAGATCATCTTCTATTCTCCAGTATTTCGAGGAAGGCTTCCACTCTTGTTCGAAGCTGCCCCGCACCTTGTGATGAATGATCGACACAGTCTCCCGTTAACTCTAGAAATGGAATCTTCTCACTTTCAAACAACCTCTTGAGGAAAGGTACGCCTCCGGAAGACTGCCTGCAACCCCAATGAGAGAAGTGGATAACCCCATCGACATTGAAATCTCTGGCGAGACCCAAACAGAACTCGCCCCGATCAACGACGCTACCGCAAAGCGGATTGAAAACAAGCTTTTTTGCAAGGCTTTCTAGCGGTCGGTCGGGATCTACTGGATATATCCAGTCCCACATAAGTTCGTTACCTACAACTAGATTTTCACTATTAGGTGAAAATAACTCGAATAACTCATTGTCGTAATAAGGTGGTATGTGTAGCCATAGTATCCTCTTTGCGTTTTCGGGGATTACTTTAAGGCTCTCCGCGACGTTTCTGGAGCCCAATGCAATTCGAGGATCACCGGCAAGAGTATGAAGGACATACAGCGAGTTCATATGTTCGTAGAGATGCTGAGGAAGATACGAGTCGTGCGCTCTGAGCCTAGCCTTTTCGAGGTTATTTATCAGTTCTCTTTCATAAGATAATCTCAATGACAACTCATCCATCTTGAAAGGCTTCCCGGTGATCTCTTGAATTGTGACAATTACATCTTTCAGTTGAGACAGGACGTACCCAACCGCTTCCTGCTTCCGACCTCTGGGCACATCGATCAGAATAAAAGGCACATCGTACTCTCCAGCTATTCTCTTGAAAGTCGGGAGGTTTCCATCGCATAGAATGCTTGTGGTCATCACCAGTTTCGGCGGAGGAAGTAACTTTCTCAAAGAAACACCGAGAGAAGCCCTATGAAAAGTGCACAAAGAGTCGCTTATTCCAGCCTGCGAAGAAACAGAGATTGCCGTGTCCTCAAGATGCATAGACGAAAGAGCGCCTGAAATGCCTTCGGCCGAAACGGGTCTAAGCCCCGCCGAAAGAAGAAGTTCTGAAGGGTTCATCAGATTTACCCACGCGGTCTTCTCACCCTTCACTGCATGGTAGACCTCTTCCAAAGCCAAATGATTGACCGTATTGACAAATCGCGGTCGATCTCTGTCTGGAAAATACTTTCTTCTGAAGTTCTCAAATGCCATGCCGAGCTGAAGCCATTTCTTGAAACTATCTCTGTCATCTATGTGATTTCTGAGAAAGCTCCCGAATCTAACACTCTTTCTTGACATTAACTATGCCCTCACTCCCGCCATCGAAAATCACTGACACCACCATTATCCTTATTTAGTCAGGAATGTTAAAAGAGATTCAATTATACCCTCTTGAGAACAGAGAGTTTATCGTTCATCATAATTGCTCTTTCCGCTGCCACTATCAGCCTGACAAGAATCCCTTCTAACTGCTCGGCGGTTGAGCTTCGTTTTCCGCTTGCAACCCAAATGAAAGGGACTTTCTGAAGTGATAGCCGTATATTGCAAATTCGACTGACAAAGGGAAAAGCGACGGCTTGAAGAAAATCGTCCACAAGAGCAACGACCAGTAGTTCATTCTGCCTTTATCCTTAATTCCAAGTACCCATAGGGACTTCAAAAAAGCCTTGATACTATCGGTGAAAGGCCTAACGTGTTTAACTGAATTAGGTTTGTAGTTCTTAAGAAAGGTAATTACTCTCTGGGTGTAAGGCTTCGGCGCGTAGATGCTCTTGAGAATTCTGTAGTATCCGTCTACCAGATTCTTCATTCCCATCTTGGGAACTATGTTAGTCATAATGCTGGTGTTGTTGCCGGAGAACTCCGATACGATCCTGTTCTCTTTTTTCAGTCTCTGGAAAAGTCTCGTTCCCGTTGGTGCAGTGAGAACACCGACCATCGCCGTCACTATACCGCTCTTCTGAATGAAATCGATCATGTTGCTAAATACCGAGGGTTTGTCATGATCGAAACCCACAATGAACCCTCCCTGAACCTGAAGTCCGAACTCCTGCATCTTTCTCACAGATGAAAGCAAGTCCCTGTTTCGATTCTGGAACTTACCGCACTCAACTAGACTTTCCTCTTCGGTAGTCTCTATCCCAACGAATACGGTTCCAAAACTTGCATCTACCATGAGTCTCATGAGTTCGTCGTCATCTGAAAGATCGATTGAGGCTTCTGTATTCAGCACGAATGGATAGTTCCTTTTTTTCATCCATTCTGCAATGGCTGGAAGAATCTCTCTCTTCAGTTTTACCTTATTGCCGATGAAGTTATCGTCAACTAAGAATACTCCTCCACGCCAGCCGACTTTATATAAAGCTTCCATTTCAGCGACAAGCTTTTCAGCGCTCTTTGTCCTGGGAATGTGCCCGTTGAGCAGAACGATGTCACAGAACTCACAGTTGTAAGGGCAGCCTCTAGAGTACTGGATGTTCATTGAAGAGTACTTTCTCATGTCCAAAAGACTCCAGTCTGGAATGGGACTACTTTCAATATCCGGAAAATCATCGGATTTGTAGATGTGCTTGGCCTGTCCTTTCTCCAAATCAAGTAGAAATGGCTCCAATGTCTTCTCTGCTTCGCCGAGGACAAGGTGATCGACCTCACTGAACTCCTCGGGTCTTGTTGTAAAGAGCGGCCCGCCCGCTACAGTTTTGACACCCAAATCTTTACACTTCTGAATAACATTCTTTGTCGAGTCGAACTGAATATCCATTGAGCTAATCATTACGTAATCCGATTTCTCTATATCTTCATCGCGCAGAGTATCTGTGTTCATATCGATGAGTTTCTTCTCCCATTCTTTAGGCAACATAGCGGCAACGGTCATGAGTCCCAGCGGTGGATATGCAGCCTTTTTCGAGACGAATTTCAAGGCATGTTTGAAACTCCAGAACGTTTCTGGATATTCTGGATAAACCATCAAAACTCTCATATCTCCACTTCCTTTCTCTAATGATGCTCAACACTCTGAAAATTATTTCTTTGTAAATCGATTCCTGCAGGAAAAATTATCGCCAAGCTAGTCGTTGATTTTTTTCTGCTGAGTTAACCGGCTTCGTTCACTAGAAGTTTTTATAAGACAAAGATTTGCTAACGTCGGAAAGAGTAGTAATCTGTTGGTGACCGAAACCCAACTTATCCCGCAGTGGTCCATAAATAATCTTATCACACAGTCCTCATCTTCAAAGTCTATCTGTCCATCTTGTCTTGCCAACACAAGGGCTTCTCAACTAGACTCAAGATCTTCTGATAAAGTTACCTACCACTGAAGACAGTGTCTGTTTACTTCAAAATGAAGTTACTCTTATACATCAATTACCTTCTTACACAAACCAGTTGGGAAACTCCTTCAAGAAGAATAATAAGATGAAAACTGCTTTGCCACTACGGAAATGGAGTACCTCCTATAAATAGTTTTGCTCCCGTTCTCGGCAATCATCTTCATTCTTCTTGCGGAGGGTCTTACATCTATCAGCAGTCTCCTTAACTCCTTTTCGATCGAAACCTCGTCGGTTGTATCAATGAGAAAACCATTGTATCCGTCACGTATATAACTCTTCACTCCCCCACGCTTTGGCGCGATAGCCACAAAGCCTGCAGCCATGGCTTCAAGTATGGCTATTCCAAACTCCTCTTTGAAGGAAGGAGCAACATACGTCGGAGGCCACGGAGTGGCTTTTACTCGCGAAATACTATTTTCAAGACATCTAATCTCATCGTTGTTCATCGCAGGTAAGTGGCAGAATCTCCCGTGGAGTTCTTTGTTTTGTCTCACGTATTTCCTGATCTCCTCAAGTTCGTTTGCTTCGATTCTATTTGGATGATCCAGATCTCCCCCGACTATAACTAAATTAAACGAATTCCAGAGACCGGAGTTTCCCCAGGCCGTTAGTAGTTTCACCTGGCCCTTTGCAGGATCAAGTCTTCCAACCGTAAGAAGCAGAGGATTGTTTCTGAAAGATCTTTCGAGGTAGAATTCCTTATCTTTCTCGAACAGCATCGAATAGAGAGGCCCATTCACAAAAATCGGGCACTCATTCCGTAATGATATACCTTCCGGCATCATCGTGAGTTTCTTTGAGATACTTTCGTCGAGAAGTGGCGGATAGTATGCAAGTAGCTGATTCCTGCTCTCCTCACTTCCTATTCCGAAAAGCCCGTCGCAATCCCTAAGCATCTTCCACGATACTTCGACTTTTGAAGTCTCTCTTACTGCATCAACAGCATCCAGTTTGATAAGAGACCCTTTCTGATCTACGAAGCGCCACTGGGGATCGGGTGTTACCGTAAAAAAGGACCGGATCCCAGTCTTTTTCGATAGATCGAGCATCGCTTGAGAAGCGAAATCCGAAAACCTCATATGAAATTGTTCCGGGCTTATTCCCGCAATCGAAAGTATGTCTGTAACGTTCGAAATTAGAGTAGTTCTCTCTTCAAGGAAGTTATTCATAATCATCTTTTCGTAGCCTAGAAAAGGAACATATATTAAGAAGTGATGTTCTCTTTCCGTTCTCCACAATCGGTCCATTCTCGATATTTCCCTCATTTCGAGTGGAACGATTGTAACAACACCCGGTAAGTTCTGAGTCAGTTCATTTCCGAGTGTTCTGAGAAACGTTCCCATTCCACCACTGGAGCCCTTTCCTGTCTTCAGAGGATCACCATAGAAACTGAACTGAACAAGAACTGAGTTCACACGAATCTGATCTCTCAGATCTATAAGCAAAGAGTAAATCTTTTTTAAGCAAGGACCAGCAGTTAAGGCCGGGTGATTATCAGGAAGATTGATTCCATACCTCACCGCTTTCAAGATAATACCGAGGTGAAGTGAAAGATCATCTCCGAGAGACTTACCTATCATTTCCCTAATTAATGGTCTTTTCTCACCTGATAGCAGGAGCAGAAGAGAGCGGACCCTTTCATTCTCTTTCCATAGATCTAGCAGGGCTTCCGGATCGAAGCCATCTCTTCCGTCAAGTACCGCAGACTCGAGAAGGACTGAAGCATGCTTTTTTGCAGCAACTAGATCGGAAGAATCATAGCGAATTACTCTTGAGAGAAGTGAATCGATCTCTTCTGACTTTCCAATAACAGTCAGCAAATCTCTAAATGCAAGTTTTCTTCCACTACGTTGTACTCCTCTGAACAACGATGTGGACAAAAGAATGTCATTCTCCCACTCCCTAAGCTTTGTTTCTAATGCCTCATAGCTAAGAACCTCACCCATCCTGATTGCAGAAAGAATTCTTACTAGATTGCTTTGATGAAGAGATAATTTTTCAAGCTTCTTGGGTTCGTTAAGCTGAGAGATCAAGTGCTGAGAAGCCGAGAAATCATCGTTAATAACAACACCGTCACGAACTCTCTCAGGCGTCTTCGAAGGCAAGTACAGATTTCTCCACCCTATCTGCGATGTTCCGGACACTTTCGAACAGTCTCGATTCTTTATCTTGCACCTTCTCACCTCAACAACGATGATATCAGTTAGAGTCTCTTCCACTGAAGTGAAGATACACTCTAATCCAGTCTCTAAAAACAGTCTAGTCCGCAGTGCATTGTGATTATAGAGTTCGTTTGGTATAGAAATCGGCCAGTAGCAATCTTTTCAGAATAACTTTCATGCTGTGCAACAACTGGTAAAGGATCTTTAGAAGATCGAGGGGAGACAAAGAATATTTGATCAATCACTCTTTTCCGAAAAATAAAGTCTTTCATGCGATAGTTCATCTTTTGAAAGCGATGAGGTTTTTTAAGCAAGAACAAGAGTAACTGTCCAAACAGAAACAAAAAAGGGGAGATAACTCCCCCTGGTGGAGCCGAGGGGATTCGAACCCCCGGCCTCCGCCTTGCGAAGGCGGCGCGCTCCCAGCTGTGCTACGGCCCCACATAAAATTGATTATAGCCTGAATCAACAAGGAATTCAATCAGATATGCAGATTAGAGACTAGACGGAATACCTATTAGCTCCCCGAATTTGAAGATACTCAAATCAGTTGAATGACATGGCTTTAGTACAAAAGCAGTATCTATCCCGTGGTTTGTTCCGCCTGCCGAAATCACCCACTGATCGGTTCTTACAATTCCTGCATCGGCTGCCATTATGGCTATCTCAACGGCTACTTTCGTTCCCTGGCCAAAGAGGCGCAGGGCTGTCGCAAAAATCTGTAGAGGATACACACCGCCATTCGCTTTGGCAAAAGCTACTTCTATTCCTCTGAAGAGATGGGTCACTGTAAGTAGTGAATGTCGACTTCCAGAATAGAGCTTCCTAACTTGAGGGTCGAATTCATCTTCATCTGGTTCTCGAAAGCCAACACTATGGGTGACGATTATCAACCGGACTGAATCAGGGACAAGATCAAAAGCCATTCTTGCAACTACACCACTCGTAGAAGGCAAGATCACTTTATCGATATTCTTCTCCTCGGCCCTTTCAAATATTCTCGCAAGGAGTGTTTTTGTTGTTTCTTCGTCACTCTTTGAAAAGTACATCGTCATTGCTTCATTTCTCCTTTTCAGTTTCAGCTTCTTTAATCGCTTTGCTGATGATTCCTTCATCCACCAGATAAGGAAGCGTTATCTGCTCGCTCCCCCTCTTTTGCCTGTTGAATTCAGATGCAACTGACAGGGCGTTTTCGTTTCTCGCCCAGGCTCTTCTGGCCACACCACTCATGACGTCCCAAGATATCGATGTTCTGATAATTTTATCCACTCTCTCGCTTCCATCCAATACAAGACCAAAGCCACCGTTTATTGCCTTGCCTATTCCAACGCCTCCACCGTTGTGGAGCGAGACCATGCTCATGCCTCTTGCAGCATTGCCAGCAAAGCACTGGGTTGCCATGTCTGCCATAATATTGCTTCCATCCTTTATGTTCGATGTCTCCCTGAAAGGCGAATCGGTACCGCCGGTGTCGTGGTGATCTCTCCCAATCATTATCGGACCTATCTCTCCGCATCTCACCATCTCGTTGAATTTCAGAGCGATATCGCGTCTTCCGGCAGCATCCTGATAAAGTATTCTCGCCTGCGTGCCAACTACAAGCCGGTTCTTATCGGCGTCCCTAATCCAGATGTAATTGTCCCTGTCCTGGCCTCGTCGATCTGGATCAATAAGACTCATTGCTGCGGCATCGGTTTTCAACAAGTCCTCCTTTTTGCCGCTGAGGCATACCCATCTGAACGGTCCGTACCCGAAATCGAAAAGCATTGGACCCATTATATCTTCTACATAAGAGGGAAAAATGAATCCTTCCGAAGTATCCGTTCCATTCTTCGCAATTTCTTTTGCACCGGCATCGAAGACCGCTTTCATGAAGGAATTGCCGTAGTCGAAGAAATAGGTTCCCTTGTGAACAAGCATTCTTATCAGACTGAAATGCCTCACGAGTGATTTATCTACCAGTTCTATAAATCTTTTCCTGTCACTTCTCAGTAGCTCGGTTCTCTCATCGAAAGTCAAACCCTGAGGACAGTAACCTCCATCATAGGGAGCATGACAGGACGTCTGATCCGAAAGCAATTCAATGTGAACATCATTATTTACAGCGTATTCGAGAAGATCCACTATGTTCCCGTGAAAGGCAATAGCTTGGCTTTCTCTGCTCTTCATCTTTTCTATTGCGAGAGCGAATGCTTCAGAAGGATCTTCGATCACCTCGTCAACCCATCCCTGTTCGAGTCGCGTCTCGATCCTTGATCGGTCAACTTCGGCAATTATGCCGACACCGCCCGCTATCTTTACGGCCTTTCCCTGAGCTCCGCTCATTCCTCCCAGTCCCGATGAGACAAAGAGATGACCACCAAGATCGCCTTCGTCACCAATGCCGAGTTTCAGTCTTCCTGCATTGAGAATCGTGTTGAAGGTTCCATGGACAATTCCTTGAGGCCCTATGTACATCCAGCCACCCGCGGTCATCTGGCCATAATTAGCAACTCCAAGCGCCTGTGCCCTTATCCACTGTTCCTGATTATCAAACATTCCTACCATAAGGGCGTTTGTTATGATTACTCTTGGACTAGATTTGTTTGAACTGAATAATCCAAGCGGGTGTCCAGACATTACAACCAGAGTCTGATCTTCAGTCAATTCCTCAAGGTACCTTTTGATAAGCCTGTACTGCATCCAGTTCTGACAGACCTGTCCCGTCTCACCGTAAGTGACGAGTTCATAAGGGTAGAGAGCAACATCGAAGTCAAGATTGTTATCTATCATTACCTGAAATGCTTTACCTTCAATGCACTTCCCCTTATACATTTCGATAGGCCTGCCCTTTATTTCACCCCGAGGCCTATATCTATATCCGTAGATCCTGCCCATCGTTAAAAGTTCATTTAGGAATTCTGGGGCAAGTTTCTCATGAAGCCTTACAGGTATGTAACGCAGCGCATTCACTAGAGCAAGCTCTATCTCCTTTTTAGAGAGAGTTAGTTCTCTCTTCGGTGCTCTCCGGATTCCCGGCTTGAATTCTGGATCCGGTGGCAAAGTATCTTCCAGTTTGATTTCCATAGATTTGAAAATCTCTTCTGAAGAAAGCAAGACATTACCTCCTTTTATTCTGATGAGTCATTGTTTCTGTATTCAAAAACCGGTAACTATTATCTTCGCTAGATCCCGAAAGCTCCCGTTATTGAATCTCTAAAGAACTCCCAATGCGGCGGCAAAAAGGTGAATACTACGAAGGAAGCACCTAGCAAGACCAACATTACAAGTGAAATGATTCCTGCAGTTGAATCTGCAGCGATCCTGGGTGAGATCTTGAACGACACTAGCTGCCCCAGTGCAATCGCGATTACCATGAGAAGTACATCAAGAATGAGACCGTAATGAATGACAAGAGAATAGGAATACAAACCTCCAAGAATCGTTACGCACATCACGTAGATTCCAACTGCCTTTCCAGAGAGAAAAGAAGCGGTCGGTATCTCACTGCAAAACAGCAATTCTAGAAAAAGAAGTATTAGTCCAGGCGTGAAAACCATTTTAAGGAGCTCCCGGATACTTTCATTTACCGGCGCAAAAATACCTACGATAGCATCGTCCCCGCTCCAGTCATAGGCCATGTGAAGCAAGGTACCAACAATAAATACGAAAGAGAAGCCTACTACTTCACAACTAGGAAAACTGGTCTTTCTCACCGACATCTCCACACACTACCAAATATATCCTTCCGTGAACTTCGATTTGACGATTCTCAATTTCCTAGGAATATCGATTTCGTATGGGCACCGTTCATTACATACACCGCAATCATCGCAACTATCTAAGCCGGGAGATATGGTACTGTACTCTGAAAGACCCTGCTCTTCACTTCCAAACCAGTGAGCCAGTCTGTCCCTCAAGGCATAATCTGCAGCATCCCTCACTTTTCCGTCGAGCATCTGCCTGTCATAGCGACCTTCTGCGAGAAAGAAACCGGGAATATTTATCCCTTGCGGACATGGGAGACACTTCATGCACTGCCTGCAAACATAGTTACCGAGCTCAGGAGCGGTTAGAAGCAATTCGTCAAGTTCTTCAGAAGAAAATGGTTCCTTCTCAATGAGGCGAAGATCTTCTTCAAGCTGCTCAATAGAATTTATCCCGCTTACGATACACGAGACGGGAATAGTCAAAGTATACCTGAAAGCGTTTTCGGTGCTCCTCCATAAATAGCCGTCGGCAAGTGGTTTCATCGCAACTATCCCTATGTTGTTAGAGACTGCAAAGGGTATCACCTTTGTTTCTATCTCAGGGAAATTGAATCTGTCATAGTAGTTCATCTGTGTCATGAAGAGATCGAAAGGATATTCCTTGAGCGCTCTCAATAGTGTTCCGCCATAACCATGACTGGTTATTCCCACGTAACTTATGAGTCCTTCCCTCTTGGCCCATTCTATAGTCCTCAGTGCACCATCTGAGGAGGATATCTCTTCCCAGTCGCTATTCTTTGTAACGGCGTGGAGAAAGAGTATGTCTATGTGCTCTCTCCCAAGAGCCTTGAGGGTGGCCAAAAGATCCCTTTCGGAAGACTTCCTGTCTCTTCCTTCGGTCTTCGAAGCAACTATTATCCCGTCTTTGGGTAGAACTAGAGAGAGTTTTCTCTCGGACACTCCATCACCGTAAGACCTTGCGGTCTCAAAATAATTCCCGCCCGCTTCGAGGTATCTTTCGACGATCTCCTTCACAGTCTCAAGCTCTATCTCGAGAAGATGAAAACCTCCCAACCCCAGAAGAGATACCTCAAGATCTGTCTTCCCAAGTCTGCGATATTCCATTTTTTCACCCCCTGATGAGAATCTTGCTAGGTTGTATGTGGGATGTAAACTCTCTCTTTTAACTTCGAAAGAAACTCATTTACAGTCAATAACTCCAAAATTCCTGTAAAGCGTTTTCCACATTTGAATTTAAAAGACGAACAAAGTTCAGTAGCCTTAAGTCATATAAATCGTGAAAAGCTTCTTCTGCTACCACCCTGCCCGGAGGTCTTCCGGGCTTTTTAATTTCTCGACATTCCTGAATAAAGTGCAAGTTCCAAATGACACTCAGAAATCTATTGAAAGTATTATCCCTGTTCTTTGATTTGCGCGGCTACTCTTTACCCATTCATCGATTTTCCCTACAGGAGCGTAACCCGGGGAAAGCTCAGAGAAGCGTTTTGTAAGCCTCTCTTCATTTGTAAGCCTGTACATGCTTTGTAGAAAGTCAAAGACTTTTCCATACCTTATCTCTATTCTTTCAAGCGCATCCAAAACTCTTTTTCCTCCAGTCACTCCGATCTCTTTAGAAATCCCTCTGCAGAATCCTTATTTTGTCATCGTGAACTTCAGCTGCCGTTATCACTTCATTTCACTGATTACTCCTATGCCTTGAGGACCGAGATGAGTACCGATAATTGCTTCGATAACTCTCGATTCTACTTCGGCTTCGGGAGCTTTCTCGCGCAACATCCTTTCTAAAGTTTTGCCGTCTTCCTTCCTCCATATAGTCAGAACCCTAGCTCTACGCAATCTCTCAGGTGGAATCTCACTGAACACATGGCTCACAAGAACATCCAGAAGCTTCTTGTTTCCTCTAACATTTTCCACGGGTTTGAGCTCACCTTCGTCAACAATAATCACAGGCTTCATCTTGAGAAGATTTCCCATTAGTGCCTTCGCCTTTCCAATTCTTCCGCCCTTCTGAAGGTAGCTCAAGTCATCTGTCGAACAGAACGTTCTAGTCTTTTCGTGAAAATTCGTTCCGTATTCCACTAGTTCATCAAGGTTGGCACCAGAGTTTATCATGTCGCCAAGGTTCTTCACCAGCATTCCCGTCCCATCGGCGATAAGCTGTGAGTCTATGACATGGATGGGCTTCTCAAAGGCTTTGGCGGCAATGTTGGCAGAAACATTGGTTCCGCTCAGCTTTCCAGACAGCACCGGCACAATCAGCGCATCGTATGTCTCCAAGGCTTCCTTGAAGACAGGAATGAAATCTTGAGGTGAAGGCTGAGACGTCCTGGGCAATTCCGCAGCCGCGGCGAGTTCTTCGTAGTATTCATCGAGATTAAGCTCTGTAGCTTTAGTATAGTTACCGTTTCGGCTTATATACAGAGAAACGATTCGTACATCGTATTCCTTTATCTCTTCGGCAGTCAGATTACATGTATTGTCAGTTACCAAACCTATTTTCATTCTACCCACCCCCTTCATCAAACTATTCTACAATTATTGCCATTAGATACAAAATCCAGTGGAAATCGAGATGTTGCAAAGAATATTCTTGCGTTACAATGATGATGCTATCCCCAATGATCGGGAATAATGATAATGTAGAAAGGGTTGCCAAAGCAGTTTGAACGAGAGGAGCAAAAACAATTATGGCTTTTGAGATCAGGGGAGTAGTTGAAGGCTTTTATGGCAAACCGTGGACAATGGATATCAGAAGAGAAGTTATTCAGTATCTTGGAGATCACGGTTTCAACACGTATATCTATGCTCCAAAGGACGATGAGCTACACAGAAAGCGCTGGCGTGAGCAATATGACGAAAACTTCTTCAAAGAGTTCTCTATACTGGTTCAGGAAGCGGAATCCCGTGGAATATCGATAGTATTTGCGGTGAGTCCCGGGTTGAATATAACGTATTCCAGCAATTCAGATGTAAGTGCCATGGTAGAAAAGCTAATGAGGTTGGCAGATGCGGGTGTCCGTTCCTTTGGACTTTTTTATGATGATATTCCGGAAACCTTGATTTATGAAAAAGATCGGAACACTTTCTCTTCCCTCTCATCGGCACAGGCATATTTCACAAATTCAGTTTTCAAAAGCATTAACGAGAAGCTCAAGACTCTTTCCCGGTTTATGATCTGTCCCACTCAGTACTGCGGTCGCGAAGCAACCGAGTATATGAAGACACTTGGAACAGAACTAGACAGGAATATCTCAATCCTTTGGACCGGGCCCGACGTTTGCTCTAATGTTCTAAGTGCAGATAATGCAGAGTTGGCCGAGAATGCCTTCCAAAGGAAGATCCTGTTGTGGGATAATTATCCTGTTAACGATGCTTCTATGGTACCAGAGCTTCATGTAGGTCCTTATGAAGGCAGAGACCCGAACATTGTCAATCACGCGGAGGGTATAGTTTTAAACCCCATGATTCAACCTTTAGCTTCGAAAATCGCAATTTTCTCGGCATCGGAATTCCTTCTAGACCCTTATCGCTATGATTCTGACTTATCCTGGAGGAGAGCAATCTCCGAGATTGCACCGGGTTGTGAAGAAGAGATGATCCATTTCTGTGAATACAATCTTCGAAGTCCCGTACACACTACCCACTCCGAGAGACTTACAGGACTCACAAGTAACTTGAGCAAACTCTTATCGAAAAACAGATGGACTGAGGTCTATGAAATCCTTTTGGACGAAGCAACAAAGATCTCAGGATCGGAAAAAGCGCTAAATGAAAGGCTATCCGCTGATCTGATCCGTGAGATCGAACCCTGGATATTTGAGTTCTCTCTTTGGGGAGATGCTCTGACGAAAACAACTGGGATTTTGGCGATGAGAGATCTAATGTTTTCAAGCTCCGTGAGCTATGAGGAACTTTCGGAAACTACTAAACTATGCAGAGAAATCGAAATATCCCTTTGCAAACTGGTAAAGACCGAAACGCTTACGAGTGGTATTCTCTTCAGAGAAATCGTTCAAGAGATTCTCGTCAGAACAAAGGGCTATCTCAAACTCATAATCGATTAGTGTTACAGACCTGATAACTGTTTTGGGAATTGCAGTTGCCATGCTAAGTTAGATCGAATTGAAAGGAGCTGAAAGAAATGAATCTGCTAAGAAGAGACGACCTGACGCCGAAGTGCCCATATTGCGAGGGAGAGCTCACAGAGCTTTACTACAAAACAAAGGGACCAGGCTTTTAGTTCAGCAAAAATGTGGTATATTTCTGCCCCGTTTGTAAGAAAGTTCTCGGCGTCGGAAGAAGCAATATCGGCTAGGGAGCTCCCGAAGCTCTTGTTAATGTCAAAGAAAGCTTGAACCTTCAGCGCCAATATAGCATCAATCTTTTTTTGTTACAAAGGCTGCTGTTTTGGTGGAGTTCTAAGAGCATTACTTACGATTACGCAATGAAGCTCGTTCGGAATGCTACTCCTCTCTTCCATCATTCAGTAAAGCGATGCCGAATAGTTTAGTATGCGAATTGTATAGAAGTAATTACCGACCAGATTATTTGTACCAGTTGGAATTGTTTTGTAACATGTTGTATAATATTTCCATCGTATTCGGAGGGAGACTTTAAAGTTGAAGTCTAATCTGGAAGACGCTTATTCAGTCGTAACCGTGAGGGATTTTGGAAAGGCCTGGAGAAGGCGCACCGCAAGAATTCAACTGAAGAAATCAGTTGTAAGCGAAGTCGAGCTCCAGAGAATTACCCGCAAACTGTGGGAGACCTCCGGTCAGGACGTTGACGAAATGATAACGGTTTTTTATCTTCCTGGAATGGACACCAGCTCAGTGGCCTACGGTTTTGGTTCATGCATGAAGGATGGTATTGCCAGGGTAAGCTATCGATAAACTCACATTATGTCTTTCTTATAAACAATCTTCCCCGCCTTGTATTCTTCATACCTCGCAAAGATGAAGAGGAGATCAGAGAGCCTGTTAATGTACTTAAGCAGCGTGGTATCGATTGTTTCTACTCTAGAAAGAGCAACGATGCGTCTTTCAGCCCTTCTGGCGACTGTTCTGCAAATGTCTATCTTTGAAGAACCTATAGTGCTTCCAGGAATAACAAATCCGTCAAGTTTGACCACCGACTCGAACTCGTGCACAAGTTCAGTGATCGCAACGATATCGTTTTCGACTATCGGTTCGACGTATTGCATGTCTCTCGACGCAAGTTGACCGGCTAGTTTAAAGAGAAATCGCTGGATAGACACGATGTGGCGACCGATTTCCTCCGACACGAAATGCTTGGCTTCACCAAGAAAAGAGCTCAATTCATCCACTGTCCCGTATGCTTCAACACGTAAGCTGTCTTTGTTCACTCTCTCCCCGCTCCAAAGACTCGTTTCACCTTTATCTCCTGTGCCAGTAGTAATGCTCAAATCACACCCTCCCATCTGTCTAATGAGCCATAAATCCGGTTGATAAAGCTTACGGATTCTAAAGATTCAGCGCTCATGTTTCCATGAATAAGGATAATCATTATTTCCAGTAATTTGCTTCAAAAGTCTCTGGTATTCTCTCTTCACTTTTTTTGGAGCATTGGCTTTCAGTCTCCAGCTTGTTCCCGCGACTTTCAAATAACTCTCATCGATCTCTATCCAGCTGTCAAACCATTTTGGCTTTTTTACTTCCAAAATGCACCTCCGAAAGCGAGACATTGAGAACGTAAACAAATCTCTAATTCGAATTACGAGAACTACGTTTCGAGAATTCAAGTCTTCTAGACAACTCCAGACAAAAGCCCTAACAGCATAACCAACAACCTGACATCATACTAACATATCGTTTTCTTCTTCGAGTAGAAAATTGCATGCTCTATTTCATCTGTTTTCTACCCGAGATGTTCTTGCATTTATTGTCCTCCCGGCAACATATCCGGTTGAAAAGGCTGCTTGAAGGTTGTACCCTCCCGTCTCTCCATCAAAATCGAGAACTTCACCTGCAAAAAAGAGGTTGTTCACAATTCTAGATTCCATTGTCTTTGGATTGACCTCAGACAACGAAACTCCTCCTCTTGTTACCATAGCATTAGTGAAGTCTCCGACCCGTTCTATTTCGAAGTCAAGCTCGCATAATCCAGTAACCAACGCTTTCCTTTCATCCTTTCTGACTTCGGAGCATATTCTTTCACCAACTCCGGCAAGATCAATGATCTTCGACAGCAATCTTTCAGGTAGACCATACTCGTCCAAGACATTCTTCACGAGTTTCTTTCCTTCTTTTGAAAGGAGGGAGATGAGATTGGCCTCAAGTTTCTCGCGTAACTGACCGCTCAAGTTCAATCTGATTATGTCACCAGGCGAGGCTTCTCTTGAGAGATGTAAGATAACAGGTCCAGAAAACCCGTCATGAGTAAACAGCAGATCTTCAACCCGGGTCGTAACCTTCTTCAAATTTCTCCATAAAGATACTTCAACATTTCTGAGGGAGATTCCCGACAGATCACCGAAACCAAAATTCCTAATTGTGACTGAAGTCAACGCCGGCCGCTGCTCTGATAGACTGTGTCCAAGTTTCTTAGCAAGAGCAAATCCGTCACCAGTTGACCCAGTTTCCGGATAACTCTTTCCTCCCGTAGCAATAAGAAGATAATCTGCATTAATCGAATCTGATTCCGTCTTTACCAAGAACCCGCCAGAGGGGAATTGAATAACGTCCTTGGCTCTGCAGTTATAGACTATTTTTATTCCCTGCCTGTCACACTCCTTGAGCAGCACTTCAAGTACATCTCCCGCAGAATAGGTAACTGGGAAGACTTTCCCGTCTTCTCTTGTGTGAAGCCTGAGTCCACGACGCTCAAAGAAATCCATCAGCTTTTGAGAATCAAAAGCCATCAATGAAGGCTTAAGAAATCGTCCAGCACCAAAGTATCTTTTGAGCATAAGAGATGGCGATTCTGCATTTGTCAAGTTACACTGTCCGCCTCCAGAAATCAACAGTTTTTTTCCGGCGGAACTCGTCTTTTCAATGATCGTCACATTCCTTCCCGCTGTTGTGCAATTTATCGCTGCAAAGATGCCGGCTGGTCCGGCTCCAAGTATCACCACTTCTCTCATGATAATTCCTCCGCACACTTAGAAAACCTTGGAAAACATACAAACAAACACAACAGAGCATAGTTCTTTTTGGCTATGTTCTCTTGAAGAGAAAAGAGATTCTTGACATCATCGCTTTCATCTCACTCTTCGCACTAACCAAGAACAGGCATAAGAAAAGTCCGTTGCCTACAAGAAGCCAAATCCAAGTACTTACGTTGTTCCTCAGCAACAGAACAATCAAGTACATTGCAACTGACGACCCGAGAAGTCTCATTATCCGTTTCAAAGGCATGAATCTCAGGCCTTCCCTTGCAATCAGCAGAACATATATCAGCGTAGCATTCAAAACCACTAATGAAGTACTAGCCGCGATTCCAGCATGACCAAACGGTTCTAGCATAAGCCAGTCGAAGAGTGCGTTCAAGAAAATCGAGAAGACCGCCACTAATGTGATGGACTTCAGTTTCTTTCTTGCCGTGAAATAACTGGAGCATGTATGCGCTATAGGTGATAGAACTATTAGTGCGCCGTAACCGATAAGTGCCATGCTAACGAGATTAGTTGAACCGGCATCGAATTCCCCACGTTGATAAATCACTCTCACAAGAGGTTCGGCCATCATAATAATCCATGCTGCAAGCGGCAAGGAAATATTCAGAGAAGTTGTAACGGTCTTTCTCAGGCGCTCTTCAACTCTTTCTCTATCACCTGATACTATAAGTTCCGATAGCTCTGTATATGCCGTCATCTGAAAGGCAGAAATCGTAAAGGTAATCAGTCCGAGAAGTGTATGCGCGTACTGTAAAGAGGCAACCCTACCGGGTGGAAGAAGAGATACGAAGGCTTTGTCAACCATGTTGTTTATCACTCCAAGGCTTCCCGAAAAGATCAGGGGAAGACTGAGATAAAGCGTCTCGACAATTGACGTCCCCTTGCCGACCCTTAGGGTAAAAAGATCTCTCGATTGTATGAGATATAGCAGAACGGTGATCGCATTACCCAGCATCCAGGCCAGTATATACGATGCTTCAGAAAGAAAGGGAGAAGTCAACAGAATTACGGGAATTGCAATGACGTTAAAGAAGAGCTGTGACATACCGTATTGCACAAACCTTCTATTTGACTTAAGAACTGCCCCCAATATGCTTTCAAGTCCGCCTATAAGAGGATATATCGATAAGTATCTTAGCTTCCTTGAAGCATATGCTACTATCTCGCTCGAAAAACCAGGAGCAAAGAGCCGAATCACAAGATCGGGAATCAATAGAAAGACTATCCCCATTGATAAAAAAACCAGCGAACCGGAGATAAGGACCGCGCCTGCATATCTCTTTGATCTCTCAGTGTCTTCATTCCTTATAGAATGGTAGACGGGGACAAAGATTGCGGCAAGTGCACCCGCGATTATACCTGAAAGCGTGGTCGCCGGAGTCATGGCAACGAAAACGGCATCCAGATTTGCTGAAGTACCGAATAGTCCGGCAACCAGCATCTCCCTGAAGAAACCCATCCCCTTCGATATGATCGAAAAGGTAAGAATCGCTATAGTGCCCGCTGCAACAGATGTTGATCTAGGTAGTCTCTTCATCGCGCCTCCTGTTCTTCACAGTATAATTTACCACACCTTTGATCTCCCATTCGCTCTCTTAATGGTAAACTAAAGAATAAAGATGCTTAGCCGCATTTCGTTTACCGTATTGATTATTTCCATCATCCTGAGTATTTCGGGATGTACCGGTCTGATCCGGTTTGAAACAGAACACTCACACCTCGAGCTTATCCCAGGTGAGAATTGTTTTGAGCTAACAAGAGGTGTCAAGATTTCTTTCAGCAACGTCCAGAAAGAGGTCTCAATTCCCTATGAAATAGAGCGCATATCGGAGAGAACCTTGCTAGTTCTCTTTCGTGAAGGAACCGCAAGCGCTCCAGGACCGATCTTTCATCTCTCTCACGAAGCTCTCGGAATTGAAGCAGATCAGGTCTTGATAGTACAGCCAATCCTGAATCAAACCTCTTATGTACCGACCGAAGAGAGATACGAAGCGCAATTCATTAAGGATTCTCTTTCGACTGTAGTAAGGTTCACCAAACTACCTTATTGCCTTCTTATATCTAGGGCAGATGCACTCTACACGGCCCAACATCTTCCCGGCAAGTTCCTACTTGAAGGAGATCTCCTATACCATATAGGGCCTAACTGGATCCCATCTCACTCTGCCGTATATCTTGGAGTTGATTATGAAACGGCTATGACCGACGAGAAACTTGGCTTCAACAATGAGGTGACGTTCGGAGAATCTTATCCCTTTCTTAGTCATGGGTACAATTTGGTGGAGGAGGGGGTTTTTATCTTTCCAAATGATATTGAAAATCACTCTTATGTCAACCTTTTCAACTACGATACTTATGAGTCTCGTTGGCTAAGATACTGGGCAACAAGTTTTTCTGGAGCCAGAAGGTTCCCGGGAGAAATTTCACCGCAAGACCGAAGGAAGATTTCGAGGTTCATGTACGAGACTGCAGAGAAAGGAGCTCTGTGGTCGGTTGGTTTTGCCTGGTCGGGATTTTGGGATCTTCCCTTCACCGACAGAGATCTTTATTCGTGCGTCGGTGTAGTTGAAAAGGCATATGAAAGCGCCGGAAGAAACATCGTTCCCTTCTGGGAAGATATGTTTTATCTAAACTCCTTTGAGCAATTCTCGAGAACCATTCCCGTACCAGAAATCACCTCCATGGTTGGTGACAAGGTAGAATTCAGGATCAACTCTTTACTTGCAGAGTGGACATATGTAGGCTTTGACAAGTGGTCTTTCGGTGACCATGCGTGGATCTGGAAGTCAGAAAGTAATGTTGAGCTCCTATCTCCACAGGGATCGCTCGAAGTAAAAAACGACCACTGCATCTTTACGTGGACACCGCTCGAGACTGGAGATTATCCGATCATCTTCAGGTTTTTCGGTGAGTTTGAAGGAAAGGAGGTAGAGAAGTATCACACCCTGACAGTTCACGTTACTGGGAAGGATTCCTAGATAACGCAGTGCAAGCACCAGGGGCCACCATAGACTTCTTACATTGTGCTATTAGGTGCAGACAGTTGGCGTAGATGAGACTCGCAAAGAATCACCAGTCTTTCGCAGATTCGGCTTCGGGGCCTTCCCAACCAAATACAGAAAGGTCGATCGTATCGCTTTCGTCGAAATGAACACCCTCTCTCTCAAGGATAGCCTTCTGCAGTGTGTACCCGTTAGGATCCCTAATGCTTATTCTCCCTCTTGAGTTGATAACTCTCTGCCACGGGATTGTCTCGTCTGAAATACCCGCCATGGCGTAGCCGACCATTCTAGCAGAGCACTTGCCCACGAGGGAAGCAATTTGGCCATAAGTCGCCACTCTTCCAACAGGAATCATCCTGACCATTTTGTATATTTTCTTATAGGTCGACAGATCCTCTTCAACCATCTAACTCACCAGTATCATTCTACTCCATTAACTCCTAATCCACATCTTAACGCCATCTCCCATTAAGCGGTTTTACTTCGTGATATAATTCGATTTAAATGCCTGAGACCCGTAAGGAGGTAGTTTAGATGAAGGAATTGAGCACCAGGTACAATCCTTCTGATCTTGAAGAAAAGTGGTATTCCTGCTGGAAAGAAGGCGGTTTTTTCGAACCGAAGGGATCGGGTGAGCCGTTCACAATAATGATTCCTCCGCCAAACATCACTGCCCCTCTTCATATGGGGCATGCACTCAATCTGGTTATTCAAGACATAATAATTCGATTCAAGAGAATGAAAGGATACAGGGCGCTGTGGGTTCCCGGCGAAGATCATGCAGGCATTGCAACTCAAAATGCCGTCGAAAAGGATCTGGCGAAAAAAGGAACAAACCGCAAAGAACTCGGACGCGAGAGATTTCTTGAGACTACCTGGAATTGGGCAAAGGAATACAGACAGAGAATCCGCGAACAGATAGAAGCCATGGGCTGCTCAGTTGACTGGTCTAGAGAGAGGTTCACTATGGACGAAGGCCTGAGTGAAGCCGTAAGGAAGGCTTTTGTGATGCTATACAAGGAAGGGCTGATTTATCGGGGGAAGTATATTGTAAATTGGTGTCCGAGGTGTTCAACGGTCCTCTCCGATGAGGAAGTTGAACATGAAGACGAAAAAGGCGCCTTCTACCACATAAAATACCCAATAAAAGACAGCGATGAGTACGTAATTATAGCAACTACAAGACCTGAGACTATGCTCGCAGATACCGCTGTGGCCGTTTACCCTTCAGATGATAGGTACGAAGGCTTAGTCGGAAAAACAGTAATACTACCTCTAATGAACAGGGAGATTCCCATTATTCAGGATAGATATGTCGATCCGTCGTTTGGGACCGGTGCACTAAAAGTTACCCCAGCACACGATCCAAATGATTTTCAGATTGGATTGAGGCATGGACTTGAAGTAATCGAAGTCCTCGACAAAGATGCAAGAATCAATGAAAATGGCGGTAAGTACAAGGGTCTTGACAGATATGAAGCAAGAAAACAGATAGTTAAAGACCTTGAAGAGCAGGGATTCTTGATCAAGGTGGAACCCATGGTCCACGCCGTCGGCAGATGTTATAGATGCGAGACCGTAGTAGAACCCTGTCTTTCCGACCAGTGGTACGTAAAAGTTGGACCGCTTGCAGAGAAAGCCATAGAAGCCGTGGAAGAGGGTAGTGTAACCTTCTTTCCGGAAACCTGGAAAAAAGTGTACTTGAACTGGATGAACGAGATTCGTGACTGGTGCATTTCTCGTCAATTGTGGTGGGGCCACAGAGTTCCCGTCTGGTATTGTGATGATTGTAATGAAGTAATCGTTGAAGAGCAAGATCCGTCGGTCTGCCCAAAATGTGGTTCAAAGAATATCAGACAGGACGAAGACGTTCTCGATACCTGGTTCTCTTCTCAGCTCTGGCCATTCACTACCCTGGGTTGGCCGGAAAAAACTGAAGATTTGGAGAGCTTTTATCCCACAAGTGTTCTTGTAACCGCGTTTGACATAATATTTTTCTGGGTTGCCCGGATGATAATGGCCGGATATCACTTCATGGGAGAAAAACCCTTCAATCATGTCTACATAACACGCTTAATAAGAGACAAGAATGGCAGAAAAATGTCGAAGTCGCTGGGTAACGGTATAGATCCACTTGACGTTATCAGAGAGAACGGGACAGACGCAATGCGATTCACACTTGCGATTCTGGCCGCTCAAAATCACGATATTAAACTGGACGTTAGGTTTTTCGACATTTACAAGAAATTCGCAAACAAGATTTGGAACGCTGCAAGGTTTGCATTGCTTAATATGGAAGGTTTTGAAAAGGTTAATCTCGATGAGGAAGAGCTCGCCATTGAGGACCGCTGGATTCTGTCAAGACTGGCGAAGTCTGTAAAAGCGGTTGAAGAATCGATTGATGGCTATGATTTTCCCAGTGCTTCAAAAATGATCTACTCGTTTTTCTGGAATGAATTCTGTGACTGGTATATAGAGAGTACTAAGCCAAGATTGAACAGAGAAGGCAGGAGTAGAATCGTTGCTCAGAATGTTCTGGTCAGAACTCTTGACGCTTCTCTAAGAATGCTCCACCCCTTCATGCCTTACATTACCGAAGAGCTCTGGCAGAACCTTCCCGGTTCCGATGGATTGTTGATAACTGCTCGGTGGCCAGAGTTTGATGAATCGAGCTTTGACAATCCTTCCGAAGTGGAGTACTCGAGAATCATGGACATGGTTAGGGGAGTAAGAAACATCAAGGCAGAGATGAACATACCCCCCTCTTCGAAAACCGATGTCTACTACATCGGTGAAGTCCTGAACCAGGAAGTCGTTGAACTTGTTTCACATCTTTCCAATTCAAACGAAATAGATAGAAGGGCAGAAAAGACCTCCGGAAGCGTCTCGGCCTGGGGAGATGCAGAGAACACGTTGTATGTAGTCCTGGGAGAGATCGATACCGATGCTGAGATCGAGAGGTTAACGGGAAAGCTAGAGAAGGAAAGGGTCGATCTTGCCCGAACTTTGTCGAAGCTCGAAAACGGTGACTTCATTCGCAATGCACCCGAAGAGGTGATTACTGAAAATAGAGAAAGGCTCGCGACAAGCAAGGATAACATTCGCAGAATTGAGAAAATCATAGAAGATCTCAAATGAAAACATACTCGGAAGCAATTCAGTATCTTTACAACTCAAGACCCTATGGAAAGATCAAGTTTGGCCTGTTCAGGATCAGAGAACTGCTTGAACGGCTTGGCAATCCCCAGAAGTCGTATCCGATCATTCATATTACAGGTACAAATGGCAAGGGAAGTGTTGCGGCAATCACGAGATCAATAATGTCTTCTCATGGACTGAAGACGGGGCTGAACATTTCTCCGCACATTACAACTTTCAGGGAGAGGATTCAAGTCGATGGCGAGTACATATCGGAAGGTGATGTCTGTAGAATCCTGAAGAACATAGAACCGGCTCTAGAAAAGATGGACAGAAAAGGTGAAGAATACGCGCCGAGTTTTTTCGAAGTGGTAACGGCAATTGCATTTCAGTACTTCAAGGAAGAGAGTTGCGATGTAGTCGTTCTCGAAGTCGGCCTTGGTGGAAGATTTGATGCTAGCAACGTAATTGATTCTTCTCTCGTATCTGTTGTTACAAGCGTAGGTTTGGATCATACGGGAATTCTTGGGGATACTGAAGAAAAAATTGCTATCGAGAAATCAGGCATTATCAAGCTCGAATGTCCAGTCGTTTCAGGTATAACAAGACCCGCAATAAGAAGAGTTGTTTCTGAAAAGGCAAGAAGCATGAATTCACCATACTTCTTCTACAAAAGGGATTTCGACGCGACTGGAAGAGAGTATGCGCTAAATCGCAATATATTTGACTACACTGGAAGTAATAACTTTGAAAACCTACAAATCAATCTAAATGGTGAACATCAGACTGTAAACGCAGCTTTGGCAATCAAGACGTCAGAGATTGCAATGGGAGAGATTCGAAGCGGTTTGGGTGAAGAGAAACTGCGGATGGCGCTGAAATCTGTCTCATGGCCGGGAAGATTTGAAGTCTTTTCTCAAGATTCCAAGTCAGTTATACTTGACGGCGCGCATAACCCCGATGCAGCCAGAGTTCTCAGGAGGACTGTCGAGAAGTACTTTCCAGGTGAAAGGCTTACGCTTCTCTTCGGAAGTCTAGACGACAAAGACTACGAAACCAATATCAAAGTGCTTTCAGAAATTGCCGACAGTGTTGTTGTGTGCAGGGTTCCAAACCACCGAAGTATACATCCCGAGAAGGTCGCCGATGTCTGGCGCAAGTATTGTTCATCTGTTCAATTCGTGGAAGAACATGAGATTGCCATGAACAAGGCGCTTGAAATCTCCGATTCGCTTCTTGTTTGCGGGTCTCTATATCTAGTAAGCGAGATAAGAAATCTCTTAACTGGAGTGAGTGAGCATGCTGGAAGGTATTGAGGGTCGCGTAAGAGAAATAAGAGAGACCGAAATTGTCATACAGGTCGGAGGTCTGTTTTTTAAAGTTAACTGCACTCCGAACACAATCAGCAAGCTTCCGGTCGAAAAGGACGTTTATCTTCTTACGTTCATGGCCTACTCACAGGATAGGCCGCCTGAACTTTACGGCTTCTACGATCAAGAAGAGAAAGAGTTGTTCAATATACTGTTGAGGGCAAGCAAGATAGGACCTAAGTCCGCCATGAAGATTCTCTCTTCGGCCTCTCCTTCAAGGATTAAGCATATTATTTCCACCAAGAATGCGGCAGAGCTGTCTTCCCTTCCCGGCATTGGAAAGAAAACTGCGGAAAGAATGATCGTTGAGCTCGCCTCGTTGGTAGACACTTCTGGAATTACAGACGAAGAAACCATTCCGGGTGTTGAGAGGTCGCACGGTGAAGAAGCTGTTGCGGCACTTACATCCCTTGGTTTCGACGAAAACCAGTCGAGGAAAGTAGTTATAGAGATTCTGAAGGCTGAAAGGGAAATCGATACTCACGATCTTATAAAGAAAGCACTGAAGGAGATCCGTAAGTAGTCGAGCATTTACAT
Source organism: Mesotoga prima MesG1.Ag.4.2 (assembly GCF_000147715.2). Taxonomy (NCBI): domain Bacteria; kingdom Thermotogati; phylum Thermotogota; class Thermotogae; order Kosmotogales; family Kosmotogaceae; genus Mesotoga; species Mesotoga prima. The sequence continues at coordinate 1,029,081 of NC_017934.1, read as the reverse complement.
TCTTCTTGAAAACACAAATTTGCCCCTTGCCAATCAAACTGAAAGACTGCAACAGCAAAAGAGAAAAGAATGATCGAAGATATCCCTCCGGAGATTTGCTTATATTTTTCTTGTTGTCCACACAATCCAAAACCATTTCTACCGGATGATTCGCCAGCAGTTTTTTGAACGGGGGACCTTTTGTTGACAGGCAAGAAGTCATCACGTCATTGAAGCAATGGGTTTTGATGGTGTAAAATTGTTTGCCGGTAAGATTGAAAGGAGTTGATCTTTTGCTCTTCGAAATGGATTCCTCGTACAGTCCGCAAGGCGATCAGCCGCAAGCAATCGAAAAGCTTATTGACGGACTCAAGAGTGGGGATAGGTTTCAGACTCTTCTAGGTGTTACTGGTTCTGGGAAGACTTTTACAATGGCGAACGTTATAAGCACTCTCCAGAGACCTGCAATAGTCATTTCACCCAATAAGACCCTCGTGGCTCAGTTGTACAGAGAATTCAAGACCTTCTTTCCCAAGAACAAAGTCGAGCTTTTCATAAGTTATTACGATTATTATATGCCTGAGTCTTATATACCTTCAAAGGACCTATTCATAGAAAAAGAGGCAGAGATCAATGAAACACTGGAGAGAATGAGAATTTCGGCTTTGAAGTCCGTTTTGACCAGAAACGATACGGTTGTACTTGCGAGCGTCTCCGCGATATATGCCAGCGGCGATCCCAAGGATTTTGCAACAATGAATATTTTTCTCGAACGCGGGAAGAGTATCAATCGCAAGGAGCTTGCGCTCAAGCTGGCTAACATTCAGTATAATCGTTCCGAAGATGTATCGGCAGGTGGAGTTTTTCATGTGAAGGGAGAGATTTTTGAAATCTTCCCCCCATACGAAGACTTTGGGATTAGGCTGTACTTCTTTGATGACGAAATAGAACGGATTGTGTCCTTCGATCCTATCAACAGAAAGACGATTGAAGAGCTAGACATGGTAACGGTTTACCCTGCTAAAGAATTCGTCACAACTCAGGATAAGATTCTTGGTGCTATGCGGAACATTGAGAATGAGCTTGAAGAAAGGGTGAAGCAGCTAGAACGGGAAGGAAAGTACCTGGAGGCGCAAAGACTTAGACAGCGAACTACTTACGACATGGAAATGCTTTCCAGTGTCGGTTACTGCTCAGGAATAGAGAATTACTCTAGATTCTTCGATGGAAGAATGCCTGGAGAGAAACCATATACATTGCTTGATTACTTTGACAGAGAGAAGTTTATTACGTTTATCGATGAGTCTCACATTGGGGTTCCACAACTGGGAGCGATGTACAGAGGAGATTATTCCAGGAAGAAAAACCTTGTGGATTACGGATTCAGACTGCCTGCGGCATTTGACAATCGCCCGCTGAAATTCGAAGAATTTCTAAGCACGGTCGGCCAGATTGTCTTCGTCTCTGCAACCCCGGGAAATTTCGAAGCTGAGCATTCGACTAGAATTATAGATCAGGTTATAAGGCCTACCGGTCTTGTAGATCCCGAGGTTATTGTTCATCCAACCGAAAGCCAGGTAGATGACTTCATTGAAAGGATGCGAGAAGTAAAGAAGAGAAATGAAAGAGCATTGGTAACTGTTCTTACAAAGAAGGCTGCAGAAATGCTTTCCGACTACTTGAATGAAGTGGGGATCAGATCGGAGTATCTACACTCTGAACTCGACGCAATCGAGAGAGTGGAAGTACTGAGAAAACTCAGGGATGGAACCGTGGAAGTTGTCGTTGGCGTAAACCTCCTCAGAGAAGGTCTTGACCTACCAGAAGTTTCACTTGTAGCAATAATGGATGCCGACAAGGAGGGTTTCCTTCGTTCTGAGACAACACTGATCCAGACAATCGGTAGAGCCGCGAGGAATGTCAACGGTCAGGTTATCCTTTATGCCGACACCATGACCGGTTCAATGAAAAGAGCAATTGATGAGACAAACAGGAGAAGGCTGAAACAACTGATATATAACAAAGAACACAATATAACACCCGAGAGCATCGTTAAACCTCTGTATAGAAACATCTTCGAGGAGTTTGCTGGCGAGAATCTTGACAAAGAGAGGGAAGATAAGGCAAGAGCCACTTATCTTGAAGGAGTGATGGCGTTGAAGGAGTCTCTAGACTATGAAGACTACATCGCCTTACTCAACGAAGAGATGATAAGAGCTGCCGGAGAGTTGAGGTTTGAAGACGCTGCAATCCTGCGAGATGAAATGTACAGCCTCAAGAAGAGCAAACAGAATATCTAATCTTTCTGCCTTTAGCTGTGCGCATCTCTCTTTCTTCGTTCTGCTCTTAACTCAGGTACAAGCATCCCGATTGCCACAGTTCAATGGTGACAACCCACAAGTCGCAGCTGAACAGGTAATCATTTAATAATTGTCGCATCTCCTGCAAATGTAGCGGTGCGTTCTTGATAATCTCATATCGCACAAAGGAAGTGGTGCAGATTCATCTTGACGATTCGGGGAATTTCGGGCGTCTCATTTGACTCATGTTTCTGAATCAGGAATCTCTTTCACACAGGCAACGCCTGGAAAATCAGCCAACATTTAGTTGTCACTCTACTGAGTCGCTTCCAATTTACTCCCTTCAAAACCGTATGAATTCAACTGTAAGCTTGCGGGCTGCTGTTATAAAGCGGTTATTCATCTGCAAAGCTCTTTCATCTAGCAAATCTTGAAGGACAAACTTCAACGTACTTCTCCCAGATCGAGAAATGAATTCAGTGTCATAATTCCTTTGAAGCTAAAGACTTTGGAAGGGTATCGCTTAAACCTAGACTAAAAAAACGACTTAAGGAGTTTTGGAAGGCTTCAGATGAAAATCAATCTACTTCAGTTCCATTGTAAGCTGTCATGACCTTTCGAATATCACCGGAGATAAGCTCCTTTGCAGCGGAGACAGCTAAGCCGATTACCTTGCTGACTTTCTGGTATTCATCATCGCTAAATTTACCGAGAACATAATCTACCATATCTCCGTTCTCTGGAAGGGGTCCCACACCAATTCTGATTCGGGGGAAGCTCTGAGTTCCTATCTCCGAAATCACTGATTTCAGACCATTGTGCCCGCCATCTGAACCGCTTTCTCTTATCCTCATCCTACCAAGAGGTATCCATACATCATCATACACTAGAACCAGCGTATCTTTCTTTTCGAAATTGAGGTCTTTCATGAGAAGTCTTACAGCCACTCCGCTCAAATTCATGAAAGTAAGTGGCTTTGCAATATAGACTTTCTCTTCTCCCTCAAGAAGATGTGCTTCATACAGTCTCTTTTGCACTGTCTTCCTTAGGCCAAGCTTAGCCATCTGATCTATGAAGAGAAAGCCCACGTTATGTCTTGTTAGCGCATAACGTGGGCCAGGATTTCCCAGTCCAACGAAGAGAAACACTCTTACTCCTCTTCTTCCTCTTCCTTCTTACCCTTGTTTATTACCTCGGGCTCAACACCCTCTTCAATCTCTTCGACTTCTTCCTCTTCGACTTCCTTTGCCGCTCTCGGAAGGGCTATGAGCATGATCGCGTCTTCATCGTCAAGCAAAGGTTTTATTCCCTCGGGAATCTCAAGATCTCCAACTCGCAGAACATGGCCAACATCAAAGGAACTTACATCAACAATGATCTCTTCCACAATATCCTTTGGGAGAACCGAAACGGGTAGTTCATTGATGATATGATCAACTATTCCACCTTTTTCAACGCCTATCGGGGTACCCTTCAATCTTATCGGAATTCGGAGTTCCATCTTGTGACCGCTGGAAGGAACGTAGAAGTCTAGATGAATGACCGAGTCAGTTACTTTATCTCTCTGAACACCCTTGAGAAAGGTATGATATTCCTTTCCATCGATAGAAATAACCACCGAGGTAGTCTCGGCAATCCTGTTCATGATTCTCAAGATCTCTACCTTATCCAGACTAACAGGAACTGTCTCCAGTTCAGGACCATAAACTACCGCGGGAATCTTCCCTTGGTTCAGCAGGCTCCTTGCTTTCATTTCACCGTTGCGAAGTTCAGCAACGAGATTTATTTCGTGCATTTGTTTCCCTCCTCTATCTGAACAAAATACTCACCGAAAGATTTTTTCTTACACGAGTCAATGCCTCCGCCAGAAGCGGCGCGATGGATAACATCATTATGTTGTCGGGAAGGTCATCATGGTAAATCGTGTCTGTTATGAAGACCTTCTCAATCGTTGACTCGGCAATGATCTTCTTAGCATCACCGGAAAAAACTCCATGAGTCGCACACGCAAATATCTTATCGGCGCCGTTGGATTTTAGCATCTTCGCCGCTTCGACTAGTGAACGACCGGTGTCAATTATATCATCAAAGATTATTGCTGTCTTTCCCTCAACATCGCCGATTATGTGAACCATTTCCGCAACGTTGTCTTTGGGTCTCCTCTTGTCCAAAATTGCCAGCGGTACACCTAGCTTTGCAGCAAATTTGCTTGCGCGTTTTACTCCACCAATGTCCGGTGAAATCACCGCCATCTCATTTCGATCAAAGTCACTCTGACTGAAGAACTTCAGGAATGCAGGGAAAGACCAGAGGTTGTCTACGGGTATATCGAAGAACCCCTGTATCTGTTCTGCATGCAAATCGATAGTTATTAAACGGCTTGCTCCTGAAGTCGTGAGAAGATTTGCCACAAGTTTAGCAGTTATAGGATCCCGACCTCTAGCCTTTCTATCTTGTCTCGCATATCCATAGTAGGGGATTACGGCCGAAATAGAATGAGCGGAAGCTCTCCTGAAGGCATCTATCATTATTAGGAGCTCCATCAGATTCTCGTTCGCAGGACTGCATGTGGATTGAATTATGTATACATCATGGCCCCTTACAGTCTCATCAATTTTCAGATTGATCTCTCCGTCCGCAAATCTCTTTGTCCTGCAGTCTCCGAGTCTGATTCCCAAGTAATTTGAGATTTTCTCTGCAAGCGGTAGACTCGCAGAGCCAGCGAATACTTTCATCTCGTTAGTCTGATACGGCATCAGCTGTTCTCCTCCTGCCCTCTATTTTTTGAATACTTCCCCTCTTTGACGACTTGCCTCGCTCTACCGAATGCGAGTGAGTCGGGCGGAACATCCTCGGTTATCGCTGAACCGGCAGCAGTCACAGAGTTTTTTCCAATTCTTACCGGGGCGACAAGCGAAGTATTGCTGCCAATGAATGCCCCATCTCCGATCTCTGTCCTGTGTTTCCTCTTCCCATCATAATTACACGTTATCGTTCCGGCACCGATATTTACACCCTCACCCACATCAGTATCACCAAGATATGTCAGATGCTGTGCTTTTGATCCCCTGCCAAGAATCGTCTTCTTCAGCTCCACAAAGTTGCCGACATGTGCTTCATTCATTACTACAGCCCCGGGTCTTAACCTGGAAAAAGGCCCGACTCTTGCGCCAGAATGAACCTCTGCATTCGATACTTCAGAACGCAATATCTCAACATCGTCTCCGATAACTGAGCTATCAATTCTTGTTAACGGCCCAATAGAACAGCAGTTTCCGATTCGCGTCTTTCCTGAAAGAAAAACCATGGGTTCAATAACAGTGTCAGCACCGATCTCAACTTCTGGACCGATGTAACAGGTGTCAGGATCGACTATCGTGACCCCGTTTCTCATATGTTCTACATTGATTCTTTTCTGAGCAATCTTATTTATCTCGGCCAGCTGAATTCTGTCATTAACACCAAGAACTTCCTGAGCATTTTCAACAACTATAGTATCCGCTTTATCGGCAAGCGAAATCGTATCCGTGAGATAGTACTCATTCTGATCGTTATTGTTGGACAAACTCTTGATTGCTGAACTCAGAAAACTCCCCTTAAAAGCATATATAGCGGAATTTACTTCATCAATCATTCTTGTTTCCGAATCGGCATCCCTGTGTTCCACTATTTTTATCTTTTTGCCGTCTTTAACGACTCTTCCATATCCCGTCGGATCGGCAGGCTTCATAGTAAGGAAGACAACATCAAAATCCCCTTCAATCCTCCTTGAAACAAGCTTTTTCAATGTCGATGGTAAGACAAGCGGCTCATCTCCAGCAATGACAACGATGTCTTCATCGTCGAGATAATCGAGCGCCGTCATTACGGCGTGCCCCGTGCCGAGTTGAGGGGTCTGCCTAACAGAAATGATATCCTTGTCAAGAACGGCTTCAACCATAGCAGCCTCGAAACCGGTGACCACAACGATTCTGTCTGAACCGGCCTGTCTGAGCGCTGAAATGACCCAGTTTACCATTGGCCGATCAAGAATCTTGTGAACCACTTTCGGGAATCTTGATTTCATTCTCTTTCCCTGGCCAGCGGCCAGCACAATTCCAGTCATTTAGTACAACCTCCCCGACAGGTTTTTTCATTTCGTTCACGGGATTATTATATAGCACTCGAGCTGAAAAAGGCAGAGTACAGACACAAACACAGCACTGATCCTTTTGCAGTTATTCAAATAGTGAAGAGACTTCCTTAAGTTGTTCAATTATAGGAATGTTCTGAGGGCAAAGCTCTTCACACCGTCCACACTCGACACAAAGTGAAGCTCTGTTCTCTTTCTTGACAGATCTCAAGTAAGCTTTTTTATGATCCTCTATGCTGTCAAACATGTACGCGTCATTGAAGAAATCAAAACAAGTTGGGATCGCTACTCCACTGGGACAAGGCATGCAGTAGCTGCAACCCGTACAGCTCACTTTTATCCTCTTTTTGTACTCCTCCCTGACTCTATCAACAATAGCCAGTTCAGAAGAGCTCATTGAATTAGGACTTGCTTCTCTTGCTGTCTCAATGTTTTCCCTTACCTGGTCCATAGTCGACATCCCGCTCAGAACAACACCTACATCCGGGTCGTTCCAGACCCATCTCAACGCCCAGGCGGCCGGCGTCCGATCGATTCCCGAGGACGTCCAAATCGAAAGAATGTCATCTCTTACATTCGTGGCAAGCTTTCCACCCCGAAGAGGTTCCATAACAGCTACTCCGATTCCCTTATCGGCAGCATATTTCAAACCTTCTAGACCGGCCTGGTGCTCCGTATCTACGAAATTGTACTGAATCTGGCAGAACTCCCAGCCGTAAGAATCGATGATTTCCTTAAAGACATCAAGAGTATCATGAAAGGAAAACCCTATGTGTCTGATCCTTCCACTGGCAAGAGCAGAATCCATGAACTCGAATATGTCGTGTTCCTTGAGATTCTTCCAGTATCTTCTGTTCAACGCGTGGATTAGATAGAAATCAATTACATCTGTTCTCAATCTCCTGAGTTGCTCATTCAAATAGTAGTCCATATCTTCTCTACACTTGATAAGCCAGCTGGGCAACTTTGTAGCAAGATTTACCTTATCTCTGTAACCATCTTGAAGAGCACTGCCTACAAAGGGTTCACTTTGTCCGTTGTGATATCCCCACGCAGTATCGACATAGTCAACACCGTTATCTATAGCAAATCTCAACATTCTTGTGGCTTCATCCACGTCTATTGATTGATCGTCACGCGTTGGAAGTCTCATACAACCAAAACCCAAGGCAGATACCTTTTCTCCAGTCTTTCCCATTTCTCTCCGAATCATAACAATACCTCCGAAAGCAAGATGAAGATAATGGTAAGTACATTCTATTCTACAATATCTGCATGGGGTTTTCGATTTAGTCGATTTTTAGCTAATCAAGAGGATCATAAATTCTCTTCTCTCCTTCAAGCGCCTTTATAGAAGAGATCTCCTGAGTCACTTCCAGTGTTCCCGCATATTTTCCTGATCTGTCCCTCAGAGCGAAATATCTTATGTGAACAATCTTTGGTCCAAGATTAAGCCAGAATTCTGCAATATCACGCACCCCATTCTTGAAATCTTCAAGGATCCTGGTCACAACGTGAGCGCTTTTCTGCGGATGACAGTTCTGAACCTTTCTACCGATTATTGCTCTAGTTCTAGCGAAGATTCTCTCCTTCCTTTCACTGAAATACCGGACAGTGTCGTTTTCATCAACGAAAGTAATATCAAAAGGAAGGGTGTTCAACATCAAGAGTAACTGATCTACCTTCAGAAAACCACTTCCAAGATTTACTAACCCTTCAACACCATTGTTTTTTGATACTTCTTCAGAGGAAACGAAGGGCATCGGCTCAAATGAAAAGTACCCTATTTCATCGAACTCCACTCGAATAGATTCCCACTCATTATTTGAAAGCAGCTTAAGCGCCGAAGGAAAGAGAATCTTGTGTTCCTTGTAGATGTGATTTGTGAAGAGTTCGCTAATTGTTATTGCGAGCTCGTTTACCTTATTTGGGTCTCCATTCTTTAGGTTCTCATATTCGATTTTCATCTTCTTTCGTAGGTTTCTAACTTCGTCATGTTCCTTCCACATGATCGCAGGAGGTTGAACCAGACCGTGCCTTTCAAGATAGGGAAAAAGCACATTCTCCTCTTTGGAAAAATATGCCTCTAAACTATCGAGATATTGTATTGAAGATTGAAGCCTTCTTATGTCTTCGCCATCGTAATTTCCAGAAATAATCTTCCCGGTCAAATCTCTCAATTCCTTCGTCCTGTTAAGAATATCGCGGTGTTCTTCAATCAATATGTGAAGAGGATGCCAGGAGCCAACATCAAGACTGTCTTCGTCCAGAGCCTCCTTGAATACATCAAGATGGATGTTGCACATGAGCTGGATGCTCTCGGGAGGCATACCTTCCTCCACAAGTTTCTGCTCGACCTGTGCTATTTCTACAGGTGTCAGCTCTCTCACTACTCTCACGAAATCTTCTCTAATGTTCTCAAGCTTATCGGGCGCTTCATGAAGCCTTCTGATCAATCCTTTAAGAAACTCTTCTTTGTTGAAAAGCTCACTCATCATTTCACCTCCTCATTGTCTTCATAAAGAGCCTATCCCGAATCTTTATTTACAGCAGTAACAAATGTTACTAGGGAAAAGTTGCGATTCGCCGACCTTCACGGATAAGATATATATCCAATTCTTGAGAATATGCATCAAGAAATATTTAAATAATTACATATTACTATTGAATTTGTGACTTGACAAAATCAATTTTTCTGGTTATAGTATGAATATATAGATCATATTTAAAAAGATAGATATAATTATCCCTGAAAACAAAGAATATTTTTACTATGGTAGTAAATATAGAAACTTCAGCAAAGAGATCTACTCATGACTTTTTAAAGCGTCGCTCGGCTTGTGATTAAGAGTTCGCCTTGGGGGCTCTCAGTAATTCCTGTCGCCACAAGATTAAACAGGAAGAGAGACTTCCAGAGTGAAGAACTGTACTAGAAGGATTCGACAAGAACCTTTGAAAGGCAAAAGCAAAAAAACTATGCACCGAGTTGCATAAAGTCACCCCGGAGGCTTCCAACGGAAGCGCTTTCCTGCAACTGGCCCCGTGAGGGGCCTTTTCAGTTTACTGAGGAATAATCACTGATACAGAACATGAAAATAAAGGTGCACACCGGAAGCTCTCAATTCTAAACGATCAAGACAGGCCAGAATAAATTCACTGCATCATTTAATCGGTAGAGAACCAGTGAGGTTTGACTTTTGTTCTTTTCACTAACTGTTTTTTGCATCCCTCTCCCCAATCAACTTAGATGCGTTTAACCAAGCATGTCTTTCCTGCCCAACGGGAGTTGTGTTTCTGTAATCATGTTTAGAAATGTAGTTTTCCATCTCTGCTGTGAGGTCCTCATATTTATTTCTTTGGGTTCCAGCTAGCCACTGGCCGCATGAATTTCTCATATTCTTGATGATGTATCTTGAATGATTCACACAAAAAACGGATCTGGAGTTCTCATATGACCTCTGTACTTCATCTCTTTGAAGAAACTTCACGAAGGCAGAAAGATAGATTCTCTCACTATTACTGGCCACGGAACACAGAACGCAGCTCCCAGATTTCGGCTTTTTTCTAGACAAGAATCCGACATCTTTTTCATCAAGCCACGAAACTTGAGCAGCAAGAATCTCTTTGAACATTATCGAGACTGCAAGGGATCCTACTTCGGATCTCTCTTTTGCTACTTCCACAATTCTCTTTAAGTGAACTGTGCAAAGCCCATTTCTTCTCAATTCCATTCGAGCACCTTCGTTGTGAAGAAGGTTGGAAAAGGCTCCGACTATCCACCCATCAACTGATTTCTCCATAGATCTGCAGACGGGACATAGTTCCCCTTCTTCAAGAAGGGAAATTATCTCGCTTTCAAGAACATTATCTGCTTTCAACAGCACACCGGCAAACGGAACTCATCTTCCAAGCCTCAGTAACCACGCATCGGAAGGACCTTGTATCGGGCGTTTTATATCGCGATCTGATGAGGAAGTTGTGCCAATTACTATCAATTCTCTTTTTTCGGTTTCATTTATTCTTCTTGCAAAATCATTTTCGGACCCGCCAAAAGTAGCTTCCCATTCTAAGTAACCGTCATACCCGAGCTTTATAACCCAAACGTCGCTCATACCTCTATTTTCGTGAAGGATATCGCCATCTGAAGAGTCAGTGTAACCACATATTGCAAATCCGCCGTCTGCAGTTTGAACGACGTCAAACCCTTCATCGTCCTCACTTCCGCCATATGTCTTGCTCCACTCTAGATCACCGTCAGAAGAGAACTTCAGTACCCAGAGATCTTTCCCACCTTTGTTCTCATTGATGTCGCCTCCGGCAGATTCAGTGAAACCAACTGCTATATATCCATCGTTGACCTCTTTTATCACATTGGCACGTTCATCGTTCTGCCCGCCGAAGAGATCTTGCCATTCAATTTCCAGCTGAGAATCGAGTTTGAGAACCCACAAGTCCTCGCCCGTCGATCTGCTGAGTGAATTTAGATCTCCATCGGAAGAAGTCGAGTATCCGCAGACGATGTATCCACCTTCCTTTGTCTGCATTGCGTAGAGAAGACCGTCTTCCGCGCTGCCACCAAAGACCTTAATGAGGTCTGTGATGAGAGTACCGCTGGAGCTCATCAACGCTACCCAACCATCCTTTGACCCGTGGTAGCCGCTGTTTGCGAAATTCGAGTCTGAAGAACCTGTAATCCCTGTGATTATAAGCTTCTCGCCTATAGTGGTATTCACCGAACGAATCTCATCGTCTCCGCTTCCACCTATATAAGTCTGCCATCTGAGTGAGCCATCGTTGTGCATCATAATAACGTATCCGTCAGTACCCCCATGATATGGATAACCGCTTCCGGAATATGCTATATCACTTGAGTCCGACCAGCCGGCCGATACGTAACCGCCAGCAATTCTGACTGTATCCATAAGTGACTCCTCATCGCTTCCTCCATAACACAACTGTGGTTCCACAACATAATTATTTGATTCGTATTGAAGAAAAGGAATCCAAAAGTCACTCTTGCCTTTGTTTTCGAGAATAAGAGAGCTGTCGGTGGAACTTGAAGTGATTCCTATTAAAATCTCATTTGAGTTTTCGACAACCAGGCCGGTCCCATTTTCATAGCCTGAACCTCCATACGTAATCTCGTGAACAAGTCTTGGGCTGTATATCGCTTTAATTGTTGTGTTTTCTTCTATTTCAACTGCGATCTCCGCCGTTTGTCTCAGTTCATTGTTTATCAACCAACCTTCAAAGTCATATCCGGGAACGAGCGGTGCCTTTACAACTATGTTCTGTCCCTTTCTGGCAGAAAAGCTGTACGGCAGCTCCCTCTCTCTGTTTCCTACTTCGATCTTTTCAATCAACGGTGTACAGCTCACTACAACTGAATACCGTCGAAAAACACATCCCGAAAGTGCAATGACCAAAACCAAACATAAGATTAGTAATAAAGACGACAGCCTTCTGTGCATTAGATCACCCCCGTTTTTTCATCCTCATAATAAACATTGTATAACGGATACAAAGAATATTACAAACTACCAAACTCAGATGGTGGGTATTGCAATTTTCTCGCGTTGTGATAACATAATTGACGACTACAGAATGGTGGTGATCTGGTGGAGGATGGGTATTGCATCAATTATCATGAGTGTCCAGTTGTAAGGGCTTACGAAAATGGAAAGATCAACAGGGAATGGATCGAGATGTACTGTGAAAAGGATTGGACAGAATGTGCTAGATTTCGCCTAGATGATTTACTATCGGTCTCGACGGATTTTGTCCTTCCAGACGGCAGTATTGAAGAGAGACTAAGCAAGTAAAAATGAATGATAGCCTACATAAGGTGTCCTTGAGATAAAACCAAGAACTAATGACAACTGTCACTGTCTCTCTTCGCTGAGCGACACTCGACAAGAAGCGCCAGCAAGACTTGTTCTCATTAAGATGGAGATAGTTTTCATAAGATAATAATAATAAAAGCCCATCACAGCCACCATATATCATTTCCATTTTCCAAAGGAATTGTATTTTGAATAAGATGGCAATCAGCTTCTACGTATGAGTCAAAAAGCAGAATTGTTTTATTGAAAAACTGAGATGTTTCTTCTTTTAAGTCTAATTCCTTACTAAGTCATTGATTTCTGTTGAACTAACTTCAGATTACAAGAGTCAAACCAACTAATGGGTGTATTTTCGGATGAATGCGCGGATTTTCAGACCACTTAAGCGGTCTCAGGGAGATGTTTACTGAAAAGCAAATCTACATTGAAAAGGGGGTATTTTTGATGAAGAAGCTTTTGGTAACAGTCCTAGTTGTTCTCTCCACCGCATTGATCTCTAGCACTGTTTCGGTTATTGGTCCCTGGTCTGGCGTTGAGATGGACGCTTTCCTTCCAGTCCTCGAAGAATTCAAGGCAAAGACAGGCATCGATTACACCTACCAGACATACAGGGCAGAAGACCTGGCAAATGTTCTGCCGGCACAGTTTTCTGCAAAGAAGGCACCAGCAGACGTGATCTTCATGTGGTCGAACTTCATTACAAGCAACACACAACACGTGGTTGATTTATCTGATGTGATTGATACCGATGCGTATATTCCGGGTGCACTCGACAATGTCAAGACTTCAGACGGGAGAGTCTTCGGGATTTCTTACACCGCAAAAGTCAAACCGGGGTTCTGGTACAGAAAATCCTTCTTTGAAAGCCATGGTTTGAAGGCACCTACTACATGGGATGAATTTGTTGCTCTCCTTGAAAAAATCGAGACTATACCAGGAGTGAAGGACGCTATTGCAAGCGGCAATGGAGTAGGGTGGCCTCTTTCAGATGTCACCGAACACTTCCTAATTACCTTTGGCGGCCCCGAACTCCAGAAGGACCTAATCGAAGGAAACACGACCTGGAGGAGTTACGCGGTCAGGAACGCCATGGAAAAGCTAGTCTATCTTCTCGAAAAGGGATACTTCAGTGAACCCACAGAGTGGACAACTATACTCGAGCAGTGGTGGAACGGAGATTACGGTCTTTACTTCATGGGACAGTGGATAACGGGAATGGTAGACGACCCGAATGATCTGGCTGTCTTCAGTCTTCCGGGAAATCGCGGGATGGTTTTCAGTATTGACTATGCATTTGTGCCCGAATACGCAACCAACAAGGCAGAAGCTCTGGAACTTGTGAAATTCCTTTCGAGTGTGGAAGGTCAGAGCATTCAGGTTGCGCAGGGTGGCCATATTGCAACCGTCGGAGTCGACATGTCTAATTATCCTGCGGTCGACAAGGAGATTGCGAAGTTGACAGAGGGTGTTGAGACATTAAATGATCTCGATGATTCCATCGGCGGTCTCTGGCAGACAGCATTCTGGGACCAGCTTAAACTAATCTGGGTAAGACCGGAAAGGCTTGACGACGCGCTGATGGACCTTGATGAAAAAATGCCGAAGTAATCGATTTCTCTAAGTGGGGCCCATCTGGGTCCCACTTCTTTCTTCGGGGGTGATCTAGTTGGCTTTGAGAAAGGCAAAATTCAGGCACTTCAGCTACTTCATTCTGCCGGCGTTGTTGCTTCTAGTGATTTTCGTTTTATATCCTACGTTCAACACGATTTTCCTGAGCTTTGTTGACAGCGAAGGGAACCTTTCACTCTCAAACTACAGAGAAGTGTTTTCCAGCAGGGATATCCTAGATCCCCGGGGACTAGAGAGAGGTTTTCCTTTTGGTTCACTTATTCATAACTTAATGTGGATCGCGATCCATCTGCCATTAACTACCCTTGTGGGTTTATTTCTGGCTATCCTTCTGCGAGACGTAAAGGGAGGGGGAATAGTAAAGTCGATAATATTCCTTGGCATGGTTATGCCAATGATAGTGGGCGGAATAATGATTCGATTCATGTTCGAGGAAAACGTTGGCGTTGTGAATCTAGTTCTGCAGACACTTGGACTGGAAGGTAAGACTTGGACAGCATATCCAGAGACGGCTCTCTTTGCACTGATCTTCGGCTCTGTCTGGTTGTGGACAGGCTTCTCAATGATTCTCTATTCTGCCGGGCTTGAGACTATTCCCAACACATACTATGAAGCAGCCCAGATAGACGGCGCATCAAAGTTCAAAATGCTACTTAAGATAACGATTCCATTGTTGAAACCAATCACCGTTGTCGTACTTACAATGACTCTGCTGTGGGAACTGAAGGTCTTCGATATTGTTTATATTGCAACTATGGGAGGGCCAGGTGGTTCATCAAACGTTCTTGCGCTTCAAATGTATCTTTATGGCTTTCGAGAGTGGGACTTTGGAAAATCTGCAGTAGTTGCGGTTTTAATTACCGCTTCAACTCTACTGGCTGCGATTCCCATGATGAAATCGGCGGGAGATGAGGCAGAATGAGAAAGTCAAGGAGAGAGATTGTTCTAAAAACAGTCATTGCCTGGATTATCGCCCTCATATGGATCCTTCCGTTGATGGGCGTAGTTATGACAGCAATTAGGCCCTTTAGTGAAGTATTGGACGGTTGGTGGAGTCTCAAGCCGTTCACTGCAACTCTATCAAACTTCACCGGGGCACTTAATCATCGTACAGCACCACTTTATAGGGGGATGATCAACTCTCTGTTAATTGCTCTTCCCTCTACGGTAATCCCCTTAATGCTAGCAACATTGGCAGGCTTTGGAATTTCCAGATATGGATTCCCGTTCAGGAAGACGTTTATTCTAACCGTTGTGCTCACTCTTGCGCTCCCTCAGCAGATGATTGCTATTCCTATCTTTAAAATAATGAGCACTCTAGGGTTGGTAGACACTTACTTCGGTCTTATTCTTCTCCACACTGCGTGGGGAATACCATGGATAACTTTCTTCATGCGTAATTACTTCAAGACTCTTCCGACCGATATGGAGGAGGCAGCCAGAATCGATGGAGCCGGAGACTTGGGTATCTTCTTCAGGATTGTACTTCCCAATGCTTTCCCGGCAATTGCTTCGTCCTCTGCTTTGCAGTTCACATGGGTATGGAGCGACTTTTTCCTTGCTCTTATTCTCATCTATTCTCCGGACAAACTCCTGGCAACTCAAAGGATTCCATTAATGCGAGGGGTTTACCATGTCGACTGGGGACTACTCTCCGCTGCATCTTTGATGGTGATGATCGTTCCAATTCTTATCTACGTATTGCTTCAAAGATATTACGTCAAAGGAATGGTCGGATGGACAATAAAATAGCGGCCTTCTTCCGTCGTAAAGCTGGTTTTGAAGGAATCAAATTTCCTTAATGACTGTCGATCGTACTTCTATATTCACTCGCAAAGCAGCACTATCAGATCGTTTACATTTGTACCAGTCGGCCCCGTAATGAATAAGTCGCCTGACTTTTCCAGAGCGTGGTAGGAATCGTTGTCGAGCAGAAATAACTGTGGATCTATGCCAGCATCCAACATTTTTCGAACCGTTCTTCCATCGACAATGGCGCCAGCTGCATCGGTAGGCCCATCGGTACCATCGGTGCCGACACAGGCCAGCGTAACACCACCCATTTCCCCAATCCCTAAAGAGAATGCAAGAGCAAGCTCCTGACATCTTCCTCCCAGACCTCTGCCTCTAACATGCACAACTGTTTCACCGCCAATGATCAGAGCGGCCGGCTTTTCCACTGGTCTGTTGTGTGCTTCTTCTCTTGCGATAGATGCCAGAAAAACACCGGCATCTCTTGCTTCGCAATCTAACGAAGTTGTGAGGATAGTGGCGTTATATCCAATCTCTCTGGCAAATGTTGCTGCAGATTCACAGACTCTCGCAACACTTCCGATAATCTCAGTTTGAACGTTAAACAGGCGGTCAGGAGTCTCTACCATCAGAGCCTCAATGATTCTGGAATCAACATCAATAGCGTACTTCTCAAGGACTGCAAGCGCCTGGTCACTTGTACTGCTATCGGGGTAAGCCGGTCCTGAAGCGATCGAATCAAGACGGTCTCCTAAAACATCGGAAAGAACAAGCGTATAGACCTGAGAGGGAGAGACCAGCTTTGCAAAACGCCCTCCTTTTACTGAAGAAAGGTGTTTTCTCACCGTGTTGATTTCGACGATGCTTGCACCTGAACGGAATAGACGATTGTTGACATCAACAAGATCCTCAAGCATCACCCCCTCCAATGGTTTTTCGAAGAGAGCCGATCCGCCTCCCGAAATAAGAAAGAGAATCTTTTCCGGCTTCAATTCCTCAATTCTTTTGAGAGCATAATCTGTAGCTTCAACGGTCTTTCTGTCAAGTATCGGATGCCCGGCTTCGAAAATCTCTACGCGTTCGATATCTCCCTGACTGTAGCCATATTTCGTTATTACGATTCCCGCGCTTACTTCTTCACCAAGCTTGTCCATTGCAGCTTTGGTCATTCTCCAGGCTGCCTTGCCGACCGCCAAAAGGAATATAGGACCTTTCAGCCTAAGCTTTTCTAGAGCATTCTTAACGGAGCTTTCAGGCTGAACCGTTTCAATTGATCTCTCAACAATATACTTTGCTTCCTTTTTAAGTTCTCTCAAAATCGAACCTCCTTGACCAACCATTACGAGTAGAATTCTCTTCTCTGAGGGTAACCTACAAGAAGTTTCTGAATAACAATGCAAACTGTACAATTCTAGATGAATTAATTGTCAAGTTGAAGAAGGCCAGAAATCCGAGAAGAAGAAGTCCTTAGTAGCAATTTGTCTGTCACTATTACCCCACCTTACCGGTTCAAAAAAACTGCTTCTTTTTTGCGCCTTATCAAAAGAAGAAGACGGTGCAGAAACACCGTCTTCTCCCATAAACAGATTGCTCAGAGTAATATTGTCAGACCAAGATACGGCCCGGGGAGGAAGTTATAGAGAAGGCTTAGCCCAGCGGTCAAAATAATATTGTCCACTGGTCTCAGCACGAATTCCCATCCTCTACCAAAAACCGGAATAAAGAACAGGAATTTGCCATCAAATGTATAGGCATTTAGTTCACCTGGTGTCAGAGCCTTTTCGTAGTAGGTGCTAGCCTGGAAGATATAGAAGTCCATTCCTTCATAACCCGTTATGTTTCCAGCTAGATCATACACTACATCTCCGTAGAGACCCTGGCCGAGAATGAAGTTCTTCGGTGCTGCAACGAAAACCGATGCAACAAGAAGGACTGCCACAAGAATCAGGACTTTTTTCATTCGATTACCCCCTTTTGAGTGATATTGAGCTTGTTCTTACTTAACGATTTTACACTTAATACCCGCATCAAGTCAACGTATTTGCAATCTCAGAATGCAATTTCTGGCCTACAGTGTGCGTGATAACCATCAAGGTTCTAACCAGTTTTCACCATCAGAAGAGTATCCTAAGAGATCCAGGGTATCATCTCGAACTCTGTATTTCCAGAGAGTGTACAGATTCTCGACGCTTTCAGATAAGGCAAATCTAGTCTGAATCTCGTACGTGTACTCGCCCCATTCAACTTCTTCGTAATCGGACGAGACTATTTCCAGAAACCCTACATCCTCATTTACCTTAACAAGCCTCTGATTTATGAAGAGAAGCAAAGTCTCTTCAATCGTAGAAATGACACTCTCTGGATTGAACACCTCCACTCTGTCTCTCGTAGAAAAAACCATGAGAAACACAGAGAGTACAATCACGGCGATAATTGAGTACTTTCTGATGACAGCTTTTACTTCGCTGTCTCTTTCTGTCTCTAATGGATTATTATTGATCTGCTCTTCTTCGTTCAAAAAAACGACCCCTTTCGGGGTCAATTATACATAGCCTCTAATCAAAAAACTACAGCGACGCTCAGTATCACGGAACTCAAAACAGATGATAGAATAGCTGCCGGCCCCTCAAAGAAGAAACCTAGAACAGTGAAAGGAGATGCCGAAGCTCCTGCTCCAACTAGCAGTGTCTGATTGTTCTGAAGAACGAGAGCATAATCAAATCCGACCCCAATATAGGGGAAAATCACAACATTAGTACCAAACTCGTAATAGAAATTGACCTTCTGAAGCTCGAGAGGGCTGAAATATGTCTTCCAGGTCCATCCCAGACCGAGATTTGGACCCGTCCAGCCGGTGATGTTTCCAAAAACGTCCAGTTTGGCTTCTCCATAAACAGGGGAATATAATCCCGCCACAAGTGGCTTCCCATGTGTCTTATCTGGCCAAACTAA
Organism: Mesotoga prima MesG1.Ag.4.2; assembly: GCF_000147715.2. NCBI lineage: Bacteria > Thermotogati > Thermotogota > Thermotogae > Kosmotogales > Kosmotogaceae > Mesotoga > Mesotoga prima. The sequence continues at coordinate 1,010,494 of NC_017934.1, read as the reverse complement.
AAGGGGCTCTGAAAATACGGCAACTGCAATACCAAAAACGACAAGAATCAACAGCAACTTCTTCATGTCTATCCCTCCTCTAAGTGTATGAACTCAACCGGAGTCCTCTCCGATTATACAACAGGAGCAGGTAGAACCGATTGCTATTCATATTAGATCTACTGATTGTTGGAAACATAATCCTTTATATCCGAAATCTCGATCTGGTATTTTGTCTTCAGATCCTTCAACAACGAGCTCTTGGGTTCATCGATCGGCAGGCCAAAATATTCAAGGAATGCTTCAAAATCCGGGACCATCCTTTCGATCTCCAACAAGCTTGTAGAACCCTTGATATCAACTGAAGCGGATTGCCCATGATTTTCACTGCCAGTCTCTTTCTCTTCAATGACTGCTCCATCTCCAGATGTTTCAAAAGGCCATCTTCCGCTGAAGAGATATGTGAACAGCCCTGGAGGGCCACTAGCCATAACTTCTGAAACGACCGTCGACTCGTCCAAACCACTTGACTGGACAAATTCGATAATATTTTCAAAATCCACTTTGCTATGCTCGGCCAAAGATGAAATTGGTTCACCTAATTTTCCGATCAGTGCTGAAAGATGCTCCCTCGATATCACTTCTTCTTCACCGATAAAACCAAGAATTCCTGTAAGGTCCTTCACTTTGAGCTCAACAGAAACCATCTCAGGTATTCCAAGGCCATTAAAAAGCTGTTCCTTCGAGATCGGATAGTTCTCGACAATCTCCTCAAAAGATGTTGAACCCTTAATATCATCGGGGACTATGTATACTCTCGTCTTTTCCGTCTCAAATTTACCTGTCAAGACAGATAGGCCTACCGGCACCAAAAATGCTGAGAGAGCCAGTATTATGTAAGTCTTCACAGATACTGTCTTGCTGGCTTTTGATGACTTCTTAGAAAGACCGACCTCTATCGTAAGTGTTGAATTTGAGTTAGCTGGACAAATATCGACACACTTCATGCATCTGTTGCAGGCCGGGCTGTTCACACTGGAAACCTTCGAGACATTAATCCCTGCCGGACACACCTTATCGCATAGCCCACAATCGATACATGTTGAAGATTGCCTTCTAATACGAAAAATACTGAAGCGGTTGAATAGACCGTTGATCGCACCCAGTGGACAGGCATATCGACAGAAAGGTCTTTCGATGAACAGGGAAGCCCCAAGTGTAAGAAATACTGCAATATAACCGGACAATGCAATTTCATCCGTCCAAATATTGAAAAGATTATAATAGGGGTCGAAACTACTGAATGAAAGCGTGCCGATTCTAGCTGTTTGAACAATTACGAAGATCAACATGGCATACTTTCCAAGACTTAGGATTTTGTTGAGACCTGCTGGGACCTTATTGTAATGTGATCTGAGGAGTTTTCTACCAGCTTTCCCAATCCACTCCTGAACACTTCCTAGCGGACAAATCCATCCACAGAAGAAAGCTCCGGCAATGACTAGTGAAATGAGCAAGCCACCCAGTACAAAAAGGTTGGAAGGATGTATCTTCTGGACGTAGGTGCCATCAGAGACAAGATTGTATAGCGTAACGACACCGCCGAAGGGACAGACAGCATGGAGACTTGTCGTGCCAGCCAGCTCCGCTATGCCCTTCTCAGAAAGATAGTGACCAACACTTATGTAGAGAACAAGAAGGAGAAACAGTAACTGCGTAGCAATTCGTGGCACTCTATGGCGACTTTTCACAGTCTTCACATCCTCAACCAGGCGATAAACTATTTGACTTGATTAACCTTAGAGTTAGCTTAGAAGCTGAAATGCTAGAATTGTATTATTAGATCTGGTAGGGGGGATGAAAGTGGGAAGAATAATCGTGCTTGCCGGAAATGTTGGTGCAGGCAAGTCTACTATAGCAAGCGCCATTGCTGAAGGCCTTGGTTTCAATATTCACTACGAATCGGTCTCCGACAATCCCTTCCTTGAGGATTTCTATTACGATCAGAAGAGATGGTCGTATCATCTCCAGACTTACTTTCTATACCACAGATACTGCTCCCTAAAGAGTGCCGAGGTGAATGAAAATACGGTATTTGATCGTTCAATATACGAAGACAAAGAGATTTTCGCTCGAAACCTTTTCGAGACCGGAAAGATGTCCGACAGGGAATTCAAGGCGTATGTGACAATGTTCGACTCGATGATCAAGTATCTCAAGAAGCCTGATCTCCTGGTCTATATAGATGCCGATGTTGACACCATTCTGGCGAGAATAAGACGCAGGGGAAGACAAATGGAAACTGCGGTCCCTATTGCCTACTGGGAACAACTCGATAGACTTTACTCCAGCTGGATAAGAGATTACGATCTTTCGCCGATTTACAAGATAGATGCGAGATCCGTCGATATTGTGATCAATCCGGAGAAGGCCCAGCAGATCACGAAGGAGATTATGAGAATTCTATAGGACCCCAAACCTTCTCTTAACACCTTTGCGCGAAACGTTACTTGACATTTGATATCCAGTGCTGATACTATCGTTTATCAAAACACGACGAAGGTGATCTCTGTGAGAATTAGTTTCAGTTCATCGATCAGAACAAACAAGCTTCATCATCACAGACTGCGGCGCCCGGTTCCGGGAGGCGGCACTCTTTAGTCGTGCTCTCTCAGAATTCAACAGACCGGGCTTATAGCCCGGTCTTTTTATTTTAATGGAGGTGTACTATGAAGAAGTTACTGCTGGTTTTGGTTTTACTCTGTATGACCCTGGCATTTGGAAGTCTCATCGATGACGTCAAGCAGAGAGGTGTACTGCGAGTCGGACAGGACGCAGGCTATATGCCCCTTTACGGAACGAATCCCGACGGCGACCGCATAGGGCTGGAAGTCGATATTCTGAAGAAGATGGCCGAGATACTAGATGTGAAGCTGGAATTTGTTGTTGTAAACTGGGACGGAATAATTCCCGCTCTCGTTTCGAACAAGTTCGACATCATCTGGTCTGCGATGACTATTACTCCGGAAAGGGCACTGAGAGTCAACTTTACTGATCCGTATCTAACTGTGGGTCAGATAATTCTCTACAACACGAACAAGTATGAACTCCCACCTACTGAAGAAGATTTGAACGATCCAGATGTCAAGATCGCCGTACAACTTGGATCGACAGGTGCGGAGGCTGCGAACAGACTTCTCTCCGAAGCTCAGATCTTCATGTTTGAGACAATCGACGAGGCGGCCTTCCAGGTGGCTTCGGGGCGGGCCGACGCAATGATCTTCGACTCGATCTACGCGAGATTCATGGCCAAGAAATACGACCAGCTTGAAGTGACTGAAGACCTCCTCACCAGAGAGGACTTCGGCGTGGCTATCCCAAAGGGCGATTTCGAGACGCTCCAATGGATGAACACTTTCATTCAGTGGATAAAGACAACGGGTACACTCCAAGAACTCCAAGACTACTGGTTCGTAGAATACGAGCCTGAGTTCTAAGGACGGTTTTTATGTCAAGAGCGATGTCGAAGATTACTCTGGGGATTATTGTCGCCGGTCTACTCTGGTTCTCCTACTCATCTGTATCGGCCGTTTACCCCTTTAACTGGAGCACCCTGACGAAGTATTACAAACTTTTTCTAGACGGCATAATGACTACTCTTCAGCTAAGTGTCATCGCTCTTGCTCTTGCAGTGATTGTCGGAATAGCCGTAGCTCTCGCAAGAGATTCAAAGGTCAACCTTTTTCGTGATGCCGGTACACTGTATGTCTGGTTTTTCAGGAACATGCCATTACTGGTCGTCATCCTTCTTGTTTACTACGGCTTTGGATCGGCCGTCAATGTTGATAGATTCTGGGCCGGCGTGATCTCCCTCTCGTTGTTTGAGGGAGCCTACGTTGGTGAGATCTTTCGAGCCGGCATTGACGCCGTTCCTTCTGGGGAGAAGGAGGCCGGAGAAGCGATGGGCCTGTATAGGAGCCAAATAATGTTTTCGATCGTATTTCCTCAGGCATTCAGGATCTCAATCCCGCCTCTTATAGGTCAGCTGGTCACTCTGATAAAGGACAGCTCTCTCGTATCAGTCATCGCACTGGGCGATCTCACAATGAAAGCGAGACAGGTCGGAACTCAAACTCTGGCGGTCTTTGAAGCTTATATAGTACTGGCCGCCTGCTATCTCGTAATGACCTCCCTTGTATCTCTAGTGGGAAGGATACTTGAAAGGAGGCTCGCTATTCCATGAAGGATGAAAAAGTAATACTCAAACTCTCGAACCTGACCAAGTCATTTGACGGCCAGGTGGTTCTTAAGGATGTCTCCTTTGAAGTCAAGGAGGGTGACGTGATTGCCGTTCTCGGCGCTTCCGGGGCAGGAAAGACAACTCTCCTCCGCTGTATCAACAATTTGATCACTCCCGACAGGGGCGAGGTGTTTTTCAAAGGTAGTCAGGTGCAGCGAACGAAGCATTCAATAAGGGCCTTCAGGTCAAGAGTTGGATTCGTATTTCAGAGATTCAACTTGATAAGTCACCTCAAAATCATCGACAATGTTGCGCTTCCTCTCGTCAAAGTTAAAAACATGACTTGGGCCGATGCCAGAAAGGCGGCCGAAGTTCAGCTAAGTCAAGTCGGCCTCGCCGACAAGTTGAACAATCACCCGTCTCAGCTTTCAGGAGGCCAGCAGCAGAGAGTGGGCATAGCCAGAGCACTAGTCATGAATCCCGATATCGTGCTCCTGGACGAACCTACTTCCGCTCTCGATCCGTCGCTCGTCGGTGAGGTCATGAGGGTAATCAGGCGGCTTTCTTCGGAAGGTAGAACCATGATTATCGTCACGCACGAAGTTGAATTTGCAAAGCACATTGCCAATCGTGTGATCTTCTTCAAGAACGGTGAAATCTCAGCGGATTGCAGTCCAGCCCAGTTCTTCGACTCAATGTCGGAGGAAATAGCCGAGTTTTTGACGGACCTCTCGGCAATTGTGTAGCACTTCCTTGCGATGACGGTTTCTCTAGTGATCTCTCAGTTAGAACCGGGCCTGGAAAGAGCAGAAGTGATGCTGGGAAGAACATCCCAGGAAGTGATGCCCGGAGTAACATCCTGGGAAGTGAGGCTCGCTGCGCGAGGAAGTGATGCTGTTTCGCAGGAAGCCTGTCAGGTCAGCGGGTTTTCGTTCTTGAGCGTTCAGCGGTTCTTAGAATGAGATCCCGTGCAAAAGCATCACGGGATGACAGTCTCTTCTTGTTTTCGTTATCTGACAGTCCTCTAATCTGTGTGAGATTCTTAGGCCCGACGAAGTCGGAACTGGCCTCGCCGAAGGCGAGACTGGCCAGGCAAAGCCTGACTGGTTCCTATTGTGAATAGACGTAGACAGACGTCAGGAGCTCGTCAGCCCACTATTCGAAAAGCTACGGGATTACAATATCAGACGATTATGCGATCTTTTGTAGGGGCGAACGGCCGTTCGCCCGAAAGAGGTCTTGGTTGGAATCTCTGCCTTTTACTCGAAAAAAGGGACCATAGGAGAAGCCGCAATGCGTCGAGAAGCATCGGCGGTCGCAATGCACTGAGGAGCATCAGTGGACGCAAGACTGGCGAAGAACCTGCCAGGACGCAATGCCCGCTTCGCGGGGAAAGAGCAGAGTCTAGGAGCGGGTTACGAGGATCGGGTTACTAGACCCGGGTTATGAAATTCGGGTTAGCAAGATCGGGTTGATAAAAGCGGGTTATGAGAATCGGGTTTTGAAGAACAGGATGCTGAATCAAGTTCAGAAGAATTTGTCGGCTGTTTGTAGGGGCGAACGGCTGTTCGCCCGAAAGAGCACTGATAAGGGAACCGAATTGGGGACGGACGAGCGCCTGAGGTCCCCGTCTATTCACACAAAAAGATCCGCTCAACCCTAGAGAAAACCCGCTGATCGCTGTGAAGACAACGTTGTCCGTCGGCGGTCCACCGTTCTCCGAGAAGAGCAGACGTCAATGAGGAGAAAATTCCAGAGGAAGGGTCATTTCTTGGTTAGTCAAAGTGAGATCAAAGATATGCATGTGACGGGGTAAGTTTCATCGCCAATCTTACTGGTTTCTTCTCTCTCTCTCTTCTCTCGTGAGCGCAGCGAACCTCTCCGCAATGCTTTTTCTCAATGGTCTTTGTTTGCCCGACGAAGTCGGAACTGGCCTCGCCGTAGGCGAGACTGGCCAGGCGAAGCCTGACTGGCCTGCGTCAGCAGACTGGCTTTTCTCGCTTTCTCGTGTTCTCGGCGAACTTCTCGACAATGGTTTTTCTCATCTTATTTCGATCTCAATTGTCAAAGGCATGTTTTTTTCGGGAATTGCCTGTTGCGTATTGATTTTAGCCCTCATGAATGGCAAACTATACTTAGTAAACCAAGTTGGAGGAACTCATGAGAAGGGTATGGTTGATACTTATGTTGTGTGTTGGCATGTTTTTGACTTCGTCCGTATTGATTTCTAAAGAGATAAGAACGATTTTCGTTACAGCACCGGCAAGCTTTCCCGAAAGATCGAAGCTCGAGGCCGGCGTAAGCGCCTTGAGAAATGTGGGATACAGAGTCATAGTAGGCAGAAGCTGCGAAGTCTCTCTTTCTTCTAGAGAAAAGGCAAATGAGCTGAACGACGCTTTTGCGAATCCGGAGTACGATGCAATTATTGCGGCGAGAGGAGGATATGGTTCGTACAACCTCCTCGATTGGCTCGATTGGGAGGTAATTGCTTCTAATCCAAAGCCTCTGGTAGGTTACAGCGATATCACGGCCTTGCTCCTCTCCATCTATTTCAAGACCGGTCAAACGACATTTCACGGTCCAATGGTTGCCGTTGAGCTTGGATCGGATACCAGGTCCGTCCAGAACATCGCCGCTATCTTCAATGGTGAAAGAACGATTCGCTTCAACTATCAGTCGATCCCGGTAATCGAAGGAAAGATGATCGGCAGATTAATTCCAGCCAATCTTTCATTGTTCCAGGCGCTTCAGGGAACAGAGTATCTCGGTTCTCTTAAGGACGCGATCCTCGTGCTTGAAGATGTGAGCGAGACAAAAGAGTCTCTTGAAAGGATGATCTGGAATATTGCACATCTCGATGACTTCTCATCTCTTAGGGGGGTCGTTTTTGCGGGATTCACGGAGATAAAGAACGGCGACCTGGATGATATCAAGAGAATGATTCACGACTATTTTCTCGATAAGGAAATACCCGTCTGGATTGGCTTACCAAGTTATCATGGTGACTTTCCTAAAGTCGTTCTTCCGGTGGGCCGCTGGGTAGAGATTGACATGGAAAAGGGAACAATAGAGATAGTATCGGTTCCCGAAGCGAAGATAAAATAGAGAAAAGAGCGCCAGGCGCTCTTTGCTTTTATACAATGGAATCTAAATCTATTCAGTCATTGAAATAGTTTCTTGCCGCGTGATAAATCGCTATTGCTCCATCGGCGGCCGCGGTAACGATCTGCCGAACTTCCTTCTCTCTGACATCTCCTATTGCATAGACGCCTTTCGTTCTTGTCTCCATAAAATCATCGGCCTTTATGTATCCAAACTCATTCATTTCGAGCTTTCCCTTGAGGAACTGGGTGTTGGGAATCAAACCTATGAACACGAAGATTCCATCGACCCCCAATGAAGTTATCTCACCGCTGTTGACATCCTTGATGTTTACCTTTCTGACTTGTGAATCACCTTCAACCGAATCCACAACAGAACTGTATATGTACTCGACCTTCCCAGTATCGTTCAGTTTCGTCTGCAGAAGTCTGTCGGCCGTTAGCTTCGGGAGATTTTGAATCACGGTTATTTTGCTCACCATTTTGCTCAAGTAGAGTGATTCGTCAAGAGCGCTGTTTCCGCCGCCAATGACCGCAATGTGCTTGTCGGAGAAAAAGTGACCGTCACAAGTCGCACAGTAGCTGATCCCTCTGCCCTTGAACTCCTCTTCGCCTTTCACGCCGAGCTTTCTGGGATTTGATCCTGTAGCCACTATTATTACCCTGGACTTTATTCTCTTTCCGTTGTCAAGGACCACTGCCTTCTCGAGTCCATTGGTTTCGATATCTACAACCTCCGCATATACGAAGGGAACATCGAAGGCTCTCGCATGGTCGGCCATCTTTTCGCTCAGTTCCATTCCGCTGATGGTTGTGAACCCGGTCCAGTTCTCTACAGTCTGTGTGTTGTTCATTTGACCGCCGTCGAGCGCTTTCTCTACAATTATTGGTTTCAGACCGGCCTGGACGGCGTATATTCCTGCAGTAATTCCCCCCGGACCGCCTCCAATAATCGTGACATCGTAATACTCTTTCAAATCGGCTTTCTTCGCGCTTCCGAGTTCGAAGAACGACATTTCACGCCTCCTTAAACGGCCTTCATTACTTGATCAACAAACTGCCCTTCGGGATAAGCTCCGACAAACGTCACCTTATCGTTGATAACGATCTGCGGAACGGATGAGACACCGTACTTCTTTGATAGTTCCTGGAACTCGTTTGCCTCGACCATGTAGGCCGTCACATTCTCATTGACCATCGCGATATTATGCGCCGTAAGAACTGCTTTCGGGCAGTAAGGGCATGTGGTGGTTACAAAGACCTTTATATCTACTGGAGAGCTAATCGTTTCAATCTTTTTTATGGACTCTTCAGACAACTCGGGAATGGCTCCCTTGGAAAACGAGACGATATTCTGCAAAAGCGAGCCAAATTCGTGACCCGCAGGTATGCCCAAGAACCTTACGCCCTTGTCGTCTCCGTCGGGAGTGAGAAGAATTATGCTGGGAGCCAATTCAACACTGTATTTGTCTGCCATTTCAGAATCCAACTCATGAACCTCATAGCTGATCTTTGCTTCGAGTTCCGAGAGCTCCTGTAGCATCTGCTCGGCAGTCGAGCAGTAATCGCAGTTTTTCTCACTCTTGAAGAGCAGGGCTTTCACAGAACCTTCCATGTTGCTGAAAATCTCCTTCACTTGCTTGGTTATATTATCTGGCAATAGCTTCGCCATGACTATCCCTCCTTAGGACTCAATAATTGTATACCCTATAGGGGTATCATAACACCTGTATATTACTCTTCCTTTGACAACTTGTTTACAGAATTGTCTCCGAACCATCTGCTGATTCCCACAACCATGCAGATGACCATAAAAAGCAGCATAATCTGCAACCATTCACCTGGATAGAAGTACTTGAAATGAACAGACATGAGTTTTATAGCGGTAGCGATAGCTGAAAATGTAAAGACGCAGTCGACCAACTTCCATTTCCCCTGCAATAGGAGATAGTTCTTGAAGAATTCCTGCCGAGTATATCCCATGGAGAGAAAAAGCATCCTGAAAGTGTCATCATATCTGGAAGTATGTTTTCCCAGTGATCCATACACGTAAAGATACGCAATGAAGAAGATGGCAACGTTCAGGAGTCTGTCGTTGCGCGCAAAGACAATATTGGCCAAGAATATTACACCACTGGCGAAGGCAACATTCATGAACAGCAGAAAGAAGGTCGGTTTCCTTATTTGACGCTGAAATGCAAAAACCGAGGCCACCGACAAGACGGTGGCCAACAGAGTAATAATTATGACGCTGAAAAGGACGTGAAGAGTCTCACTAATCAGCAATCAGATCACTTCTTGCTTTCCTTCTCATTAACACTTGAACTATCTTTCCCATCCTTGAAGATTTCCGCCATGGAACCTAATGAGCTAAGCATTGCACTGCTCTCGAATGGTAAGAAGACCTTGTTTGCTTTGCCGTCGGCAATCTGCTTCAAGGCGTCAAGATACCTGATGGCAATTACGTCCTTTGTGGGATCTCCCTCATGAATTGCCTTGAAGACATTGATCGTTGCATTTGCTTGACCCTCGGCCTCAGCTATCAGTTTGAACTTGTTGGCTTCCGCCACTCTCTTTATCGATTCACTCTGGCCTTCGGCCTGAAGAATCGCCGACATCTTGTCACCTTCGGCCTTGGTTATCTCTGACTGTTTGTAACCCTCTGCTTCAAGAATGACTGCTCTCTTGGTTCTTTCGGCTTTCATCTGCTTGGACATGGCATCCATAATATCTTGAGGCGGATCGATCTTCTTGATCTCGACCCTGGTAACCTTGACGCCCCATTTGTCCGTAGCTTCGTCCAGGACCTCTCTCAGAGTAACGTTGATCCTTTCTCTGGAAGTAAGCGTCTGGTCAAGTTCCATTTCTCCGATTACGTTCCTGAGGTTTGTCTGAGCCAGTTTGATTGCGGCAATCTCGAAGTTCGAGACGTTATACACAACTCTAAATGCGTCGGTTATCTGATAGTAGATAATCGCGTCGACAGTTACCACGACATTGTCCTTGGTTATAACCTCCTGAGGAGGAACATCTATTACGGTCTCTCTCAGATCTACCTTTACCATTCTTTCGATAAAGGGAATAATGAACTGAAGACCCGGATTAGCATCTCTTCTGTACTTTCCAAGTCTCTCGACAAGTCCCTTTTCGAAAGGACGAATGATCTTTATTCCTGAAGCTGCAATGATGAAGATTACTGCTGCAAGTATCAACCAAAAAACCATTGTTAATCCCCCTTTCTATCGTTATTTACTTTCGTCGGCTATTCTCTCGACGTAGATCAGAGTGCCTTCAAGTCTCGTCACCCTGACCAAAGAGTCAACCGGTATTGTTTCGCCATTTAACGAGGCCGCTCTCCAGTCCTCTCCTTCTATCCTGACCAATCCCTTTTCCAGCTGAGGATTTATCTCCACAGTTACGCGTCCTCTTGAACCTACGAGACCGTCTATGTACATCTTTTTTGGCGAATCGCCTTTGGAAAGTTTCCTGGCAATTGGTCTTGTGAGAAGAACAAGCAAAGTGCTGCTTAATGCAAATACAAGTACCTGCCAGCCAAGGCTAAAAGAAAACATTGCCGTAAGACCTGCGAGAAAGGAACCGATCGAAAACCACAGAAAGAAGAACGTAGGAGTAAGTATCTCTGCCACGAGTAAGACAACACCAAAAATCATCCAGCCTATGTAACCCATTCTTTACCTCCTCCCGGAGTACACAGAACAGCCTTACAATTCGAAAACATGTTCCGGGTGAACAAGAAAAACCTCAGTTCCGGTACCTTCCAACTCCTTCTTGATAATATTATGCCATTTTTTTATCTTCGAGGTGTATCGCCCCGATATATGATACAATATCAGTCTCTTTATCCCGCTGCTCTGCCTCACTGTACAGATGACTTCGTCTATACTGGAATGGTTCTGATTTCTTCTGTCTTTTCCGACGAGAAATGTGCACTCATGAAGGAGAGTCTCTGAGTTACTAATGACTTCCGGCGGGAGAGCGAATGTGTCGCCACTAATAGTCACGATTTTTTGAAGATAGGTATCAGTAATAGCTTCTCTGCCTTTCTCTTTTACGACACTGGCGATTTCTTTTGACGGAAGACCGCCGTAGATATCTTTTAACTTCCTTCTTTCTTCATAGACGTGATAACCATAACTGATTTCGCCAATCGTGTGCTTCACTTTGAAGGGGGTGACGTGCCTTCTGAAACTGCCCGCCGTTCTTAGATATACTTCATCCCCAACGTTCAGCGGGTTCAGTATCATGTTGTATCTAAGCCTGGGATTCATTCCAATAATGAAATCCAAATAAGCTTCTATGGCTCGATTGCCCGAAGGGAAATTAATCCTCAACTGCTTATTGCGGTCACCCATAGCTGTGTTTCTTGTATTGATAAGACCCCAAAGGCCCGAAATATGATCGACGTGCCCGTGAGTAAGAAAGATGTCTTTTATAGCATATACGCTGTTTCCAAGAACAGTCGATATACCCTCTCCCACATCGAAGAGGACCCTTTCGGGTCTATATAGAATCCATGTAGAATAGAGCGCCTTCGAGAATATCTGAAACTCCAAATTATTCTTCCTCCAGGCCTTCGACTTTCAAAGCGATCTTTCCCTTTACATTGCCTGGAAGCTTGACATCCACTTTGTATTCACCAGTCTGTTTGATGTGATCCTCTAGATCAATTTCTCTCTTATCGATATCAACGCCTATTACGGACCTTATATGGTTGGAAATATCTCCCGAGGTTACGGCTCCAAATAGCTTGCCGCTCACGCCTGATTTTGCTTTTATTGTGAAGTGATGCTTTTGAAGCTCATGAAGCAGCTCCTCGCTCGCCTTCCTTATCCTTTCTTCCTTTTCTTCCTTCTGTTTCTGCGTCTGCTTAAGTTTCGCCATCTCTTTGGCATTGGCTTCAACCGCAAAACCCTTAGGAATCAGGAAGTTTCTACCGTAACCGTCCGACACATTCTTCACTTCACCGGCTTTTCCAACGTTGCTTAAGTCTTTGAGAAGAATCACCTTCATAGAAAACCTCCTTTAAAAAAGGGAGGCTCTTCGCCTCCCGAATTGATTATTACTCTTTAGTGTAAGGAAGCAGCGCCATGAATCTCGCCCTCTGAATCGCTTCCTTCACCATCCTCTGGTGTTTGGCGCAGTTTCCGGTAATACGTTTTGGAATTATCTTACCTTTCTCTGTCACATAATCACGGAGCAAAGAGATATTCTTATAATCAATGTATGTCGTCTTTGTACCGCAGAGTCTGCACTTTCTTCTGCTTCTTCCTCTTCTTCTGTTATCTCTTACCATAATCTTCCTCCTACATTAAAATGGGATATCGTCGCTCCCGGAGTCTTCTGTCTCACTTCCAAAGAAAGTAATGTCATCGTTTCCAGTGGCTTCAATCACACCGGTATCCTGCGACGGTCTGTCAAAACCTCCGGAAGACTGTTGGGCCTGGGCTTTGGTTTCCATGAACCGAATATTGGAAGCCGCGACTTCCGCGTTCGATCTTGGTTCCCCATCCTGGGTCTTCCACTTGTTGATTCTCAAAGAACCCTCAACAAGTATCAGTCTGCCTTTGGTTATGTAGTTTCCAACAAACTCAGCCGTCTTGCCAAAAGTTACAATCCTAATGAAATCAGTGTTGTCATTGTTAGACGATGGAATATTCCTATCTACCGCAAGAGTGAATGTGGTTATCTGGGTACCGCTTGCGGCAAACTTGATCTCAGGATCGCGAGTAAGCCTACCTATCAGGACAACATGATTGTAGCTAATAGACATTTTTTACTCCTCCGTCTGCTTTACTTCTTCAACCGTCTCGGTTTCCACACCGGCCGCTTCATCAGAGCTATCTTCTACAACGGTCTCGGCCGCTGCTTCAACACTCTCCACTACCTCAACAGTCTCCGGTTCTTCAACTGCTTCAGCCGGTTTCAGCGAGGCCTTCTTTTCCGCCTTCTCAAGATCCTCTCTCCTGAAGGTCTGCCACCTGAAAACATCGGGTGTAATACCGAAGAATCTCTCAAGAATGTCTAGAGTTTCGGGTTCGGCCCTGAACTGAACTACCGTGTAGTCACCTTCACTGAAGCCCTTTGCAACTCTGTAAGCGAGCTTTCTAATACCCCATCTGTCGAACTTTTCGATGGTTCCTCCGACTCGTTCAACAATGTAGTCTCTTACCTTTTCAGCCATCGCATTACGCTCTTCTTCATCTAGCTTTGGCGAGACTATGAACATCGTTTCGTAAATCCTCTTCATTAACTTCCTCCTCCCTTGGACTGTGGCTTTGCCTTATGTGGCAAAGCGGGATTTCAACGCATAGAATTATAACACAATGCCAGAATTCTTCAAGAGCGGCCGCCTGAAAAATGCTTTTTCAAAGAGAATACGGAACACAGTTTTCATTTACATAACCACAATCACCAATATCTCATATAATGTAAACTGAAAAAGCTATATCATCGTGATGGGTGATAAAAGGAGGTGCAGCATGAAAACCGCAATCATCTACGCAACGAGAAGTGGAACAGCCGAAAAGTGCTCGGCAAAAATCTCTGAAATGCTCTCCGGCGAAAGTACCGTCGTCAACATCAAGAAGGTCTCTTCGCCAGATCTATCTGGATATGATTCAGTTATCGTTGGAGCTTCCATCAGAATCGGAAAAGTACAGAAAGAGATTTCCGAGTTCGTACAGAAAAACCTCGAAACGCTTAAGGCAAAGCGCCTCGGTGTGTTCCTTTGTATGGGTGCTGGAGAAGAGAACTTCAACGAGTACTTGTCCCAAAACTTCCCGAAGGAATTTCTCGACAAATGCAAATCTAAAGGTTTCTTTGGAGGTGAGTTTAATCTAGAGAGACTGGGATTCCTTTCAAAAATGATGTTGAAAGCCGCCTCAAAGGGTAAGCCACAGCCCCATATCATCCCGGGTAATATTGACAGATTTGTCAAAGACTTTGAGGATTAGTCGGCTCATCTGTTTTTGGAGACATCCAGTAACGACTACATTTCAGGAGGAAAGAAAATGAAGGGAAGGACCCTTATAAAAGTACTTGTCACGGTTGGAATTCTCATAGCAGCCCTGTTAATAATTATGTTTGCATTTGTCGTTCCAAAACTCGAAGCCGGACTGAAAGAACTGGACACACTCGAATTTGCACCGCTCAATCTCTCTGAGCTGGATGACGGGTATTACGAGGGCAGCTTCGGGGCCGGAATAGTGAGTGCAACTGTAAGAGTAGCAGTATCTGGGCATGAAATCAAATCAATTGAGATCGTCAAGCACAATAACGGCAGAGGAAAGCCCGCGGAAGCGATCACAGCATCGGTTATCGAAAACCAGTCTGTCGAGGTGGATGTAATCTCCGGGGCGACCTACAGCAGTAAGGTAATTCTAAAGGCGATCGAAAATGCCCTGAACAGATAGGAGAAGGTCGGTGTAGATCTACTTCTCTTCTTTCAGGCTGAATCCTTCCATAAAGGTTTTCTGGAACAATAACAGCATAATCAACGGAGGGACCATAGCGATTATTGCTCCCGCCATAATAATGTTCCACTCCGCTGCCTGAGCCTCACTGGCCAGAAGCATTTTTATTCCTATCTGAACAACCCTCATGTTGTTGCTGTTCGTAACAATCATCGGCCACAGGTACTCGTTCCACATATATGTGAATTCAATCAGAAATAGTGCTCCGACATTAGTCTTCGAAAGAGGTATGAGAACATTGAACAAGAACCTCATCGGTCCCGCCCCGTCGATCCTCGCCGCATCTGAAAGAGAAGAGGGAACGGTCATGAACAGTTGCCGGAAGAGAAGCGTGCCTGTTGCGCTGGCAAAAAAGGGAATTGTAAGCGCTCGATAAGTGTTGACCCAGCCGAATGTTCTCATCAGTTCATAAGTCGGCACGATTCTGATCGGAAGCGGCAGCATGTGGGTTATCAGTATAACTGCAAAAAAGAAGTACTTTCCTTTGAAATTGCCGAAATAGGTGAAAGCAAAGGCAGCGAGCATCGAAAGAAATATCTTTGCAAGTGCCACGGTAATTGAAATGAATGCACTGTTGAAGATCAATCTTCCCATATTCACGGTCTTCCAGGCCGTTGCAAAGTTATCGACAGCGTGGATGCTTGGAATGAACTTGGGAGGGAACGAGTAGGCTTCCTTTTCGTCGAATGTGCTCATGGTGAAGGCGTAGTAAATCGGAAACATTATTACTACGAGCGCTATTGTCAGAAAGAGATAGCTCAGAAAGATCGATGATTTCCTCTGCTTCATCTAGCTCACCCCACCGTCATCCATAGAAGACCTTTTGCTCGGCAAACCTGAACTGCACAACCGTCAAGATGGCAACAAAAATGAAGAGTACTATTGACTGCGCTGATGCGAAACCGGTATCGAGGTTTATAAATCCGTCTCTGTACAACTTGTAAACCAGCACTTGCGTTGCGTCGCCAGGGCCGCCCTTCGTCATTATGTCGATCAGTCCGAAGACCTGAAAAAAGGCGTACAGCGTGTTCATAATCAGCAGAAAGAAAGTGGTCGGCGACAACAACGGAATAGTGATCTTGAAGAATCTGCGAAGGCTCGATGCGCCATCTATTGCAGAAGCCTCCATCAATTCTTGAGGAATTGTTTGGAGTCCTGACAGGAAAAAGATAATATTGTAACCGAGCATTTTCCACGAAGCTGCAATGATTACCGCAACGAGGGCAACTTTCCCATCCATCATCCAGTTAACGTTTGCTCCGAAGATCGCCTTCAGCAAAAACGTGATCGGCCCGCTCGAAGGGCTGAACATCAGTGCCCAGATCGTACCCGCAACGGCCGGTGAAATCGCATAAGTCCAGATGAAAAGAGTTCGATATACTTGCAGCCCCTTCAGCTTTTGATTGAGAAGTACTGAAAGCAACATTCCCAGAGTCAGACCGATCAGTACGACGAAAACCGCAAAAACAAGCGTGATTACGAGGCTGTCAATGTAATCTGAAGATTTGAAGAGCTTGGAGAAATTATACCAGCCCACGAATATCAGCCTGTCACCAAAAGGAGATACCCTGAAGAAACTCAAATACAGCGACTGAATAGTTGGAACAATCAAAAAGATGATGACCACGACCACCGAAGGTAGAAGTAGCAAGTAGGGTAAGAACCTGTTTGGAAAACGACTATGCATGCTTTATCACCGTCCGAAAAATACTAAAGATCCCCTGACATCTCTGTCAGGGGATCCAGAAGAAAATTACTTGCCGTAGATCAATGTGTATTCTTCAAGAGTAGTGTTCGTTTTTTCTGCCGCGTCATCGAGGATTCTCTTTGCCTCTCCCTCGTAATCACTTCCCGTGTACTGAATTGCGTTTTCGATAGCACCGTCGACAATATCCCTTATTGCAACGAAATTCCCTAGCCTTACTCCCTGTGCTTCGGGAACTCTCGTTCCCGAAAGAATCTGCAGGAAGGCCGTAAGGTGATTTGGATTTTCGGCAAACCAACCTTCATCCATGAGTTTCTTGACTGCGCTATTGGTTGCTGGGAAGTAGCCCGTCGACTTATGCCACTCGGCAGTAACTTCAGTCTTCATAAGGTACTGGAAGAATTTCCAGATCGCCTCATACTCTTCGTCTGTATGGCCCTTCATTACCCACAGGGTCGCTCCGCCAATGACAGAGTTTCCCTTTGGATAGCCTGGCATAACCGGCAGGAAGGTTGTTCCCATTTCGAAATCGGCCTTCGACTCGATAGAACTTACCGACGATGTCGACTGAATCAACATGGCAACCTGCTTGGTCAGGAAGGCCTGGTTGGCATCGTACTCCCTGCCACCGTACATGAAGACTTTCGCCTGAGCCCACTTTATCCATTCCGCAAGGACCTTGACACCAAAAGCATCGTTGAAATAAACCTCCGTTGCCTTGCCGACTCTGCCGTTTTCATTGTTCGCGTAGAACTGGCCATGAACCGAATGTGTCTGCTCAAAGACCCAAGCCGGCCAACCAAAGGAAATTCCGCCCTGTGCGGCTCCCGATTCTACGATTGTTCTTCCCATTTCGTAGAGTTCATCAAAAGTCGAAGGGGGCTTGTTGGGATCGAGTCCGGCTGCTCTGAAAATATCCTTGTTGTAATAGAGAATTGCGCTTGAAGAGTTGAAAGGCATTGAATAGAGCTGGTCGCCTACTGTGTAATAATCGAGGATAGGGCCAATCACGTCTCCCCAATCAAAATCGGGACCGGAAAGCTCAAAGACCGGTTTGATAGCGTTACTGTCCAACATGGTCTGAAGACCGACCTCGTAAACCTGAACGATGTGAGGCTGATCTCCCGCTCGATATGAAGCTATAGCCTTGGTAAGAGTCTCGGCATACGAGCCAGTGAACTGAGCAATTACCTCAATGCCGGGATTTTCGGCATTGAAACCTTCGATAATCGCATCGACTGCACCCAACCTGCTACCGCTCATAGCGTGCCAGAAATTGATAGTGGTCTTTCCAAAAGCAAAGACAGACAAACACAGAAGAACCAGTACAAGAAGCTTTTTCATACAGAACCCTCCCTTTTCAGAAATTGAAAACGGCAGAATACCGCAGTAATTATAACACCGAGTGCTCCCGCTCAAGAAGCTCCCTGAGAAGCCAACAGAATCGGATATCGCTCGCCAGACCCAGGATATCGCTTCTCTCTCGTTCTTTGAAAAGATAGGATCACTCACGAATTCCTTCGAAAGACTGACCCGTTATTCAATCTGGAGATTGTTTCCATCTGTCATTAGAAGCAATGAATCGCTGTTCTGAGAGAAAGTCCAAAATACCCGGACCCAGAAGCTTCATCCAGAATTAGATCGTGATCTTCGAAACGATAAGTAAACGATCGTCATAATGATTGCTGATAAGAGCCCGACATATCCAAAGAACCTGAAGGCAAAGAAGACTGAGAATGCGTCGATAATTATTCCCCCTCCTATTGATCCTACGATGAAGGTCAGTCCCGACCTTACAATCCAGAAGACACTTTGAGCGAAAATTTGCTGCCTGCCAGAAAGCCCGTAATGGATGAAGTGAAAAAGCGAGTAATACATTAGAATATACGTCAAACCGTGCAACGACTCCACCAAATAGAGCGCGTAAACGTTCGTCGCGAAGGAGACGAGGATCATCCTGACTCCAATTACCGCCATACCGAATAGCAGGATCTTCATACTGCCAATTCTTTCGATTATCCTGTCGGCGACCAGCAGGAAGGGAATCTCAGAAAGAGCGGTAATTGCGAAGACAATTCCAACGACCGAAGGGTCCATCCCGTTCTGCCTTGTGAAGACCGCAATGAAGGAATTATGGAAGGAGTTCAACGTAATACCAAAGAACATTCCGATAGTCATCATAGAAAACTGAAGAAGGGAACCTGCACCGGCAGAGCTTTCAGTGGCTTCTGTTCTCGATGCGTCCGACTTTTTCTTGAGAAATATCGGTGAGAAGGCCAGAACCACGGATGTGGCCGCAAATAACCAGAAGAAACTGATTCCGACGACAGTGCTCAGCAACAGAGATGTAGCTGCAAACCCTATCGTGCCGAAAAGCCTCACGCGATCAAAACGGCCTCCGGTCTTCTTGATACTCGTCATTATTATCGAATCACCGAGTGGAACGACTGCCGAAAAGAAAAGAGAGAAGAGGATCATGAAGAGCAGGGACGTCAGGAAATCACTGGCTGCAAAGATCGGCCAGATGCATACGGCTGAAGAGAGAGATACGATATAATAGATTCTGTTCTGACCCAGTCCAGAGCTGATTTTGAACCACAGAGGACTGGAAACTAGCGAGACGACCGGTAGGACCGCCATCAGTATCCCGATTTCTGTCGAGGAAAAACCCGAGATATCGAAATACTGACTAAGCAGATTCTTAGTCGCCAGGCTCGCATAAATTAGAGCTTCAAAGAAGAGAATACTCAGATTCAACGCTATCTACCTCCGCGCAACTAGTGGAAATTATACAACCTGCAATTCAAAAAGACTGAATGGAGTGTGATTATGAGAGTTATCTTGAAATTCACGGCAATTATCGTTCTTCTTTCTATTTCAACGGCACTTTCCGCGACGGCAGAGTTTGATGTGCAGGGGCACCGCGGCTGCAGGGGTCTCATGCCCGAGAATACTATCGCCGCCTTCACGCACGCTCTAAAACTGGGTGTTGACACCATAGAGCTTGACACGGTAGTCACCAAGGACGGTGTCGTCGTGATCAATCATGAAGCCTATCTCAATCCACAGCGGACAAGGAAAGACGGGCAATTCATACGAGAAAAAATACTCATAAAGGACCTCACTTACGAGGTGCTTAGAGAGTTCGACATTGGAAGGCTTAGCGAACCGGAAGACTGGCCCGAGCAGACCCAGCTGGACGGCCAGCGCGTTCCATCACTGGAAGAAGTGCTTTCCCTGGTTGATGAATATAACGATTCACACGGAGAATCCGTTAGGGTAAACATTGAGATCAAACATTTTCCCGATAGGCCTTCAGACACAATCGACCTGAAAGAACATGTTCACAAAGTCCTGGAAATACTTTTGGAAAAAGGCTTTGAGGAGCTAGCGACAATACAGTCCTTCAACTGGGAGGCACTCAAGATTTCGAAGGAACTTGAACCCTCAGTTCAAACTGCCGCTCTTGTGTCGAAAACCAATCTGGACAAGTCAATCTGGACTGCAGGGCTTAGATTGAGGAACTTTGGATTCGACATCGGAAGAATGCTGGCCAGTATAGGATGCAGCGTAATTTCACCCAGTTACTCGTTGATGACCGACGGCTGGGTGGAGAGCGCTCATCAATCCGGTTTGAAGATTATTCCGTGGACCGTCAATGATCTCCAGGAGATGGAAAGATTGATAGATCTCGGCGTTGACGGAATCATTACCGACTATCCTGATAGGCTTATTGAGCTGGTTTCGAACCGATAGAAAAGCCTTTCTCGTTGAGAAAGGCCTCTCATAAAAACGTTTTACACATCACCATTACTAATTATACATCATTTTGCCGATAATTAGCTCAAACCTCACTTAACAAAGGCAAAGACGCGACGGTAGATTACAGATCGAAAAACCTGGTGATTCTAATAAAGATCGAGTCCATGTCCCTGCACTCAATTGGCAGCATTAACGTGACGTCTTCTCCTCCTAACTTCCCGTTGCAGATGATTCGCTTCGAATCGTAGGGTCCGCAATGCTCTGGATTGAACTCCTCGCCCTGATCGTCAAGTTCGACGTCCTGAGGTCTGAATGCTCTCCCACCAACTCTGTTTATTCCCATAGCAGAGAAGAGCTCCATGACAAAGAGAGAATTCGGTTCATCATAGATCTCAGTCGGAGAACCTTGTCTCAATACGACTCCGCTATCCATAATAAAGACTCTATCCGCTATGGCCATTGCATCTTCCGGGTCGTTCAGCACTATGAGAACGGACTCTCCCAACGCCATCAGCATTCTCTTGATTATCGATCTCATCTCTATTCTGATCTTCTTGTCGAGTCTCTCGAATGGTTCATCCAGCATTATTAAATTGAATTTCTTCACCGTTTCTCTCGCAAATGCTGTGAGCTTCTTCATTCCTGCCGGAAGTTCCTTAGGCCAGCGGTCAAGGTAGTCAGACAGGCCATCAAGCTCTCCTGCCCTTTTACTGACCTTGGCATCGGCCTCCCTGTCCTTCATCACCGAGAGAGGAAATGCAATGTTATCGTGAGTATCCATATGAGGAAACAAGGCGTTATCCTGAAACACAAATGCGAGTCCCCTTAGATGCGGTTCCAGAAAGGTCACATCGTCCTCATTAATTGTTACACTTCCAGAGAGCGGCTCTTGTAGTCCGGCAATAGTCCTTAACAATAGCGTTTTGCCGCAGCCGGAAGGTCCTATTAGACCAACAATCTCTCCTTTTTCCACAGAGAGGTCGATAGGGCCGAGATCGAAATTTCCGATTCTGCTACTGAGATCTCTCACTTCGAGAGTTTTCATCTAATCACCTCCCTCTAATGATAATTATATCTATTGTATGTGGCAAAGTTCGCCACCCATGAACTCCCCTCTCAAGAGTCTGCCCAATTCCATCGAAATGATCTGTTTGAGAACCAACGTTAGTAGAGCTATACTATTACTAGAGCGTTAGCCGGTTCTTATGTTGCTTTTCTTTACAATATGCAAGAAGTTATAATGAAGAAAATACTAATGCATGGGAGTGACAAAAGTGTCGAGAGATCTTCTTACCAAGGCTGAATCATACCGCGAGGAACTTACCGAATTTCTTAGAGATCTTGTTAGTATCAAGAGCTTCTCCGCCGGCGAAAGAGAAGTGGTCCAGAGAATTCAAAAAGAGATGGAGAAAGTTGGATTCGATGAAGTCAGGATAGATGGACTGGGGAATATTCTTGGCAGAATAGGATCCGGCAAGAATGTGATTGCAATGGACGCCCACATAGATACCGTCGAAGTTGGAAACGAGAAACTCTGGAAAGTAGATCCCTTCGGCGGAGTGGTCTCTGACGGAGTAATCTACGGAAGGGGAGCTTCAGATCAGAAAGCCGGAATGGCAGCAATGGTCTATGGAGCCAGGATAATGAAAGAAGAGGGTCTTCTGGGAGACTTCACCCTTTACGTTACAGGGACGGTAATGGAAGAGGATTGCGACGGTCTGTGCTGGAGATACATAATCAAGGAAGACGGTATAATACCGGATTATGTCGTCATTACAGAACCGACAAATCTGAACATTTATAGAGGTCACAGAGGAAGAATGGAACTTCAAATTAGAACTTCAGGTCTCTCGTGTCACGCCAGCGCTCCTGAACGAGGAATCAATGCTATTTATAGAATGAGCCGAATCATTCAGCAAATCGAGGTTTTGAATGAAAGGTTAAAAGACGACCCCTTCCTCGGAAAGGGAACGATAGCAGTGACTCAGATCTTCTTCAAGTCTCCATCTCAAAACGCCGTTGCCGACGAATGCACCATACAGATTGACAGGAGACTAACAGCAGGCGAAACCAAAGAGACGGTTATAGAGGAACTCAAAGACGCTATAAGAATTTCAGGCGAAGAGGCGGAGATTTTGGAGCTTTTCTACGAAAGACCTTCGTACACTGGACTTGTCTATCCAGTCGAGAAGTACTTTCCGACATGGGTAATGGATGAAAGTAGTGAAATTGTTCAGAAGACAGTAAATACTTACAAGGAGGTCTTTGGAGAAGAGCCCTTTGTCGATAAATGGACTTTCTCCACAAATGGAATCGCAACGGCCGGTGTCTTTGCAATTCCGACAGTCGGATTCGGTCCTGCAAATGAGATTTTCGCTCACAGCCCGGACGATCAGTGCCCTGTGGATCATCTAGTTAAAGCGGCGGCCATGTATGCTCTTCTTCCATTAAGACTCTCTCAGTAGATTAGGAGGTAACATAATGAGTAGCATTTTGAGAGGCAAAGACTTCATTACCACACAAGATTTCGACAGAACTGAAATCGACCTTATGCTAGATTTATCTTCTGATCTCAAAAGAAGGTTTGCAACAAATGACCCCACACCTTTGCTTCCTTACAAAACCGTGTTTTTGATGTTCTTCGATCAATCTACGCGAACTCGAAATTCGATGGAAGCGGGAATTACACAGCTTGGCGGTCACGCGCATTATCTAGATCCATCGACAATGCAGACGGCACATGGAGAGGTTCCGAGGGATACCGCGATGATCCTTTCAAGATACGGTCACGCGATAGCAGTAAGACATTGCAAGTTCAAAGTCGGGAATTCCTACCTTCGATCTCTTGCAGAAAATGCAGATGTACCCATCCTGAATCTCCAGGATGACATCTATCACCCGATGCAGGTCATGGCTGACATAATGACAATGCGCGAGAGATTCGGAGCAAATCTTAGCGGACTGAAAGTTGCCATCACATGGGCTTATGCTGAAAGCCATTTGAAGCCTCTTTCCGTTCCCCAGTCACAGATTCTTCTTTTTACAAGATACGGAATGGACGTCAAACTGGCATATCCCGAAGGGTTTGACTTAATGCCGGATATCGTTGACCTGGCGAAGAAGAATGCAGAAGGAAGCGGTGCCAGGCTGGAGATACTTCACGATATGGATGAAGCCTTCAGAGATGCTGATATTGTGATTCCGAAATCATGGGGAGGGTTCTATGTTTCAGACGATCCCCAGGAAATAATGACGGAAGTGAGAAGAAACAAAGATTGGATATGCACTCCAGAGAGAATGAAGCTGGCAAACAAGAGGGCCATTTACATGCATGCACTCCCCGCCGACAGAGGCAGAGAAGTAGTGGATGAAGTAATAGACGGCCCACAGTCAGTTGTCATAGACGAAGCAGAAAACAGATTGCATACGGCCAAAGCTATCATGGCTCTTACAATGGGTGGAAGATCGTGACTTATGACCTTGCCCTCGAAAATGGAACGGTATGCACGGAGAATGGACTCTTTCCTGCAAACGTTTACGTTGAGGGTGAGGAAATAAGAGTGATTTCCTCGATTAAAGAGAAGTTGCCGGCAAAGGAGAGTATCGACTGCTCTGGTCTCTTCCTGCTTCCCGGGTTCATAGATCCCCATGTGCATCTAGGCCTGGCTCTAGGAAGATACACTTCTGCCGATAACTTTGAATCTGGATCGTCTCTTGCTCTGAGTGGTGGAGTAACGACGCTTATCGACTTTCTCGATCCAATCTCCGATCTTGCGCAATTAGAAGCTGCTAAGAGAGATAGAATGACAGCAGCTAAGGACAGCAGAGTAGATTACTCATTTCACGTAACCTTGGCTGGCAATCCGAGCTTCTCCGCGGAAGAAATCGCTAGATCGTCAATAGCCGCCAAGATGCCCTCGATAAAGGTCTTCACTACGTATAGCTCTTCCGGTAGGCGTTCGAACGATGGGATGATTTACAGTCTGCTTTCACTCTCAAGAAAGCTTGGATTCGTTTTGATGGCCCATTCGGAGAACGATGAGATAATAAGAGAAAGGGAAAAAGAATTCTCCAGGCCAACCTACAGAGATATCTCATCTCTTAGGCCGACTATTAGTGAGCTTTCCGAAGTCGCAATGCTTTCGCTTATCTCTCTGGAAGAAGAAGGACAGCTTTATATCGTTCATGTTTCAAGCGGAAAAACAGTTGAAGCTCTTTCTTCCCTTGGCCTCGACTGGAGAAGGTTCACAAAACTTGAAACCTGTCCGCAGTACCTACTACTAAATAATGATCCACTAAAAACCGACCAAGGATACCTGAACACATACTGCCCGCCACCGAGGACAGATCAAGAGCGCGCTCTTCTTCAATCTGCGCTTCGTAAAGGAGAGATATCTTCTATTGGAACAGACCATTGCCCGTTCCTCAACAGGGAAAAATGGGAAAATCGAGACGATTACCCCACGATACCTAACGGTACTGGCTCGCTGGGTATTTCCTTCGCAACCATCAACACGATCCTCGATGGTGATCTCAAAAGGGTTTCCTCACTTCTTTCGACAAATCCAGCGAGAATTTTCGGCCTCTTTCCAAAGAGGGGAGTTCTTGCTCCAGGAAGCATTGCTAATATCGCCATTGTCGATAGAGATGTGCAAAGCACTGTATCGAGGTCACGGTACACACGGTCAGACCACTCATTGTTTGAGGGTATAAAACTTAGAGGTTCCGTAGAAACCGTAATTCACAGAGGGAAACTGGCCTTTAAGAACGGTGACATCCTTTTACCGAAAGCCTCGGGACGCTTCATTGAAAGAGAGAACATTTACTGGGAGAAAGGCACATGCAAATAAACAACGTTTCGATTTATACAAATGATGGAGATTATATTCCAAAGGGATTCGTAAGGGTAGAAAATGGAAAGATAGTCAAGGTAGCAGCCGGAGAAAGCGCGTATGACGGCGAAAACTTCTATTTCGAAGGTAAGTTGCTCATGCCATCTCTAGTTAATGCCCATACTCACATATATTCAACGTTCGCAAGAGGGTTAAAAGTAGCTCCATTCAACCCTTCGTCTTTCACGAAATTACTTGAGCAACTGTGGTGGAGACTGGATAGAGCAATGACAGTAGAAGATCTCAAGATCTCCGCCTATGTGGCTGCCACAGAATCTCTTAAGAGCGGAGTTACATCTCTCTTTGACCATAATTCCTCTCCAAATGCAATAGAGGGTTCTCTTCGAGGTATCGCTTCTTCCGTGAATTCCGTTGGCCTAAGATACTGTGGAGCTTACGAGGTTTCGGACAGAGACGGAACGGAGCGGCGCGATAAAGGGATAAGGGAGAATTTGGATTTTAGCAGCGAAAGCTCGGCATACAGAAAGGGCATATTCGGACTCCATGCCTCCTTCACTTTATCTAATGAAACGCTTTCCCTTGCTTCAAGAGAGATAGCAGGAAAGATTCCCATACATGTCCATGTCGCGGAGGGACCTGAAGATCAGGAATACACAGTTAGTGTTCATGACTCGAGAGTTCTGGAAAGATTTCGCAGGGCAGGACTTATGACCGAAAATTCGATCTACGCTCACTGCATCCACACTACACCTTCCGAAAGGACTCTTGTCAAAGATTCAAGAGGATACATCGTCGTAAACTGTCAATCCAACGTGAACAATGGCGTTGGCTTTCCAGAATGGAGAAACTTTGCTAATGAAGGCATAAGAATACTTCTGGGAAATGACGGGTACGGGTTCAACCTGTGTCACGATGTTCGGTTCCTGATCCTTTGCCCTCATTACATTTACCGTGATCCGAAAGTTAGTTCTTCAGGTGATATCGGCCGTTCGCTTTTTGGCTCAAACTACGATCTGGCAACAAGGACCTTTGGTGTAAATCTCGGTACAATCAGGGAAGGGAGCAGCGCAGACTTCATTCTTCTAGATTATAAGAGCCCGACTGAAATCACGGCTGAGAACTTCGTCGACCATTTCTTTTTTGGTATATGCGAAAACATTGCGGTCAGCGACGCTTTCGTAGGTGGTGAACGAGTGCTGGCGGAAGGAAGACCCACAAGAGTTAATGAAGATGATATATACAAAGAGGCTAGAAAGCTTTACAAAGCTTTTGAAAAAAGGTTCTGAGGAGGTGCCTGGTGAAACTCGCTACTGAGATAGCCGGGATTCATCTAGAGAATCCCCTTATGCCCGCTTCCGGGCCACTAACCGGCGACCAGAGAAAAATGCGCGCAATAGAGGCAATGGGAGTAGGTGCAATGGTAACAAAAACAATATCAACGGTTGCAGCCAAGGTTCCCAGACCATGCATTATCGCAGAAAGGGACTTCGTAATAAACACAGAGCTTTGGAGTGAATTCTCACCTGAAAAATGGCTTAATGAATTTCTTCCAGATTACAGGAAGGAATCAGCGCTTCCTTTAATCGTTAGCCTAGGCTATTCACCAGAGGACTTAAGAAAGTTGGTCCCACGATTCGCCAAATTCGCAGATGCTTTTGAGTTGTCAACTCATTATGTTGCCGATGATCCGTCGCTTATCAGAGAGCTTATCTCTGCAGTAAAAGCGGGAACTGAAAAGCCTGTCTTTCTGAAATTCGATCCTTCCGTTCCCGATCCAGCGGAGATGGCGAGAGTTGTTCAGGAATCAGGTGGTGACGGAATCGTCGCTATCAATTCACTGGGTCCGGTTTACCCCATGGACCGGAGAGTAAATCGTTCTTATTTAGGAAGCAGGGACGGTTTCGGTTGGATTAGCGGACCGGTAATAAGGCGGCTATCCCTCTCATCGGTGAGAAGAATTCGTGAAGGTTGTACTCTCCCTATAATTGGAGTAGGCGGGATTGTCAGCGCAGACGATGTCGTAGACTTCTTATGCGCCGGGGCTTCTGCAGTTCAAATGTTGTCGGGAGCCCTGATAAGGGGAAAGGGGATATTCAAGAGAATTCTCGAATCGCTTCCCTCGGCTCTGGAAAAGAGAGGTTTTAAAAGCGTTGAAGAAGCAGTTGGCTCTGCAAAGGACCAGAAAGAGTCCTTTACCGTAAGAAATCCTGTAATTGATCATGATAAGTGCACTAGATGCGGTCTTTGCGTGGAGGTCTGCCCGTATTTTGCACTCAGTCTTCAGGAAAAAGTGGAGGTAGATTCAGCGGAATGCTTTGGTTGCGGACTTTGTGAATCCATTTGCCCAGTTGCTGCAATCGGAGGTGTCCTGGTTTGAGCAAGTTTCTTCTCAAATGTATAACATGCGGAAAGGAGTTTTCAGAAGAGGAAGAGGAATACTATTGTCCAGTTTGCGGCGAGCGTAGAGGAACCCTGGAAGTCGTTTACGACTTTGATCAAGTGAGAGAAAAATACGAATCTTCTTCGGTCGATCTCAACAACAGGGGTATTTGGGCATTTGATTTTCTTTTGCCATTTGAGAATTGTACCGATACTCCAAGGCTCTTCGTAGGCAATACTCCTCTATATAGAAACCATTTTTTGGAAGAAAAATACAAAGTATCGGAGTTACTCCTTAAAGACGACGGCAGGAATCCGACTGCTTCATTTAAAGATAGAGCAAGCGGTGTTGCAGTCTTAAAGGCGAAAGAAAAGTCTTTCGATACCGTTTTCTGCGCTTCAACGGGAAATGCAGCCAGCTCGCTTTCGGGATTTGCAGCTGTTAGTGGACTGAAGAGCGTGATCTTCGTCCCCGCTACAGCTCCTGCCGCCAAGATTACTCAGCTACAGGTGTATGGATCAAAAATCCTGGCAATAAATGCGAGCTACGACCGGGTATTCGATTTGTCGATGGAAATCGGTATGTCAAAGGGTTGGTACTGTAGAAATAGCGCAATAAATCCATACCTTCTTGAGGGGAAGAAGACTTGTGCAATGGAAATCGCATTCAAGACGAAAGACAGACTACCGGATTTTGTTTTTGTTTCGGCAGGTGATGGTACTGTCTTGTCAAGTTTCTACAAAGGGTTTGAAGATTTGATGAAGCTCGGTGTGATCTCTAAAATTCCAACCATAGTAGGAGTTCAGGCAGAAGGTTCAAACGCAATAATGAGAGCTTATGAAAGAGGATACCCATTTGAGCCAGTAGATATCGAGGCAAGAACGGTTGCGGACAGCATCAGTGTGGGAAAGCCAAGAGACGTTTTTAAGGCTTGCAGGTACACACAGAAGCATAATGGTTTGTTTCTTTCCGTTTCGGACGGTGAGATTCTCGGGAGTATAATTGAACTTGCCAGAGAAACCGGTGTGTTCGCCGAACCGGCAGGCGCTACGGCATTTGCAGGCTTCAAGAAGGCCAGAAGATTGAGTATTGTGAACGAAAGAAATAGTGTTGTCATCGTGGTAACTGGAAATGGTTTGAAGGACCTTAAGAGCGTTTCATATGTGCTTCCAAAGGTCGAGACTTTGTCACCGGTAAAAGATGCAATTGAGGAGGCTCTAAATGAAGATCAGCTTCACACTAAACAATGAACGGTTATCAATGGATGTAGTCGAAGATATGAGACTACTGGACTTCTTGCGTGATGAACTGGGCCTAACTGGAACAAAAGAAGGCTGTGGCGAAGGGGAGTGCGGCGCCTGTACCGTAATCATCGACGGGAAGGCAGTCAATTCCTGTCTCGTTCTTCTTCCCGAAATCGATGGTTCAGAGGTAACCACAATTGAAGGTCTCTCAAAGGATGGGGAACTAGACACCATTCAGAAGGCTTTTGTAGACGAAGGAGCTGTCCAATGCGGGTTCTGTACTCCAGGCATGATAATGTCGGCAAAGGCCCTTCTTGATAGAAACGATTCGCCAAGCGATGAAGAGATAATGGAGGCAATCGAAGGCAACCTTTGTAGATGCACAGGTTACTACAAGATTGTCCAGGCAATTAAGACCGCCGCAGAAAACCTCAGGAAAACTAATGGAAAGTAATTCTGTTTCGCTAATTCTTCTGGCGGCAGGGGAATCCAGTCGCTTTGGAGATGAGAAGCTCTGTTCTAATTTTAGGGGAAAGCCTCTTCTGCAATGGTCTCTCGATAATCTGAAGAATGTTGGTGTTCTTAACAAGTTTCTAATTATTAAGCCTGGCTTCGAACTCAATAGATTCGATACGGGAAGCTTCAAAATATTGATAAATGATGATTACAGAAAGGGAATTTCGACCAGCATAGTTAGAGGACTTTGCGAATGTGCTGAAGAGCGCACTGGAATTGTACTCATGCTTGCCGATATGCCTTTGGTTAGCGGAGAAGATGTCGAGTTTCTTCTGGAGTCACTTCTCCCTGAAGATGAGATGGTCTCCTTTGTGTATGACGGAAGAAAGGGTTTCCCGACATTCATAGCAAAGAAACTATTTCCCGAGCTCTTGAAAATCACTGGAGATAGGGGTGCTTTTCAACTTGTTAAGAATGGACAGGCGAAAATCCGTGAAATAGAAGGCAGTGAGCGTAATGTATTCGATATAGATTCGCCAGAAGATAGACTGCAAATCTGATGAGGTGTTCTTGAGATTTTGCTAAAAGCATCATTTTGCTCGAGAAATCCGGAGGTGAGGTTAGTGTCATTCAACGTTCTAATGCCAACCAGTGAAGAGGAGCTAGTTTCTCTTCTTTCGAAGGAAAGAAGTCACATTCTCTCAGGCGGCACCGACCTTATCGTAAAGATAAGGTTGAAGAGAGTGATTCCTAAGATTGTAGTTAGCCTTAAACATCTAAAGGGCCTTGACACAATTGAGGATCTCGGCGACAAGATAAGAGTTGGCTGCAGGGTAACGATTTCCGAACTCTTGAAGAGCGAAATAATCGACCGACACGGAAGAATCGTACAGATGGCCTTAAGACAAATAGGGAGTCCACAGATTAGAAACCGCGCCACTCTTGCTGGAAACATTGTTAATGCCTCCCCCGCCGGGGATTCGATAGTTGCGATGGTTCTCACGAACGCCAGTCTGTCAATAGGAAGCGCAAATGGTGAGAGGTATGAAAGAGTGGTGGACTTCATAAAGGGTCCTGGGGAGACAACTCTTTCAAGAGGAGAATTCGTAAAGTCAATAACATTTGAGAAGACTGACGCTCTCTTCCCGCAGTTCTACAAGGTTGGTCAGAGGAATTCTATGGCCATTTCGGTCGCTTCCGTTGGATCGTTGACTTCTGAGTCGGAAATTAGGCTTGCCTTTGGATCTGTTGCGCCGACCGTTGTCGTACCGATCGAGGCTTGTGAATACTACTCTGCAAAGAACGGGTCATTTGACGAAGAGCGGTTTGTCGAACTAGCTATGAAATGTGTGACACCCATTGATGATGTTAGAGCGACCGCCTGGTATCGGACCACTGTAGTAAGGAATCTGATTCATAGAACTCTAAAAGTCTGGAGAAAGAAGGGGTACAATGCTGTCTAATGTAAACGAGTACTTCAGACCTAAGACAGTCGAAGAGGCTTACGAACTTATGCAGAATGACAGAGATCATTCGATT
Source organism: Mesotoga prima MesG1.Ag.4.2 (assembly GCF_000147715.2). NCBI lineage: Bacteria > Thermotogati > Thermotogota > Thermotogae > Kosmotogales > Kosmotogaceae > Mesotoga > Mesotoga prima. The sequence goes on along the minus strand of NC_017934.1, from coordinate 979,742 downwards.
TTCTTGTCTGGAGGGACAATTGTAGCACTTATGGAGTCCTCAAGAATTGAAAAGATAATCGACTTGAAGTTTCTTAGACTTGACACAATTTCAGTTACGGAGGGTGAAATAGTTGTCGGAGCAACTACGACTATTGAATCCTTTAGAAAGGACCCAGTTATCAGGAAGGAATTCGATGACTTCTTCTACGACGCCTTCTCATTAGTGGGTTCCTGGCAGATCAGGAACATGGCAACAATAGGTGGCTCGGTCGCTCCAAAACTTGGATGGTCGGATGTGAGCACCTGCCTTCTAACAACGGGTTCTAGTCTTATGATCTATGGGGTAGACGGATATCAGAGGATGTTAGTATCCGACTATTTTTCTTTACCTACAGGAGAAAAGCCTCTAATTACCCATGTAATGTTGAAGAGAGACGGCTGGGTTTCGGCCTTCGAAAAGTTCTCTAAGACTACTTTCGACATTGCAACCGTAAATGTTGGTCTCTCGATTATTCCCGAACGTAACCGAATAAAGGGTGCCAGGGTCGTATGTGGATCGAGACCTCAGTATCCAGCGAGATTCGAGAGCGTCGAAGCGGCAATGACAGACCTGGAGATAAACGATGTAATGCCTGCGATAGTTAGAAGCCTCGTTTACGAAAGCTTCTCTGGAGGATCTAACATGACCGCTTCTTTCGAGTATAGAAAACATCTCGCGTCCGTCCTTGCCCAGAGAGCTGCTGAAAAGGTTAAGGAGATGATCACATGAAAATAGCTCTTACAGTTAACGGGAAACTTCATGATATCGATATCGATCCAGGAGAATACCTGCTCGATGTACTGAGAAGAATCGGCTACAAAAGTGTCAGAAGAAGCTGTAATTCGGCAAGTTGCGGCACTTGCACAGTTCTCTTGAACGGCAAACCAATACTCTCTTGTTCTACTTTTGCAGCCTCGGTTGACGGTCAAAACATCGAGACTGTCGAAGGAATGGCAGATGGAGAAAAGCTTCACCCAATTCAAGAAGCTATTCTCGAAGAAGGGGGTGCCCAATGTGGATACTGTATCCCTGGACTAATAATGGCAGGAGAAGCTCTGCTAAGAGAGAATAGCGATCCCTCTGACGAAGAGATAAAACTCGCGCTAAATGGCAATATTTGTAGATGTACTGGCTACGAACCGCAGAACAGAGCAATCAAGAAGGCAGCAAAAGTGATGAGAGGTGAACTGGATGACTGATTCCTTCGTGACCGTAGGAAAACCAAAAAGGAAGGTGGATGGTCTTGCAATAGTCAGAGGTAAACCGGTATACACTCCAGACTACGACATGCCAGACGCTCTAGTCGTCAAGTTACTTCGCTCGCCTCATGCCCACGCTTTAGTAAAAAATATTGAAACGGAGCAAGCAAAGTTAATTAACGATGTTGTGGATATCTTCACTTTCAGTGATGTCGAGAGGATACCATATACAAGGGCCGGTCAGGGCTATCCCGAACCGTCACCGTACGACACCTTTCTCCTGGATAGAAAGGTTAGATACGTAGGTGATCCAGTGGCAATCGTAGCTGCGAAGACTGAGAAAGCAGCAAAAGACGCACTGAGAAATATCAAAGTTGAGTATGAAATCCTCGATGCCGTCTTAGAAATGAAAGAAGCTACAAAAGAGGGGGCGCCGATCATTCACGATGAAAGCGAATGCGCTGGAGTCTACGACAAATCCAGAAACATTGCGGCGCATTATGAAATGGATCTCGGAGATGTCGAAGAAACGCTCAAGACTTGTGATGTTGTGATCGAGAGGACTTATCATATCGACACACAGCTTCACGCAGCGCTTGAACCACACAACGCGCTTACATATTTGGACTCCGTCGGGAGGCTCATAGTAATCACTTCAACTCAAGTACCCTTTCATTGCAGGAGAATCCTCTCTCATATATTGAATAAACCAATTGCCGACATTCGCGTGATCAAACCGAGAATAGGTGGTGGCTTTGGTGGAAAACAGTCTGTGATAGTCGAGCCATACGCAGCATTCGTAACTCTCAGGACAGGTAAACCTGCAAGAATCACTTACACACGAGAAGAAGTTTCTATGGCGACAAATATCCGTCATGAAATGAGCTTCGATGTCACCGTGGGAGCGATGAAGGATGGAAAGATAAAGGCAATATCCCTGAATGGGATGTCAAATACAGGGGCTTACGGGGAACATTCTCTCACAACTTTTATGGTTTCCGGTTCGAAGACCCTGCCACTTTACAACAAAGTGGAAGCCGTTCATTTTGGCGGAGACATAGTTTATACGAACCTTCCTCCGGCCGGAGCGTACAGAGGATATGGAGCACCGCAGGGCCTTTTCCCGCTCGATTGTGCCATTGATGAGCTTGCTTACGAGATCAAGATGGATCCTCTTAAACTCAAAGAAGTAAACTCAATAAGAGAAGGGGAAACATCTCCGATTTTCGAGATAATGGGAGAAGGAAGAGAAGGCGTCCCTCAAACTATAAAAAGCTGCAAACTTCAAGAATGCATCGATCTTGGAAAGAACGAAATAGGCTGGGAGAGTAAGAGAGGGAAGAAGATCAGAAATGGAAGTAAAGTTCGAGGAGTTGGTTGTGCCCTCGCAATGCAGGGTTCGGGAATACCAAAAGTAGATATGGGTGCGGCCACAATAAAGATGAACGAAGACGGCTCATTCAACCTTCTCGTCGGGGCAACCGATCTTGGGACAGGAAGTGATACGATTCTTGCACAGATTGCAGCTGAGGTTCTCACGGTTCCGCTGGAAAGAGTCATCGTGTATTCATCCGATACAGATATCACCCCGTTCGATGTGGGGGCGTACGCTTCCAGTACTACTTATGTATCGGGAAACGCAGTTAGGCTAGCCGCCGAAAAAGTCAAGGACAGACTCTTTGAACTTGCAGGTAAATATCTGGAAAGAAGTGTGTCGGAACTGTCGCTCCAGTCGGGGATAATTACTTGTAAGGACGGTCCCTCTGTATCGCTGTCTGAACTCTGCACTGTGCACATGTATACTTTCAATCAACAACAGATCTCCGAGTCGGCTTCCTTCGTGGGCGAAGAATCCCCTCCGCCATTTGCAGCGAGTTTTGCGGAGGTTGAAGTTGACACCGATACCGGGAAAATTACACTATTGAATTTTGTGTCATATGCAGATTGCGGAGTAGCTCTAAATCCCATACAAGCGATTGGACAGCTTGAAGGCGCCTCTATGCAAGGAATTGGTTGGGCCCTCTTCGAAGATATCATTTACGGAAAGAACGGAAGGATGCTTACCAACGATTTCTTCACTTATAAAGTCCCTTCCCGGATGGACTACGGAAAGCTTACTTGCAGACTTGTCGACAGCTATGAACCTACAGGTCCCTTCGGGGCAAAAAGCATAGGGGAGATAGGAATCGACACACCGATTCCTGCTATAGCGAACGCGATATTCGATGCTACAGGAATTCGCCTAAGACATGCTCCATTCAAGAGCGAACGAGTTCTATTCGAAATTTTAAACATGGAGGTATGAAATGAAGAGATTGTTTCTATCTGTCCTTGTCATTTTAGTATGCTCTGCAGTGTTTGGCATAACCTTCTGGGTTAGCTGGGAAGGGGAGAAATTCTACAGGGATGCCGCCGCCGCATTCAAAGAAGAGACAGGGATTGATGTTGAGATTGTTTACTTCCCAAAGATTGAAGAAAAACTGAACATAAACCTGAAGACAGGGTACCTTCCCGATGCTGCTATGATAAAAGATACTTATGTGGGAGATGTCGCTGCATCTGGACGCAGTCTAAGTCTCAATCTTGCCAGTCTTACTGGCTACTCTCAGAAATTTCTGAACGCCTACGTATGGAACGGCGAAATTACCGCCGTTCCCTTTTACGCGGATTGTCAGGTCGCCTTTGTCAATCTCAATGCTTTTGAAGAAGCTGGTATCGTTTTGGGAGAGAAACTTGATTTTGATCAATTCGAAGCTATAAAGGAGAGCCTTACTGGAGTTGTTGATTACCCAATAGCATTTGATTTCACATCTCCTTACGTAATGTTCCCTTATGTCTCTGCTCTCATGTCTCAAGAGGAACTGTACGAACTAAATATCGGAGCCTCCGGAAGTAGAGAAATAGTATCTAAAATTAAGGAGTACTTCGACAATGGAGTGATTTCGAGACTGGAGAGAGCCGCAATGAACAAGCTCTTTGCTCAGGGTAAGATAGGTATAATGCTTCAGGGAAGCTACATGGCCTCCAAATTCAGGGAAAAAGGTCCCGACTTCGTGATGTTACCCTTTCCCAATATTGAAGGCGTAGAAGTAAGAGGTATCATTGACTCTAAGGGTTTTGCACTATTCAATAGTGATACCTGTGAGCAGTGCATGAGTTTTATTGGCTTTCTGAACGAGCATAGTCATGACTTCTTTGTAGAGTACGACAAGTATCCACTATTCGGTTCCGACTCTCCTCAAGAGCTGGAATCGGTAGTTAACCAAGGTAAGTTCATGCCGAATCTCCCGGGATATCAGTCTCTTTTGTTTGAGGCTCTAGAACCCGCATTGCAAGCAATATATAGCGGAGCAATGACTGTTGACCAGGCTCTTTCTGGTGCGCAGTCTTACATTGACTCTATAAGATAGTATGTCGGTAGTTTTGCCGATCTTCTTTGCACTGTGTCTGCTCTCTCTTTTACTAAGAAATAAGTGGTCCATGGTTTTGCCAGTGACTTTAATACTGGGAGTAGCTACCATTGTGCCTATACTCTGGGCAATTTACATTTCTTTCACAGAATACGGGGTCTTTCAACAGGCTCCTGTTTTTTCTGGTCTGAAGAACTTCGAAGAGGTACTTGGAGACTCTGGTTTCAAGCTCTCTCTAAGACTTACCGCATTGTGGTCTACTCTCAAGACATCGATTGAGATCTTGCTGTCATTCTTAATTGCATTGAGACTTAGAAAGGCAACTAAGTTAAGTAAGGCCAGTCTTATTCTTCTTGGAGTCGGCTGGTTCATACCTTCATTCATTACAGTCTCGGGTTGGAGGGCTCTTGTCCAAGGATATGGAGGGTATTCGTTATTTAACATTGTCCTTGGGACGGAAATCGACATAACTCTCAACGCCTTTCAAGCATTTACATCCTCTCTTTTCGTAAGCATTTGGCTTTCATTACCTCTGTCTACAATGATAATTCTCGGAATGTTGGGAAGAGTCTCTAAAGAACTTGATGACGTAATGAAGATCGACGGAACGGGCGATATTTATACCTCTAGCATTCTTTTCGGAGAGATACGATTTCTGCTTATTCCTTATTTCTTTTTTCAGCTTGCGAGATCAATGAAGGAATTCACATCTGTCTTTCTCATGACTGGTAACGGTCCTCTTTTGCCGGAGGGGTTCACTCCGAATACCTTAACCGGCTCGACAACTTTTCTTGGTATTGCTTTGTTCAGGAAGTTTAGCTCCGTTAAAGATTATGGGCTTCTTTCAGCCTACGCGGTGTTTGTTGGGGGTTTTTCGCTAATCTGGATACTGGGTGCCCTCTTTTCAAGAGGGGATGTTCCGAAAAGGCACAGGCATGTACTATTTCTGAGCAGTGCAGCCCATGTATTTCTTGGGCTTTTCACAGGCTTGAATTTGCTTCTGCTCCCCGTAATTTTAGGATACTCAATTCTTCCCCTAATTATCCCACGATTCAGGAAGACTTTCAGACTCCTCGTAGGGACACTTTTGATATATGAAGTTCTAATAACCATATTGGGAGTAGTACAGAGGGGAGTAAGTGGAATAGTTCCCGCTACCCTATTAAGCGTACCGCTAATTTTGTTCTCACTAAGATACAGGTTCCCGATTATCGATTTCACTATCCCGGGCTGGCTGAAGAGAACACTGATGGTATTGTGCCTAATACCGACGGCCTTGGTAGTCATTTATATTCTTGTGCTTTCTTTTGCCGCTGATTCAGACATAATGCCTTCACTTAGTGAAATGACTCTTGCAAATTTTGGCAGAGTCATTTCCGACGGACTTATGTCGAATATTCTTAATACAATTATTATCGCCTTCTGGGCCTCCTTAATCCTGCTAATGGCAGGTATACCCTTCTCATACCTTTTCTCACAGAGAAAGTCTATGCTTGTGAAAGGTTTGGCTTCAATAATTCTATTTGGCAGTCTCTACACTGGAATGCATACTCTGCTTCCGATGTATTTCGTATTCGATAAGCTCCGTCTAACTGACAGTCTCTTTGGGATTGGGATAGTTGTTTGCATTCAGTCCCTTCCCCTTACGATAATCCTTCTTGCTGAATTCTTTTCCTCGGTTCCGAGAGAGCTCCGAGAAGTGTCCCTGTTGGAAGGATTATCTGGAACTGGCTACCTGGTGAAAATCTTAATCCCGCTTTCATTGCCTGTAATCGGAGGTCTTCTGGTGTACGTAATGGTTTCGTCGTTCAGTTCATTTAGCACGCCCTTGATTCTTCTTAACAGCCAGGAGCTGATGCCTTTCTCTCTTAGAATATTCAGCTATGTGGGAGAAGTGAGAAGCTACTACACTTCGTGGAATCTCTTTGGTGCTGCATCGGTAATTGGGGTAGTACCTCTGCTGATTTTCTTTCGAAGTTCTCTGAGGCTAATCTACAGCTCGAATCTCCGTGATCAAGGAATAGAGTATGACTGAACACTTGCCACAATTAGGCTTAGAAAGAAGTCGAAATTTACGATAAAATATCAGTGGTGGTGAATTCTTTTGAGAATACTATTGACTAATGATGATGGAATAGAATCAACAGGAATAAGATCGCTTGCAAAAAAGCTTTCAGCTGCTCATGAGGTCACAATAATCGCTCCAGAAAGTAACCGAAGCGGGGTAAGTCATTCAATAACTTGGTTAACTCCGGTGAAAATAAGGGAAAGAAGCACGGTGGAAAATGTCTCCTCCTTCTGCACAAGTGGGACTCCTGCAGACTGTGTAGTCGCAGCTTCGGTAATCAAGGGCCTAGGGAATTTCGACCTGGTAGTGAGTGGGATAAATTACGGTCAGAATCTAGGAGTGGATGTTAGGTACTCGGGTACTCTCTCGGCGGCGCTTGAAGCAAGAATTCATGGGATTCCGGCGATGGCGGTATCGATTGCCAGTGAAGAGAATCCAGATTTTCTCGCAGCGGTTGATTTTTCGGAAAACTTCGTGAGGGAGTACGACTGGAAAAAGCTTCCAAAGCATACAGTTCTAAATGTTAACGTTCCGGCAGTTCCTCGAAACAGGATTAAAGGCATAAACTGTACGAGACCCGGCGGTTTGCTTAAGAGGCGCTGGTTTGAGAAGAAAGTCAATGAATGGGGCGAAGAAGAATTCTGGATGAAGAAGGAAATCCTCTACGATTCTCACGAGGAAGATCTTGACTATGTGAGTATAGATAGAGGATTTATTTCTGTGAGTCCTATCGACTTCTTCGGATCCTGCGAAGAGAGTTTCAGGTTATCCCTGGAAGAAGATCTGAAGATATTTGAAGCGCGCTGGTTAAACAAAGGCAACGAGAAATTCTCGATGGCTTCGTTCGAAAAATAGACTTTACAAGCAAGAGGCTCAGAACTCCAGGAAGTTGAAGAGTCTCCCGTAACCTATTTTTAGACTGAATTCCGATTTTCCGCCCAATGCCATAGAAGCAGAGAGGGTGACCTCCTGCTTTTCATCAGGGCTGTAATGGAAGTTCAGAGAGAGCCTCGCTTTTCCGGTGATCGGTTGTGCGAGTCTGTACCAGTCAAATTCAAACGGTTCACCGTAGAAATCTTCTATCCTGTAGGAACCCTGCCTTATGTATTCAATACGCAATTCCGTGAAAATCCTACGTGTTTCATAAGAAAGGGCTAGAAGGTCAAGTGAGATATCGGGACCGTACGGAAACCCGTAGAAGCCGTTTATTACAAGGTACGCGCCCCCCTCTATGTCGTCTGCGTTGAAGCGGATCGGGTTTATGTACTTTCCTTCCTCAAACTCTCTATTATAGAGATACGGGGTGCTGTGATAGTGCTCGTACTTCAGCTTCAAACCCCCCGATTCTTTGAAAAGAGTCTTCTCCCTGAGACCGAACTGTTCGTCCCACAATACTGGTCCCACGTAACTATTTCCATCAATTAAAGCCGCTTCCCCTCCAAGATACCATCCCAACGAAGTTGGGTTTTCCGTTCTATCACCGGGGATCAAAATATCATCGGCATAAAGCATGCCGTACAGCTCCAGAATTCCTATCCTCGATTCGACGAACAGGCCGGCGTTGACGTTGGAGTTCTTTGCGTAGTTGTTGTGAAAGACCATGAAGGGACTCATGTCTCTCAGGTCGGGAAACGTATTGCTGATGAGATTCGTCTCGACGAAACCGACTCTTGTGGAACTGCCCTCATAACCGATGCTGTGGCCGATGAGAGTTCTCGGGCTATCGAAGATTGATCGGTCAGAAGATATGACGAAAAAGCTGTAGAAGTACTTACCGGATAAAACCTCCGCGCCAAGATCGAGCCACAGATGTTCAAAATAGGGCACGGTCTCCGATAGCACGAAATTGTATGTAGCGGGACCGAAGTGAAGTCTTCGCTTACCGGCAGAAATCCTCAAGAAATCATTTTCAAACTCGGCAAAACCGACCCTGGGAAGATCTGTATCTATGTAGAGAGTATAAGCGTTGTGCCTTATCGGAAAGTTCGACCAGCTCCTGCCTCGAAGAAAAGAGGTAATGTCCTGCCTGAAGTCGAGCCTGAACAATGCCCGATAACTGCTTCCGGAAAATTCCACGCCGGCCGATGCAAATGCCGGATAAGAAAAGTAAGTGCGCAAGTCATCGAAGCCAGGTTGATAATCTCTATCGTGAACTGTGTAGTTGTTCAGGGAGAGAACCGGATAAATGCTCAAAAAAAGCCCGGTCTTTGCGCACAAAGCAACTGAAATAACAATCACGAACAGCAGTAGAAGTCGTTTCATATAGAGCATCCTCCTCCATCGATTATACGAGATTATCCCATAAGTGGGCCCGAATTCCTCTATCGAAAGGCGATTGAAACAAAACTTGCAGTTCCGCCTAAAATGAGTCGTATAGAATACGCCGCGATAATCGGACTCGACAGGGAGTCCCTAGATTATTCAATCGCCGTGTTCTCCATGGATCTGCCGGGAAAAAACCTTTGCAGCCCGATCCCTATGAGCGGCGCCAAGAAAGCGATGACCGGGGTGAACAATCTGACTTCAGCAGTCCTTGCGATGAGAAAATTCATGGCAATGAACGGAATGACCCAGAACCATGTCTTCCTGAAAAAGCCACAGCGCTTCACTTCTCTAAGAAACAGCAGCGGAATCGAAGCAAAGATCATCGGGTAAATCCATGACCAGATATAGGTCATATTGTATCTGAACTGAATCAAGTCCACCGAGTACTCCGCATCCGGGAATATAAAACGACTGACGACGAAAGTCAGCACCGCTGGTATTGCGCCGGCAATTAGACTCTTTGACAGAATGAACGCTCTTTTCTGCCAGGACAGGCCTCTCTCCAAATTGAACAGTAGATAGATGAGAGAGAGAAATATCATATGATCCGGTCTGAAAAGCGATCCAAGTGCCATCAACAGGCAAAGGAGATAGAATCTGCCCCTTTTGGCTATCAACAGCAGCCCACCGATAAAGAGAGCCGCAGCATGAAAAGTCTCCCAGCCGAAATACATGGTCGTAAGGGGCATTATGGCCTGAAAGGCCACGGTCGACAGCAGTGATTCGGAAGGCGACGAGAAGACTCTGCAAAAGCCGTACAGGAGTATGAGCGTCAAAATATTGAAGAAGAATCTTGCCGTGATATGGCCGTTCAGAATCCGGTTCTCATCACTCGATAGTTCCACGGCCCTTTTGATGTCTTCGGGCAACCTTTCGCCTATAAGGAGAGCGGTCGTTGCAGGGTCCGTCAAGTACACCTGCCAGTTTAGACTGCTCGCAAACGCCTTGAGCGCGTTGTTCAGAAGAATGTTCTTGCCGGTTACGGAATCGACAAGCTCTTCGATAACCTTTTCACTGTCCGAAACAAGTTTCTCTCTTTCGGCCACCGGGAAGTATGAGTCTATCATGCCCTTCTTATCTTCTGTCCAGTAGTCGCTTGACAACAACATCCTCGAAAGCTCTTCGCTGTTTTCATCGAGCCACTCGATGGGAAGGAATTTGAAGAGATTTTCCACAAGGTAGTAACTGCCAAATCTGTATTGATCGGGCGCGAAGTTCTCTCCGGATATTACACGATTATGCTGATTGATTCTTAGATATCTGGATACGAAGAGATACTTTCCATCCGTCGTCCACACAGTCATCGATGTAAATATGTAGGAAAGCAAGGCAAAAATGATAAGGAGAAGAACCCCTCGCCCAATGCTGTACTTTTCTTCCACGGTTCACCTCCGGATTTCTTCAGATGACTGCCATTCGTACCCGATTGTAGAGATAATACCATTGGATCTCTCAAATCACAGAGTCTTGATCTTTCATCTTCGTTGCCTACTGCAAAGCTTGTGAAACATATTAGGCCGAAAACCGACTTTTACCTCAAACCTCCCTGCTGTCCGTCAAATCCTCCTCTCCTTCAAGAGACCTTTTCATGCCTCCTATGACAAGAGGAATGGAGTAAATGACTAGGGGAAGGAACAATCTCACTTCGGCCGTCTTTCCAACGATAAAGTTTGCCGCTACGAAGAAAGGAATCCACGGCCAAGTCTTTCTGTAGAATTCGACATGCTTGATTTGGGAGAAAAAGACAATCGGCAACAGTAGAAGAATCGAAGGGAAGATCCAGCTCCATAAATGAGTAATATTGAACTCTAACTGAATGAGATCGACATAGTACTCGGCTTCAGGAAAGAGAAAAACACTGATTAAAGCCGTCGCGGCCACAGGAATTATCAAGAGCAGCGCAGAGAAGAGCGCCCCAAACCATTGCCTTCTCCTAAGTGATTCGATTCCGTGCATCAGACCGTAAATCAACGCGCCAAACAGAGCGTGATCCGTTCTTGCCGTGCAGCAGAGAATCGTCACGAGCAATAAAACAAGTCTGCTTCCGTCCCTCTTCGTTAGCAAGAGCATTGAAGAAAACAGCACTAATGAAAGGACTGTCTCGGCCTGAAGGAAATCTTGAAGGGCGATTGGAACTAGAGCGGCGAAGAGAACGACTCCAAACAGCGACTGCACAGTGTTCAGGAACTCTCTGCACAGAAAGTAGATAATCGTCAGAAGAATCATGAAGAGGAAGAATCTCGATGTGAAGTATCCGTTCACGAGTCTTGTCTCTTCGCTGTCCTCGAGCAGATGGTTCCTGATATTTTCCGGTATCATCTCTCCAAGAGTAAGCAGGGTCTCTTCGATATTCGTCAAGTAGCCCTGCCAATGCAGACCGTCAATCATACCCCGCAGTAGATTCTGAACAAGGGCGTTGCCCGGGAAGAATGATTCTAAAGTCTTATCAATAACCCTCTGAACTTCACCAATCATCTCTTCCCTGTCGTCCTGGGGGAAGAATTTGTCAACGGTTTTCTGCATCTCTTCTGTCCAGGTCTCTTCGCTAATGAGCAGATCGGAGAGAGTGGTATTATATACGTCATACCATTTCAAAGGAATGTACTTGAAGAAGTTTTCAACAAGGTAGAATCCACCGAAGCGATATTGCTCCGGGGCATATCCCGTGCCTCTGATCAAATTCTCGTGACCGTAAACTCTAATGAATCTAGACACCGTTATGAATCTGCTGTCTGTCGTCCAGACACTGACAGAGGTGAAGACGTATGACAGAACAAAGACAAACAGAAAGACCACTGCGGCGCGTCTTGTCCTAGCACTCAGCGCAAATTTCAAGTGATGATCGGCCATGATTCCCCCCACCCAAGTTTTCATTCCCAAAGAGAATTGTCTATCAATAGCTCTCCCACAAACGGCCCCAGGGGCTCTCTTTCTTCCACTCCTCGAAAATCTGAACGCCGTGCTTCTTCCACCAGTATTTATCATGATAGGTGTCTGAAGCGGCCACGAAGATTTTTACAAGCGGAGTGTGGAAGAAGAGTTTCTGAAAGACCTTCAAGGGACTGAACCAGAGAAGATCTCCGACTCTGCTCGCAAAGTTGTCTCCAACATGGAATTTCAAGTCGACACCGGAAATGTCATCTCCGACAAGTTCTATGTTCTCGGGCCTTCCATTTCCGAGCTCCTCTTCATCGGCCAGCCTTATGTATTTCAGATCCATCGGATTGAAGCCCATCATTTTCGCTGCGACGGCATCTATTGCGACCTGATCTTCGCTGGCAAGTATGTAGTCTGTTTTCACGGGAATCACTGTCCTCGGTCCCGGCCCATTCCCTGCTGTCGTGCCGTCCATGAAAGCGAACAGACCGGAGTGTATCTCCTTCTGTATCTTCAGCAAGTCAACCAGTGTCTCGTGTATCCATGAGTGGGTGTAATGCCTCTTAACGTTGAGCAGGCCACCAAACGCATTTTTCATCGCACCCGTGGTCGTCGTATAGATGTGGCACTTCATCGTCGGAAGCTGAACGATATTTTTCCCGAAGAAGTAGTCGGGCAGTCTCAGTCCTTCAGGGTATATCTTCGGAAGTATTCTCAGTTTGCTCTTGGGCGTATATTCTACCCATGACATATTTTCCGGTTCGAAGTTGTAAAGGATTGGGATACCGTACTTTTCGTAGATGATATCATACTTGTTCTGCTTCTCTCCGTACTTCGGTCTCGTGACCACGGTTTTGTTCTCCACAGCCACTATTTCGCCGAAGCCTTCTTCTTTCAGAGCCAGTACGGCACCTTCCAGCTGCCAGGGCGTGCTGTTTGCGCCGGGCATCGGAAGGTGCCATGATATGTTGTCTTTCAAGATTGTCGTGGCGCTTCCGTCCATGGCCTCTTTCATTCCGGCAAGTTTTGCAAGCCTTCTATAGTCATCGAGAACTCTTTCCGGACTCGTCTTTATAACTGCGACTTTCGTTTTTTTCATTTTAGTGCCTCCATTATTTGGCCATCGCTACCAGCCATATGCCGAGGGCGATTACGGCTATGCCCACTATCTTCATCACGCTGAGCCTTTCATCAAAGAGGAATACTGCGACCACGGTCACTATTGCAAATCCGGCACTCGTCATTATGGGATATGCCACTCCCAGTTTCATCCTCGTAAGAACTACGCTGTAGAAGATAAAGGCTACCCCGAATGAGAGAAGCCCCAGCCAAACGCTGATGTTTGTGATTGAATTGACTAGCATCCCTTTGAGTCCGACACTGTTGATGTCAGGCGCGTTCTGCATTCCGTGTTTCAGCAGGATGTTTGCCCCGGCATTGAATACTATTGCTACTAGAAGTACTATACCTTCGGTTATATTCACAACTGTTCCCTCTTCACATCCAGATTGGAAAGTAAATCAAAAGCATTACAGACACAATCCACAATAAGACGGTTAGCGCTATTCCTCTGTCTCTGGTCACAACTTCTGTTGGATCGCCTTCGCCGTTTCTGAAAAGGAGAAGAAGATACCTGAAGACTCCATAAGTTACAAAGGGCACAGTGTAAACCAGCTTATCAGTGCTGAATTTCTCTATCACCTGCGGATCGAGACAGTAAAGCGTGTATGAGATTATCGAGATAGATGCGGTTGCGATCATGAGATAGTCAAGATATTTGTGGTCATACAATGTGAGTACTTTCCGATGGTTGTTGCTCTCTTCCTTCAGGGTAAGCAGTTCGTTTCTCCTCTTTCCGAAACCCAGGAAGAGAGAGAGGAAAAACGTCGTAACGACTATCCAGCCCGTCGGGCTTGTCTCAATCGCATACGCCCCGGCCATTACTCTTATCACAAAACCGGCAGAAATGCAGAAGGCGTCTATCAAGACCATGTCTTTGCCTTTCAATGTGTAGAAGACATTCTCGACAACATACAGCAACAGAAAAACCAGTGCCAGATAGGGAAGAAAGAGAGTAACCAGGACGGCAAGTGTCGCCAGGATGACTATCGCTCTCGCGGTCTCTAATGTCGTTAAAAACATAGACACTGCTCGAAATGAGACAGAAGGCTATGAAGATCAGAAAAGCTCTCAGAAGAGAGGTTAAGTCAGTAAGGTTAGACGAAAAAATCAGCGGAGCGAAGACAAAGAGATTCTTCAGCCAGTGACGTATTCTTATGAGCCTCAAAACCATAGCAAAATTGATCATTAACATCTCCCACAAGAAATCCGCGATTCCTTTTCCAGTTGAATCCTCTGCAGACTACATCAAGCCCTCATATATTAACATAACGGGATACAATACCGAAAACGCCGCTCTTGTTAAGAATCAATCTGAGAAGGAGAAGCCCTCATCGAACACCTCCAGACATGCATCCACAACTTCGGGATCAAAGAGCTTCCCTTTACCGCTTCGAATTTCATCGAGGGCCGACTGAAGACCAAGCGAAGGTCTGTAAGGTCTGTGGGAGGAGATCGCTTCAACCACATCGGCAACTGCGATTATTCTGGCCTCCAGTATTATTTGATCTCCGGAGATGCCTTCCGGGTATCCGCTTCCGTCAAGTCTCTCGTGATGCTGATAGATTGCGTCGGCCACTGGCCAGGGAAATTCGATATCTTTGAAAAGCTCTCGCCCCGCAGTCGGGTGAAGCTTGATCAAATCGAACTCAAGATTGGTCAGCTTTCTTGGTGTGTTGAGTATCTCCGCGGGCACCTGTATCTTTCCCACATCATGAATCATAGCCGAAAGTCTAAGTCCCGTAAGACTGTTCTCTTCGAATCCCAGCTTTCTTCCTATTGCAACTGAAAGCTCTGCCACTCTCCTTTGATGACCGGAGGTATAAGGATCCCTGAGATCTACGGCCGAAGCGAGTACATTCACCGATGCCTCCATCGTCTTTGAAACAATCTCCAGACTCTCTCTTAGCTCTTCGGTCCGTTTTCCGACTTCTCTTTCGAGATGGAAACTCCGGTTACCCAGTGACCCGATCAGAATCGCAAGCGACAGAGTTACGGTCAGTCCGATCGCAAGAATGAAGATCCAGTTGTTTGTGGGATAGACTATGCCAAAGTCCGGCCCCGGATGGGCGAGAATCACAAAGAGCCGCCCGAACAACATTACCGGGACGGCAATGATATTCCGATTTTCCGGATAGTGCCATATGGATGTCTCTGCATTCTCATGTACATGAGAATCCGATTCCTGCGCCGAAGAAAACAGCAGTACCGGGTTCCCGCCCGAGCCGATCTGGTAAAGCCCAAGTATAACGGTTGGATCTCCGTCACTGGGGAGAATCGGAACGGCACTGTGAAATGCGTGCGAATGAAAGATAGCCCCTACGAACCCTGCATGACCTTGCGCGCTCTCCGCCAGAATCGGTTTGAAGACAATGAAGTGGAGGTCCTTCTCTTCGTCCGTCGGAATCACGACAGGGTCGCTTGCCCACATCAGCTTTGAACCAGCTGCCTCTTCAATAACTTCGTGGGCCGACCCGAGAGATCCCAGGTCCAGTCCAAGCAGATTTCTGTTGCTCTCTAGAGGCTCAATGTACTGTATCGGATAATATGACTCGCGATAAGGAACTCTTTCCTTTGCGCCAGAATTACCCGCTTCCCAGACGAAGAAGTCCGGAAAGCCTTCCCTTCTGATGCCTTCTTCGAACGACTCTATCCCGCCCGATG
Source organism: Mesotoga prima MesG1.Ag.4.2 (assembly GCF_000147715.2). Taxonomy (NCBI): domain Bacteria; kingdom Thermotogati; phylum Thermotogota; class Thermotogae; order Kosmotogales; family Kosmotogaceae; genus Mesotoga; species Mesotoga prima. Next base: position 964,059 of record NC_017934.1, on the reverse strand, counting down.
AAACACTCTCAATCCAGAACCATGAAATCAGTTCGTTGCTTTTCGAGAGCGAACCTACGTAGTTCCGGAACTCCTGCCTGCTGACAAAGCTGCTTGACTCAAAGAACCTGGCAAGAGCCTCGACCTGAAAGTCTCTAGTATTCTTCATCGCCCTTGAAAGCGACGTTACATGAGTTGCGGCCAGATCGGCGAAGGCATCGTTCCGCGCCGCCTCTTGCCTGTCACGAACTAGAGATGAGACCATGACGGTGGCAGCGAGTCCAAATGCGGCAAAGACGATCGCCTCAAGGTACCTTTGAACTCTCTTTCCCTTCTTCTCTTGTGACAGCTTGCCTCTACGGATGATGAAGAATCCCGAAAGTATCGCCATCAGCACCAGAACCAGAGAGAAGACGGCCGGTTTGATCGCATACGATAGAACGGTTTTCCAGAAGTCATTGGCTTCAACGTCTATTCCGAGCACGGCAAGCAGTCTTCCCGAATTCTCATCAATAACGGGAACCATCACCGATACCAATGTTCCCCAGCTGTCAGTAATTACTGGCAGCACTTTCGCCTTCTTCTCCCGAAAGACCTCGAGATCGTACTCGGTTGCATCGACGTAAATGTCCCCTGGAAGAGATTCATCATCTGAACCGTATGGCTCGGAATCAATGAAGAAGAACAACTCTCCGTTTTCCTTCTGTCCCATCAGGTAGATGAAGCGGTATTCCGGAAATAGCGCATATTCCTGCTCCAGTTGGCTCTTCAGTCTCCAGTATTCGGGCTTGTCTAGATCATCTATACTCCCTGAAAGCCTCGAGAGTTCGTCCAAATTGAGACCGCTCTGGACAAATCTACCCTGTCTCAAAAGCCTGTCCGAAAATTCCCTTCTCCCCCTGGCTATCTCGGCAAATGAAAGCAGAACCCCCAGAAGAAGGATTAGAACGACGGAAATAACGACGACAGCAAAGCCCGACAGACCGGCAGCAAAGCCAGTCAGTCTTTTGGAAAGTCTAGAGCTGGGACCTCTCATCAAAGGCATTTATGGACACCCCTCATCGAAAAGCTTTCTCATCCAGATTTTAACACAGGACATCTCTTCAACCGAAACATGCACTGGCGAAGAGATAGCGACTTTCCCTCTACAGCCGGCTAGTACAGTTCGTCAAGATCGATCTCTTCCTCCGGCCTTCCCTTAAGAAGAAAACTCTCAATGTTTTTCAAGGCGCCATTCACCATTGAGTGCATACTTTCTACCGACCAGCTTCCGACGTGCGGTGACATGACTACATTGGAAAACCTATGAATTGGATATCTCGATGGAAGTGTTGCAGGCCGATCACTCGAGGGATACTCGTACCAGACATCTATTGCCGCGCCGGCGAGAGTTCCGCTTTTCAGAGCATCGTACAGCGCCTGCTCCTCGATTACTCTTCCCCTGCTCACATTTACCAGATATTTGCCCTTCATCTGACTTAGCAGATCGGAACCGATGATCCCCGCTGTCTTTTTCGTCAGCGGAAGAGCAACGAAGACGAGATCACCGGCCCGAACGGCATCGTGAATATCGTCTGTCACTCTCTTCACGTAAGGAAACTCGCCGCCGGAGGTTCTTTTGAATCCCGTTATTTCACATTCAAAGCCGCTGATCAGTTTTGCTATCGCCTGCCCGATCTTGCCCAGGCCGAGAACAGAGCACCGCTTCCCGATGATGGAATACCAGGTCGCCTCCTTATTGGATGGCCGACCCAACCATACCCCCTGCGCAAGATCGTTATGAAGTTCGACAACTCTTCCCGTAACAGCTAAGGCTAGAGCTACGGCCCTTTCGGCAACGACCTCGGCATTCTCATGGGTGTTTGAAACGATGACGCCACGTTCTCTTAACCGTTCAAGTGGAAGACCATCAACACCGGTCCAGGGAACGACTACCATTCTGAGATTTCTGGCCTTATCGAGGTCGGCTTGCGAAAGATTTCCCTTTACTATTACCTCGGCATCGGAAATATGGGCTTTCGGATCGCTGTCGCTGGAGTACGAGATGAAAGAGTGTTCGGGAAATGCTCTTGCAAGCTCTTCAACCTTTCCTTCCCAGTATCTGTCAAGTCTATTCAGGAATAAGATCTTCACGTTTCTAACCTCCCACGGGATTTTGCGCGAGAAAATCGGAGTTTGTAGCGAACCAAACCGTTCTGAGTCTGGACTTCGTTCACAACGATGAACCCTATCTTCTCATAAAAACCGACGGCATCTTCATCTGTCCACACTGCAAGAGTATCTATCATGAAGGAATTTATCATTGTCTTTATCAGTGTGCTGCCGAAGCCGCTCCTTCGCTTGTCTTTCCTGACGGCAAGATGCAGAAGCTCGGGCTCTTCAAGCTCATGGAGCTTCAAACCGGCTACAGCAACTATGCTTCCTCCCTGTCTCATCACAAAGAGCCTTCTCTCCGGAGCCTGATACATCTTCAATACTTCGTCGGACTGCTCCGGTCTTCCCAGACAACCAGAAAAAATCTCTATGAACCTTCCGGGAAGATTATCGAACTCGACTTCCTTAATCATTTTTCAACTCCTTGCTTTCTGAATCTGCCGCCCGAGATCGGAAGCATTCTCAAGCGATATCTCGGTTGGCCTCAGCTCAATCTCTCAGACCTTCGCGAAGACAAAGCAGAACCAGCTTCACTTTCAAATTCAATTGTATCTCATCTACAATTCTAACATTTGGCCAAAAAGGTGAAGCGAGTCGATGCTCTTCAAAATGGTTTAACCGAGCTTCCCTAGCGCAAAATAGGGCAGCCAACACAACCCTGCCTCGATAGTTTTTCTTCTGATTCTTCTCATTTTGTAATCTCTAAGCTCCTGGACAGCAAGAAAATTGAAGTTCTGCTAAGGTGAAAGGCCAGTCATTGAGAAGCGCTCTAACGAGGATTTGAGCCGCGCAAAGCAGCGGTTACCTCATCCCAGGTCATCGGTGATGTCGATCTTCCTTATGAAATACACTCCCGAGGCGATCGCGATGCTGGAGATAACCAGAACGACCGGAAAGCCCAGAAGTCGCAGCACACTACCCAGAATCAGAGGAAGAAGAGCGGTCACAAGACTGAGCGCGCCCGATACACCTGTATACAAAGGTCTGTTCGTATCGTTGGAGATTTCTATAAGAAGCCACTCAAATCCGATCTTTCGTGCGCTCAGGGTTATACCTGAAAGGAAAAAGACTATAAGATAGAAGTCAGGAGAAGAGGCAGATAGAAGATATGCAATTAGTGGAATAAAGCTGCCAATCGTTGCGCAGGTTATAAGCAGTCTTTTCAAACCTCTCCTCTTAAGAAAGCGATTCCATAGAACCCCGGCTCCAAGCATACCTATCATCTGAAACAGGAGAAAACTGCCCACATCCCTTCCGTTCAACCCGAAGCTGTCCTTCGCCAGGAGAACATAAAACGGGATCAAGACCAATCCGAAGCCTGTCACGTTGTTGAAGACGATGTAGTTAAGCAGGTTCGCATCGTTCTTCAGTGTTTTTGGAATGCTCTTCATGATCTTCCTGAAGCCGGGAATTTCACTTCCTTGAACCTCCCTCTCCCGTACTCCCGCGAATCAAAGCGAAGCAACGAACAGCGAACTCCCTCCAATGAAGAACATCAGCGAATAGTTGACCGGATAACTCACGTTTCCAACTATGTACTTTGCGACAAAGCCTCCGAGAAGTGACAAAGCGCTCCCGGCAATCTGTCTGTACGACATGAAACCGCGTCTATCCTGCTTCAATATTGACTGACCGAGCAGATGAGTGTAACTGATTCCCGCAAAGACTCCTCCAAAGGAAAAGACGGAGATTACGGAAAAAAGGAGTACGAGAAGAGCGGTGCCTCCGACAGGCGAAAGCAAGAGAAAGCCTATGGAGAAGAGGGCGCCGACTCTCAAATAGATGCCGAGAAGCAAATACGGTTTCTTCATCCGTTTCGACATAAGGTATCCAGCGAATGTCAATTGAGCCAGAAGAGGAATCCCCGTCGAAATTGCGGTAACGAGGCCTATTGCAAAGCTCCCTCCTCCTGCCGCCAGGATCATCGATGGAAGGACCGTGTTCACCTCAACAAAGGCCATTGTCAGTGCAAGAAACGAAGCGTGCCAGATAAACCCAAAATAATGTCCTCTATCGCTCTCCAACTCTCACCTCAGCATTTGGTTAGCAACTTCCCGCTCAATCCGATAATAAGAAGTATACCATCCGATAATTCTACTATAAGCGAACCGTTACCCGCAGAGATCTGAATCACCCCGGTTCGAAGCAATGAAAAACGGATCGAGATCTGCCAGGATTATTGAGCCGACTAAATACTTTTCATGTGAGGATGAAACGATTAGAAAGACCGGAAGCCTGCATAAACCACTGGAGGATGTCTGCAGCGCTAACCCAGTTACGAAGCGCTCTGTGAATGTGGCCGGATGTTCCTTCTAAATGTTCAGGGATACAAGAAGTGGAACCCAAAAGCAGCTGCTGAGAGAAAACAATTTGTGCAGGGGCATGATGTGGCTTGATTGCAGCTCAATGATATAATGCAGCAAGGAAGAGTGTTTTCGGAAAGGCCAACCTGCCAAGAATGTTTTCGGCGCGGCTCCAATATTTGGTCTTTGTTTCGACTAGAGCGAAATATATCGCTAGAAATCAGGAGGAGTCATGGAACATATAGTTAGATTCGAAGAGATAACAGAGGAGACGGTACTCGACGCTATCCGTTTGAGTGGTACCTTACTCAAAGGACAGGAAAGAGCCGTGGCCTCAAATGCAGTTTCGATCGCTCAAGCCCACTTTGCAAAGAATGCCTGGTTCCGTGCAATCTATGCAGGAGATGACATGGTGGGCTTCATTATGCTGGACTTCACACCCGATCCGAGAATGAAAGATGTTAAGCACGCCTCCATGTGGCGCTTCATGATCGGCGGCAAGTATCAGAAGATGGGATATGGAAGAGACGCTATCCTCTTGTTGATTGAGTATCTCAAGGCCCAGGGTTACGAGAAGCTCTTCACCTCTTGCATAGTCAATGATCCTTCCCCGCTCCACTTCTACCTGAAGCTGGGCTTCGTCGATACTGGGGAGTGGGACGATGATGAAAAGATACTGATGAGAGACCTCTAGTAACCGGCCTCGAGAAAGAGATAGTCGTTGACTCTATCAAGCTTTCCTGCCATCGTTGTGAGCTGATCGGCTTTCAATGACACTTCATATGCCAGAGTAAGGAGACCTACGGCATCCAGCACATAAGAGAGCTTCGACACCTCCTCTGCAATATCGCCGAGAACGGGGTTTTTGTACTCCATGAGCCTCAGAAGCTCCACAATCAGAGGAACCGTCTCTTCGAAGATCTCGAGGATCGTTTCCCAGTTGTCGATTCTCTCATGCTCTCCGAGAACCTCGAACGACCAGTCTTGCAGAGGCCCCATCACTTCACTTCTCATGCTTGCGAAATCCCTGTTCATACTCCAGCTCGCAGCGTAGAGATCGAGATCTGAAATTGACAGCGAAGCCAGGCGAGCCGCCCCCGACAGAGACTCCTCAAGCTCTCTTATTACCGGTTTTGTGAAATTGCGGTAAGTGAGGTCGGTATAGACTACCTGCCGGATTTCATCCCTGACGCTTCCTTCATCCGAGTCTTCGCCGTCTTTTACCCATCCGAGCATGTCACCCTTTACTAGACTCAGAAGCTCCTCGGCCTTTGAAGGATCGGAAAGGTATGCCCTGAGCTTATCTTTCACGGCCTCAAGCACATCGTCGAGCAGGTCGTTTTTCACATAATCTACGAACTCATCCAGCAGTGCTTCGATTGATATCTGCTGTGCCACGCCGCTCCAGTTACCCGAGATAATGTCGGCGATAATCGAAGCGGTGGAGAGTATTATGTTCTTTGCAGAAGATATCATTGCGGCCACTTCCTCTGCATCTGAACTTGTTTCAGCATCCCCTTCTAAGAGCAGCTGCACGCTTAAGAACGAAGACCCGCTGATCGCTGCTGAAGGCTACGTTGTCCGTCAGCGGTCCACCGTCCTCAGAGAGGATCAAACCCGGATCCCGAAACGAGTTCGGGATGACAAAGTGAGGGAGTTTCAAAAAGTCATGCCGGGATAACTTCCTCAGTTGCATTGAAACCTGAATTGATTGCCGGTTCTCTTCACGAGACCCCATACCCTGTAATCGATGCCCTGCCTTTCGCGTCATGCTCCTCGTATCACGCACCATCTGCAGCAGATCACTCTCTACCCGTTCGGATTCTATTGCTGCGTAAGCCATTCCATTTAAAAACGCCCCAACTGAAACGTAAACTCTCTTAAGGGCTTCCATTTCCCTTAGGTTCAGTCCGTCAGAAGCGACCGCATCTATCCATTTCAACGACTTTTCTGCAAACTCTTTAGATTCATTCACGGCGATCTTGTTGCTTACAAATTCATCCATGAGGCCTCTGATCTTAACCGACTCGAGAAATGCATCGCCCGTACGGGCAACAACAAAATCCGGTATCACTTCTCCCTGAACGAATGAAATTTTCCCTGTACCTTTTAGCCGAAGTGTGGAATAGCTGTAAGAACTTCTTCCATATGCATAGAGTCTGTATAGGTAATCCCCCGGATCAACCGACCGCAACTGCAGAACTCCATCTTTCGTAGCATAGTTCCCGCTGAATGCTTTCAGGTCACCCAACTCTCTCAGCAAACCCATTTCTACGGCTTTGTCGGGCAACTGATTACCCTCTTCATCGAGAACGGGAAGGTGGTAGTCCTCTGAACTCTGAAGATAGCCTTCTTCATCGAAAAATGGCGAATACGATAAAGAGACATGCTCATCACCACATTTTACGTCCACTTCAACTTTGAAACCTTCTTTCCGATAGTAATCTGTAATCTCATCAAGACCAGAATTCCAGGAGAGGTAATAAATCGATTCAGAAACGGGCAGCGCATCGACTTTGATGAGATCCTGTTTGAATGGCCAGCCGAGAGAAACGGCTCCTGCCAGATGGTCAAAATTCGACTCGCTCAATGCGGGGTTTATGAGCCTGTTATAATTCTCCATGTGCGCCAGTTCAGACTCCTCGGGCTGGAAGTATTCCAGCTCAATGCCCCTTTCTTCCAGCGCGATTTCCACGGCTCTTTTCGTTGCAACACTGCCTCCGGAAAAGTACCAGAATGGTCCGTGAACGGTCTCCGGAAGAGTGTCTGTAATGACTACTAAAACTGCTCTGGAGTCTTCACGGAATTCAAGCTGACTGCTGAAGAGGATTGCATCATAACTCCAGGTGTTTATATGCCATTCGCCTGCCGTTTCGATTTCCTCGATAGCGAGGAGAAGTTCGTCCATTTCCATAGCTCCATAAAATGGATGGTCCGGCGGTTTTCTTCCGGGCTCTTCCAGCAACGCTGCTTCAAATAGCAGAACCGCCACCCTGAAGTCACATGCATCAGCTTCGAGTCGATTCACGAATTCCTTCAGTTCTGACTTGATCGACTCGATTTGATCCGCCATTGAGCCAGTCTTATCTATGAGAAAGACCAGATCGATTTTCGAGGAAGATACTGATCTTTCCCAGAATCCAATGCCACCAAACTGGTCTTCTCTCTGCTCCGGAGCAATTTCGGCCTTTGACAAGACATTCCCGTACTCGTCTACGAGAGTCTCGGTTATGGTGAAGTCTTCAAATGAGAGTCCCGTGACGGGGATCTCTCCGTTCTTGACGCTGACGGCGCAGCAAACCCCATGAATGCCGTTGTAGCTGAAATCCCATATTTGCCAGCTTTTCAGTTCAAGCGTTTTCGAATAAACAGTTGTGATCAGAAAAAGTGAGAATAATAAAAATAGGAAGCCTATCCTTTTCATAAGATCCACCTCCAGATCGATCGATCAGAGGAGAAGACAAAGAGAACAAATCTCTGTGAGCAAATTCTAGCAGATCAACTCAAACAAACGATCATCTGGAGAGTCAGGTGATTTTCCTGGGCCAAAAAAAACAGACCCCACTGGGCCTGCTCTGGTCAGGAAGCGGGGACTCGAACCCCGGACCTCTGGTTCCCGAAACCAGCGTTCTTCCAACTGAACTACTTCCTGTCTGCAAAATTCTATCACGTGTTCCCTTCACTTTCAAGAATACAGTTTTCCTCAATGAACGCGCTTCCTACTACCAGATCGTCGATATAGAAGACGGCAAGTTGTCCAGGAGTAACCGCCCACACTTTCTCTTGAAAATCTACTCTAATTTTCTCACCACTTACGATGGTCACTTTGGCAGAAACAGGTTTCATGGAGCTCCTTATTTTGCAGAGGCAATCGAATTCTTCTCCAGGGTCTATATACCAGTTAGGATCTTTAGCAACCAAGGCTTCTGACATTAAACTCTGCCTTTGGGCGAGAATGAGTTTGTTGTTCTTCAAATCAAGCCTCTTTACATAGTAGCGATCTCTCCCAGAAAAACCTATTCCCTTACGTTGCCCGATGGTGTATCCCGAAAGTCCGGTATGTCTTCCCAATAGAATTCCGCTTTCATCCGTTATAGGTCCCGGATTACCCTCTATCCCCCGCGACTTCAGAAAGCTTCTGTAGTCTCCGTCGGGAATGAAACAGATCTCCTGAGAGTCTTTCTTCGAGTGGACGGGAAGATCAATCCCCGAAGCCTCTTGCCTGACTTCTTCCTTCGTCATTTCACCCAGAGGAAAGAGAATGTCGTGCAATTTGTGCTTCCCGATTCTCGAAAGGAAATACGACTGATCCTTCGCTCTGTCAAGTGCTCTTGCCAAAAAAACATTTTCATCCAGGGAGACAAGTCTTGCGTAATGGCCTGTGGCTATCTTCTCCTCTCCGAAAGAGAACATACGCTCGAGTAGCAATCCGAATTTTATCGAATCGTTGCATACGACGCAAGGATTTGGCGTCTCCCCACTCATGTAAGAAGTGGTGAAGTAATTGAGTATCCTTCTAAACTCCTCGCGCAAATCTACAATCTTCAGCTCTATACCGAGATGGTCGGCAACGGCTTTTGCATCATCGGCAGCCGCATTTGCTAGCGGGTTGCCCTCAAGAACTATCATGTGATAACCAATTACGTCGTTTCCCTGTCTAATCAATCGAGCGGCCGCTACGGCACTGTCGACACCGCCACTCAATGCAATACCGATTTTCATCTCCATCACCATCACCATGTTAACAGTTGTTTTTGGCTCAAGTGTTTCTAAAGGGTATAATGTCTATGAGTAGTCATAACTCAAGAAGGTGTATATCTTGAACACCGGACTGGCAACTTGGACAGCTTTTTCATTTCATTTTTCGAATCAAAGAAGAGAGGTCATGGCTACACTGTAACTCATTGTTGCCAAACCTTTCTTGATTCTTTTCGAAAGCTGCACGCACAGTTCGTTCTAATGAAAGCATGTTGATATACAATCACTTCATCTTTGAGCATAAGGAGGGGTATCATGAAAAAGGCTTTACTAGTGTTACTAGCTCTACTGGTTTCGACTGGGTTCGGATTTGGAGCAAAGTACGTGGTTGGAACAAGCGCTGACTTTCCACCATTTGAGTACGTAGAGAATGGTGAATTTGTGGGATTCGACATCGATCTGATCAAAGCTATCGCTGAAGAAATGGATTTCGAAATTGAAATCAGAGATATGAGTTTTGATTCGCTAATCGCTGCTCTAGCTTCCGGAAATATCGACATAGTTATTTCAGGAATGACGATTACACCAGAAAGAGAAGAAGTAGTGTCATTCTCGAAACCATACTGGACAGCTGATCAGAGTGTTGTTGTAAGGGATGACAGCGAATTGACTGTGACAGTTCTGTTTGGGAAACATAACATCGGTGTCCAGACGGGCACGACCGGTGATCTCTGGGTTGAAGACAATCTAGTCAAAACCAAGATTCTTACCGGTGATTTTAAGAGATACGACACTTATGTTCTTGCCATGACAGATCTTGTAAACAAGAACATCGATGCCATTGTTCTCGACGCGCCAGTAGCAGAGAGTTTTGCAAAGGTCAGACCGGTGAAGATCGTTGGGGTCATCAAGACATACGAAGACTATGGGATTGCGGTAAACAAGTCTAACAAAGACCTTTTGAATTTGATAAATGAGGGTATTGCTCGACTCGAAGAGTCCGGTAGATTGAACGAACTGAATCTCAAGCACTTCTAAGTGAAGGGCGGGGGTAATCATAGATAAACTCGCACTCATTGCAGATTCTATGCCCGCACTCCTCTCAGGAATGTGGGTGACACTTCAAATCACTTTCTTAACTTTGGGGTTGGGCCTGGTTCTGGCCCTCCCCATTTCTTTTGGCCAGGTCTACGGAAACAAGTGGATCAAAGCCCTCATTGCAGGCTATGAAAAAATCCTCAGAAGTATTCCGGAACTGGTAATTCTCTTTCTAATATTCTATGGATTTCCAAAGATCGGAATAAGATTCTCCCCCTTCGCTGCGGTGATAATTGGGTTAGGTTTCAGATCCTCGGCATATCAGTCTCAGATTTTCAGGGGAGCAATAAACTCGGTCAGTTCGGCTCAAATGAGAGCTGCAAGATCTCTGGGAATGACTAATCTAAAAGGTTTCATCAATATTGTTCTTCCTCAGGCAATAAGAATAGCCCTTCCACCATGGACAAACGAATTCACTATCGTACTGAAGGATTCTTCACTTGCGTACGCACTTGGAGTAACTGAGCTTCTCCGCCAGGGAGGATACATAATCGCCACCAAATATGAGCCTATGCTGATCTACCTCACGGTTGCAGTAATGTATTTCATAGTAACAATCGCTATCAACAAGACTCTGGGAAGCGTTGAAAAACGACTTGCAATTCCTGGATTCGATGTAAAGGAGACGGTAAGATGAGTAAGGAAAGAGTCGTACTAAGAGTCGAGAATCTCAAGAAGGCCTTCGGTGACAAAGAAGTCTTGAAAGGCGTATCCTTTGACATGAAGGAGGGAGAGACTAAAGTAATTATCGGTCCTAGTGGAACCGGCAAGAGTACGCTTCTTTCCTGTATAAATATGCTTGTTACTCCCGACAGTGGCCAGATCTGGCTCGAAGAGGAAGAGGTTACATCTGCTAAAAATATAAACAAGATTCGTCAGGAGATAGGCTTTGTCTTCCAGGATTTCGGGCTTTTCAACCATCTTACGGCTCTAAAAAACGTCATGGTAGGCCTCACCAAGGTGAAGAAAATCGAGAAGGATTTCGCAAAAGAGATTGCAATGAAAGAGCTTACAAGAGTTGGGCTGGAGAGAGAAGCGAATATGTATCCCGCTCAGCTATCAGGTGGTCAGAAGCAAAGGGTCGGAATCGCTCGTGCGTTAGCAATGAGCCCAAAAATCATTCTTTTTGATGAACCCACATCGGCTTTAGATCCAGAACTGATTGGAGAAGTACTGTCAGTGATGAAGAACCTGGCTGAAAGTGGCATGACAATGCTTGTTGTGACTCATGAAATGGGGTTTGCAAGAACTGTATCTGATGAGATCATCTTTATGGAACACGGTCATATTGTTGAACAGAGTTCCCCTGAAGAAATGTTCAAGAATCCAAAGAATCCTCGAACGAAGGAATTCCTCTTCAAGCTCAGTGAGCTTTACGGGAGTGAATGAAGTGGATAGGATCTGGAAAATTGTCGTTAACTACTGGCCCAAATTTCTGGAAGGCCTTGGGGTTACTCTCGAAATGACTTTGATTGCAGTGGTAATCGGATTTATTATTGGAGTCATCCTCGCAATAGCAAGAGTTTATGGAAACAAACTCTTCCATGGTGTTGCGACCGCAATTATTGAAATAATAAGAGGTACACCACTTCTCGTACAGTTGTTCATTCTGTATTATGGGCTTCCACCTCTCGGAATGAATCTCTCCCCGTTCGCGGCCGCAATCATTGGTTTTGCCATCAACAGCGGTTGTTATCAGGCGGAGTATTTGAGAGGATCTATTCAGTCCATTTCAGGTAACCAGATGAAGGCGGCCAGATCTCTCGGAATGACAAAATGGCAGGCGATTCTGCAGATCATTATGCCCCAGGCGTTCAGAAGAGTAATTCCAGCATGGACAAATGAGTTCATATACCTCTTGAAGTATACTTCTCTTGCTTATATTGTTGGCGCACCGGAACTAATGGCTCAGGCAAAGTTTATTGCCTCACGAAACTTTCAGTTTTTCGAAGTGTATCTCGTCGTTGCTGTGATCTATCTAGTTGTGGTTCTCTTCTTCACTAAAATATTCAGCATACTCGAAAAGAAGGTTGAGATACCCGGACTAGAATGGGTAAGATAATTAAGAAATGCTGATAATGACTGAAATCTGTTTGAAAACAATCAAACGATTCTGGAGGTGGGTCAGTGCTGATTGACGGACAACATCTTACACTGTCGGATATCTTTGAAGTGGCCTTCAAGAAGGAATTCTGCAGTATTGAAGAAAGCGCTGCGCGGCTTCTAGACGAAAGACGAAGATCCCTAGAGCTCATCAGCAAGGAAAAAACGATCTATGGGGTTAATACGGGATTCGGGGTTCTTGCAGATCACCGAATTTCTTCTAAAGATCTAGATGCTCTCCAGAAGAATATCGTTCTTTCTCATGCGGCCGGTGTGGGAGAACCCCTTCGTCAAGAACTAGTAAGAGCAATAATGTTGGTTAGAGCAAATTCTCTTTTGAAAGGCTTTTCAGGAGTTAGAAAATGCTTGGTACAAAGAATTCTCGACCTTCTCAATGAAGACATTGTTCCTGTCGTACCTTCAAAAGGATCGGTCGGAGCCAGCGGAGATCTTGCACCATTGGCACATGTTGCCATGTCACTTATTGGAGAAGGATATTGTACTCTCGAAGGAAGTGTTGTTCCTTCTCTTCAAGCTCTTAAGAGTAGAAATCTTGAACCTATTATTTTGAAATCTAAAGAGGGGCTAAGTCTCCTTAACGGCACCGCTTTTATGGCAGGAATAGGCGGCTGCTCAACATATATTGCTTCAAGGCTTTTTGAACAGGCAATTCTCGTTTCGGCAATGTCGGTTGATGCCCTTATGGGCAGTACGTCTCCCTTCGACGAAAGGGTTCATAGTGCTCGACCACATAGAGGGCAGGGCTACGTCGCCGGAAGAATGAAAAGTTTGCTAGAAGGAAGCGAGATTAGAACCTCCCATTTGGACTGCGACCGTGTTCAAGACGCTTACACGCTCAGAACCATTCCGCAGGTCTACGGCGCGGTCAAGGATACGTTAGACTATGTCAAATCGGTCCTGGAAATAGAGATCAATTCAGCGACTGATAATCCGCTCATCTTTGAGAATGGCGATGTTATATCCGGAGGTAACTTCCATGGTGAGCCAATAGCTCTTGCAATGGACTTTCTGTCGATTGCACTCACCGATATGGGTAACATGATAGAGAGACGAGTAGACAGACTTGTAAATCCAAAGCTTAACGATCTGCCCGCCTTCCTGACAAATGGTGACGAGGGACTGAATTCCGGTTACATGCTGTGGCAGTATACCGCAGCGGCACTTGCCTCGGAAAACAAGACACTTGCACATCCCGCTTCCGCCGACTCTATTCCGACTTCTGGTTTTCAGGAAGATCATGTAAGTATGGGTGCATGGGGAGCACGCAAGCTCTGGATGATAGTTGACAATCTCGCGACAATGATTTCTATTGAGGCACTTCTTGCTTTTAGAGCGCTGTCGTTCAGGCATCCAAAAAAATCAAGTATTGCTGTTGAGGAGCTGTTTGAAGATATCAGAAGAATCGTTCCCGATCACATAAATGACAGGTATTTTGGGAACGAGTTTATGGAAGTTCGAAAGCTTCTCTTCAGGAGAGCAGGATTGTGAGAATCCAAAAAAACTAAAATAAGATAGAAGAGTAGTCACAGACTTTAAGAAATACAGAAGGCAAAAAGTTTGAGTTCAATATAAGAATGAAAAAGAGGAAATATTGCATCCTCTCTGAGAAAATATGGTGCCGGGGGCGGGACTTGAACCCGCACAGGCGGTATGCCCACATGAACCTGAATCATGCGTGTCTGCCAATTTCACCACCCCGGCATCGCACAAATAGTAGTTTATCATTCGCTGTATGAGGTGTCAAGAGTCAATGAAAGAAAAAACGGTAATTCAGAAGGTTGGCGCGGCAATCATGTTTCTACTAGCAATTTGCTTCCCGGCAAGTTTTGTTTCTGCTTCTGAAAACTGTGGACCTGTTGCTCTCTTCCTGAATGACCCGGCGTACGAAACAAAGCTCTCACCCATTGAACGTTCACTGGCTGAACAGGGCATAGAATACAGGATTTACAATATTTTCAATGATGAACTCCCGCAAGATGAAAATCTGTACTCCGCAGTAATAATTGCAGGCGGCGATTCGATGCGAAACTACATAGACTGGAACAACAGAATTTACCAGGGTGGAGAGATAATCCTTAGAGGAGAAGTCCCCATTCTGGGAATATGTCTTGGACATCAGATAATTTCGAGAGTATTTGGTTCCGTTTTGTATTACAGTGAGGAGCGACGTTGGCATGAAATAACCTTTGTAAAACAGGACGAGATATTTGACGGATTCGAGGATGGACTTCTTGTTTGGGAGAACCATTCCTATGCGGTGGCGTCTTTACCAGAGGAATTCGAAATCCTTGCAAAAGGAAATGTTACCCCGTTACAAATGATGAAGCATAAAGACAAACCAATTTATGGGGTTCAGTTTCACCCGGAAACACAGGGGCGATTTCTGAGCAACCCTCCTGGCTGGAAACTAATAATGAACTTCGCGAAGATTGCTGGCGTCACGATGAGTGATCCGCCTTTGCCCAAAGACGGGCGCAAGGTCTTCCCTTACTGATCAGTAAACTTCTTGATGATAGATCCATTAAACCTGAGCTTCAAGTTCTGCTATTTCAGTGAGAACACCCGGTGTTGCGCATGGTGAAGAAGATGGAAATAATCGAGCTCAGTAAAGAATCGCTTTTGGACAGAAAAGTCAGATACTCCTATACATGCGATAAATTCTGCGATCTTAGAATGATACGGAAAGATGATTGCTATACATCGAAGTACCTCTAAAAGAATCTCCTGTTCAGTTAAGTAAAGATACAGAATATATCTTGTTAGAACCGGTCGAGCAGAAACCTGTAGCATGGGGAGCATTCGAGAATAAAATGGGTCTGGTCCTTGCTGAAAGGGAATGGAATGACTCTTTTCGGGTTTGGGATATTCTAGTCTGGGAGAAGTACCAAAGAAGGGGATTAGGAAGTAAGCTAATGGGTACAGCAAGAAATTATACAACTAATGCTATAGTGAGACGTCTCGTTGTTGAAACACAGAGCTCCAACTATCCCGCAATCTCTTTGTCCCTTAATTACGGATTTTAACTAGCTTGACTCGATACGGCCTGTTATTCGAACACAGTTATCGAAAGACACAAGGTCCGTCTCGAGTTTCACTATCTTCTCTAGGTTGAACGCAGGCATTCAGAAAGTCTCTGTTCTCAACATCCGCCAGTCTGCAAAAAGACATCTTTAGATCAGTTCACAAACAGAAAATTGCTTTGATTCTATTGAGCCAGAATTTTTAACCTCTAAATATGCTTGAAACTAAGAAGGAGGCGTAGATTATCAGAAGTAGAGCCCCCCTTGGCCTATCCAACTTCTTCTTTCTAAGGAGAAGTAAGGGCAGAACTATCGCGAGAAGCGATGCAAAGATTATTTCCGCGGCAAGCGATCTCTGTGCCGTGATAGGCGAGATGGTGGCCGAAATCCCTAGAACCAGGAGTAGATTGAAGATGTTCGACCCTACCACGTTGCCTATGGCAAGATCGCTGCGATTTTTTCTTCCTGCCGAAATTGTGGTCACTAACTCCGGAAGAGAAGTTCCGATCGCGACAATAGTTGTCCCTATAAGCATGTCGCTCACGCCGAATATCTGTGCAATCGAAGAACCTCCGTCGACCACGAAATTTCCTCCGAGAATGACGGCTGCGGTCCCTCCGATTGTGGCTACCCAGGCAAGCACAGGACTCTTTTCGAGAATCTCGACATCTCTCTTTCCCTCCACCTCCACAATGTCTGTAATGCTCCTGTCTCTCTTCGCCATGGTAAAAACATACATCATGTATATCAAGAAGAAAGTAATCAACACAATGCCATCGCTTCGATGAAGCCCATTGTTTCCTAGAATCAAAGCGCTGCTGGCGATAGTGATTATTATGACGAAGGGGATTTCATAACTCATAGTAGTTTTGTTCACTCCCAGGGGCGTTAGAATGGCTGTAATTCCCAGGATAAGACCAATGTTCGCGATATTTGATCCCAACACGTTTCCCAGAGCAATGTCAGAACCTTTGAAAGCTGCTTGCACACTCACTGCGAGCTCAGGCGCCGAAGTCCCAATAGCTACTATCGTAAGTCCTATGAGCAATTCCGAGATTCCCAGGTTTTTAGCTATAGCGACGGAACCCTCAATCAAATAATCGGCACCCTTTATTAGCAAAGCAAATCCAGCGGCCAGCATCAGCAACGAAACTAACAAGCGCTTCACCTCCACAAAAAGCAGCGGCCATTGCCGCTGCAACAACAAGATTATATTCAATTGAAGTTAAAGCCGTGTTTTTACTTTATAACGCCAAGTTCCTTACCGATCAGTTCGAACTTGGAGACCGCAAAGTCCAGATCCTTCCTCGAGTGAGAAGCGCTTATCATAACTCTTATTCTGGCCTTTCCCTTGGGAACGGTCGGAAATCCAATTGAGCTTGCGAAAATCCCCTCTTCAAAGAGTCTCTTTGAAAAAGCCGCAGAAAGCTTTGCATCATAGAGCATCACAGGAGTAATCGGGGTCTCCGAGTGGCCAGTATCAAAGCCAAGTGCCTTCAGTTGCTCTTTAAAGTAATCGGAGTTGCTCCAGAGGGTCTTAACCAGTTCATCGGAAGAGGAGAGCTTCCTTACCGCGGCTATCGCCGCTGCCGTTTCGGCCGGTGAAAGTGATGAACTGAAGAGAAATGGACGGGCCTTTTGCTTGAGATAGTCAATGAGAACTCTCTTCCCAGCGACAAATCCTCCAACTATTCCGAAGGCTTTGGAAAGTGTTCCAACTTCAATGTCTACACTTCCGTGCAAACCATAATGATCGACAATTCCTCTTCCATGACTTCCAAGAACTCCTTCGCCGTGGGCATCGTCAACCATTAGAATTGCTCCGTACTTGTTAGTCTTTTCAACAATCTGTGGAAGCGGCGCAAGATCACCGTCCATAGAGAAAACACCATCGGTTATCACCAGTTTTCTCCTTGCTCCATCGGTTTCAGCCTTCTGAAGCTGAGCCTCAAGATCATCCACATCCTTGTGCTTCCAGACATATCTCATCGCTTTTGTCAGCCTGACTCCGTCAATAATGCTTGCATGGTTGAGTTCATCGGAGAGAATCGCATCCTCTTCAGAAACGATCGGAGGAATGACGGACTGGTTTGCATTGAAGCCCGACTGAACGACTAGAGTTGATTCAACTTTTTTGAATCTGGCAAGTTCAGTCTCAAGCTCATTGTGTAATTCAAGTGTCCCGGCAATAGACCTAACTGCACCCGGTCCAACTCCCCACTTTCTTATTCCGTCTATAGCAGCTTCTTTAAGCTCTTCATCAAAGCAAAGACCTAGATAGTTATTAGAGCACATGTTTAGCACCTTCTTGCCTTCAATGTTCAACCATGCCCCCTGAGGCGATTCAAGCGTTCTTATTTTTACGAGCAAACCCTTTTCTTCAAGTTCCTCCATTTCCTTTTTAAGAACATCAAAATCAAACATCAAAACACCTCCGAAATGTCAGATCAAAATTCGAGAATGACTTTTCCGGAAACTCCTCTAATCATGACATCAAAACCCTCTTCGAATTTCTCCGCAGGAAGGACGTGCGTAACAACTGGAGAAAGATCAATCCTCTTGTTCTTTAGAAGCTGAGTGGCCACTTGCCAGGTCTCGAACATCTTTCTTCCTGTAATCCCGTACATTGTCAGTCCCTTGAAGGTAAACAAACCGTTTATGTCGAATGAAAGTTCACCGGGAAAGACCCCTAGAAGAGAGACGACAGCTCCATTGGTAAGACTATCCAAACCTTGCTTAAAGGCAGTAGTGTTTCCCGACATTTCCAACAGAACATCGGCCCCATTATCTTCTGTCATTGCCTTGACCTTCTTTGTTAGATCTTCTTTAGTTGGATCGATTATTACATCGGCGCCCATCTTCCTTGCGAGTTCCTTTCTGAATTCCTTTATCTCAGACACAATCACCTGAGCGGCGCCAGATACCTTTGCTACCGCAACTGCCATCACACCAATCGGCCCAGCACCGGTGATCAACACATTCTTTCCTGTAAGATCCGTTACAAGTGCCGTATGAATTGCATTTCCAAAAGGCTCCATAATCGAAGCATATTCCAGAGGTATAGAAGGGTCAACCTTCCACAAGACAACTTCGGGAACTCTCACATACTCTGCAAACACTCCGTCTCTGTGAACTCCGAGAATTTGCATATTCTTACAAATGTGCATCTTACCGGTTCTACACTGAAGGCACTTCTGGCACGGTATGTGTGTTTCGGATACAACTGAATCTCCCACTTTAACGGAGGAAACATCTCCACCGATGCTTACAACCTCGCCAGTGAATTCGTGGCCATCAATCTGAGGTGGACGAATCCTCTCCTGTGACCACGCATCCCAGTTATAGATGTGAACATCTGTGCCACATATCGACGCTCTCTTCACTTTCACCAGTACATCATGAGGACCGAGCTCCCTTGGAACAGGAACTCTTTTTAGAGTCAATCCCGGCGCGGGTCTTTCCTTAACTATTGCAATCATAGTTTCTGATTCCAATCAAATTCCCTCCTTTCATTTATGACTCCACATTGTAATTGTAAGTTGATCGTATTGTTTCATAAAACAGACAGCCACCTGTTTATGGACAAATGTTGTTGATGGCGGCTCTTGAATTGATTGATACTTCTTATAGCGTACTGAACGGCTAGGTCCTACAAGAAACACTTCCCATTGAAATGATCTGACGAGTCACGGACGATTTTGAAAACAGATGAGTTTTCAAACAAACTCCTGTCGAAACCCCTTGACATCATATGTCAACAATCTGCAAAAGAAGTTACTAAACACACTCTCTCAACTCTCCATCTTACTCGATCAATAGCAAAAACGTTAGTGATCTTTGACCGCCCGTCTTTGGTCTCCAGATAGATAGAAAGCGATTATCAGCTTTCTTTGCTCTAATCTCCTCATGAAGGCGTTTTTTGAGAAGAGGTTGTTGTTGTTTCACATGGTATTATCATTTTGAGTAATGCGTTGTTTTGTTGTCTTTCAATCTTAATGAGTACCACAAGACTTTTCGCGTTCCTGAGCGGTTATTGGGTCTCAGTTGTTGATGAAGTCCAGTGCTGCAGTTATGATTTTCACCCGTTTGATGTTCTCAT
This sequence comes from Mesotoga prima MesG1.Ag.4.2, assembly GCF_000147715.2. Lineage (NCBI taxonomy): Bacteria > Thermotogati > Thermotogota > Thermotogae > Kosmotogales > Kosmotogaceae > Mesotoga > Mesotoga prima. Next base: position 944,584 of record NC_017934.1, on the reverse strand, counting down.
TCTGCACAGTTGTCTCGGTGCTTTCGGTAAAGTCAAAGCTGTGCTCCGAGTATTTTTGCTCATTCTGAGGTCACTTCGGTTGTGAATAATCACAATTGTGGAGGTGAGGGAAGTGAAAAGGATTCTGGTTCTAGCTTCTGTTCTGCTAATGGGATTTATACTGTTTGCAGTTGAACCGATCGTTATTGGAGTCTTTGAACCAATGACCGGGCCCTACGCGGCCGGTGGTCAGCTTACCATGGAAGGTATTAATCTCGCAGCTGAACAAGTGACAGAGGTTCTTGGCCGACCGATTGAGTTGGTTCTCGTCGACAACAAGAGTGAAAAGGTGGAAGCTTCAAACGCCGTCTCCAGATTGATCCAATTCAACAAAGCATCGGTAATAATCGGCAGCTATGGAAGTGCTGTAGCCATACCTGGCAGTGAAGTTGCAAATGCTGCAGGAGTACCGATGATCGGATGCTCGCCTACCAACCCGCTGGTTACATTGGGAAAACCCTATGCTTTTAGAGTTTGCTTCATCGACCCATTCCAGGGAAGCGTGATGGCTAAATTCGCTGTTAATGAGCTCGGAGCAAAGACAGCCGTGATTATTCAAGATATCGCTTCAGACTATTCGGTAGGTCTTTCACATTACTTCCAGAATTCATTCAAGGCACTTACCGGGGATAACAAGTCGATAAGCGGTGTCATTTCTTATCAGACGGGGGACCAAGACTTCACCGCTCAGCTTGCATATGCTCAGGGAAAGAATCCCGATGTAATATTCATCCCTGCTGCTTCGTATGGAGAGGCAGCATTAATCATTAAGCAAGCACGCGAACTTGGAATTGAATCTCAGTTCCTTGGCGGAGATACATGGGAAGTTCCTGAGTTTTTGCAGGTCGGTGGTGCCGCCGTTGAAGGCAGCTACTTCAGCACTCACTTCGATGTGTCGGTAGCCCCAACTCCGAAAGCAGCGGAATTCATAGAGGCATTCAAGGCAAAGTATGGCGTCGAACCGAGCGCATTTTCGGCATTGGGGTACGATGCGTTTATGCTGGCTGTAGACGCGATTAAAAGGGCTGGCTCAGCCGTTCCTGAGGACATTAAGAACGCTTTGAGTGAAACCGTAGCTTTCGAAGGGGTTACAGGATACATAACAATTGACGAAAACGGAGATGCCATTAAGGATGCGATTGTCAGAAAAGTGGAGAACGGAGTTTTCAAGTTTGTAAGTGTTGTGAAACCTGCCGAATAAATAAGACAAAGGGCATCTATCCGCAGAATCTTAGGTGCCGGACGCAGGCCAACGCCTGCGTCCTTATTAAGAACGATAGCTAAGATGAAGGTGGTGGCAGGATGAGCTCTAGCGTTTTTTTGCAGCACCTTGTTAACGGAATTTCGTTGGGTTTCATATTCGGGCTGATTGCAATAGGCTATACTCTCGTCTACGGAGTAGTCAAACTTGTGAACTTTGCTCATGGCGATGTCTTTATGATGGCTACTTTCTTTGTCTACTACGGATTCACTCTCTTTATGATGCCATGGTGGCTAGCAGTTTTGTTCGGAATCGTAGTAACTATATTACTTGGAGTTGGTATCGAGCGTGTTGCATATAGACCTCTGAGAGACGCGCCAAGAATTTCTTCGCTCTGTGCAGCAATTGGCATGTCCTTCCTTCTCCAGAACATAGCGACGGTTGTTTTCGGTGGAAGGCAGAAATCATTTTATGTACCCCCATCGCTGACCAGGACATTTGTCGTAGGAGGGGTCAGAATTCAGGCGATAACAATAACCACTATTGTGGTTTCAATAGTCGTACTCCTTTTGCTCACCTTTCTGGTTAAGCGCACGAAAATGGGATTGGCGATGCGCGCCCTTTCTGTCGACTTCGATACGGCAAAACTGATGGGAATAAACGTTAACAGGACTATTGCATTCACATTTGCTATAGGCTCAGCACTCGCAGCGCTAAGTGCAATTCTCTGGGCGCTCAGATATCCACAAATATGGCCTTTCATGGGAGTTTTCCCTGGCTGGAGAGCCTTTACTGCGGCTATAATCGGAGGGATTGGAAGTATTGTGGGAGCTCTGGTCGGTGGATTCATGCTTGGTATGGTTACGATCATGCTGGTCGCTTTTTTCCCTGAGGCCGCGGGTTATAGAGACGCATTAATCTTCGTTCTTCTAGTCGTGATTCTTCTAGTAAAGCCAACAGGTCTATTCGGCGAGAAGACAAGTAGGTGAGTGTAATGGATCGCAAACTGAAGTTGGTCATAACCATTATTGAACTTCTTGTTTTCATCTTGTTGCTCTGGCTAGCCGAGAATTATATTGACGCATTTATCAAGAGAATTCTGAATGTTGCTGCCATCTACGTTATACTTGGAGTCAGTCTCAATCTGATAAACGGTTTCACTGGTCAGTTTTCTTTAGGTCACGCTGGTTTTATGGCGCTTGGTGCATACGCATCGGCTTTGCTGTACATGTCTCCTTCTCTCAAAGCGATGAATTTTTTTATTCAACCCATAATATGGCCACTAAGCGAAATAGAGATTCCCTTCTTCTTCGCGTTACTCATAGGGGGTACTGTTGCTGCAATTGCGGGGTTTGCTGTCGGAGCCCCTTGTCTTCGGGTAGGGGGAGACTATCTCGCTATAGTAACTTACGGATTCGCGGAGATAATTCGCGTGATACTCAACAACCTTCAAAGTATCACCAATGGGCCTCTTGGATTGAAAGGACTTCCCACATATACAAACCTCTACTGGAGCTGGGGCTGGGCATTGTTCACCGTCTTCTTCATAAAGAAACTAGTAGACAGCAGCTATGGACGTGCGTTGAAGTCAATAAGAGAGGACGAAGTTGCGGCTGAAGCTATGGGAGTCAATCTTTTCAAACACAAAACCCTGGCATTTGTAATAGGAGCCTTCTTCGCCGGCATTGGTGGTGGCCTGCTTGGTAGTCTACTCATGACAATCGATCCGAATTCATTCAACATCGCTTTAACCTTTCAAATTGTCATGATTGTCCTTCTTGGAGGACTCGGAAGCATAACTGGAAGTGTCGTTATGGGCATTTCGGTTGCCTTCTTGATGGAACTGCTCAGGTTCGTGGAATCGCCTATGACGATCTTTGGTTTCACTATACCCGGTATCCCCGGCATGAGGATGCTAATCTTTGCGCTTATCCTCGTTATTACAGTGATCTTCTTCAGGAGAGGCCTTTTTGGTCACAAAGAGTTCTCATGGACATGGATTTTCAGATCTAAGGGGAGGAATGCAAATGAGTCTGCTTAAACTTGAGCAAGTAACTAAGAGATTCGGCGGACTTACTGCAGTTTCGGATTTCAATCTTGATCTTCAAGAAGGAGAGCTGGTAGGACTCATAGGGCCTAATGGAGCAGGAAAAACAACTGTGTTCAATCTTATTACGAATACGTATTATCTAAGCGAAGGAAAAATCCTTTTTGAAGGCAAAGACATAACGGGTTTGAAGACAGACAGAATCGCCGCAGCGGGTATTGTAAGAACATTTCAAAACATACGGCTTTTCGGAGAGCTAACAGTCTTGGAAAATGTTCTTACGGCTTGCCACTTGCGACTGAGATCCTCGGTTTTCTCCGCGGTCTTCGGATTCCCGGGATATATGAGAGAAGAACTGGCAATGCGCGAAAAGGCTAGATCCTTGCTTAAGACACTTGGTCTGGAGAAGTATGAGAGAGATCAGGCTGGATCGCTTCCTTACGGGCTGCAGAGAAAACTCGAGATTGCAAGAGCTCTGGCAACTCAACCAAAAGTGTTGTTGCTGGACGAGCCTGCTGCAGGGATGAACCCAGAAGAGACACTTGCTCTGGGGGCACTGATCCTTAAAATTAGGAAGGAGTTTCAGCTGACGATACTGCTGATTGAACACGACATGAGTTTGGTTATGACGATATGCGAGCGCATCATTGTTCTAGATCACGGTGTTACAATTGCAGAGGGTCTTCCAGAGGAGATTCAGAACAATCCCGATGTAATAACTGCCTACCTTGGAACGGGTGATTTGTATGCTTAAGGTGGAAAAATTGAATGTCTTTTATGGTGGTATACATGCTCTGAAGGGAATCTCCTTCAACGTTGAAGAAGGAAAGATAGTTGCACTTATTGGAGCAAATGGAGCCGGAAAATCGACAACTCTTAGAAGCGTATGTGGTCTTAAAAAAGTGAAGGATGGAGAGATACTTTTCAAATCGAAGAACATCACAAACAAGTCAACAAATGATATCGTGAAAGCCGGGATGACTCTGGTTCCTGAGGGAAGAAGGATCTTTCCTAACCTTACAGTAACTGAAAATCTTATGCTAGGGGCATTCCTGAGAAGAGACTCAGAAGAAATCGAGAAGGATCTTGACTGGGTTAATACCCTGTTTCCAAGATTGAGAGAGAGAAAAGACCAAAAGGGCGGAACTCTCTCAGGTGGAGAGCAGCAGATGCTTGCAATAGGCAGAGCACTAATGTCTAGACCTGATCTTCTTATGCTCGACGAACCATCATTAGGACTTGCTCCAGTAATTGTGGGTGAAGTGTTCAGGGTTATACGAAAGGTTCATGAGGAGGGTAAGACGATTCTATTGATAGAGCAGAATGCTCTCGCTGCGTTGAAACTGGCCGACTATGCTTATGTACTTGAAACAGGGCGAATAGTTCTTCAGGGAAAAGGAGAAGACTTGCTTAGCGACGACCTGGTGAAAAAATCGTACCTTGGAGGATAGTTTTTAGATATGAACCATATGCTGCTTTCGCAGCCTGATCTATAGGATGATCCAAGAAACCACCGGGTGATAACAATGGTGAAATTTCAAATCCATAAGTATTCTTGGAACACCGGTCATTCGAATAACTTTTCTCTAGGAAACCATCATAAAGTATAAAACGACATGGTAACCCCCAAGCAGCCCTTTATATCGATGTGCTTCCTCGATGACTTTTCACAACCAAGGTTCCCGCTGACTGCGATACATAGCGGTCGCCTGAATTTGGCCTTTTCAAGCAAGTGGCTATGCATGAGATGGTAAGTAAGTGCCCTTGGTTACTTCTTCTGAAGATAAGCCTGAAATATCTAGGACATGTAGCTCTATCCATCTCTTTGACTAAGTTGCGGGGAGAGCAAAAGAGTATAGAGGGCTCAGAAATGTAGTTCGTATTCGCGCTTCTTCAGCAAGGGTTCGTTATACCGAAGTCTTGTAATCTGGAATGAGATCTTCGAATAGCTTCTTTACTTCGCAAAAAGAGTTACACTTCATGTATTCGGTTCTAAGACTCGCGGCATGCCTGATGTTTCTCGTGTAACCCGCAAAAGATTTCCGGAGATCTCTAACTGCCTGGTCTTCACCCACCGCCTCGGAAAGTCTTCTGAAGTGTCTAAGAAAGAGAGCAAGTCTTTCGTGAGGAGCAAGCTCCTCATATGAACCAAACTTGATGAGGTCTTTCGCCTGTTTGAAGATCCAGGGGCTACCAATCGCCCCTCTGGCAACTAGTACACCATCGATGAAATAGTTTTCCAAAGCGTAAGCAATTGCCTCAGGATTAAACATATCACCCGATCCAAAAGATAGTATGCCTTCTGAATGAAGCAGTTTCGTTATTCTTTCAATTTCATCCCAGTTAGCTTTTCCAGAGTACCCCTGTAAAACTGTTCTGCCATGAACAAAAACCGCATCAGGTTTAGCTTCAATAATCTGATAGATTATCTTTTCAGTATCAGTAGCGTCATTTCCTAATCTTATCTTCACAGAAACCGGCACATCTATGCTGTTCTTTAGAGCGGTGATCATTTCCGCAATTTTCTCGGGCGTTCTTAATAGGGCGCTTCCGGCGCCTTTTCGTGTAACCTTCTTTACCGGGCACCCTGCGTTTATATCTATCCAGGTTGCGACTTCCGAAAGCCTCATCGCTGCCTTAGCCATTCTAGAAGCGCTCGAGCCGAATAGTTGAATTCGCGTTGGAGTTACCGGAACGATCTCCTCTGTTCTTCCCGACGCCCTAAGCACACCTTCTACACTAATCATCTCGCTGAAGACAAAATCCGCTCCCCATTCAGCTGAAAGCTCTCTCATAACGGCATCAGTGTAACCGGCCATGGGAGAAAGCCCAATCTGTTTATCCATAGAAGTCCTCTACCTCGTCAAGTATTGAATCGGGAACCATTCCCCTAACAGACTTACCTTCTGAAAGTCTTCTCCTGATTTCAGTGGATGATATTTCAAAACGCGGAGCATCTAACCAAACTATTTCTGCTTTCAAAGCAGTTTCTACCTCTATCGAATTTCTGGGGTAAACAGCGATCGTTGCTTCGCGAAGTAGTGATTCGTATTCATACCAGCTGTCAAGCGAAGCAAGGCTATCCTCGCCAATAACTAGAAAGGGTTTGCAGTTGTGAACTCTAGAGAAATGCCTAACTGTGAAAAGAGAATACGAGACCCCGCCTCGATCTCTTTCGTAGTCCGAAACGTGGGCGCATTCAACACCTTCAAACGCTATTTCAAGCCACTTCATTCTCTTTTCGTAAGGGGCAATCGTTGAAGATACCTTATGAGGAGGTATGTAAGCAGGAGTTACATACAGCCTTTCAAGCTCCAGCTGTTCTATGGCTAGTATTGCAACAATGATGTGTCCATTGTGCACTGGATCGAAAGAACCCCCAAAGATCCCAATCCTATTCCCTGAACACATACTCTCTATCATCTATTACGACAGTATCTCCTTCCATGATTCCTGCGTCTCTAAGTTTTGAAGACAATCCTCCTTTTTCCAATTTATCCATGATAAAACGATCCCTATACTTGAACGCCCTGATCTTTCTCACGTAGAAATCGACTGCCGGCCCCAGAACCACATACCTTCCAGAAGAGTCCTTCTCCACTCTGAAATCCTCGGGGTAGGGTGCCGTGAGGACGACTGGCTCGACCTGCGGTAGAGGGGTATCTTCATCCCCTTTCATTGACGATAGGTATGAACTGTCTCCTTCAATCGTTCTCCATATCACTTCTTTCAAAGCCTGAGTACCCTCATGAGTAGCGGCAGAAACAGGAATTATTTCTTTGCCGGTGCTTTCTTTGAATAGTTGAAGCCTCTTCTGCCTCTCTGCTTGTGTAATGAGATCGCATTTGTTTGCAACTACAATCTCAGGCTTATCAGCAAGCTCCCTCTTATAGAATTCGAGCTCGTAACGGATATCTATGTAATCCTGAATGAAGTCTCTTTCTTCACTCTCTGAGATATCCAGAAGATGAACGATTGTTTTGCACCTTTCGATGTGCCTAAGGAATGTATGCCCAAGTCCAATGCCCTCGTGAGCTCCTTTAATTAACCCGGGAACATCCGCCACAATATATCCCTGCGAGTCGCTCACCATTACAACACCAAGATTAGGGGAAAGCGTAGTGAAATGATAATTGGCAATTTTAGGTCTTGCATTGGAAATCGTGGAGATGAGAGTCGACTTGCCCACGTTTGGAAATCCAACAAGCGCGACATCGGCAAGAATTTTAAGTTCCAAATTGACGAAGAGCTCCTCTCCGGGCTCGCCATTTTCAGCAGCTTTAGGGGCCTGATTTGTCGAAGAGACAAATCTTGCATTTCCCCTACCGCCTTTTCCTCCTCTAGCTATCACGATCGTCTGCCCAGGGTTGCAAAGATCTGCTATGATCTCTCCAGAATCAGCATTATACGCAATAGTCCCTACCGGTACTCTAATAACCAGATCTTTCCCCTTCTTCCCGGCCATATTTGAACCCTGACCACTCTCACCACTCTGTGCGAGGAATCTCTTCTTGTGCTTGAAGCCGTAAAGTGTGTTTATTGAATTGCTTGCTCTCAAGAAGACATGGCCACCTCTTCCTCCGTCTCCACCGTCGGGACCACCATAGGGAATGTATTTCTCTCTCCTAAAGGAGACAGATCCGTTACCGCCATCTCCCGCTTTAACATAAATCCGCCCCGTATCAACGAGGCTTTCCTGATCGTTAGCTAGCATTGGGACACCTCCGCCGTATCTCCATTATGTTATAATAACATTGATATTGGAAGGGGGAAAGTAGAAGTGGATCGTGTTGTGAACGTCGGTTTCGAGTCTTTTGTGGTAAAGGATAGGATTCTTGCTGTGCTCCCTGTAGAAAGCTCGGCCGTTCGAAGGCTCAAACAGCTAGGTATGGAAACTGGAAAGATAGTTAACCTAACCTTTGGTAAGAGAACAAAGGCCATACTGATAACAAACAGTGGTCATGTCATCTTCTCCTTTCTTCCACCAAAGAGAATTATAGAAAAACTCTTCAGAAATTAGGAGGCATTATGGGCATAAACATGGCGCCTTTCGTCCCTTACGTAGTTGAAGACAGGGGCAGGGGAGAGAGGATTTTTGATATCTACACAAAACTGCTTTCTGAAAGAATAGTCTTTCTTGGCTGGCCGATTGATGATGAAGTATCCAATATTGTAGTTGCTCAGCTGCTCTTCCTGGAATCCCAGGACCCTGAGAAGGATATCAATCTCTACATAAACAGCCCCGGTGGTTCTATTACTTCTGGGCTGGCAATTTATGATACGATGCAGTATATTAAACCTGATATTTCGACAATCTGTATCGGGATGGCTGCCTCTATGGGTGCGATCCTTCTGGCCGGTGGAACGAAAGGGAAGAGGTTTGCACTGCCAAATTCAAGGGTGATGATTCATCAGCCCTTTGGCGGTGCCGAAGGTGTAGCAAAAGACATCGAGATAAGAGCAAGGGAGATTCTTTATCTCCGAGACGAACTCAATAAGATTCTTGCCAAGCATACGGGGCAGTCAATCAAGAAAATCGAAAAAGATGCCGACAGAGATTTCTTCATGAGTTCGACAGAAGCAGTAGAATACGGAATGATAGATAAGGTAATTGAGCAGAAGGCAAAAGTAAAGACGAAAGAATAAGAGAGAAAACAACCGGCCGGCGCTGAGCGCCGGCTTTTGATGTGTCCGGAGTGAACGAAGTGGCGGAAATGACACCGATGATGAAGCAATATCTGGAAGTCAAGAACAACTACAAAGACTGTCTCGTTCTTTTCAGACTTGGAGACTTCTACGAGACGTTCCTAGACGATGCAAAACTTGTTTCAAACGAACTGCAGATTGTTCTTACTTCGAGAAATGGCGTGCCCATGGCGGGAGTGCCTTACCATTCAATCAATGGCTATTTGAAAAAGCTCGTAGATGCTGGCCATAAAGTTGCCATCTGTGAACAAACAGAGGATCCAGCCCTTGCAAAAGGACTCGTTAAGAGAGAAGTGACGAGAGTAGTTACGCCGGGAACGATAGTCGAAGATGAACTGCTGCCCGAAGCCGAAAACAACTACATAATCGCTATTGGCAAGTCTGGAGAGTTTTTCATAATCGTATTGGCCGACGTATCGACAGGTGAAGTCATAATTTCCGAAGCAGAGGACCTAATTTCGCTCAAGGACTTTATTGTGGCGAGCCAACCTTCTCAGGTTCTCTTAAGAGAAAGCTTGAAAGATCTGAAGAAGGAAATCGCCGGCGTTACATCATCAATGGTTGAACTTATTGAGGATTGGCATTTTGCGTTATCTTCAGGCATTAACTATGTCAAGGAGTTTTATTCGATTGCCTCTATCGACCATCTCGAACTTGATGATAAGCAAGTTGAGGTTCTAGGTGCTTTGTTTAAGTACCTTGAAACGATAAATTTCTCTCCCTTGAAGCATCTTTCACTCCCAAGAATTCTCAAAAAAACGGATTCGATGCAGCTAGACGCTTCTACTGTTGAAAATCTCAACCTCTTTCGTCTCGAGAGAAAGGGTTCTCTTTTCGAAATACTTGATGAAACGACCACAGGGATGGGAAAAAGACGGCTGAGGCAGTGGCTGCTTTCGCCCTTGACTGACAGGCATAAAATCGATGAAAGGCTAGACGTAGTTCATGCCCTTTATTCCGATCGTCACCTTCTCGATGAGCTGAGAGAATACTTCCATAGTGTTTATGACATCGAAAGGATAACAAGTCGCCTCTCGACGGATAGAATAACACCGAGAGACCTTCAATCTCTCAGAACCTCTCTTACTGTTCTGCCATACATAAAAGAGTTGATTTCTAACGAAACAGCATTTGATAGATTACGCGAAAGATTGGAGCTTTTTCCCAGTGAGCTGGAATTGCTGCGGCGCAGTATTGTTGATGAACCCTCTTCCTCCATAGGAGATGGAAATGTTATCCGAAAGGGGTTCGACGCCCAGCTGGACTCTCTCCGTGATCTTCTCGATAACTCCGTTGAAAAGATTAGGGCAATTGAAACTAGCGAAAAGAAATCTACAGGAATCCCTTCGTTGAAGGTGAAATTCAACAAGGTTTTCGGATACTTTCTCGAAGTTCCAAAAAGCCAGTCCGGAAAGGTCCCTGAAAGCTACACCAGAAAGCAAACGTTGGTCAATTCAGAGAGATACATAACTCCGGAGCTCAAGGAATTCGAAGACAAAATACTAAGTGCAAACGAGAAAATACAATCTCTTGAGAAAGCACTTTTTCTTTGTGTCTGCTCGCAGCTTATGAATTCGTTGCAAAGGCTCAAAGATGCAGCTATAGTTCTGTCTGAGATCGATGCACTGCAATCACTATCCCTTGTTGCCAGAAAATACAATTACTGCCGGCCGCGCTTTTCCGTTGACGGAAGTGCAAGGATTTCGAATTCTAGACATCCCATAGTTGAGAGGTTTGTGCCTGATTTCACTCCGAATGATATATCAATGGATAGCTCCGAGAACTTCTTCATCGTAACTGGGCCAAATATGAGCGGTAAGTCCACTTTCATTAGACAAGTAGCCTTGCTTTCAATAATGGCTCAAATGGGTTCATTCATACCGGCAAAAGATGCGATGCTACCGATTTACGACAGGGTCTTCACCAGAATTGGCGCCAGAGACGAACTTGCCAGCGGCAAATCAACTTTTCTTGTTGAAATGATGGAGACAGCAACAATTCTATCTAAGGCCACTGAAGATAGCCTAGTAATCCTGGATGAAGTTGGTAGAGGCACAAGCACGTTTGATGGGATTTCAATCGCATGGGCAGTTTCAGAATTCATATATGAAGCGATTGGTTGCCACACGATATTTGCAACTCATTTCACAGAACTGACTGAACTCTCTAGCATGTATCCTGGTATAAAGAACAAGACAGCTCGCATAGTTGAGACGGAAAAGGGAATTATCTTTCTCCATAAGGTGATCAACGGTGTAGCGAATAGTTCTCATGGAATAGAAGTGGCGAAGCTGGCCGGTGTTCCCGAGACCGTCCTTTCGAGAGCTAAAGAGATTCTAAGGGTAATTTCCAAACAATCGGCATTGGACAAAGCAGTGCGAGTGCTAACCGCCGAAGACCTCAGGGAAATCAGACAATCGAAGAAAGGGAAAATGAACAGGAACCAAATCAGTTTGTTTTAGGGTACACAAAGAATTTGGCAATCCGGAGGTTGATCATGTCGAGAATTGAGCAATTTCGTGAAAAGCTTAAGGAGAGAAATCTTGATGGTTTTGTGCTGTACAACATGGAGTCTAGCAACCGTTCCAGTTCATGGTATCTATCTGGCTTTTCGGGCTCCTTTTCAGTTCTGATCATAACACCTAAGAGTGAGTACATAGTGACCGACTCCAGGTATTTCACTCAAGTTGAAATGGAATCAAAGTTCAAGCTTATTCCTTACAAAAACGGAGACGAGCTTAAGGATATAATTAAGGCCGCTTTACTCGACGATGGAGCCAATCACGTCGGATTCGAGGAAGAGACTATTAGTTTTGGCCTATACAAAAGGGTTTTCTCTCACCTTGGAGTGGAGTTGGAACCCGCAGACTCTATTCTCAAAGATATGAGAATGGTTAAAACTGCCGATGAAGTAGAGAAGATAAAAGCCGCTGTCAAAGTCGCAGAAGATGCACTAACTGAAACTCTCAACTTCATTCGTCCGGGAAGGACGGAAGAAGAGATTTGTGCCACCCTCGAATATGAAATCAGAAAACGCGGAGGTTATCTGGCCTTTGAAACTATTGTAGGTAGCGGTCCGAGAAGCGCCATAGTGCATGGGCGACCTTCCAAGAGAAAACTTCAAACGGGAGAGTTTCTCTTGATTGACTACGGTGCAAGGGTAGACGGTTACAACTCAGACATAACAAGAACCTACAGTATAGGCAATGCGACGGATGAAATGATAAAGGTTTACGAGACAGTCCTTAAGGCTCAAACAGAAGCCAAAAGAGCCGCTAAGGCAGGCGTAATTGGCAGTTACCTGCATGAGTTAGCGGCAAGTATAATTGAAGAGGCTGGTTACGGAGATTACTTTGGACACGGTCTTGGGCACAGCCTGGGAATGGACACTCACGATGGTCAAGGTCTGTCTCCAAAGAACTCTGCTCCTATTCCTGCCGGAGCAGTCATAACAGTTGAGCCGGGTATCTATCTTCCCGGAAAATTTGGGGTTAGAATAGAAGACGATTGTTATTTTCGTGAAAATGGAATTGATGTTTTGACTAATCTAGATAGAGAGTTGAAGATTCTTTAGCGATCCGGAGGTGGCTTCTAGATGATAGAAGTTGGAAAGATTAGAAAGGGAATGCCCCTAATAATTGAAGAAGAGATCTACATTGTAACAGAAGCTAACAAACATTCAATGGGAAGAGGGGACGGTATAATAAGGACCAGGATGAAAAATCTGAAAACTGGTCTTGTTAGGCAGTTCACGTTTCAAGCAAGCGAAAAAGTTGAAGAAGCTGCGCTTTCATTCAGACATGTTCAGTATCTTTACTCGGAGGATGAGCTCTTTCATTTCATGGACCTTGAGACCTACGAGCAGTATACAATTGGTGTAGATGAGATGGGAGATGCTCTGGACTACATCAAGGAAAACGAGGAAGTGGACCTTCAGTTCCATGAAGATAGACCTATAGGCGTTATACTTCCAAACACTGTCGTCCTCAAAGTAACGGATACCGCACCTGCCTATAAAGGTGATACAGTTTCGGGAAGCGGCAAGCCTGCCGTTCTTGAAACAGGTTTGAAGGTAACGGTTCCATTCTTCGTAGAGAATGGAGAGCGGATTCGTGTGGACACAAGAACAGGCGAATATATCGAGAGAGCATAGGGAGAAAGGAGGGAGAATTATGGATTTTGAAGAGACTGATCTCGGCAGAATCGAGATCTCGGAGGCTGTAATCCGGGATATCGCTATTCACTCCTACATAGAATTCTTGAAATTCGATCCTAAGGAAGCAAAAGCGCGTAAAGAGGCCAAGTCGACCGTAGATATCGATCTCGATGAGAAGGTCGATGGAACCAAGACAGTGAAGATAACCGTGAATACGAAGATTAAGTACGGCGTCTCGATACCCTCTCATGCCAGGAAGATGCAGGAGAAATTGAAGAACGACGTGGAGAGCTTCAGCGGGATAAAGGTTGAAGACGTTTCCATAACGATTGAAGACGTGTATGAAGAGGCTCAGAAACCTGCAATGTTTGAAGAGGAAGAGGAGTTTGAGAACTCCGAAGTGAAGCCCGAGCTTCAAGAAAGTAAGTCCGAGGAAACGGTCGAAGAGACCGAAGACGAAGACAGAGAGAAAGAGGTTTGAAGAGGTGAAGGCAGGTCCAAACAATAGCAGACGAAAGATGAGAGAAATTGTTTTCAGCGCGATCTATCAATTCGACTTCAATGAAGATATGGAGTCTTCATCGGATTATCTCGAACAGGAGCTCAGCTTCTTTTCGATGGAGATGGAGATGAAATTGAGAACACGAAAGTATTTCGACACTATTTTGAAGAATCGCAATGAGATAGACGAAATAATAAGAAAACACCTCACCAACTGGACTTTCGAGAGACTTGCCTCAACCGACAAGAACGTCCTGAGGCTTGGAGCATACGAGATAATCTATGAGCCGGACATACCGATCGAAGTTACACTGAACGAATCAATAGACATCGCAAAGAAGTATGGTTCGGAACAGGGCGGCAAATTCGTAAATGGCGTTCTCGACAAAATCGCTCGAGAGTGCGCATCAACAGAGAAAAAGCATCTATAGGAGGTTTTTCATGCTGACTGATCTGGAGATAGCACAGAAGGCAGAATTGAAAGAAATAGACGAAATCGCCTCATCCGTCTCTATCCCTGACAAACATATTAGAAGATATGGAAAGCACATTGCAAAGATCTCACACCAGTATCTTAATGAGCTGCAGGACAAACCAGACGGAAAACTGGTTCTTGTGACAGCTATAAGCCCCACAAGCGCCGGCGAAGGGAAGACGACCACTTCTGTCGGTCTGGCGATGGCCCTGAACAAGATAGGGAAGAAATCCTTTGTTACTCTTAGGGAGCCGTCTGTCGGCCCGATCATGGGAATCAAGGGGGGGGCCGCCGGCGGCGGTTATTCTCAAGTGCTTCCGATGGAAGAGATTAACCTTCACTTTACTGGCGATTTTCACGCGATCTCGCTGGCACACAATCTTCTTTCTGCAGTTATCGATGCGCACATTAATTTCGACAACGAACTGAGAATCGATCCGGCGCAGTTATACTGGCCGAGAACCATGGATATGAATGACAGGGCTCTCAGACAGATAATCGTAGGCCTTGGAGGGTCGGCGAACGGTTATCCGAGGGAGGACTCCTTCGTAATAACTGCCGCCTCCGAAATTATGGCGATCATCTGTCTTTCGAAGAACCTTGTCGATCTAAAGGAACGGCTGGCCAGAATAATCGTTGGTAGAAGCTACGATGGCGACTTCATTACCGTCAAGGATTTGAACGTTCAGGGGGCGATGGCCACGCTTCTGAAAGATGTTCTCGACCCGAATCTAGTCCAGACTATTGAAGGAACTCCTGCCTTTGTTCATGGAGGACCTTTTGCGAACATAGCACATGGAACAAACACCCTGACTGCGACAAAAATGGCTCTGAAGCTTTCCGATTATGTGATAACCGAGGCGGGCTTCGGGGCAGACCTGGGAGCAGAGAAATTCCTCGACTTCGTCTGCCCTGTCGGAGGCTTGAACCCAAGCGCAGTTGTTCTGGTCGCCTCGATCAGAGCCCTGAAGCTGAACGGGGGAGCTTCAAAGAAGGATATTCTGGAAGAAGATTTGTCGGCACTTGAAAAGGGCTTTGAAAACTTGAAGGTTCACTTCGAAAACATTCACAAGTACGGTATTCCAGTAATAGTTGCCCTTAATGAATTCCCGACAGACACTGAGAAGGAAAGAGAGAAATTCGACGGCCTCTGCAAGTCCAACTCGATACCTTACGAGCGGTCGAGTGTTTGGGCCGAAGGCGGCGCCGGGGGAGTAGACCTCGCCAGGAAGCTTGTCGAGCTTGTCGACGGTCCGAGCGATTACAAACCATTGATTCCGATGGATCTCTCCTTCGAGGAAAAGCTGGACAAGCTGGCGAAAGAGATATATAGAGCCGGTAGAGTCGATCTTGAGCCGGCGGCAAAGAGCAAGTTAAGGCTCTTCAAGAAGCAGGGAGTCGATCGTCTACCGATAATCGTTGCCAAGACTCAGTATTCCATCTCCGACGACGACAAGAAACTGGGGGCTCCGCAGGGTTACACTTTCAAGGTGAGAGATCTAAATCTCTCTGCCGGCGCCGGGTTTATAGTTGTTGTCGCCGGAAAGATAATGCTGATGCCGGGACTGGGCAGGGATCCCAACGCCAAGCAGATAGATGTGGACGCGGACGGAAAGATTAGCGGGCTCTTTTGAGGTGGTGTATATGATACTTGATGGAAAGATCGTTTCAAAGAGCATATATGATGAAATAAAGGAGAAGATCGGCAATAGAACTGGAGAGCTTCCTTCACTAGTTCTCTTCTGCGACGAACCGGACCCGTCCAACAAGACCTATATGAAATCGATAAGGAAGCAGGGGGAGAAACTCGGCATTGAAGTGATAGTGAGAGATAGCGGCAGCAATCCCGTCGAGGAGATCTCTGAACTGAACAAAGACAAGAGCGTTGCGGGAATAATGGTGATGCATCCGCTGAAGAACGCCAACGAAAAGGCCGTGCTGGCTGCGCTCGATCCCGGAAAGGATCTTGAGGGCCGAACCGTATCGAATCTCGGCGGAATAATCAACGATGAGGAGTTCTTCGCTCCCCCTACTGCCGAAGCCGTCATGGAGATTCTTGACTATTACGGGATCGAAGTGAAGGGGAGAGACATAACCATTGTCGGCAGATCAAATACTGTCGGGAAGCCTCTCGCACTGCTCTTACTGAAGAAAGGTGTGGACGGAACCGTGACAGTCTGCCACTCGAGGAGCAGAGACATCTCCGAGAAGACATTCAACGCCGATATAGTAGTCAGTGCCGTTGGGATTGCCAAGTTTATCGAGCGCGAGATGATCAGGCCCGGCGCAGTTGTGATAGATGTTGGAATTAACTTTGTGGATGGGAAGCTCGTGGGCGATGTAGACTTTGACGAGGTAAGCCAGATAGCGGCTGCGATTACTCCCGTACCCGGGGGAGTCGGCAGTGTGACTACGGCGCTCCTTTTCAGACACTATTATAGATCTATCGAAAGAATGGAGTCGTAATTGATGAACGAACAGCCACTCTTCAGACGATTAAAAGACTACTCTTATACCCAGCTGGAGGTTCTGGCCGGTGAGATAAGAGATACCATAACGAGAGTCGTGTCCTCGAACACGGGCCATCTCGCTTCGAACCTGGGGACCGTCGAGCTGACGATAGCTCTCTACCGGGTATTCGACCCCGACGAAGACATAATCATCTGGGATACCGGGCATCAGGCTTACACTCACAAACTGCTCACAGGTCGGTTTGGTTCCTTCGGATCTCTCAGGAAGAAGGGCGGGATCAGCGGCTTCCTGAACAGAAAGGAGAGCCCTTACGACTTCTTTGGGGCCGGACACGTTGGAACGGCACTTCCTGCCGCAATGGGCATAGAGCAGGCAGAAAACATATTCCGCAACGCAAAGAATATAGTGGTCGTAGCAGGTGACGGAGCCCTGACTTCGGGTCTGGCTCTTGAAGCTCTTAATCAGATGAAGGACATCGGCTCCAAGATAAAAGTGGTAGTAAACGACAACGGTATGAGCATCGGAAAAAACGTGGGAAGCCTCTCTTCTTCTCTTGCCGAACTAAGGCTGAACCCCGTCTACAGAGAAATGAAAGGCGACTTGAAAAACGCCCTTGAGACGATGAGGCTCGGAAGCCTCGAGCAGTTCCTTTCGAAGATAAAGAGCGGATTGAAAGCCTCGATTCTCGGCGGCAATATTTTCGAAGACATGGGGTTGAACTACGTGGGTCCTGTGAAGGGCCACGATTTTCAGGAGCTGGAGGCCGTTTTTTCGGCCGTAAAGCAGTTGCCGGAACCTTTCTTTGTCCATATAGTCACTAAGAAGGGGAAGGGCCTCGAATACGCCGAAAGCAATCCCACTAGATTTCACAGCGTAAGCAGAATCGACCCTGAAAACGGCGAGAAGATCTCCCGAAACGGGGAACTTACTTACAGTGAAGTCTTCGGAAATGTTCTGACGGAACTGGCAAAGAAAGACCCATCAATTTCCGCTATTACGGCAGCGATGCCCGACGGAACGGGCCTGGCAGGGTTTGCCGCGAAACATACCGCAAGGTTCTTCGATCTTGGAATAACCGAGCAGCTCTGCACTACCTTTGCGTCCGGAATGGCTGCGGCCGGAACGAAACCCGTCTTCGCTGTGTACTCGACCTTCCTGCAGAGAGCGCTGGATCAGCTGATCCACGACGTTGCCCTCCAGGATCTTCCGGTTCTCTTCGCGATAGACAGGGCAGGCATAGTAGGTCAGGACGGCGCGACCCACAATGGAATCTTCGACATATCGTTCCTTTCGATGATTCCAAATATGCAGATTCTCGCTCCTTCGAGCCTGAAGGAACTGGCGAATATGATCTTCACTCTCTTCACCGAGAAGTGGATGGACCATCCCACTGCGATAAGATATCCGAGAGAGACGGAGCTCCAGAACATCGACGATATTGTCTCGAACTTGAGGAAGATGGACCCGTTCAAGTGGGAAAAGGTGATCGACGGAAAGGAAACTGCCATCCTTGCAACGGGATCGATGGTTTCCAGAAGCAGGGAGGCCGCTCTCTTGAACGGATGCGCTCTTTTTAACTGCCGATCAATAAAGCCGCTCGACAAAGCGGCTCTGGGAAAGATCTTCGCCGATTACGACCTGATAGTGACGGTTGAAGAGGGAATAATGAGCGGAGGCTTCGGCTCCAATGTGGCGCTTGAGGCTTCAAGGCAGAACTACAATGGTAGAATCGATATTATTGCAATTGAGGACCGTTTTTCTTCTCACGGCACGAGGGAAGAGGTATTGAATGAGCTGGGGTTGGATGCCAGGGGAATAGAGAATAGAATCTCTAAACTGAGAGGTGAAAAGAATGCAAGTAACTACAGAATTCGGTAAGATCGATATTTCTCTTCAGGCGATATCTTCGATAGTCAAAAAGGTTGTGTCTGAGTCTTACGGGCCGGTGAACGTCGGATCGCCCCAAACGGGCTTTCTGACAAAGCTTTTCGGCACGGGAGAGGATTCTAGAAAGGGAATAAAAGTAACCGAGGAGATCGACGGCACGCTTGAGATTGATATCGATCTGATTCTCGAGTACGGCGTTAGAATCCCCACCGTCGTTGAGAACATCCAGGAAAACGTATTTCACAAGTTGAAGGAGCTTACTGAAGCGACCAATATCAAGGTGAATATTCACGTTGTCGGCTTGCAGGATTGATGGGAGGCTAAGCAGATGAAACGTATCAACGGCAAGTTTTTTGTCGCAGCCTTCCGGAAAGCCGCTGAACGACTTCTTGCAAATAAAGATGAGATCAACGCGCTTAATGTCTTTCCCGTTCCAGACGGAGATACTGGATCGAATATGGCGGCCGCCATGATAGAGGCGTGCGAATATCTCGACAGATTGAAGAAAGATGACTTGGTGAGCGTTCTGGAATCGGTAAAGACTGGAATGTTAATGGGCGCCAGGGGAAACTCCGGTGTAATCCTCTCTCAGATATTTAGAGGATTCGCCGAGGGGATAGGAAACAGAAAATTCGTCAACACCAAGGCCTTTACAGAGGGTCTGACAAAAGCTAGAGAAATCGCTTATAGATCCGTAATGAAACCGGTCGAGGGAACAATGTTGACCGTCATGAAGGTCTCCGCAGATACTGCCAACGAAGAATTCGGAGGCATAGAGGACTTTGACGAGTACTTCGAGAAGCTCGTAGAAGTCGCTTTCGATACGGTTGAGAAGACCCCAACCCTCTTACCGAAACTGAAAGAGGCCGGAGTGGTTGATTCCGGCGCAAAGGGTCTGGCGTACATATTTGAAGGCTTCCTGCTGGCTACTAAAGGCGATATAGAGCTTGAAGGACCGCTTCAGCAGATGCCGCAGGCGATGGGATCTTCAACGGAGCGTATAGTTGAGATCGTACGTGAAGAGCTCAAGTTCACATACTGCACCGAATTGATAGTGAAACTCGATGAGTCTGACAGCCAGGAAGAGACCTCTGAACTGCTGAAAGCATACCTGGAAGAGATGGGAGATTCTATTGTCATGGTCCATCAGGATGAGATCATAAAGATTCACGTCCACACAGACCACCCTGGAGATGTTATTGAGAAGTTCCTCGGTGTAGGATTCCTTCAGAAGGTGAAGATAGACAACATGAAGGTCCAGCATGAGCACATAGTAGATATTCAGTCGAGAGGACCTGAGATGTTCGGAAAGGAAAAGCACCACGGAGTGATCGTGGTTTCACCGGGAGACGGTCTTGCCGATGTTCTGAAGAGTCTTGGCGTAGACTACGCCGTTAAGGGCGGTCAGACGATGAATCCAAGTCTTAAAGACCTTTACGAAGCAATCAGCAGAATTGCCGCTGACAAAGTGATTGTCCTTCCCAACAACCCGAACATAATTTTGACTGCCAAAGAGGCGGCGAACGCAATTCACGACGACAATCCGGGAAAAGAAGTTTACATAATCCCTACACGCACGGTTCAGGAAGGGATAGCTGCGATGACCGTGTATAACGACGAGATGGATAGCGAGTCTCTAATAAGAGAAATGGAAGAAGCGGCTGAAGCAGTTTCTCCGATCTCGATTACATACGCCGTTCGCGATTCCAGCATGAAGGGAAAGAAGATAAGGAAAGGCGAGTATATAGCAATCGGTAGAGACGGTTTGATAACCTCGGGCAGAAAGCTCGAGAAGCTCGTTCACGACTCGATTAAGACCGTTCTTGGAAAAGATGGCGACAAAGAGGTCGTCACGATATTCTACGGATCGGAAGTGTCGGAGGAAGCCGCAGGAAAACTGCTTGAATCTCTTTCGGGAAGTTTCTCCGATTTCGAATTCGAAATTCACAGCGGCGGACAGCCCTATTATTACTACCTGATTTCCATTGAATAGACAAGAAGCTCAGGAGGGAACGATGTACTTACAAGACGTAGTAGAGAAACTCAACTCATACTGGTCTATGCAGGGGTGTATCATAGACCAGCCTTACGACCTCGAAATGGGGGCCGGAACATTCCACCCTTCAACTTTTCTCAGGTCGCTAGGAAAGAAACCCTGGAAAGTTGCCTTCATTCAGCCCAGCAGGAGACCGACCGACGGTCGATACGGCGAAAACCCAATGAGAGTTCAGAGATACTTCCAGTATCAGGTGATAATCAAACCCAACCCGGAGAACTCTCAGGAGCTGTACCTAGGTTCTCTGGAAGCTCTGGGAATAAACCCAAAGGAACATGATATTCGATTCGTGGAAGACAACTGGGAGTCTCCGACTCTGGGAGCCTGGGGTGTGGGCTGGGAAGTCTGGCTCGATGGAATGGAGGTCAGCCAGTTCACATATTTCCAGCAGGTCGGCGGAATCGATGTCGACCTGGTTTCGCTCGAGATCACCTACGGGCTCGAAAGAATTACGATGTACCTTCAGAAGAAAGCCAATATATTCGATATAGACTGGAATGAAGAGTTCAAATACGGCGATGTCTTCCTCGAGAACGAGAAGGAATTCTCCGCCTACAATTTCGACGTTGCAGACACCTCAAGGCTCTTCGAACTTTACAGATTCTACAGGGAGGAATTCGACCTGTGCATGGAGCATGGTCTAGTAAGACCTTCATACGACTACATGATCAAATGTTCTCACGCCTTCAATTTGCTCGACGCCAGAAATGCCATAAGCGTATCCCAGCGTCAAAGCTACATCAAATCGATTAGAGAGATGGCGAAGGCAGTGGCCGAAGCGTACGTAGCTAAGGAGCGCGATACAGATGAGTGATCACAAAGCTCTACTGGAAGTTGGAATAGAGGAGCTTCCCTCAAGTGAAGTTCAGGGTATAAAAACTCAGCTTAAGGAGAGAATAGAGAGATCGCTTGACAATAACCGTCTTGGCTACGGAGAGCTCGAGGTCTTCGTGGCGAGCAGGAGATTCGGAGTGCTAATTCACGGCATTGAGCTGAAGCAATCAGACTTTGTGGAGAAGAAGAAGGGTCCGTCCGAGAAAATCGCCTACAAAGAAGGTGAACCTACCAGGGCTCTGCTGGGTTTCCTCAGGGGAAGCAACGCTCAGCTTGAAGACGTCAGCGTAGAGGGCGGATACGTCTATGTGCAGAGAGAAATAATCGGGAAGATGGCGGAAGAACTGCTGCCTCAAATCTTCTCGGAATCTCTGAGGTCTCTCGAGTTCAAGAAGCCGATGCGCTGGGGGGACGGCACTTACAGATTCGCGAGGCCGGTCAAATGGATAACAGCAATGCTTGACACAGAAATCCTCGATATGGAGCTCTTCGGAAAGAGATCGTCGAATAAGTCCAGGGGACACCGTTTCTTCTTCGATGAAGTTGAAGTATCGCCTGAGAATTACTTTCAGAATATGAGAGATGCTCTGGTGATCGCTCGAGAGAGCGATAGAGAAGAAAGAACACTTTCCGAAATCAGAAGAATTGAATCGGATATTCATAGCCAGATTCCTGTTGATCAAGAACTGCTTGCCGAAGTCGTCTCTTTGACAGAATACCCAACGGCAGTTCTGGGAAACTTCATGGAGAAGTACCTCTCACTCCCGCCTGAAGTAATAATCGTAACTATAAAGCACCATCAGAGAACTTTTCCAGTGTACAAAGAAGGTAAGCTGACCAACAACTTCGTTGCCTTTCAGGACGGGCCGGCCGACCCTCTGGGAAATATCAGACTGGGGTATGAAGAGGTCATAAACGCTAGGCTCGAAGATGCCTTCTTCTACTTCGAGAAGGACAAAGAGAGACCTTTCGAGCAGTACGTGGACGGGCTCCAGGGTATCTTGTTCCAGCGAGGTCTCGGCACATTGAGGGACAAAACGGAAAGGACTACAGCGCTTTCCTCAGAGATCTCGAGGAGGCTGAAGGCCAAGAGCGATGAACTCTTCGAGGTCGAAAGAACGGCTCTTCTGGCGAAGGCCGACCAGATCACCCGAGTGGTGCAGGAATTCCCCGAGCTTCAGGGCATCATGGGAAGAATCTATGCGGAAGCATCGGGAGAGAAGTCCGGTGTCGCACTTGGCATAGAAGAGCACTACCGTGACATCCTCGTGCCCACGACGCTAACTGGAGCGGTAGTGGGGGTCTCAGACAGGATAGACACGCTTGCAGGAAACTTCGCCATAGGAAACATCCCGTCTGCATCGAAAGATCCTTACGCTCTGAGAAGAAAAGCCTCTTTCATATTCAGGACCATGCATCATCTTGGATGGAAGCTCGATCTTCTCGAGCTCCTGGAAAGGGCTTTGAACAATCTAAACAAGACTTCCGAAGAGACTCTAGATTCGTTGAAAGACTTCTTCTCCAGCAGGTATGAAGCCTTTCTTCTCGAAAGAGGTTTCTCCATGAATATTGCTCGATCGGTGAAGATGTGGTGGAGATTTCCTTATCTTGGAGTGAGAGCCGCAGAGGCTATCTCCGAATACGTGAAGAACGAGGATTTCAATGACCTTCTGATTGCTTATCAGAGGGTCCACAATATAAGCAGAGGTCATTCGGGAAACAGTTTTGACGGGTCTAAGTTCATCGAGCAGGCCGAACGCGATTTACTGAACAACTATTTGAAATGCTTCGACGATGTCATGGAAGCGCTCGAGCGTGACGATTTCGAGAAATCACTCCAGCTGCTTACATCGCTAAAGCCTCATATAGACAGATACTTCGACGATGTCTTTGTTATGGCCGAACAGGAAGATATCCGCCTCAACAGACTCGGCTTCCTCAAATCGGTAGATCAGCTCTTCTTGAAAATAGGCGACCTCTCGCTGCTTCTCGAAGAAGAGAGAGTGTGAAGTGTCAGTGAAGTCCGGGACTGTAGCGTTAGTGGGAAAGCCCAATGTGGGAAAGTCCACATTGATAAACACCATCATCGGCGAGAAGATCGCTATCGTCTCGGACAAACCGCAGACCACCAGAAACCGCATAGGCGGAATACTGACAACGAAGAAGGGGCAGATCGTCTTCTACGATACCCCCGGGATTCACAAGCCTCTTCACAGGCTAGGGCAATACATTCTCAAGGTCGCGACTTCGTCGCTCGCCGGTTCAGACCTGCTGCTGGTAATAGTCGACCCGACTGACGGGCTCCGCGAATCGGACAGGCTCGTTGCCAATCACGTCAACCAAAGCCGAATTCCCGTCTTTCTTGCCATCAACAAGGTTGATGAATACAAAAATGAAAGGCTTCTTCAGGATTTCCAGGCAAAGGCCGAAGAGCTTTTCAACGACATTCGCCGCACCTTCCTGATATCTGCCAAGAAGGGGGACGGTGTTGAAGAACTGCTGGAGACCATCTTCGATTTTCTTCCCGAGGGAAAAATGCTTTTCCCCGAAGACCTCATAACCGATCGTTCATCTAGATTTATGGCATCGGAGGTTATTCGTGAGAAGGTTCTGCAGAACACCAGACAGGAAATTCCTCACTCGGTGGGAGTCGTTGTTCAGGAGTTCAGCGACGAGGGTAATATACTGAAGATAAGGGCCGATGTAATCGTTGAGAGAAGCAGCCAGAAGCCGATAATTCTCGGCAAGGGCGGTTCAATGATCAAGATTATCGGCACTGAAGCAAGGAAGGATCTCGAGTATATATTCGATCAGAAGATCTTCCTCGATCTGTTCGTCAAAGTGCGGGAAAAGTGGAGAGATAAGGATACCTTAATACAGGAGTTCACTAATCTAAGAGACGAACTTCAATAGACCGGGGGGTTTTAGATGAAAAAGGGAAAGGCGACTTTCGTTCTCTTTCTTTTGCTCTTCATGATGGTCTTTCTAAACGCGGACCAGATGGTCATGTCTCCGAACATGGGGGAAATCGAGGCCGAATTCGGGATAACAAAGGCAGACATCGGGCTGATTCAGGGTTCATTCACTATCGTAGGGGCCTTGATTTCACTTCTCTGGGGCTTCTTTGCCGACAAGTACAACCGAAAGCTCCTGCTTCTCTTAAGCGTTCTGGTGGGCGAGATTCCTTGTTTCCTTTCCGCCTTCGTGCAGACCTTTCCCCAGCTTTTCGTTGCCAGGGCCTTAACGGGAATAGGTGTCGGTGCCCTCTTTCCGGTAGTCTTCTCTTATGCCGGCGATGCCTTTAAAGAGTCTCAGAGAGCCAAAGTAAACTCCTTTCTTTCGACCGCGATCTCTCTGGGAGCCATAGTAGGCATGGTTATAGCCGGCTTCACCGGTGCATCGCTCGGCTGGAGAATCCCGTTCATAATTGTCTCTCTGCCCAATATACTCCTCGCTCTCCTCTTCTTTCTCTTTGCGGAAGAGCCAAAGAGGGGAGCAGCCGAAGTGGCAGTGGGCGATCTCGTCGACAAGGGCGTAAACTACATAGGAAAAGTAAGACTCTCGGACTACAAGAATCTCTTCAAAGTGAAAACCAATCTAATCCTTTTCATACAGGGGATCCTCGGCACGATTCCCTGGGGTGCGATTCCATACTATCTGGTGAACTTCTTCGAAACCTCGAAGAACCTGTCGAAGGAATCGGCAACGATGATATTCATCTTCTTTGGAGTCGGGAACGTGCTCGGAATATTCTTTGGAGGACTTATCGGCGGCCTGCTCTACAAGAAGAAGCCGTCCTACATGCCTCTTTTCAGCGGAATAATGACGATAATAGGGACGTTCGTCGCTCTTCTGGCACTGAACTTCCCGCCCGTTGAAGGAGCAGGCGGCTTCGTAATGCTTGGTGCGCTGGGGATGGTTGCTGCCGCTTCCGCTTCTATGACCGGACCCAACATGAAGACCATGCTTATGAATGTCAATGCCCCGGAAAACAGGGGAAGAATCTTTTCCATCTTCAACCTAACCGATTCTCTCGGGACTGGATTCGGGCAGTTCTTTGCCGGGACGCTTGCGACCGCGGTTGGATCTCTAGGTGTGGCAATGAACGTCTCTGCATTGTTCTGGCTCCCATGCGGACTGGTTTTGCTGACCGCGGCGCTGGTATTTCCAAAGGACATTGCCTCCCTAAACAAGAAGATGAAAGAAGCCGCTCTCACAATGGAGAAGGAAAAATAGAGGCTTGTCAAGAGGTCGAAATCGCTTCCAGGAGTAACTTTGACTTGGAATATAGAAGATAAAGTTGTATAATCTAATTGCTGAAGTAACCCTCAGACCGCTTCGCTGCCCTCGAAAAGGGCAGCAATTTTTATTATATTGAGAGCATCGGCAAAGGGCTTGAAATTCAAATTGTTCTGAGTTCTGCTTTTGATAAGCAATACCTACTTCGTAAGAAAATAATCCGCGATTCCGGTAACGAGAGCCTCGACAAGCTTTTCCCTGTAATCCTGGGTGGAGAGAAGGACATCCTCTTCAGGATTGGACATATATCCCGCTTCGAAGATTATCACAGGGACTTTCGACCAGTTGAACCCCGTCATGTCATCACGAACTCTGATTCCGAGAGACTCTATTCCGCTTATCTGCAGCAAGCTCGCATGGATCTTCTCGGCAGCCTTCCTACTCTCTTCGTAGATCGGCGCAGTGTGTACGGACGACGAAGAAGGAACAAGCAACATGAATCCCTTCAGGCTGCTGTCGGAGCTGTAGTTTGCGTGTATCCGGACACAAAGATCTGCCTTTGCCTCGTTTGCGATCTCTGCCCTCTCTATGTTGCTCACGTTGACTTCGTGACTCTCTCTAGTCATCACGACGTCGTACCCCTCTTCGAGAAGCCTATCCCTCAGCATGAAAGAGAATTCCAAATTGAAGACGTATTCAGGAATCC
This sequence comes from Mesotoga prima MesG1.Ag.4.2, assembly GCF_000147715.2. Classification (NCBI taxonomy): domain Bacteria; kingdom Thermotogati; phylum Thermotogota; class Thermotogae; order Kosmotogales; family Kosmotogaceae; genus Mesotoga; species Mesotoga prima. The sequence goes on along the minus strand of NC_017934.1, from coordinate 918,265 downwards.
CGGTAGAGGAGCCGCGCGTTCCGGTAGAAACCCTCGCCTTGGTCGTTTCAGAACCCGGAGCGATCTGCTCGTGAGTGAAGTCGGCTTCCTTCTGATGACCGGGATCGATGCATATAGTAAGTGAAAGGCCCAGGGTGGCAAACAGCATTACAATTGTTGAAAGGACTATTCTTCTCTTTGAATGCATTGAATCACTCCTAACTCTTAATCAATATAAATTATAACTTCTTTACGAATGCGCGAGGTTAAGCAGCGCGAAATGAGATTGCGTTTCTCCTTCAAAGAAGAGTCTCAAGAGACGTTCTCGGATTTGCATTCAGGACTGATACTTTTCATTTGACAGAACCTTAATAGAAAGTCATTGGCTTTGCAGAGAATACATCTCTCGAAATGCCTGAATGTTCATGTGAGAGATCGTTAAAACGCTATTAGGACTATCAGGTGAACATAATCAACCATGAAGGCCCAAGACTGACTTCTGTCATAGACTGGAGTGATTTTAGATGTAGGTTCAATTGCGTTTGTTCTTATTTTAATTCTAGTGCCTTCATTGTTTTACAAAAAATCATGCTCTACTGTTCGATCGGTTGTTTGATTGATAGACTTCATGCAATATAATCTACGTGTAACCGAAAAGATGTTTTGCTACATATGCCGTGTCGCTTCATTGAATTTTCATTTGTGTCCCTCTATCTGGATGGAGGGAAAGGGAATACGAAGCTTGATACTGGCTCATTTATTACTCCTCTTTCACACTCTGTTCTTCCATCTAACAGCATACAACCTTGTCCAAAAACCTGCTGCCCAACTAAGGCTTTTTCTGCGTGCAGGTGCAAGAAAAATGTGTCCTCCGGGTCCGCATTGTGAGAGGACAATTGTTGGAAGGGAGATGGGATTATGAAAAGAGCGTTAATCCTCGTTTCTATGCTTACTATGTTATTTGTCGCAGGATTGGCCTCAGAACCAGATTACTTCATTGCCGACTGTAACGGCAAGCCGGGAGGGTCGCTGAGCATCGATGGCACCGATCCACTGTCTCTAAATCCGGCGTTTGGCATGGATGGGGGATCAGCAATTACACTCGACCTGATTACGGAGTCGCTTCTGAATGAAAATGAATTTGGATTCCCGGAGCATCCGGCTCTATGCAAGGATTGGTGGATTTCGGAAGACGGATTTACATTGAGTTTTGTCATTCGTGAGGGCCTTCAGTGGTCAGATGGACAACCATTCACTATTGAGGACGTGAGATGGACTTTCGAAGAGATATATTTAGTCGCGGAGATGACTCTGTTCGGAAACAGTAATTTCATGAGCTCTGCAGGTGATCTGCCATTGGTAGAAGTGGAGGGCAACACGATCTCATTCACATGGAGCGAGCCAAATGCCCTTGCACCGAGGACTATCGGTCTGACTCCGATTCTCCCGAAACACTGCCTGGAAAAGAACGTAACTGAAGGGACTTTCTCTACCGCATGGAATATCGGTGAATTCGAGAAAGTAGTCGTCATGGGTCCATTCGTTGTTGGGAAGTATTATCAAGGCGATATGATAGTTCTTGAAAGGAACCCTTATTACTGGAAATTCGATAGCTCGGGCTTCAGATTACCCTATCTCGACAAAATCTTCATAACGGTTTCCACAAACATGGAACAGGTTCTCATAAGGTTTGAAGCAGGCGAACTCGACATAATCAATCCAACTGCCGACCAGTTTCCGAGAATTCTCTCAATGGCAGAGGAAAAGGGCTGGAAAGCTGTCACCGGTCAACCGAGACCGCTGAGTGAGTTCCTCATGTTCAACTTCAATGTTCCCGATCCGGTGAAAAGCGAGTGGTTCAGAAATGAACACTTCAGAAAGGCGATAGCCTACGCCATGGATCGAAAATCGGTCCTGGATACAGTTTACTGTGGTCTGGGAGTCATACTGCACGGTCCGGTATCCTCATCCAGTATTTACTACGATCCCCAGGTGGAGGAGTTCAGTTACGACTTCTCGCCGACCCGGGCAAGGCTTGAGCTAAAACGAGGCGGCTTCGACTGGAGGAGCGACGGAACCTGTATCGACGAGTATGGGAATCCGGTGAGTTTCCAGATACTAACGTGTTCTTGGAACAGCCAGTGGATCGGAATCGTCACGATACTCTCAGATCAGCTTTCGAATATTGGAATCAACGCAACTACTGCATTCATGGACTGGGACTCATTTGTTACCAGAGCCTATTTAGGGACATTTGATTCAATGACAATGGGGGAAGGAAGTGCTGAGCCGGGGCTCCTTGAAACGGTCTACCATTCAAAGGGGACGAGTCATTACTGGAACTTCCATCCCGATTACAATCCAAGCGATCACATAACTGAGGATACCTATTTTTATCCCGATTGGCAGAAGAGAATAGATGAGATCTTGGAAGCGCAAAAATCCGTTATTGAACTGGAAGAGAGATGCCGATTGTTCTCCGAATTCCAGTTGATAATGGCTGAGCACATGCCTTTGATTTTCATGACAACTCAGCTACTGCTCTATGCATATGATAGCGATATACATCATGGCCCGTGGATCTATGGGGCGATGCTTGGAATGCCCTGGCGACCATGGGATGTCTGGAGAGAGTGAAGGGAGATGCTAAAGTGAAGCGCATATCAACGGCCTTCATCGTCGTGCTTTCCTTCTGCTGTGTGTTTTCGAGAGCGCAAGATTATTATGTCGCAGAAGTCTCCGGCAAGCCGGGAGGGACACTGAGCGTTGATGGAATGGATCCCAGATCTCTGAATCCCGCTTTCGGAAATGACGGTGCTTCTCTAAACATACTTAAATTCATTGTAGAGTCGCTTTTGGATGAAAATGAATTTGGATTCCCGGAGCATCCGGCTCTATGCAAGGATTGGTGGATTTCGGAAGACGGGTGTACATTGAGTTTTGTCATTCGTGAGGGCCTTCAGTGGTCAGATGGACAACCATTCACTATTGAGGACGTGAGATGGACTTTCGAAGAGATATATTTAGTCGCGGAGATGACTCTGTTCGGAAACAGTACTTTTATGAGCTCTGCAGGTGATCTGCCATTGGTGGAAGTGGAGGGCAACACGATCTCATTCACATGGAGCGAGCCAAACGCCCTCGCACCAAGGACTATCGGTCTGACTCCCATACTACCGAAGCATTCTCTCGAAGAGTATGTCGCAAATGGGACTTTTCCGTCTGCCTGGAATATTGGAGAAACCGAGAAAGTTGTGGTTATGGGACCCTTCGTCATTGAGCAGTTTCACCTGGGAGATACGATAGTACTTGAGAAGAACCCGTATTATTGGAGATTTGACAGTTCGGGCTTCAGATTGCCCTATATAGATAAGATCTTTGTCAAGGTCTCCACGAGCATGGAGCAAGCTCTTCTTCGTTTCGAGGCTGGCGAACTTGATGTCTATAATCCATCGGCTGAACAGTTCCCCCGTGTGCTCTCGATGGCCGAGGAAAAGGGCTGGAGTGTTTTGGCCGGTCAGCCGAGACCGCTGACTGAGTTCCTCATGTTCAACTTCAATGCTCCCGATCCGGTGAAGCGCGAGTGGTTCAGAAACGAACACTTCAGGAAGGCGATAGCTTATTTGATGGATCGAGAATCGATTCTCAACACGATCTTTTCTGGACTGGGCGCCTCTATTCACGGGCCATTATCTTCATCGAGCATCTATTACGATCCCAAGGTGGAGGAGTTCAATTACGACTTTTCGCCGACCCGGGCAAGGCTTGAGCTAAAGCGTGGCGGCTTCGACTGGAGGAGCGACGGAACCTGTATCGACGAGTTTGGGAATCCGGTGAGTTTCCAGATACTAACGTGTTCTTGGAACAGCCAGTGGGTGGGAATCGTCACAGTTCTCTCAGATCAACTTTCAAATATTGGAATCAACGCAACTACTGCATTCATGGACTGGGACACATATGTTACCAAAGCCCATTCTGGAACATTCGACTCAATGACTCTCGCAGAGGGAGGCGCTGAACCGGGGCTCCTTACAATGGTCTACCATTCAAGAGGGGTGAGACATTACTGGAATTATCATCCAGATTACAATCTAAGCGATCACATAACCGAGGAGACCTATTTTTATCCCGATTGGCAGAAGAGAATAGATGAGATCTTGGAAGCGCAAAAATCCGTTATTGAACTGGAAGAGAGATGCCAATTGTTCTCCGAATTCCAGTTGGTGATGGCCCAACATTTGCCGATCGTCTTTACGGCTACACAACTTCTTCTCTATGCGTACGACAATAGCATCCATCATGGGCCATGGAAATATGGATCGATGTTCGAACTGCCCTGGAGACCATGGGATGTCTGGAGAGAGTGATGGGAGATGCAGAAGTGAAGCGCGTATCAACGGCCTTCATCGTTGTGCTTTCCTTCTGCTGTGTGTTTTCGAGAGCGCAAGATTATTATGTCGCAGAAGTCTCCGGTAAACCAAGATGACTCTGGTTAATAGTTTCACTTCAGTCCGTTGAAGAGACACTAGACTCAAAAAGTGGGTGAGACAGGTGTTCAGAATCGACTTTCAGCTGGATAAGGACAGCACGGTTCCGTTATATTTGCAGTTAATCGAAAGGCTAAGAAAGAAAATCCTTTCAGGTGAATATCCCGACGGCTCTAAGTTACCTTCTGTTAGAGAAATCGAACAGCTTCTCGGCGTAAGCAAGAATGTTGTCTTGAAAGCTATGAACGAACTCTACGTGGATGATCTTGTCTACCGAGAAGTGGGCAGCGGTACATATATTCGCGCCAAAAAAGAGAAGGGAGCCGACACCGGACCCATCGACTGGTGCAAACACCTGGATACCTGGTACAGACATACTCATCAGTTCAAGAAGAGATCACCGACGAGTGAAATTGCGACGCTCGGTCTCCTGGTGATTTTTCATAACGAATCGCCGGACGATGAACTGATCCCACATCAGCTCCTTAAGGCCCTCACACAAAGAGCGATGAAAAGCGACATCTTCATGGAGACGGTTAACTATGTGGAGCATCCAAAAGGATTGCGTGATCTTCGAAAGGCAATATGTATGAGACTCGGATGTAATGGGGAGAGCCTGAAGCCGGAAAATGTTATCGTAAGCGGCAGAAACGTCGAATCGGAGCATTTGATCTTCAAAGCCTTCACCAGACAGGGAGAAGCAGTTGTGATTGAAAACCCCACAAATATGAACGTGCTCGGAATTCTGAAGACCCTTCATCTGAAGGTAATTCCCGTTAGAAGAAGTATCGAAGGAATCGATCTAAACCAACTTGAAGATGTTCTCAGAAAGAATTCGGTGAAACTTATCTATTTGCAGTCAACTGCGGGTGAACCGATGGGTACGACCATGCCTGACAGGAAGAAACAGGAACTTGTAAGGCTTGCCGCAAGTTACAGAGTTCCGATTGTCGACGACTTGACCGGCGGCTCCGAGTTTCAGTACACGGGAAAGACTCCCTTTCCAATGCGCCACTTTGAGGAAGATAACGTTGTTTTCGAAATACATGACATAGTGAAAACCTTTGGAGCTGGAGTCACAACAGGCTGGATAGTAGGCCCGGATAAAGCTTTGGACATATTATGGAGTTCAATGAGAGTCATGGAGAGAGATGTCGCAGGATTACTTCAGCTGGTGACGAATGAGATACTCAACTCCGAGTTTTACGATCACCATCTTTCCTTCGTCCATGAGAAACTTACAAAAAGACGAGAATTGTTAATCCATGCCTGTAACAGATATCTGCCGTCATATGCCAAAGCCAATATCTGTGATTCGGGAACAAGCTGGTGGGTAGAGCTTCCGAAGGGCTTTGATGTGCGCGACATAAGAAGGAATCTCAACAGAAAGAACATAGAGATTGCGCCGGGAAACTGGTTCTTCAATGACGAAAAAGGGTACAACTTCTTCAGACTGGGACTGTATGTTAAGGAAGAGTACATAGAACCGGCGCTGATAGAAATAGGAAAGACAGTTGAGAGGTACAGAAAGCACGAGTTCGGCTCAGTCACGAAGTTCGAATACACAAGCTGGTGATGTGCATTGTAGTGGATTTCGAGGTTGAAAGTGGCTCATTCAACGAGAAGAGTTCACTTCTGTTCGGTGCACAGGAGCTGAATCGAAAACTCATTCAGAGACTGCCGCTAACACATGAAGTTTCGAAGTCACTCCTGGCTCTTTGGAAGGAGCGTGATTGTCTGTGAAAAGGTTCATGATCACTTCGGAAAGCGAGCTCCCCATAGAACCGTCCGATCCGGCCTTCGTCGTTCTCGATGTTACCGATCCACGCAAGATATCCTTCGTAGATCGAATAAGGACTCTGGGTACGACCGTTTCATTCGCTTCTCATAACGGGCTTCTCTTCTGCAGTGAAATTGGCCACCTGGAAATCTTCGACGTTTCGAGCCTTCCAAAAATCTCCAGAGTATCCATGTTTGAGGGAAACCATCCAGGCAACACAACACAGTATGAAGTGTCGGAAAAGCGCCTGTACCTTTCAAGCTATCAGCATGGAATAAGCGTAATTGATGTCAAGAACCCGACTTCGCCGGTTCTGCTAGGGTCATGTGATTGTGATATCTCGGTTGAACCAGGTGCTGGTATCGGCCCATACGGGATTTCTCAGATAGTGAAGAGGGGACACTATGTCTTTGGGGTCGCCATGGATTATGTGGCTACAAAAGAGAGGGAAGCGCTGTATGTCTACGACGTAAGCGATTTCGAAAATATCAGGAAGGCTGCCAGATTGAGCACGACCCCCGTTAAGGGTCATGGAATGGCAATAGCAGGAAGCCACTTGTTCGCAGTGGGTGCATGCGGAATTCTCTCAATAGACATATCATCTCCTGAGGAGCCTCTCACGATTGGAGAACTGCCGCTTGAAGGGAGATTCGGCGTTTTCGCCCGAGATTACAGGAATCGACTCCTAATCTCGGGAAGAATACTTGAATTCGCCGAAGAAGAGAGTTCTGCAAAGGCTGACAGCAAATTGTCTTCAAAGCCGCTCCTCTCGAGCGACAGGTCTCAGAATGGATTCTTTCAGGTAATCGACGTTTCAAACCCGATCCATCCTCGTCTTTTGAGCGAGACCCGTATAGACACGGGAGAGGGCTTTGGACTTCTCGTGGATAAAGATATCGCCTATCTGGCCTGCTCTAACGGTGTCGCGACTGTGGACGTTAAAGATGTAAACAACCCTGCGGTTTTAGCTCTTTTTGATGAACTGGATCAGACAAAGGAGTACATAGGCGCGGCAATAGTAGAAGTAGACTGAAGAAATTATAAATATCTCCTGTATTTCTTGAAGCGGGTTCGCGATTTTGGGCCTGTTCTACGCCTTATGAAATGATTTTCTTGAACTAAATCCCTTTCCAAGAGTTGATTATGAGACAGAGGCACTGTTAGGTGAAGACTGGTATATAAGACGCACTTTGCGGGTGAAGATAGCTTTCCTCTGATCTTGAAGAGAACTGGGTTTTCGTGTTGTGATCCCGCGATCAAGGAGGAGGAATTTCTTTGAAATGCCTTGTTTTCGGTGAGAATCTATCTGGCTGGAATACCGGTTCGTCATTCATCTTGGCAGATGTATCTGACCCGGCGAAGATATCCGTAATCGCGAGGGCTAAAGCTTCGGGAAACTGTATGGCCTTCCTAGTAGATTCGGGAAGACTCTATTGCCTTGAAAGAGAGTTCTTCGAGGTCTTCGACATCACAGATATCGAGAACATAAGAATGCTGAAAAGAATAGAAGGATATTGTGGAGGATACATTCTTTTTGATAAAATGAAGGAGCTGCTCTACCTATCTAACTGGAGGCGGGGAATTGCAATCCTGGATGTCTCAAAAAGGGACGACCCGATTCCACTGGGAAGCGCCGATTGTGACTGCGTCGATCTTCATCCCGTTGGAAATGATGGACCATATGGTATGTCAAGCGGCCTTTGTCTCAGAGGCAATTTCCTGTTTGGAGCTACCATGGATTATGTCACGTCGAGAAACCTGGGAGCTTTGTACATGTACGATGTTTCAGATCCTTCAAATCCAAAGAAAGTCACGAAAATTCCGACTCCGGACTTCAGAGCGCACGGGATGGATTCGAAAGGCAACTATGTCTTCGCCGTCGGTGCGCACGGGGTTCTATCATTCGACATCTCTATTCCTGAAGACCCCATGACTGTTGGAGAGCTGAAGACTGGAAATCACTTTTTAGTGAGCGCGAGGCTAGCAGATGACTTTCTCTTTGCAGTTGGTGTTATTCACAGCTCCGTCGAACACAACGGAATTCTTGACGTAGTAGATATCTCTAACCCTCTGCACCCTCGACTCATTGGAGAAATTGTCTTGCCGTTGAGTTTCTTCGGGGACAGCATAACGATCGACAATGAGATAGCCTATGTCGTCTGTGACTCGGGCGTGGCGATTGTAGATATCGGCAGACCGGAATCGCCGAGACTGCTTTCCGCTCGAAACGCTCCTGAAGGCAAATGGAACTCGGGAATACACATCTATGATATCTAATAATCTCAATCAACCGTGAGTATCTCCAGTCCGGAAGCAATTCTGGAACTGTCGGAGGGGCGGAACAGATGGGTAATATCCGGATTAGCGGGATCGCTAACGTCGATGACCCGCAGCCCGAAACTCGAGACGAGGATGAGTCTCTCCCCGATCTTTCTCATCGAGACGTCCGTATAATCGGAAAGAAAGTTGATCGTCAGAAGAGTCTTTCCCATGAACTTTGGTTCATCTGATACCCTCAGATCGACAACATTGAGAAAGGCCGTTGTCGACCTAAGAGCCCATTCATGCTCGACAAGATAAGCTAAGTCTCCGTAGACAATCAATCCAACTCCCCTGGTCCCATCCCTTTCCACAAGTGCCGAACGTCCGCTTTCATTAATGTCATTGACGTTCCTGATCATAAGATTGTTGAATCCAGAGATATACAGTCTCTCACCCTTTATCGCAAGAACGTTGCCCTTGCAGGGGGCAATACTTACTTTTTCTTTCATTTGCGGATTCTCGGGCGAAATGACGTCGTAAATCAGCAGGCATTCACGGTGAGATGAAGTGCTCAAATCATTAACAAGCAACAGAAGATGGTTGTCGAGCAAGGCGATATCCGTCATTAATAGATCTTCCGAAAGATTTCCCGGGTAGATGTGACCGAGCAACTTCGGCTCTTCTCGTTCCGCTATGCTTATGACCCCAACACCCTGAACTTCGTTTAGAACGAATATGAGATCTCTGTGTACATCCGGAGCGATCTTCTTCCCTCCGAACCCCTTGAAATGAGAGATAAGACTTACTTCCGGCAGCATTGCTGCATTATAGATATCGACTTCGGAATTTCCTGAACAGACGAGATAATTGCCGATTCCGAACAGGTCTCTGTAAAAACCTTGACATGGTGTCCTGCCAACAAGCGCCGGTGTCTGATTACGAGTAATATCGACCACCATGAAGACGCAGTCACCTCTCTCATCAGGATCAGAATCCATGGAAATCGCGAAGTCTCTCATGATCTCTCCCGCCTCTCATCGATCTCAAGCAGAAAAGTCTATGATCTCAATGGCATCATAGACCATGTCTGCTCCCGAGGGCCCACAAAGACTTCTAACGGCAGGTTTCTCGGGGTTAGCGATTTCTACTACCGAAATAGTACCGTCGCTTACGACATATACAAGATCCTTCACTAATGCCAAGTTCCAGCTGACACGCCCTATTGTCGGCGTTTCTCCAATCTCCCTTATATGAAGGGGATTGGTGATGTCAAAAATCGACAGTACCCCGGCAGAGCCTTCCGGAGCGTAGTCCGACCCCGCATTGTAAAGCAGGTTTCCCCGGATAACCGAGTTGCAGCACATTCTCGCCTTTTGTTCATGTCTGTTGATGAGAACGGGATCGAGCGGCTCTGAAATGTCGAAAACAAGTATGCTTTCAAAACCCGAGGCATAAGCAATGTCTCCTTGAGCAACCATTCCATGGCTTCTCCAGGGAGCGGTGCTGATCATTACCTTCTGCTGAGGGTTTGATGGATCTGCTATATCGTAAACAATGAAGACCTCTCTGTGTTTGTCGTCCGTATAGTCGCAGGTCACGCAGAAAGCGTATCTTCCTCGTACCACAATTCCTGCAACCCCATATGGTCCGTACGGACTGTCGTCGTCAGGCAAGACCTGGTAGTTGCACGACGCCCTACCGATCAAAGATGGATTATACGGATCATGAATGTCGACGATAGTGATTCCTCTCTTCCAGGAAGTCAGATAAGCGTAATCGCCGCCAGATGAAAGCTCCATATCGATTCCACCAAACAGGTCAATATGTGAGATCTCTTTCACAGAATTCAGGTCGGAGACATCGTATATTGAGAAACCCTTGGACATCGAGCAGTAGATCAATCCGTCTTTGTATGCCAAGGATACAACTAAGCTATGAGTCTCCATTTCAAATATCGAAGACAACCGGAACGGGTCAGTCGCATCGATGAAACTGAGTCTGAACTTGGTTCCCTTCGGGAAATTGCTTTCGCTAACAACAAGGACTCTTTTCATCACCGGAGCACCTCTTCTCTGATCGGTCCTGATCCAGCATTATTATACTTAACAAGGATCTATTTCATCTATCCCAAAACAGTCTCTCGCCCAACATTGATCAAAAAAATGGCCCGCTATGCGGGCCGATCCTCTAGTTAGAAGGGAAAAGGGTTTTGTACTCTTTTTATCGAGACTTGTATCACAGTGTAAGATAAGTGGGAACGCCGTTCAAAAACTCTTGAGCAAATCTGTCTTTATCCGCGGCGACAACTGCCGCGCTTTCCAGACCGGTTTCGTCTTTGAAGAAGACTATTACCTTATCGAAGGGGCAGAGAACGCAGCCGTACTTTTCTGCTCCCAGACAAACCTCCTTCCACAGAACTTCGATCCCTATTCTGCTGAAGAGATTCAGGCAGATTTCCGAGATGTCCAGTTTGTAGTCACCCCCGGCTGTGTGGACGTACACTTGCGTTACTGTCACAGTTCCATCGAGATCGTATCTAGCAATTGCCAGTGATGCAAATATCGTTATCAGCAAAAAGATCATTATGAAAGTCTTTCTCATTCTTTTGCACCTCCTTCAGAAATGAATTGATTGATTAATCGAATCATTAACAACACACTTTTCCAAAACCATTGAGAGTCATCTGAATAGTACGAGATAATCAGGCTTCAATAGTAGTTCCATAATCATGCGTGAAATCCCACTCATTTGCGGCCAGTACCGCAACCTTCTCCACACCTTTTTCGATGTAGAAGACAATTACCCTATCACTTGTTGAAAGCGAAAGGCCTCTCTCTATTGCCGTCCTACATACTTCTTGCCAGAGCAAACATCTAGATGCACAACTGCAGAAGTCGCTGCAATTTCCGTTAACTGCGACTTGAACATCTCCTCCTGACGTGTGGATGTATACGGCAAAGATCTGAGAAGCGCGGTAATTGTTGACTGCAGATCTTTCTGCGAGCATTTCGGGACCGGCGCCGCCTTCGAAAATAGTCCTTGTTTCCGTGCTAGCCAAAACACTGACTGAGCACAACAGTACAAGGCTTACAAGAAGAATCGCTACCTTTTTCATACCAAACACCTCCTATAATCGGTTCGAAACGTGATTTATGGGCTAAGAAACCCTTTCTTCTTTAAACACTTCATCCCGATAGTCAATTACCTCGATGCCTTCCGCGATTTTGTCGACTTCACAAGGAGTACATAGATTAAGCAGCTTAGGTTTCTCGGGATCGGCTACATCGACTATCGCCAGGCCGCATTGGCAGGAGAGATACGCGAGATTATCCACAACTTTGACGTTAGTGGCCGCTCTTGCGGGAATCAGAAGCTCACTAATACTCTCTACGTGAAGAGGATTTGAAATGTCGAGTATCCTCAATCCTGCAAGCTTCTTGTTGGGCTCATATACTATTTCGGGAACGTACAGATAATCACCTGAAAGCCAGGGGTTCATACCAAAACGGTCGGGAGTTTCTATCAAAGAGATAGTTGCAGGTTCTTCAGGCCTCGAGATATCGATAACCATCGTACTTCTCAGGCCTACTATGACAACGTAATTCCTTTTCAGTACTATGCCGTGGCCACGACATGGGTAAGTATTCACTCTAGCGATCCACTTTGGGCTGCGCGGTCTCGAAATATCAAAAACGTAAAGAGCCTCTCTGTTCTGGAGCATGTCGTAATCCATAGTAGAGGCGAAGAGAAGCCCATTATGCACTGCAAGACCGGAGACGCCATAGGGGTGAATTTCTCCATTGTTTCTTTCATCTCCGTTACACCCCATTCTTCCAATCATTCTTGGCTCATAGGGATCATTTATGTCGATTATTAAGACACCGTTCTTCCAATCGGCAAGAAAGGCTTTCTTCCTTCTTTCCGAGATCACTATCTGACAGCCGCCGTTTGCCGCGAGCCTTGAAAGCAATCTGGGCGCAAATGGGTCAGAAATGTCAAAGATCATGAAACTGCCTGGAAGAGTGCAATAGAGGAAGCCGTTACTGCTCGCGAAACTCCCGCAATGATCGGGAAGCTTGCTTCTGCTTAGAACCACCGGTTCAAGGGGATTGCTGACGTCTATCAGTGCAAAGCCGCAATCGCTCTTCGATGGAAAGTGAGAATCTGCTGTAACGACAACTCTCTTCATTCAGTCCACCTCGCTCTAGAAACTTCAATCAGTAAAAATTCACTCTCAGATACAAGGGGGGCCATTGGCCCCCCTCTACCTTTTTCCTCGGGTCTGGGCCCCTTTATGATAAATATGGACCTCTTCTGAATGACCGTTACTTATCTTCCTGAAACAAGTATAGGGTTGTTTTTCGCCTTCAAAGGGTACATTTACTCCTAAGTTCAGGGGAACACTTGAATTTTCTTTGAAGAAATACTCTGTTCTATAAACATTTATTAGAGGGCACTTTAGCAGTTGAAAGAAGACTATCGGAAATTCCCGACACAAATTGGCAGGGTTAAAAATGGGAAAGACCGGGGTTGGGGGTCGCAGATTCGTGGTAGGAATAGCAAAAGAACTGGTCCATAGTTGAACGGTTATTCTTTCTCCAAGGAGAACCTGTTATTCGTTCCAGAATGAGGAACTGTTCTTCGTTCTTGGTCAGACCGGACCGGAATCAAAGCCAGGAGCGAGATGCTGGTCAGAAGCAATACTATAGCTAAACAGAATCCCTGGGTCTTGACCCTCCTGCCGAAGGCAGCATCACTTCCCCGGATGACTTTCCGGCCATCACTTCTGCTCTAGTTCTTCTTCTTCTTTTTCGGAGGGCTTCTACTATGTCAACAGTTATAAAAAAGGCAGACTGAAAGGATCAAGCAGTAGACCGGCAGGTAGCTACTGAAGATACTTTCAGCGAGTATTCAGGCTTCTGTTTTCCCTCCTTTTTAGAAGGAGTATAATCAGAAAGAGGATTCCTCTTGAAGAATTTCTCTTCTGAGTAGGGAGTCAAATCCCTAAGCATGGCGAAGGCGATTTTGAGGATGGTGTTCGCCAATGCACGGAGGGCATGAGCAGAGCTCTTGCCCTCGCTCTTTTTGTTGTCGTAGAATCTTTTCATCCATTTAGAGCTATTTGTTGCAGCAAGACTGGCTATATGAAGAGTCCCTCTGAGATAGTGATTGCAGTTACTTCTCATCTTGGTGGTATTCTTGTTACCGCTTCCATAGTAAGTCGGAGTAGTTCCCGCGTACCTTTGAAGGTCTCTGTAGGAACTGAACTTGTGTGTTAGGTAGGCAACTATGAGCTGGCTGGCGATTATTACTCCCACTCCAGGTAAGGTGAGAAGCACACTGAATTCGCTTTTCTCAATGATTTCTTTCATCTGCTTGCCTATCTCTTCCTTCATCACTTTCTTCTCCATAGCGTACCTTGAGAAAGCGACTATCAATGTCCTTATGGAAGCTGGCACATATCTTTCAAGCGCGATTTTTCTGAGCTCCTTCAGCTTGCTTTTGAGATTGCTATTTATCAGGAAACCCATCTCTTTAAGCTTCAGGAGTATCTCTTTATCAGACATTGAGAGAAAGTCTTTTGCAGTAGGACAGATGGATATAAACGCCAGTTTTCTGGCGGAAGTGCCACTGAAAACTTCTTTCACCTCCGGCCAGTACCTTTCAAGGTATGCATCCAGCCTTCCTATATCCTGCATCATAGATACATTTATCACAGCGTTCTCTTCAACCAGTACATCCAGCTCAAAAGCTATCCCTTCCCTCTTCACTTGCAAACACCATTCGGGGTTATGCTCATAGGTCATCGCTATTACCTTCGAATCAATGAAATCGCTCTTGCCTTCTATCACGAAGAATGACCTGGCTTCGCTCGATCTCCTGCTTGGAAGTATGTACACCTGCCTGTTGTTCCTTAGAAGATAATCGACGATCCTGTTATTGCCATCCTCAATAACATAGACCGCCTCCTTTATCTTCAGAAGCTTCGCGAAATCTTCTTCCTTGTTCCTTAAAACTAACTTCTTACCCTGGTGCAAAAGATAACAGTAATGCTTCTTTCTTCCCCAATCAATTCCAACTATCTCCATAACTGCACCTCCGTTGCTTGTTTGGCAGTTTGTTGAGTGTTTCGTTTACCGCTGTTTTGGTCCTGAAGCATTCCTGCTCCGGATATTCTACTATCGTTCCTGAACACTCCTGGATGCAAGATGTTCTTGCCCCACTGGGCCTCGCAGGCTATAACGAAGGACTGGACTTATCTTGCATCCCCTGCCTCTCTTATTCTAACAAACAACGGAGGACCGTTGACGGATAACGTGGTTTTTTAGCGGCGTTCATCTGCCCTTCCCCCGCGAAGCGGGCATTGCGTCCTGGCATGATCTTGGCCAGCCTTGCGTCCACTGATGCCTTCCGGCCCATTGCGACTTCCCTATGGTCCCATTTTTCGCGTAAATGGCAGAGATTCCAACCAAGACCTCTTTCAGGCGAACAGCCGTTCGCCCCTACAAAAGAATCGTATAATCGTCTGACATTGTCATCCCGTAGCGCTCTTATACGGGATCTGGTTTTTCAATTCCAACAACTTGCAACTGTTTCAGAGATTTAGATCCTGGCCAGAAGCGTGCCAGGGTGACCCGAAGTAAAAAAGACCGTCATCCCGATATGCAACTGATCGGGATCTAGTCTTGAAAGCGATCCAAGGATCTAAATCCTGGCAGATGTGCCGGGATGACATAGATGACTGCCATCACGTCTTACTCTTGTAAGGAATTTTAGTTTTTACCCGCCTGGCGTGTTCTTCGCCAGCCTTGCGTCCACTGATGCCTTCCGGCCCATTGCGACTTCCTTATGGTCCCATTTTTCGCGTAAATGGCAGAGATTCCAACCAAGACCTCTTTCGGGCGAACAGCCGTTCGCCCCTACAAAAGAATCGTATAATCGTCTGACATTGTCATCCCGTAGCGCTCTTATACGGGATCTGGTTTTTTCAATTCCAACAACTTGCAACTGTTTCAGAGATTTAGATCCTGGCCAGAAGCGTGCCAGGATGACCTCAAGGGAGTAAGGTTATCATCCCGTGAGGCGGAACTGGCAGCACGAAGTGCGACTGGCTTTCTAATAGCTTCCTGCCGCATGCGGCACTGCGTCTAATGTTCTATAGGTTCTGTCTCTTTTTTTGTGTAAACCCCTTTTTTGTAATGGGTTTAAGAATCAGCTTATGTACTTAGCTAATCTTTCATACTTTATCACAAGTTGAGTAAGGATCCTGGACCAATCAAGAGTTCTTACTGTCCATTTCTTTGTTATGTTCATTATTGCTAGATAAGCCATCTTTAAGAGAGAATTGTCTGTTGGAAAGACTCCTTTGTTCTTCGTCACCTTCCTGAGTTGTCTATTAACTGATTCAATGGGATTAGTTGTATAAACCAATCTTCTCAGTTCCTCTGGATATTGAAAGAAGGTTGAGAGAGTTTCCCAGTTATCTTTCCAGCTTTTTATTGACAAGTGGTATTTGTCGCCCCACTTCTCTTCTAGTGCAAGCAATGCATTCCATCCTGCCTCTCTTGTAGGTGCCTGATAAATTGTCTTGAGATCGCGTGCTAGAGGTCTACGATCCCTCCAGGTAACATATCTCATGGTGTTTCTTATCTGGTGAACTATGCACTTCTGAACCTCTGAGAATGGATATACAGCCTCTATGGCTTCTTCCATTCCGCTTAATGCATCTATTGAGAAGATTGCCACGTCTTCAACCCCGCGATTCTTCAATTCGTTGAGAATGCTTAGCCAGTAGCTTGCTCCTTCTGTTTCACTTATCCACATGCCTAGAATGTCTTTGTGGCCATTTAGGGATACTCCTAAGGCTATATAGAGTGCTTTCTTCCTTACCTGGTTGCTTTCAACGACCCTGAAGAATACGGCATCCATGTAGACTATCGCATACGCAGATTCTAATGGTCTGTTTCTCCATTCGGAGACCAGTGGCAGTATCTTGTCCGTTATCCTGCTTACGCTCTCTGCAGACAATCTGGAACCGTAGATATCCTCTATATGACTCTGAATATCTCTTACTGTCATTCCCCTTGCATACATGGAGATTATCTGATCCTCTATACCAGAAATGTCCCTCTGGTGTTTCTTCACAACAACCGGTTCAAATTCACCTTTCCTGTCTCTTGGTATCTCAAGTTCTATTTCTCCGTAATCGCTCCTAACTGTCTTCTTGCTATGTCCATTCCTGGAATTGTCAGTCTCTTTGTTCTTGTAGTCATGCTTCGAATATCCAAGCTCATCTTCCAGTTCTCCTTCAAGCATTTCTTTGATTACGTCACCAAACAATTCCTTCATTGCCTCTTGAACATCTCCAACGTTTTCAAATCCATTCTTCTCGATTAACGACTTGATCTTTTCTCTGTCAAATTTCATCTTCTTTTCCCTCCAATCTTCTCTTCCATTCTAGAGGGTTTACACAATCTTCTTTACATACTCGTTCTATAAGGGCATCACTTCCCGACGAAGTCGGCCTTGCGTCCACTGATGCTCCTCAGTGCATTGCGTCCCGACATGTTCTTCGTCGGCGTGCGACCGCCAATGCTTTTCGGCGTATTGAGTCTGATATTTCTTTCTTCCTCGCGCAAGCGAGCATCACTTCCCCGGATGACTTTCCGGGCATCACTTCCGCCGATGTTTTTCGGCGCATCACTTCCCGACGAAGCCAGCCTTGCGTCCACTGATGCTCCTCAGTGCCTCTTGCGTCCCGGCGCGATCTTCGCCGGCATTGCGTCGAATTTCTTATATGCTCTTCTCTGAGAACGGCGAACCGTTGACGGTGGACCCGAGAAGGCCTCCAGCCGAAGCGCCGTTGCATTCATTTTCATTCTGGCATATTCCCATCTTCGCTTTGTAGGTTATAATTATCCCGGAGGTGAGAGCCATGGCAAGTAGTTACAGGAAAGAGATGTTGGAGTCTGAGATAAAGAAGGTTCTCACGGTAACTCTATCATCTTACACAAGTTACAACGACTCGCTAGGAATGGTTTCAATAGTCAGGGTAGAACTTACCAAAGATAAGCGTTTTGCAACGGTCTTTGTAAGTCTTATGGGACCAGATGAAAGCAAGAAAAAGCTGGTTAAAAGGCTGAATGAAGATAAGGGAATCTTCAGGACTGCAATTGCAAAGAACATTCGTCTGTTCAAAGCCCCTGAAATCCGTTTTAAAGAAGACATTGGAATAGAAGCAAGCTTGAGAGTAGCTCAGTTGCTGGAGAAGATCGAAAGGGAGAGGACAAACACGAAAGATGAGTGATGGGATTATACTTGTAGACAAACCGGTCGGAATTACCTCACATGATCTTGTCAACCTCCTTCGACGTCGACTGGGGACAAAGAAGATAGGCCATGCGGGAACACTGGACCCTTTTGCCAGTGGGCTCGTTATCTCTGGGGTAAACAAGGGAACTCGGATTCTCGAGTACTTTCTTGAAATGGACAAAACATATAGGACCGAGCTCGTGCTAGGAAGAATTACAGATACATTTGACATTACGGGCAGGACTGTTGAAGAGCGGAAGGTGCCGGGTTTCTGTTTCAATGAGGTTTTTAATGCACTCAAATCATTTGAAGGAGAGTATCTTCAAGTTCCTCCCGCATACTCTGCAAAGAAGTACAACGGAGAGAGGCTTTACAAACTCGCTAGAGAGGGCAAAATAATCAACCTTCCGCCAAAACCGGTTAAGATCTATTCTATCGATGACATTGGCATTTCTTATGAGAAAGTCACCTTTACAGCTAAGGTCTCAAAGGGAACTTACATCAGATCGTTGGTTATGGATATTGGGTACAAACTTGGCTGCGGCGCAACGGTTACTGAACTACGAAGGATTTCTCAGGGTAATTTCTCCGTTGATTCTGCACACCAGATCGACGATGTGTCTGATTTCTCAATAATTTCACTCGAAGATTCGATTGACTTCCTTCCAGGTCTTCTGCTAAACGATTCTGAGAGCAGCAATGTCCTCCTTGGCAAACAGATCTATGCCAGCGGAGTGGCAGGTGTTATGGGAAAGTTTGCGAAGAACGACTTAATCAGAATAATCGGTAGCGACGAACGACTATTGGCAGTCGCAAGATCAGAGCGCACTTCTTCATTCATCAAGACACTCCTAGCTAAGAATTCGCTCGAGAGAGTGGCAAAACTGGAAAAGGTTCTTGGTGCTTGATATGTATGTTGCCTGCATAGGAAATTTCGACGGCGTCCATTTGGGTCACAGAGCGATCATGCAAAAGACGGTAAACATAGCAGCCAATCTAGATTTGCAGAGTACAGCAATCTCAATTGTCTATCCCTGGGGATACTACTTTCCAAACTTCCCGGGGATAATCTATCCTGTTGCACAGAGACTTGAACTGATTCTGGCTACCGGAATTGAAAGGGTACTAACTGTCAACATGTCAGAAATCAGGTATCTTGAACCGGAAGATTACATCTCCAGGCTGATGAGTGAAGGCATGAGAGCAATTGTAGTCGGAAGTGATTTCACCTTTGGAAACGGTGCAAAGGGAAATATCGAGCTATTGGAGAGGATCTCAAAAGAAGGAGACTTGAGAGTTGAGATCGTACCCGACGCGCTATATGACGGGCGCAGAATTAGCAGCAGCTGGATAAGGGAATCTATAGCTAAAGGGGACATCGGCCTCACGAATTCCCTTCTAGGAAAGAGATACTCGATACGAGGCAAGGTTTACAAAGACAAACAGCTCGGCGCCAAGATTGGCTTTCCGACTGCAAACATACATCGGGGAGATGAAAGGCTAGTAATACCGAGATCGGGTGTTTACATAATTATGTCGACGATTGACTCTAGAGATTACTTTGGTTTGCTAAATGTTGGTTTCAGACCCACGGTAAACACATCGGAAGAAGTCAAGTATGAAGTATACTTTTTTGACTATTCCGGCAATCTCTACAATAGAAACCTTGAACTGGAGTTTCTTGAATTTATTAGGCCCGAGTTGAAATTCGACTCACTGGGCGAGCTAATAGAACAGATAAAACATGATGAAAGAGTTGCCCGTCGCTGGCTGGAGATACACCTAAATATGCTCAAGAAAGAACGATGAAATCGCCCCGAAGAATTGAGACCTTCTTTCTTCGTCGGCAAACAGTTCGTGCTTTCCCCCCGGGATTTCCAGCATTTTCTTCTCCACGTTAATCTTTTCGTAGAGCTCCTTTCCTCCTACTGGATCAACAACCCTGTCGGCGGAACCATAGACTATTAGAGTAGGTGTCATTATTCTATCCGCCTCTTTCAGCGCCTGCTCGATACTATCTTCAAGACCGAAAAAGAGATTCGGTGATACTCGATCATGCACATAAGGATCTGCAATGTATCGTTGTACAGCTCTCTCATTATTTGACAAGTCAGCGGGAGTGAAACGAGAAGAACTACTGAATGTAGTTTTTGGTGCAACTCGTCTGATAATCGAAATCAACGGAAGCAGATTCTTGACGGACTCCTTTGCTGAAAAAAGATGGGGAGCGCTAAGGGCGGCGGCATTGAAAAGATCTGGATGCACCTCTATGACTCTTGTAGCTATAAGTCCTCCCATACTGTGCCCGAAAAGGAAGAGGGGAAGCTCGGGCTGAATCTTCTTCACTCGATCGGCAACTTCCTTTACAAGCGACGTGAAGTCGTCAAATGACTTAATGAAACCCCGAGTTCCCGAATGCATGCCGTGACCTGGAAAATCTGCCGCAAACACATCGAATCCCTTTCCGTTAAGATAAGTAGCAAAACCGTCGTATCTTCCACTGTGTTCGCCAATTCCGTGACAAATCACGACGCTTGCCCTTTTGCGCGAAGAAAACCATCGTCTAACAAACACCGCAACACCTCCTCAAACTGATTATATCTCTTCAATAGGGGTGTTTACAAAAGCCAGAGAGCATGATAATATTATTTCTGTTCGGCCCCATAGGATAACGGCTAGTCCACCGGATTCTCAGTCCGAAGGTCGGGGTTCGATTCCCCGTGGGGCTGCCAACATTTTAGTTCTCCATCGGCGTAAGTTCCATTGAAAATCTCCCAGTTGGGAGATTTTCGCTTTTTCAGCTCTTTTTTGTTCTGAGTTCCTTTGATGTCTTTCAACCCTCTGCTTTAACAGCTGATCGCAAAGAACTCTATTCTCGCTCGCGTTGTTTTGATTGTGAGCCTTCTTTAGACACTTTTATAACCTAGCACAACTGATCTCCATGTGAACCGGCTCGTAAAATACAGTCAGCACATCATCCTAAACCTTGCAAGAAAAAACAAACGCGACGCAGAGCATAACCAATTCTTATCGATTTATTAATATGTCGGTCTCTATAGGATATGAGTTTTCGCAGATGCTATGCTATCATAATTCAATGCCTATTATTTTCACTTTAGCACTTCCTATTCTTTGCCGCCCATTAGAGGCGGCTTCTATTTTTTCGTCTTTGCTTCTTAATTAAACAACGGTCGAGGAATTATTTCCCCTTCCTAAGCATCTAGAAAATGATCGGTTTTGAAATTGCGTGGATTTTTGAAGAGTACAGAGGTCTTCTACTGATCAGATTCTAAAAAGGTAAATCCTCCTTCTATTATCGAAGCACAAATCTCAACGATCTTCGGGTCGTAAAGCCTTCCAGCATTCGATCTGATTTCTTCTAGTGCGGCATCAAAACCAAGTGCTGCTCTATATGGTCTATGGGAGCTCATCGCTTCGACAACATCGGCAACCATAATTATCTTGGCTTCGAGAAGAATCTCCTTCTCCTTCAAGTGTCTAGGATAACCGGAACCGTCGAGACGCTCATGATGCTGATAAACGATTTCTGCAACGGGCCAGGGCAGTTTGACTTTTTTAAGAATCTCGTATCCTGTCACGGGGTGCCTCTTTATTATTTCAAACTCTATATCGCTCAGTTTTCCGGGCTTCGACAATATCTCGGTGGGAATCATAATCTTTCCTATGTCGTGAACCATTGCCGAAACTCTCAAAGCTTCGATCGTTGATTCGTCAAGATCCATTTTTCTTCCAATTTCGACGGCAAGTTTAGCGACGTTCTTCTCATGGAATTCAGTGTATGGATCCTTCAGATTCAGCACATCAGACAACACAGTAACAACTGAATTGAAGGCTGCCTTCAGTGCTTCGCTGGTTTTTTGGCGTTCAGTAACGTCTCTGGCGATTCCTTCTATTGCAATAAGATTTCCTTCATCGTCATAAACGGGCACATTCATCTGCTCGGTCCAGATGATCTCTCCATTCTTCTTGATCCATCTCAAAAGAATCGGCGATTGATTCACTTGCTCTGAAAGCCCGTCAAGTTTCCATCTGTCATCAGGATGGACCAGTTCGAAACCAAGATTTGGATTTGAGTAGTGCTCCTCCGGTGTATAGCCTGTAATCTTTGTGGCAGAAGGGCTGACATACGAGAATTTTTTCTCGGGGAATAATTCATATCTATATACCAGATCATTCGCCTTTTCTGCAATAAGCCGAAACTTCCTCTCGCTTTCTTCAAGAGCCTCTTCAGCTGCGGCCCTGAGTCTTTCTTCCTTCTTTCTTTTTATTGCCTCCTTGACTGCGAACGGGAGCCTAGCCATATGTTCCTTTATGACATAATCTGAGGCGCCCGCCTTCATACATTCAACGGCAGTCTCCTCGTTCATGGAACCAGTAAGAATGACTATAGGCGTACTGGGAGAGAACTTCAAAGCAAGATCTATTACTTCCATCCCGCTGAAGTGAGGCATCATGTAATCGGAAATGATTATGTCGGGCTTGTAATTAGAGATCGACTGGAGAAAATCTTCACGATTATCTACCCTCAAGAAACCAACAGAATCGCACCATCCCGAAAGCCCTTTTGTGATTTCTAATTCCGCTAGCTCCGCATCACTTTTCAAATCTTCTACGAGAAGTATCTTTATCGACGAACAATCAGAGAAATTTCCATCAACGGTCTTGTCCATAAACACCTCCCGATAACTCAACAATAATATCATGCAGGACTGTCATGATCGAACGAGCAGATACTGTTCTTTTCAGCGTAATTTGAAAACCTGTGAGTGATACACTCTCGCAGATAGATTCTTTTGGAAAGAGCGCAGATTATACTTTCTCTAGAGCTTCATCATTCAACCCTCAAAAGGAGCCAATATGGGAAAAGAAGCACTGCTTGCGCTTGTCAATAACGCAGCTTTACTTATTACTTTTGTGGTTTTGTACACCGTCTTCTATGTTAAATCAACAACAAGTAGACAAATACCAAGGCAAATCATCTCTGGCTTCCTTCTTGGAATGGTTACAGTTGGCGTCATGCTCAACTCTTGGCAGCTCTCTCCCGGAGTAGTTTTCGATACTAGATCGGTTGCACTCGGTCTAATAGGTCTCTTTTTCGGATTTATTCCCTCCATGATTTCGGCCTCGATGGCCGTTGGCTTGAGGATATTGATGGGCGGCGAGGGAACGATTCCAGGAATAAGCACAATACTCAGTTCGGTTTCTGTGGGTCTCATCTGGCAACATCATAAACGAAGAGATTCCTGTGATCGCTCACTACTAGAGCTGTATCTATTTGGAATCGTAGTGCATGTATTTATGCTTCTGTGCATGCTTCTTCTTCCTTCTCAAAGTAGAGAAACTTTTTTTGAGATAGCAGCGTTGCCCGTGATGATAGTTTATCCGGCGGCAACAATGATAGTAGGCTGGGCAATGACGGGCCAAATAGCGCGCAAGCGGGGGGAAGCAGCAGAAAGCGAACTTGCTTCCACGAGCGAAAGGCTCGCGGTGATTGTGAAGAATTCTCCGGTAGCTATTATAAGTCTTGATCTCGACTATAAGGTTACATCATGGAATGAGGCGGCCGAAGAGATATTTGGATGGAAATGCTCAGAGGTCCTCGGCAAACCTCTGCCTTACATTCTAGAAACCCAAAAGGAAGATTACGAGAGAATGAACGTCGAAACTCTGAAAGGCCTTCCCGTTAGAGGCGAGCGCTTTGCGCAGAGGACGAAGGATGGAAGAGAAATCATTATAAAGGTTTACAACGCCCCAATTCGTGATGAAAACGGAAATCTTGAAGGAATCTTCGGAATACTTGAGGATGTGACAGAACAACATAAGGCAGAACTTGCCCTCAAGGAAAGCGAACTTCGCTTCAGAAAGTTATATATGAACATGAACATTGGAGTGGCCATATACAGAGTAATCAATGAAGGTGACGATGTCGTATTCTTGGATATGAATCCATCTGGCTGCAGAATTACTGGAGTAAATCGAGAGGAGATACTTGGTAGAAGTGTCAAGGCAATCTTCCCATCAGTTGTAGAGCTAGGTCTTTACCAGAGGCTTATCGAGGTATGGAAGACCAGCCGACCAATGCACCATCCAGTGAGGCGCTACAAAGATGAAAGAATAGACTTCTGGGCCGATAATTATATCTATCCCGATAGATCACATGAAGTCGTAGCGATATTTGAAGATGTAACTCAAAGAGAACTAATGCTCGAGGAACTAGAAAGGAGAGTCAAAAATAGAACAGAAGAGCTCGAAGCGGCTAATAAAGAGCTGGAATCTTTCGCCTACTCTGTTTCACATGACTTGAGAGCTCCTCTAAGGGCTATTAATGGCTTTTCAAAGATCATTTCAGATCGTTATATGTCCTCCCTTCCCGAAGAGGGACAAAGGTATCTCGGATTTATATCGAAAGCAGGAGGAGATATGTCCGATCTCATAGACGGCCTTCTAGAATACTCCCGAATCGGTAGATCATCGATTCACCTGAACGAACTACCTTTGAAAAGTATCGTTGACGACTGCATTGCTACGTTGAACCGGAGAATTGAAGAGGAAGGGGCAGAGGTAAGCATAATTACGGATTTGCCAACGGTCTATGCAAACCAATCTCTTCTAAAAAGAGCAGTAACTAATCTCCTTCAGAATGCGTTGACTTATCACAATGTCGGGTCGCGCCCCATAGTAAAAATATCCTCCAAACATCACAAAGGTTGGGTCTTTCTAACGATAGAAGACAATGGGATCGGAATAGAAGACAGGTATCACGAAAGAATTTTCAATGTGTTTCAGAGACTACACACTGATGAGGAGTTTCCAGGCACTGGTATTGGACTCTCGATTGTAAAGAAATCGGTTTTGCTAATGGGAGGAGACGTGTCTCTGGAATCTATACCCGGGAAAGGCTCGAAATTCACTTTGAAGATTAAGGGGGTTTAGCCTTGAAAAATGCGATCATACTTCTGGTTGAAGATAAGATGATGGACATTGAGTTGACTCTTGATTCCTTCAGGCAGGTGGGGCTCACGAATCACGTCGAAATCGCAAAGACTGGGGAAAGAGCGCTCGATTATGTATTCGGTAACGGACCCTTCAGTGATAGAGAGGCTTTTCCACTTCCTGATCTTGTTCTGCTAGATCTCAAACTACCCGGCATTTCCGGGCATGAGGTTCTTCAAGAGATGAAGAAAAGCGAACTAACGAAAAGAATACCGGTTGTCGTTCTTACTTCTTCCCGAGAAGAAGGAGACAGAGCTATCTGTTACGACAGTGGAGTAAACTCCTTCCTAGTCAAGCCAGTTAATTTCAAGGAATTCCTCGTTGTAGCCAGGGCCATTGGTGATTACTGGCTCACGATCAACGTTGGTCCTCCATTTGAATGAGTTGTAAGGCCGTGGCTCCGGTCGGAAGTTGGGGGTTCGTAAGAGCAAAAGATCAGTTCCAAGTTGCAAGTTGTCAGTTGCAAGAATGGGAACCAAAATCACAATGCAGGAACTGGATTCTGAAACAATTTCAAGCATGACGTAATCCTGGACCAACGAAGAACCGTTCTTCACTCTCTCACTCTCTTCCCAGAAAACAGCAACCCGCAAAAGCCAACGGATTCTTAATCTTCCCAGCGCACAGCGGTTCTTATGCTGGTGAGTAGCCCAGGGGGATTTCACCCCCAGGCTCTCTCAGAACCGGACTTGAATCTCTCGATTCATCCGGCTCCCATTATCCAGCCGTATAGAATATCCCCATTGTCCAGTGTACAAATAGACGAGGCTCCCTGCGAGCAAGAGTTTCTAGCCATTTACCCGCTTTTGTACGACCTCTCCTTTTCTTGTACTTGTTTCTTACCCACTGAACTAAGGCTTTGTTTAGCCGACTCAGTACTGTATACATCTCAAATCTGCGAAAGTGTCCATAGTAGTTTATCCAACCTCTTATTACCGGGTTGATTCTTTCTGAGAGTTCTTCAATACTCAGGTATGACTTGGTTTGAAGTCTCATTCTCCGGATCTTCTGTCTCATCGCCTTCTTTGCCTGTTCACTCACTGCAGGGGTGAAGCTGTAGAAGATCCTCCCGTTTCTGGCTTTGCAGCTACGGACTCTGAAGGTGTATCCTAGAAAGTCAAAGCTTGTATTTGGATACTCGCCCTTCCTTTTATCGTCTTTGCAGTAGACAATACGGGTCTTCTCTGGATGAAGCTTTAGTTTGCATTCTTCCATTCTTTCTTTGAGACTTTCAAGAAGAAGCCGGGCTTCCTCCAGAGTTCTACAGTGTATCACTCCATCATCTGCGTATCTGGCAAAGGGCTTATCCGGATGAGTTCTCTCCATCCACTTGTCGAAGGCGTAATGCATGAAGAGGTTAGCCAGTACAGGGCTTATTACCCCTCCCTGTGGCGTTCCCTTGCTCCTCTCTTCGACTCTTCCATTAGGTTTCTGAAAAGGGTGCTTTCAGCCATCTCCCTATGTAGAGTATTAGCCATGGAATCTTCACATGTTTCTTGACTGCCCTCATTAGTAGTTCATGGTCTATGTTGTCGAACAGTCCTTTAATGTCGAATTCCAGTACCCAGTCATACCGCCAGCATCTCTGCCTCGTTACTTCAAGGGCATCTATCGCTGACTTTCCCTCCCTGTATCCGTAGGAGTCCTTATGGAAGTATGGATCTACCAGGGGATTGAGATAGATTTTGGCTACCATCTGGGCTACTCTGTCCCCCACTGTGGGGATTCCCAGTACTCTCTTGCCTCCACTCTTCTTTTCTATCTCTATCGCTTTTACTGGAGGTGGAAAGTAACTGCCCGAGGTCATTCGATTCCAAATCTTGTAGAGATTGTTGTCAAGATCGGCTTCGAACTCTTCCAGGCTTACCTCGTCTATTCCTTCTGCCCCTCTGTTCTCTTTCACTTTCTTGAATGCTTCCAGTACTACTTTCTTGGGGATTTCATACGACCTCATCTTGTCTGTTGGCTCCTTCCTTGTCTCTGTTCACAGTTCCTCCCTTTCGGTTGTCTGCACAGAGTTGGTTGACTAACCTACAAAACTGGATAACACAGTCCCTTCGCTCCACTCCCATTACAGGAGCTTCATCACTACTACGGACTGTTCCGCCCCTGAATCTGGCATCGGTACTTTCACCCTCGTGGGTCTTCCACTTGCGGCTTTTCCCTTAACATCCAGATCCAGGTTCCCAAGTTCCTAATCAAAGCCTGTACCAGGGTCACGCCACCTATATGCCGGTCACCATCTGGACAGTAAGCAGGTTTCCTCCAGACTTATCCCGGGATAGTTGCACCCCCCGGTTTTGATGACACTAGTAGTTCTTACGACACGTTCACGGTGGTTCACTTGTATTCGTCTCCTCTGGTACTCACCTGACGGGATCACTGTCCCGCCTTTTCCCGTAACGTTCACTACCATGGCTCTTTACCACAGCAGCTTACGGTGGTTTGAAGCCTCCACCTGCATGGCGGCTTCGAGGGGCCCTCCCTCATCTTCAATTAAGCATGGCTAGAAGTTTCCTTCTTCGCCTTCTTGGCACACTGCAACTTAGAACTGACAACTTACAACTGATCATTCAGCGTACAGCGGTTCTTTGGATCAAGATCCTGGCCAGAAGCGAGGATGACCCGAAGGAAAAAAGACCGTCATCCCGATATGCAACTGATCGGGGGATCTGGTCTTGAAAGCGATCCAAGGATCAAGATCCTGGCAGATGTGCGAGGATGACATAAATGACTGTCATCACGTCTTACTCTTGTAAGGGATTTTGGTTTTTACCCGCCTGGCGTGTTCTTCGCCAGCCTTGCGTCCCGGCATGTTCTTCGCCGGCATGCGACCGCCAATGCTTTTCGGCGTATTGAGTCTAATATTTCTTTCTTCCTCGCGCCAGCGAGCATCACTTCCTGCCGGAGGCAGCCTTGCGTCCTGGCACGATCTTTGCCGATATTGCGTCTTGCATTCTATAACTGATCTGCCATAGCAGAGAAACGGCCATCACTTTCCACAGACTCTACAATAAAAAACTGAAGACCCTTTGGAAAGTTATGGAATGGGTCTTCAGTTATTTGGTATCCAGTATTTCTTTGGATTCTATCAATTTGAACGCCTCTCCTTCTTTTCAGTTGTGGATAGAGCTCATGTATCTCTTCAGTGCATCTGTCTTTATCTTGTCAATGTATCTATCCACATCCGCTAAATTCTCTCTTCTCTTTCTCATGATCTCACCCCCTTCTCTTTGGAGTTAGAACCTGGGATTCATCATCAAGGAACTGAAAGCACTCTCTCTTACCTGTGAAACCATCCTGTCTACTTCCTTCATGTTTCTCTTCTTCATCTTCATTCCTCCTCTTCTCCAATCAAAATCTCGGATTGATAAGTAAGTTGCTGTAAACAGTCTCTCTCTCACTCTAGATCAATCTGTCTATTGCCTTTAAGTTTCTCTTCTCTCTGAATTTCATACATGCTCCTCCTCTTTTATCTGATGTTCATTACTCTTGATCTGATTGAATCTTCAACGATGTTTGAGTAGATCTCCCTTTCTCTGTAGTGAACCTTTCTTTCTCTTCCTCTCATCTTCCTCACCTCCTTCATGGGTAATGTGGGAAGGACTCTCTTGCCAGTTTCTCTTTGAACTTTCTGACTGCTCTTTCAACGGACGCTGGATCTATCACTTTTCTCATTCTCACACCTCCTTTTTATTAATCTATGCTTCTACATTCATAATATATCACACAAAATAATCAAAAGTCAAGAAGTAAAATAAAAAAATCTTAGATAAATATAATTATTATTGGAATTACTATAATTATTTGCTCTGATATAAAGAAAAATACTGAATATATTATGGAATCAAGCAACTGCAATTGGAAGAAGTGAATTATTATCCAGTTTTCAGGTATATTATTTGTTCATTGTATTGAGAAGGATCAATTTTAGTTTTTAATTTGGCCAGTTTTAATGTTTGATTCTTTCTGCAGAACTAGATATATTTGACTAATTAACATTGAGGTTATACTATGGGCGATTTAAGATGTTTGTGCATTGGACAAGGGTAATTTCGTTGCTCGAAGGTCCAGTAAAAGAACCAGTTGGTATTAGTGGCCTTGAATCGGGAGGAGGTATTTGGTTTGTCGAAGGTTCACGCTAAGAGATCCTATTCACCAGAAAAAAGAGATACTTCACTTGAAGCTGCACCTTTACCTAATGATAGCATCCACTTCATGCTTGAAGCAGAGCGCAAGGCATCTCGACTTACATTCCATTCCAAAAGGAAAGATAAGATATGAATCAGTTCATCCCTGAGCACCTTTTACATGGCGTCTGCATATCAAGAATAAACGAGATAATGGACTACATAGGATATTAACTGTCAGAGTCACTCACGCTTGATGAGCTGTCAGATGTAGCGGGATTCTCGAAATATCACTTCCACAGAATTTTCCATGCCTCCGCTGGAAACACCCTCTTCCAGTTCATATGGAGAACAAGGCTTGGAAAAGCTGTTACACTCTTTACAAACGATCCCAATAGTACAGTTGCTCAGGTCGCAGATCAGTGCGGTTTCGCCAGCGGATCATCGCTCAGCAGAAGTATCAAGAAGCGTTTTGGAATGAATCCACTCCAGTGGAAAAATGAGAAACCCAATAAGATCAATAGCGGAGTGACTGAAAGCAATTTAGGTATTTTCGAAGGCAATGTAGATCGCCCAACATTCTTTCCCGCCTCCACAATCGTAGCATCGACAGTTTTTTTAGGAGGATGAATATGGGAAAAAGCCGAGAGAGTAGATACCGTGAATTTTGAGGAGAGTACGGTTGCTTATGTCCGCTACATAGGTCCTTGTGCCGGTGATGAGAAACTATTCGAAACCTTGTTCAACAAACTCTGTTCCTGGGCAGGTCCTCGAGGATTTCTGGAAAAGAAGAGCGCAAGTTCTCTCATCATTTACCACGATAATCCGGAAGTGACTGAAGAGGAAAAGCTGAGACTGAGCATGTGCATTACAGTTCCTCAAGACACAAGAGTAGACGGTGATATTGGAAAGATGATTGTTCCTGCAGGGGGATATGCGGTCGCACACTTCGAAATGGATTCAACCGAGTGTGCTCAGTCGTGGAACTGGCTTTACGATGTTTGCCTGCCTGAGAGTGGATACATAGCTAACGACCTTCATTAGAGAGTGCCAGGATGTGGAAAGCTCAGAAGAGGGATTAAAATTGAGAGATCACTGTACCGACAAGTAGCACTTAGAACAGGACAATCAGTTAACTAATAACGGTTCTCCGTTCTCTTGAAAGAACAACTGCAAGTTGCTAGAGCATTTGTAAGTAGTCTCCACAGACTCTGTACCATGGATCCTTTTCTGCTAACGGAGAATCAGCTTCTTTTTATTTCCGCTTCCAAAACGATTTTTGATGACCCAGATCCCGAACTGAATTGCTGATGACCCTGAACAAGAAAATTTCAGGGTAGGCTCCACAGTATGACAAAGTAAGGAATTAGTATGAGTAATACTTGATAACAGCCTCGATAGCCCTGAAGGTCCTCGTGGGTCAACCGCCTCTGTTCACAAACCCCTAGACTCCGGATGCGAGAACCCTCTTGATTCGGTCATCTGAACTTGTTTCAGCATCTCTTTTCGATAATATCAACCGAGTAAGATCCTTTCCGAGGAGTTTGGTTCGCTAATGGAATGGCAAAAAATGGAAGCCAGATGCTTATGCTTACCACAGCCATTACCAGAGATAGTCGTCTACGGAAAATGCGCCGAAAAATGGCATCGCTCTTGTCAGGACAACCGAGAACCATTATTCCCTTTTCGAGCGCAACTAACAGAGTTTCGTTAAAGCGTGCACATAGCAGCTGATAACTTCTCACTATTGGTAGATGTAATAAGATTCAGCTTCCGGCCTTCAGTATATTCGAGTTGCTCTCTTCTGTTAGAAGTGTCCTGAAAATGTTAGAATTGTCATGAATATCTGGAGGTGGCTTTCGTGACAAAGAACCCGCTAAATCTGAGGCTCTCGGAAATCATTTCTCTCGGAGACACTTACAAGTTCTACAGAGAGAGAATTGACAAATACAACAATGAACTCAATGCATTCCTTCAGGTAAGAACCTTTTCAGAAGAAAGACAGGGCTTTCCCTACGCCATAAAGGATAATATTCTTGCGGTAGGGACAAGGACGACTTGTGCGAGCAGAATACTCGAAAACTACGATTCACCATACGACGCAACAGTAACTCAGAAATTGAATTCCAAAGGTGGACAGCTTTTAGGCAAGACGAACATGGATGAGTTCGCAATGGGTTCATCAACCGAGAACTCAGCGTTTGGACCGTCGAGAAATCCCTGGGATCTGAATCGTATACCGGGTGGTAGTAGTGGAGGAAGTGCCGCAGCAGTTGCGGCAGGTCTCGCACCTTTTGCGCTTGGAAGCGATACGGGCGGTTCAGTCCGGCAACCGGCCTCCATG
Organism: Mesotoga prima MesG1.Ag.4.2; assembly: GCF_000147715.2. NCBI lineage: Bacteria > Thermotogati > Thermotogota > Thermotogae > Kosmotogales > Kosmotogaceae > Mesotoga > Mesotoga prima. The sequence continues at coordinate 886,957 of NC_017934.1, read as the reverse complement.
TGTGGAATCGTCGGCTTTAAACCTACTTACGGACTTGTATCGAGATATGGCCTGGTTGCATTTGCCTCTTCCCTTGATCAGATAGGCCCAATGACAAGATGTTCGCAAGACGCCGCAGACGTGATGTCGATGATCTCTGGACATGATTCTCGTGACTCAAATACAATAAGACACGCTCTGTCCTTCGATACTTCGCTTGGAGGAAATTTGAAGGGCCTGAAGTTCGCTGTCCCTTCGGAAATGCTTAGCTATCCCGGTCTAGATGAAGAGGTGAAGGAAAAATTTCTTTCCATAACAAGAGATATAGAGAGATCGGGTGCCGATGTTGAAGTAATATCCGTACCTTCTGTCGAATACGCCGTTGCCACATATTATCTGATTGCTCCTGCAGAGGCCAGTTCAAACCTCTCACGCTATGATGGAATAAGGTTTGGGCCGAGGCAGCAGTCGGAGGATTATGAAGGTCTGACAAGCAAGAGCAGAGACAGGGGTTTTGGGAAGGAAGTTAAAAGAAGAATCCTGCTTGGTACATTCACCTTGAGTGCGACTTATTATGATGCTTACTATAGAAAGGCTTTGAAGACTAGAAGAGTAATGGCCGGTGAACTTAGCAAAGTGCTAGATGAGTATGATTTCATCTTGAATCCTTCTTCTCCTGTAGTCGCTCCTAGGATAGGCGAAATAAACGACCCACTGGCGTATTACTTGATGGACATCTATACGATTCCAGCAAATGTCGCTGGATTGCCTTCGATCTCAGTTCCTGCAGGTTTTGTTAATGGAATGCCAGTAGGTGTTTTGATAACGGGCAAGAGATTCAGTGATGTCTCCATACTTGATGCCGCCAAAGGAATTGAGGATTTGTCTCCCTCTTTTAGTAATGGATTGGCGATCATAGCAGAAAGGTGGACAGAGTAATGCTCAGAACTGTGATCGGACTGGAGATTCATGCTCAACTGAAAACAGAAACGAAGGCCTTTTGCAGCTGTAGAGCCGATGTTTTCGATCTCGAACCTAACACTGCAATTTGCCCAGTGTGCACAGGGCAGCCAGGTACTCTACCGGTGCTTAACAAGAAAGTAGTAGAATTCGCAGTTTTGGCGGGAATCGCTATGAACTGCACTATAAACAAACGTTCTGTCTTTGATAGAAAGAATTACTTCTATCCTGACCTACCAAAAGGTTACCAGATAACACAGTATTTCTTTCCGATTGCAGAACACGGTTATCTCTATCTGGAGAACGAGGAAGAGAAAAGAAAAGTGAGGATTCGCAGGATACACATTGAAGAAGATGCTGGCAAAATGGTGCATCAGGGAACGGATTCTATAACCGGATCATCGGGAAGCTTCGTGGATCTCAATAGATGCGGTGTTCCTTTGATAGAAATCGTAACCGAGCCCGACCTCCGTAGTCCCGCCGAAGCCCGAATCTTTATGGAGCTTCTTAGAGACACTCTGAGGGCGCTGGAGGTATGCTCTGGAGATATGGAGAAGGGAGCATTACGCTGTGATGCTAATATCTCGATGGTAGATGAAACGGGACGAAGCTCTAACAGAGTAGAGGTAAAGAATATCAATTCATTCAAGTTTGTTGAGAAGGCGCTTGAATTCGAGCAGGAGAGAATCTCAAAGGCGCTCGCTTCTGGGGAAGATGTTGCAAAAGAAACAAGATCCTGGAGCTTTTCGTCCAAAGAGACTTTTTCAATGAGATCGAAGGAGGAAGAAAACGATTATCGCTACTTCCCTGAACCGGATCTTCCAGTTCTGGTAGTCAGTGATGAAGTCATCGAAAGGATCAAGGGGAATCTTCCCGAGCTACCATGGGAGAAGATCGACAGATTTGTTGAGCAATACTCGCTCCCGAGGTACGACGCAAGTGTACTCTCTTCAGACGGGGACATCGCTTCATACTTTGAAGAAGTCGCTCAGGTCACTGGAAAGCCGAAAGAGAGTTCGAACTGGATAATGGGAGAGGTATTGCGACTCATGAATGACAAGGGACTTACCATCGAAGAGGTTAAGGTAAGTCCGGAGCATTTCAAAGAGCTTTTCGATTTAATGGATAAAGGAAAGATCTCCAACAAGATCGCCAAAGATATCTTCCCGACAGTTGTTGAAGAAAAGAAGTCGCCCAAAGAGATAGTAAAAGAGAAGGGGCTTGAACAAATAGACGATGCTGAGGTAATCGAAGATGCCCTTCAAAAGGCCATGGCTAACAACCCCGCTGCCGTGAAGCAGTTTAGAGAGGGGAAAGAAGGTGTTCTTGGTTACTTCGTAGGAGCTGTAATGAAGGCAACGAGAGGTAAGGCAAATCCATCAAAAGTCAATGAAATCGCAAGGAGGGTGCTCAAAGGTTGAAGAGAGTTTTATGTCTGTCACTTGTATTGCTTTCTGGGATTCTTCTTCTTTCCGAAACCCAGTTAAAGCTCAACAACGCAGGATGGAGTGTTTCAGCAGATATCAGGGCTTACGAGGACATCTATTTGACTCTAGCATTGGCTACGGGAATTCCCTACGTTGGTGTCACGTATGTTGACAGTTGGGAGGAGTACTCTACCGGATTTTTGAAGTTGAAAATCCAGGACGGCGTTTTCAGAGGATCGTTGTTGGCCAGTCACGAAGGTCTATTTATGGGAGTCAGGTATGTGTCTAACACTAATCAGATTCCTATCTTCTCTCACACAGCTCTTGAACTGGAACTTTCGACGGTTAGTAAGATGAAGTATCTTGTAAGAAACTGGGTTCGACTCCCTTTAGGTCAGCTTAACGGAGGATTAAGTGTCTTTCTTCACGGAGAGGATTCTTTTTCATTCAACGATGTTGGTCTATACCTTTATGCAAAAGAATATGAGCGAAGTCTTAGAATTAGAAACATGGAAAGCAATGTTGTCGCAACTGTTGACCTTAAAACAAACGACTCGCTAGGCGAGGTTGGATATGGTATAGGTATAGGAATGAACTACTTGTCCTTCGATCCCGGACTGGCCTTCGCAGGCAGCTTTATTGTTCCCGCAGGCGATTTGAGGCTTATGCTTTCTCCTACCGTAATGGTGAGCATGCGTGGAATTGACGCTCAAATACTTATCTCGAAACTCGGGAGTGATGATTCAATCTTTGCTGGAATCTCGGTAACAAACTTCAATCTCAACGGGATCTTCATGAGGCTTATTTTCTGATGGGTATGGGACTCTATATCCATATTCCTTTTTGCGCGAGGAGATGCTCATACTGCGACTTTTGCACGGTTGAGTATGATGGTAATCTCGTACGACAATACCACGACTTGCTGAAGAAGGAAGTAGAAATGTATCCAGCTTCAGAGAGGGTTGAGACTCTTTACTTTGGAGGAGGTTCGCCTTCCTTATATCCTGTTGAGCTTCTTAGGGATTTGATGTCGTTCATTTCCTGCTCATTTGATGCCGCGCCAGTGGAGGTTACAATAGAGGCCAACCCTTGGGAACTCAATCTAAAAAACCTTAAGCAGTGGAGGGATATTGGATTCAACAGGCTCTCGATCGGTATACAATCATCGGAAAGGGAGATCCTCGAACGATGCGATAGACCGGTCCCTAAGAATCTCAGAGACAGACTGATGGCCAGCAGAGATATCTTTGAAAACCTTAATCTCGATTTCATTCTAGGGTTGCCTGGAGAAAACGAAAGCAACGTTGCCGGAAACCTTGAAATGATTAGCGCCATAAATCCGGATCATGTATCGTACTATGTTTTTGATTCTGACCACGAAACTAAATTGATGCGGCTTGTCCATGATGATATCATTGATTTACCGAGACAAGAAATAGTAGAAGGCCTTCACGATATTATTCTTGATTCTTTAAGCAAAATGGGGTTCAGTAGATATGAGATCTCATCATGGGAGAGAGGACGTCGTGAGTGTCTTCATAACCTCAAGTATTGGCGAAACGAGCAATATATGGGCTTTGGCGTTTCAGCCGGTAGTCACTTCGATAGAAAGAGGTACGTGAATACTTCCGATCTCCTTGAGTATCGATATCTCGTTAATCTTCGAAGGAGACCGGTTTTTGAATTGAGGGAGAACTCAGTCATTCAAGAGGTTTTTGAAACGCTTTTTATGGGACTAAGACTGATGGAAGGCGTTGATTTATCAAAGCTGGAACTTCCTGATGAGTTGAATAATACTTTGGTCTCCGAGCTTAGAGCTCATCTTGGTGACTACCTTTCGCCAGATAACAGTCGAATAAGATTGAACGATAATGGAATGGACTTTTCTAGAAGCGTTCTGGAGAAGCTTATCGATATCAAGGAGGAGATGGTGATTGCTTTCTCCACATGAAATACTTGAGTTGGCAATGAAAATCGAAGAAGTCGGGGTAAGCTTTTACAGGGAACTTGCAGAAAACGTTGAGGATGAAAATAAGCGTTCACTCTTTAGATATCTTTCGAAGCAAGAAGAAGGACATGTAGAGACATTCAAGTTTCTGCTAAGGAAATTTGAAGAGGAGTCCCTCGAACTCATAAACTGGGATGATTCAGAGGCATACGTTGAAGACCTGGCAAATGGTAGTGTTTTCTCCAGAAGTCTTCATGATTCTATGAGCAGTTCCGATTATCAGAAGATAATTTCTCTTGCAATTGAAGCTGAGAAGAAAAGCATAGCATTCTACGAAAGCATTCAAAAAAACGCAAGATTTACCACAGCAGATGCCCTTAAGAGGATTATCGAAGAAGAGAATAACCATATTGAACTTCTGAAGGGAATGATATGATGTCTGCAGAAGATCTGTCGGATTTTCTTAAGGGTTTCTCCACACACAAACCGGAAAGTAAAACGGAGAGCTGGGATTCATATTTCATGAGACTTGCCTACCAAGTTCGGGAAAGGTCCAGCTGCCACCACAGGAAGGTCGGAGCTTTGATTGTTAGAGAGAACAGGATACTATCTACGGGTTATAACCAACCACCTTCGGGATTTCCACACTGCGATGAAACCGAGTGCATTCGAGACGCTCTTGGAATACCTTCCGGTCAAAACCAGGAAATTTGCTATGCGGCCCATGCCGAGCAAAACGCGATTGCACAAGCAGCGAAATTTGGAATAGCGACCAATGGATCAACTATTTATGTAACTCATCGTCCGTGTTCGGTTTGCGCTAGACTTATCATAAATGCTGGAATAAAGAGGGTCGTTTTTTCTGAGGGATATCCTGACCCATTGACCGAGTTCATGTTTGAAAAAACAAATGTCACGATGACACAATTTACGAAATGAATGGGAGGAAATCATGGCTATCGCAAGGCTAACTAAGTATTTGAGGCAGGATAGAATGCCTCACGTTTGGTGTCCCGGTTGTGGGAACGGTGTCATTATGAAAGCATTCATAGATGCTGTCGACAAAAATGCCCTCGATCCAGACAGAGTCTCTGTTGTCTCGGGAATTGGTTGTTCTTCAAGGGTAACGGGCTATCTTAACTTCAATACTATGCATACTCTTCACGGTAGAGCAATTGCGTTCGCAACGGGAGTAAAGCTTGCTAGACCTGAGTTTAAAGTTGTTGTGATGGGTGGGGACGGAGATATTCTCGCAATTGGCGGAAATCACTTCATTCATGCTTGCAGACGGAATATGGATATAACGGTGATAATATTCAACAACAATATATATGGAATGACCGGAGGGCAGTACTCTCCAACCACACCTCATGAGAAAATCGCATCGACTTCTCCGTACGGCAATGTAGAGAACTCATTTGACATTGTCAATCTGGCACTTGCCTCGGGAGCGACATACGTCGCAAGATCAACCGTCTTTCACTATGCACAGATGGTTCAACTCATCCAGAAAGCCCTCGATCACAAAGGTATGGCAGTAATAGAAATAATGACCAACTGTCACACATACTACGGTAGATATAACGCCATGTCACAACCTGAAGACATGCTTGCCTATTTCAAGAAGAACACAGTACAAATTAACAAGGCTAGGACAATGTCTCCTGAGGAATTGGCCGATAAAATCGTGGCCGGTGAATTCGTAAACAAGAATGCTGATACATACAGCGATAGCTACAGAAAAAAGATCGAGGAATTGATGAAGGCAGAAAGAGGTGACAATGGATGAAACAAGCGTTCACACAACCTCATTCAGTAAGGATTTCGGGTATTGGAGGCCAAGGCAACGTATTGATGGGAATAATTCTTGCCGAAGCCCTTATTATTCAAGGAAATTGGGTAGTTCAAACCCAATCCTACGGGGCTCAGGTGAGGGGCGGACTCTCGTATTGTGATGTGCTTTTTAACAGTGAACCAATCGACTATCCCAAAGCTCATTCCTTCGAACTAATTTACTCGATGCATCAGACGGCTGTAAACGCTCATGTCCCTCTCTTACATGTGAACGGAGTACTGATAGTCGACTCCACCCTGGTCAGTTCTATTCCAAAAGAAGGAGTAAGAATGACCAGAAAGATTATTCAGAAACCAGTCACCGAGCTTACTGAAAAAAAATTTGGCAGCACTCTTCCAGCAAACATGGTCGGATTGGGCCTAATAGCCAGAGCGGGAAGTTTCGTGACTACTCAGTCCCTTAAAGAGGCCATGACGAAACATATTAAAGCGAAATATGTTGAAATGAATGCCCAGGCGATTGATTTCGGTTACTCACTAATAGAGAAGTCTTACAGTATTAGAAGAGAAAGAATCGATTCTGTCGGCCGGGGATTCGAATGAGAAAGTTTGTTAGAAGCCTTGGGAACGCTACTAACGGTATAAAACATCTTCTAAGAGAGAGGAACTTCAGGATCCAGCTTGTGATTGGGGCCGTTATTCTCTCTCTTGGTGCGCTGATCCAAGTAGATAAGAATGATTATTATTGGCTGCTTTTCTGTACGTTTATGGTATTACTACTGGAAGGAATTAACACTCTAATAGAGAAGCTTGCAGACATTTTGCGACCATACTATGACGAAAGAGTACGAGTATTGAAGGACACAGCGGCTTCCGTGGTACTCTTAGGAAGTGCGGTCTCAGTACTGATAGGTTTATCCATTATTTTACAAACGATTTTTGGTTCGCATTTTGCCGTTGGACTGCTTTTTGGTATAATCATTTTGGTTGTCTTCTTTTCTTTAGGGCTTTTTGGAGGTGGCAGGGAATGAACCGTCGGGTCATTCTGTTATTCTTATTTATGTCTTCGCTGTTGATGACTCGCAGTTTCGCGTATTTTCTTGTTACATACGTGGTTAGAGCGGGAGATTCGATTCATACTATTTCGAGAGACTTGGACGTTAGCATCTCAACTATTATTGATTTCAACAGTCTTAAAAATCCCAACAGTATAAAGGCCGGGGATACGCTTCGAATACCCCAGCCGGATGGTTTGATCTATGAAGTTCAGTCGGGCGACACCTTTGACTATATCGCCAAACTTTTCTTTTCTCCCGTTGATGAACTAATTGCAGCCAACAATCTTAAGCCTGATTCCGTTATCAATCCGGGACAAAGAATCTTCATTCCTATGTCGTTGGTCAATCTATACCAATATATTCCCCAAAGCTCGCCTTTCAGGTGGCCAATATACGGAGTCATTTCATCAGACTACGGCTGGAGAACCCACCCTGTTACCGGGCAACCTTCTTTCCATTCAGGACTTGATATCGCCGCACCGGAAGGGACGCCGATATTTGCGGGTTCTGGAGGTACGGTTGTTTTTGCTGGTGTAAATGGCGGCTACGGAAACATGGTTGAGATTCAACATGATAACGGTTACTTGACACGTTACGGTCATATGAGCAAAATCAGCGTTTATGTTGGTCAGAGGGTTGATGCGGGATCACTGATCGGTCGGGTAGGAAGCACTGGGGTCTCTACGGGGCCTCACGTTCACTTCGAAGTAAGAGATCCAAGAGCAAACACAATGAATCCATTATCAATGCTTCCCACACGTGATCTGATGTACGTAATTAGAAGAGAGGACGATGGAACTGCCGCCGGTGGTAAATGACAAAGATACTTGTTAGTGCTTGCCTGATTGGTGTGAACTGCACATACCGTGGAGATAATAACCTGTCCTTAAAGCTTTTAGAGCTTGTTGACAGGTTTGTTTTTTTGCCAGTATGCCCGGAACAGCTTGGAGGACTTCCGACACCTCGTCCAAGAGCGGAAGTCACAACCTCTGCTGATTGGAGGGCAGCGAAGTTGGTGTTAGATCAGTTTGGAAATGATGTCACTCAAAACTATTTACGGGGGGCGGAAGAGGTGCTAAAAATAGCCAAACTATCTGGAGTTAACATAGCTATACTGAAATCAAGAAGCCCCTCTTGTGGATGCAGGGGCATTTATGACGGAACCTTTAGTGGAGTAATGGTTGACGGTATGGGAATCACTGCGGAACTTCTTCTAAAGAACGGTATCGAAGTCTACTCTGAAGATGAGACTAACTTCTTATACTAGAATCGAAAAGCTCCGTTAGAATTAGCCGCTCTTCATCTTCTTCAAGCGTAAATCCTGGACTCTTTACCAGCACGACCCATTTCCCTTTCTGCCAGATGAGAGTTTGATCCCGTCCCCCAAATCTGACGATTTTTGCGTAATAGTAGTCTGGTTTTTTTATCCTTCCGAGATCCCTGGTTAGCACAGACGCTTCCACGAGGAACAACGTGTCCCAAACGCTTCTTGCAGAATCAACTGAAAATGTCTTCCAAATATACACATTGATATTTCTGGAATTCAGCTCAAACTGAAGGCAGACAACCGAATTATCCTCAGGTGGGTAAAATACGCGTATGCTCTCCCCGTCTTCTCGGTCCACAGAGACTCCGTTTGCGAGACCCTGGTCAGGCGGAAACGGCGCTTCTCCAAGAAGAGAGAAAACATCGTCATTGAAAGTCAAATCGGAAAGGTTCACTTCTTCAGAGGGAACTACAACTTCTATCTTGTATCCAAAGGCATAATACGATACAAAGGCAATAAGCAATACCACAAAGAAGACCGTAAACAGGGCTCTGTTTCTCGAGGAATATTTCTTACCGTTCTTGCCTGAATTCAAAATTCCCATCTGCAGTCAAACCAGCTCTAGAATCTTCGCAATTCTTGTGGGATCAAGTCTATAAGGTGAACCTTTGCCCTGAAAAAATCCATGTTCTCGTATTAAGTGAATGGAGATCGGTGAATAATCGATCTCTTCCTTCAGAGCGATATTTCTCACATTGACGTTTACCTTCTTTGAAAGATGACCATGGCGAAATGGACATGGAATGTAACCTCTGCTTTCCTCCACAATCACTACAAAACGATCGTCGACCTTCACGGGGGAGCCGAATCCTCTTTCACCCTCCTTCATCAGCATTTCCAGCTTGTCTGCGATAATCTCGTTTGTAAGGCCAAGTTCTTTGACGGTTATCTGGTCTTCACTGATTATATCAACAAGATTCCTGTCATCATCACCCAAAAAACCAGGACCGGTGATATTTCCCGCTCTCATATTTTCTTGAATTCTGTCGAAATCCGGAGTTTGTTTCATTTTCTCACCTCCACCCTATCCGAATTTGTCGTAGAATATTTTTTCTTCGAGTACTTTGTGTCTAGTCAAGACACGTATGCAGGCATTTATCATTCCCGGACTGCCACAGAGATACGCTTCTCTGTCAATCTCGTCTCCTTGCTCGGAGAGATACCTGTCCACAACATCTGTTATCAATCCAGTTTCCCCTTCCCAATTATCTTCTGGCAGTGGATCAGACAGTGCTGGAATGAAATGAAAATTGGGCATCTTTCTTTCAACCTCTTTCATCTCCTCAAGGTAGAACAGATCTCTCTTGCTTCTTGCTCCAAAGAAATAATAGGCATTTCTTTTCACTTCTCTTTCCATCATGTCAAAAATTATTGATTTGATGGGAGCCATTCCAGAGCCACCCGCAATGAATATTATATCTGAATCGGTGTCTCTCAAGTAAAAGTCGCCAAAAGGCCCAAGAATCCTAATTCTTTCTCCAACTTTTAGCATTTTGTGAACGTAAGTTGTGACAATCCCGTTCGGGACAAGTCTTATCAGCAATTCGACACCGCTCTTAACCGAGGGTTGCGAGGACATCGAATATGCCCTCATTGTCTCACCCTTGATATCTCCATAAGCTGGAACTATCAGCTGCACATACTGACCTGCCTTGAATTCGATCTCATCTTCCAAATCAAAGAAGACTTCCTTGATGTCGTGTGTCACATCCGTTATCGATGAAACACTAGCGATGTATTCCATTATATTGAACAATTCTTCAGGGATCTCGATTGATATATCACTCTTAACCTTAATCTGACACGAAAGCCTAATGTTGTTTTTCTTCTCTTTCTCGGAAAGATATGGTAGTTCTGTCGGGAGAATGGGCCCGACGTCTGTCAAAACCTTTACCCTGCAAAGTCCGCAGCTGCCTTTTCCTCCGCATGCAGAGGGAATGAAGATCTTCTCACTTGCAAGCGTAGACAGAAGCGTCGCTCCGCCTTTCACTTTCAAGTCTTTCGAATCATTTACTCTTATACTAACTTCTCCATAGTTGTTCACAAGGGCATCCGCAATAGTGAGAATTGCAGCAAGCAGCGCCGAAATTCCTCCGATCACAAGAGCTGATATGACTATTTGCAATCAAAACACCACCTTATTGAACGGGCAACATGCCCGAAAAACCCATAAAGGCAAGTGCCATGATTCCGATAATTATCATTGTAATGCCTGGGCCAACCAATTGAGGAGGTAGATCATTCTCTCTCATTCTCATGCGCATTGCAGACAGTGCGACTATCGCAAGCCACCAGCCAGCACCAGAACCGAACCCAAAGAACAGAGACTGGATGAGGCTGTACTCTCTGATTATCATGAAGAGAACTCCACCGAGAATTGCGCAATTGACTGTGATGAGGGGTAAGAAGATTCCCAAGTTGATGTAGAGAGTCGGAGAGAATCTTTCAATGATCATTTCCAGGAACTGCACAAAAGCAGCGATTACAACAATGAACACTATGTACCTAAGATAATCGAGATTCAGAGGAACTAATATGTAATAGTAGACTATGTAGTTGAGAACAGAAGTAAGCGTAAGAACGAATGTCACTGCCATACCAAGCCCATTGGCAGTTTTTATGTCTTTAGAAACCGATATGAAAGAGCACATCCCCAGGAAATTGCTCAGCACCATATTACTTGTCAATGCCGCCGCTATCATTATTACAAATGGATTAAGTGGAACTCCCATCTAAACCCCCCCTTACTTCTTCTTGACGATCGGCGTTCTCGCGATCCAGATTATCGCACCTAAAATAAAGAAGGCGCTGGGAGCCATTATCATTATCACCCAAGGAGTGAAACTTTCCGGCATAACTCTCACTCCAAAAATCGTGCCAAAACCCAGAAGCTCTCTTATAAAGGCTACGGCAAGAAGAATCAGCGAATAGCCAATTCCCGCGGAGACGCCGTCGAGAAAGGAAAGAATCGGACCGTGAGACTGGGCAAAGGCTTCTGCTCGTCCCATAATGATACAGTTCGTTATTATCAACCCAACATAAGGACCAAGAGCCTTGCTGATAGAGGGTAGATATGCTTTGAGGACAATATCGAGAATTATCACGTAAGTTGCAATAATAAGAACCTGAATCATCATCCGCACGTTTCTTGGAATCAGTTTTCTGAGAGCGGAGATGGTCAGTGAAGAGAAAGCGGTAACGAAGATTAGACCTACTCCCATAATCAGAGTGTTTGTCAGGTTGTTTGTGACTGCTAGAGCAGAACAGATCCCCAGAATCTGCACTATTACCGGATTATTCTTCCAGATGTTTGCAAGAAAGACCGTCTTCTTGGAATCAGCCATTTTATTTCACCACCTCGCGAACGACGGGTAATACAGAATTAATCGCCTTGTTCAAGAGGATCTGTATTGATTCAGATGTTCTGGTGGCTCCCGTAATTGCGTCAACTCGAGCATCTTCTTTAGAGACAGTATCCTGTCCCGTAACCACAGCCACTCTTGCAGAGGGATCTGAAGAGATCTGCTCTCCTCTGAACTGCTCCTTGAACCGACTTTCGTCAATTCTACCTCCAAGACCGGGCGTCTCCGAGTGGCTGACGAAATCTATTCCGGTAATCCTCGTTCCCTCCTCATTGAATGCAATAAGTGCCGTAATTGTCCCCCACAAACCCGGACTCTGTACTGTAAAGGCTAACTCCTTTGAGCCATCTTTGTTGACAATGTAAACTGTCTGATCCCCGGTGATCTCTTCAATCCTGTTGCCATAAAGCCCTAGAATTTCCTCATCTGAGACTGAGTCGATGTCTTCTGCGAGATTAAACACGTAAACGAGAGATCTTTGGAACTCGAGTTGTTCATTCTTCTCGATCGTGCCGGAAGCCAAAGCGTTAATGCCAGCAAGACATAAAACGAAGATCGTCGTGAGAACAAAGGTAAATACTACTGAGTACAATCTGCCACTCATGCCCTCACCTTCTTCGGGGTGTTAAGGTAATCTAGAAGAGACGCAAACGTGTTTGCAATGAGAACAGCAAACATGAGACCCGCACCGAAAAGAGAGAAAGACCCTATTATCACCGCTAGTGAACCGATCATAGCTCCATATATCCATTTCGACTTTTCTTTCTTCGGAGCGCTTACAGGGTCGGTGGCCATGAATACTGCCCCAAACAATATACTACCTCCAATAATCCAGTGAAACGGGCTCATTTTAGAAGGGTCGAATATATAGACAATCCCTGACATGACAAATGCTGACAAAAGCGTCGAGACAATTATCTTCCACGAAGCAACTTTGGTGATAATAAGGTACACAGCTGCAGCTGCTATCAACCACTTTGCTGTTTCACCTGATGAGCCGGAGATATTGCCAAATATCATCCTCCACGCACTTACACTTCCTCCACTTCTGATGACATTCGCTGGAGTAGCCATGGTAATGATATCGGAGCTGATCCAGCGAACGAATCCCTGTCCCCAGCTTTGAACCGCCGGCGTCCAGCTCTGTTGAACGGCTGCGGGAAAGCTAATATAGACAAAGGCCCTTCCTACCAAGGCCGGATTGTAGAGATTCTTCGCGAAACCCCCGAAGGCCATTTTCGCAAAGATCATCGCAAATGAAGAGGCAACAATTACAATCCAGAAGGGCACTGCCGGTGGAAGAATCAGGCCAATCAGAAAGCCGGTGACTATTGAGGCCTCGCTGACGGGTTTTCCCTTTTTCTTTTCGAATAACCATTCGACAAAAACCGAGATGAGAATGGATAGAAAAACCTTGGAAAACACTACCCAGCCGAAATTACCGACAGCGAAGATCAGAATTGGAAGGAGAGCGTAGATTACCTTTCTCATCATTGGTTGTTTCAAGAAAAACTTCTTCGCCATCTCTGGCACCTCCAAAGCTTGACTATAATTATGGTCATGCTGTATAATGGTCCCGAGGTGGTTCCTTTGTCAAGATTACATGAGCTCTCTTTTTTTTCTCTGGCCGAAGCAAAAACACACTTTTCAAAGGTCGTTGACGATTGTGAGAAGGCCGATATAATTATAACAAAAAACGGTCTTCCCAAGGCTGTAGTGATGGACTATCGCAAGTACGTGCTCTTCAACAGGTTTCTTGAGAGGGTTTATGATCTCTATTTAATGGACGCTGGCGATGAAGCGATGGATGTTGAAATAAAGGATCTTATTGTTCAAGTCGACGATGATTGACGGAGGTGTAAGATGGCAGAAGTTATCCTCGAGAAGGTAGGTAAGACTTACCCAAATGGAGTCAAAGCTGTTTTGGATGCAAATCTGGAAGTAAAAGACAAAGAGTTCCTTGTTTTACTGGGCCCTTCCGGCTGTGGAAAGACAACGACATTGAGAATGATAGCCGGATTGGAAGAAATCACCGAGGGAACAATAAAAATCGGTGGTAAAGTCGTTAACGATGTCGAACCTAAGGATAGAGACATCGCTATGGTTTTCCAGAATTATGCTCTTTACCCGCACATGTCTGTTTATGAGAATATGGCATTCGGATTGAAACTTAGGAAGACACCCAAGCCCGAGATTGAGGAAAGAGTCAGGGAAGCTGCCAGAATCCTTGGAATAGAGCAGCTACTTGATCGAAAGCCAAAGCAGCTTTCCGGTGGTCAGAGACAGAGGGTTGCCGTTGGAAGAGCGATAGTTAGAAAGCCAAAAGTCTTCCTCTTTGACGAACCTCTATCCAACCTGGATGCGAAGCTGAGGGTGCAGATGAGGGCGGAACTGAAGAGGCTCCACCAGAATCTACAGGCAACGATCATCTACGTCACTCACGACCAGGTTGAAGCAATGACAATGGCAGACAAGATTGTCATAATGAAAGATGGCATTATTCAGCAGATAGGTGATCCTTATTCGGTCTACTTTGAACCGAGAAATAAGTTTGTCGCGGGGTTTATAGGAACTCCAGCAATGAACTTCATAAGCGCAAAGCTTGTATCCGAAAACGGTAGTGTTTGGGTCGTCAAAGAAGACATGAAACTTCTGGTCCCTGAAGACAAGGTTGACAAAGTTAAAGGTTTGGTCGGTAAGGACATCACATTCGGCATAAGACCGGAGGATATATACGACAAGATGTACGCCGTCGCGCCAAAGGATGAGTATACAGTCAAGGGCAGTGTAGACGTTGTTGAACCTCTAGGTAGCGAAACGCTTATCCATGCTAACATTCACGGAGATGACATTGTGGCGAAAGTAGACCCAAAGAGCAGAGCGGTTGCCGGTGACAAGATGGATCTTGTTTTCGATATGTCGATGATGCATTTGTTCGATCCTGAGACTGAAGAGAACGTCCTCGCTGGGACACATCAGGACGCAACTCCAGAGAATCTTTGATTGCTGCTGTTGACAGCAAAAAAAGGTGGCTAAAGCCACCTTTTTTCATTTTTGATTGTATTATCCTCTCGTTTCGACGTATGTTTTCACTTTTGAGGTCAATCTAGCCTTTTTACGGGAAGCCGTATTCTTGTGTATCGTCCCGGACTTAGCCGCCTTATCGAGAGTAGAATATACTTCACTGAGCATGGACGAAACGAGCTTTGGATCTTCACCCTCTTCTATAGCTTTATACAGCTTCTTTGAAGCATTCCTAAATTTCGTTCTGACAGCCTTGTTCATCATTGTTTTCTTGGCGGTCTGTCTTACTCTCTTTTTTGCTGATGCATTGTTAGGCACTTATCACTTCTCCTCCTTTCGAGATTTACCTGTTTATTGTATCATCAATCCAGTGCTTTCTTCAATTGGTCTACCGCATCGGTTTCTTCCCAGGGAAGATCAACATCAATCCTGCCGAAATGACCAAATGCGGCTATCTGTCTGTAGATTGGTCTCCTGAGATTCAAACGGTCTATGATGGCAGCGGGCCTGAAGTCAAAAACCTTTAGAACGGCCTTCCTTAATTTCTCGAGATCCACCTTCTCCGTATCGTGAGCATCTATCATGAACGACACGGGTTTTGCAACTCCAATTGCATAAGCCAACTGAAGTGTTACTCGTTCCGCCAATCCGGCGGCTACGATGTTCTTCGCGGTGTATCTGGCCATGTAATGGGCCGACCTATCAACTTTCGTCGGATCCTTACCGCTAAAGGCGCCTCCGCCATGAGGTATCCAGCCTCCATAGGTATCGACAATAATCTTTCTCCCGGTCAAACCAGTATCGGCCGAAGGTCCACCCTTGACAAAACGCCCGGTTGGATTCACGAAGATTTCGACGCCCTCAAGCAATAGATCATGCTCGATTACCGGAGCTACCACATTGTCAACGACAAGTCTTTCGATTTCGTGACTGGTCAGATCGGGATCATGCTGTGTTGAAACTACAATAGCAGTCACACCAACCGGTTTTCCGTCTTGATACTTAACGGTAACTTGGGTCTTTCCATCAGGCCTGAAGCCTTGGACGGTTCCATCCCTTCTAACCTGACTGAGTCTTCTGGCAAGTCTATGGGCGAGAACGATAGGCAAAGGCATCATTTCCGGCGTCTCGTTCGTTGCGTAACCAAACATCATACCCTGATCACCGGCTCCAATAAGTGCGTATCTATCTACATCATTCTTCTTTGCCTCATAGGACCTGTCAACTCCAAGAGCTATATCCGGTGACTGCTCGTCTATACTTGTGAGAACTGCACAGGTTTCCCCATCGAAACCAAACTTAGCCCTGTTGTATCCAATATCGAGAATTGTGTCTCTGACAACTCTCGGAATATCGACATAGGCTTTTGTACTTACCTCTCCAGCAACTACTGCAACCCCTGTAGCAAGAAGAGTCTCAACTGCGACCCTCGAGTTCTCATCCTGTGTTAACATTGCATCCAAAATTGCATCGGAAATCTGATCGGCCATCTTATCGGGATGGCCTTCCGTAACACTTTCACTGGTGAACAACCAAGTCTTCATAACTGCCTCCTACAAAATGAATCTATTCTTCATATTCTTCTTTGGAAATGAATCTACCGCCAACAATTTCGAAAGACAAAGGTTTGAAAGCTCTATTGAATTCAGCAGTGATCTGAATCCTGTTCTGACAGTTGCTGCCAATGAACTCTTTGTCGAGCCTGTAAGCACCCTTACCCTTTCCATAGTTTACACTGACATCGTAATACTTTCTAAGATGGCTTCTGAATTTCTCTCCGCACTTGTTGCACTGAAAGTGCACAACCACAGTGTTCCCGTTGTCGTAAAAGGGATTCCTGCCAATATCGCGCGGCTTCTTCTTGAAAAACATCTGAATTACCTCCTCATTTCAATTCTGAAGTCTTTCGAAGCCTCGTTCCCCCAGTGATCTCGAACTACCACTCTCGCATCTCTAGGATTTGTCCAGTCGATGTCATCCCAGATGTTTATTGGCAGGACACTGAGCGAAATCCTCGAGTTTAAGTTGAACCAATAATCCGATTCCGTTGATGGTGATGAATATATTTCGCGAACCTTATCGACTTCGTCCAATTCAAATGATACGAAATCTATCTGGTAGATCAAACTGTTCTCTACGTACAGCTCAATAGTCTTGGGACTTATCGGATGCCTCAGCTGCACCTTTGCGTGAAGATCCAGTGGAGTGTTCGGAGTCATTTCTATCGTTGGTTTACCTTCCGAAAATGAGTACGTTTTTCCGCCCGCTCTTATGTCAAGTATTTCAATTGCTGGAGTTGGAGAACCTGTATCGAAAAAGAATCCCGGATTGATTATCGTCTGCATTGTTGAATCCCTAACCTCCAGATGAAGATGAGGAGGAACATTACCGCTGTTTCCTGACTTTGCGACAACATCGCTCTTTCTGAAAAGAAGCTCTCTAGGGTCAAAGGTTACTTCGACATACTGATCTCCAAACTCAGAAATTAGCTGGTGATAAAGATCATTTAGTTTTCTTCCCGTTAACGTAGAAGTGTCCCCGACTTCATTAACGTGCGCAAAGATCACATTGATACCTTCCTCATTAGTAAGAATATTCGTGACTTCAGGAAGCGTAAGGGCTATCCCAATGCCATATATAGGATGGTTTATATAGATCTGGTGCACATACGAATCGTCTGGAGAACGAAGATCAAGTCCCACAATACTTCCAGTTGAGTAATCCATTCCCATGTGGAAATGCTCGGGATAGTTGATATTTTTGGAATTCCCCCTAAACTCGCCAAAATAGCCCGTTATCTCCGGTGCCCTCTTCAAAGGAAAAAGAAGTGTCGCCGAAAACAACATTCCAGTAGTCAGAATTACCAGTATGACCGATAATAACCTCTTCATTTTCTTCCCTCCTCACATATAGAAGAAATGAGCCGTTCATTTATCTCATCGGAGGACAAATATACGATCTCGATGAGCTCTCTGTCAAAGCTCTCAGAAAGCACTTCCACGGAGTTTCTAAATCTCATGAAATTCGAAAACTCGGCAGGAGTCAATCTCAACGTTCTTCTGGACTTCTCACCAAAGAGTTTCCTTGTGATTTCATTAAGTATGCCCTCAATGTTGTAGCTTCTCAGTGCACTTACCATTACTGAATCTGGAAAGGATCCTTCCAGTTCGGCCAGTCTTTCATTCGTACAGAGATCGATCTTGTTCAGAACGTGAATTCTTCTGATCTCTCCCGCACCTATTTCACGTAGAGTACGGTCTACTACGGAGTACTTGTCTTTGATTGCCATGTCAGATGCATCGGAAACTACCACAAGGATATCGGAGTACTTCACTTCGTCCAACGTGGATTTGAAGCTCTCCATCAACTCGTGTGGCAATTCTCTTATGAATCCAACTGTGTCGGAAACCAGTAACTGCATTCCAGCCGGCAACTTCGCTTTCCTGACTCGGGTATCGAGCGTTGCGAAAAGCTTATCCTCTATGATTAGATCCTCGCTGCTAATCTCGGAGACTAACGATGATTTCCCAACATTTGTATAGCCAACAAAAGAAACAAGAGGTACCGAAGATGACTGTCTCTTCTTGCGTGATATTTCTCTCCGTTTCGCGAGTTCTTCGATCTCTTTTCTGAGGCGAGAGATTCTGTCCTGAGCCTGCCGTCTATCTATCTCAAGTTTCTTCTCCCCAGGCCCTCTTGTACCTATACCTGCTCCGGTTTGTGAAAGCATCCTGCCAAATCCCTTCAGTCTCGGAAGTTGATACTTAAGGCTGGCGAGCTCTACTTCGAGTTTTCCCTCTTTGGTTGTCGCATGTTCAGCGAAGATTTCAAGAATCAACTGCGTTCTGTCTATGACATGTATCCCCAGCAGTCTTTCAAGATTCATCGCCTGAGACGGCGATAACTCATGTCGCGTTATCGCAAGAGATACACCAAAGGCTTCAATCATTCTCTTCGCAAAGTCAACCTTTCCTTTTCCAAGGTAGTGTCTTGGATCGGGATAATCAAGATTCTGAACGACGCTTTCCGTTACATAATAACCGGCAGTTCGGGCGAGCTCTTGAAGCTCGCCCAGTATTTCTGTTTTCATATCCTGTTCTTCAGACGAAAAAACAGCGACAAGTAAAGTGTCTATACTCTCTTCAGTCCTCCTTCTTGCCCGAAGTATTCGTTAACTTCACATACTTCTGAGGAACCATCATCTTGATAGCATGCTTGTAAACAAGAGTCTGTTCCTGACCATCTTCAAGCAGCACAGTGAAATTGTCGAAAGACTTGACCATCCCCTTCGTCTGGAACCCACCTTCGAGATAGATCTTGACTTCGATCCGGTTAACCCTTAAAAGATTCAAGAAACGATCCTGCAAATTGAACTTTTCAGCCATTCTTACCCCCCCAAACTGAGAGAATCGTATTTTCAAGAACCTGAGCCGCCTCATTTCCGAGAGTGGACAGGTCAATTCTCAAAGCTTCTCTGTATCTTCTGAACCAAATAATCTGACGACGAGCGTATCTTCTAGAGTTTACGATAATCCGCTCACTGGTATCCGTAAGGGATACTCCACACTTTATATATTGTACCATCTCAGCGTAACCTATTGTCTTCAGTGCGTTGAGTTCCGGAGCATAACCCATCTCGAGAAGCCTCTCCGTCTCTTCTGCAAGACCAGAGTCAATCATCCTGTGGACACGTGCCTCGATTCTTCTGTGCAGCTCGTCCCTTTCTCTCTGTAAAATCACTATACCAAACTCTCCCGACATCTCGCTCTCTTTATGGAATTCAGTTAACGGTTTCCCTGTTCTGAGAAAAACCTCAAGATATCTGACAGTACGTTTCAAATCATTTTCGTGTATCGTTTCAAAGGCTTTGGGATCGACTTTCCGAAGCAGCTCTCTTAAGAACCCCTTTTTTTGTGATTCGATTTGTAGCAGGGCTTCACGAATATTTTCATCTCTCGCCGGAACATCCGCCAATCCTCTGATCAGGGCGTCAGCATACAGGCCCGTCCCACCGGCCAAAACAGGGATTTTACCCCTTGATTTAATCTCCGCGATGAATTCGAGAGAGAGCTTCCTGAATTCCATCACGTCGAAACTCTCATCGGGATTTCGAATGTCTATTAGCCAATGCTTAAGCAGAGATAGTTCTGTACGTGTTGGTTTTGCAGTACCAATATCCATGAAGCGATAAATCTGACGAGAATCCACGGAAATCACTTCTATTGGAAGTCTTCCAGCGATTTCCAGCAGAAGTGAAGTCTTCCCTACGGCAGTTGGACCTAATACTAAAGGGATCATTTCTTTTCAATCACCCCATATAATACTCCACTTTTCTTACTTCCCCAGAGTCTATCGAAGTGAAGACCAAGCTCCTCGAAAAGAGTGTCTCTCGTTCTGCTCTTAATTATGAATCTCTTCGAAGCAACCCGTATCATTTCATCCACATCAGACCTTATTATTCTCTCATATACGGCAAAGGGTCTTAGCGGATTGATTGAATGGGAACTCAACTGGGGTCTGTCAAACATAGGGTCACAGTAAACAATATCGTAAGAGTTGTCTGCACAAGACTTTACGAACTCCCGCAGATTAATATTATGAAGTTCGATTCTTGTTGATGCCTCTCTTATCCATTCATCAGTGTAAGGGTAGTTTCGAAGGCCATGGGCGACTACTCTGAATATGTGTTCGGACGCTTCAAGGCCAACGACTTTGCCCCGAGGCAAGAAGTGTGCAATGAGAAGCGCCTCGTTTCCCAGTCCAAAAGTAGTGTCTAGGACTACTTCTTCCCCTGAAAGCTCCATGCTGTTTATCAGGTAGTCAGAATTTTGAAGCTTGATGTTCTTGTATCTGACCTTCGACATTCCCGGGTGAAAGAAGAAAACAGATTGTCCAGCCTTTATGGAAAGCTGACCATTCTTATCAAACACGTAATAGAAATCAACGGGACTCTCTTTCTCAAATTCCCTAAGTCGGCCTCTCGAAACATACTTCACTCCCAGTTCCTCTGCCAGAGTTCTGGCATTCACGACTTCTTCTCTAGTAGGCTTGTGAGAGGTTGTTACTACGAATCTCATCTATTTCCTCCAGTGTCATTTTGCGGCATTCCCGGAGCCAGTTGCCTTAAGAGCTCCAGTTCAGATTCCTTGATTTCGATTTCTTTCTCGAGAGCATCATACTCCCTCTGGAGGTTCTCGAGTTTTCTCTGAGCCTGCTTGTAACGTGCTATTGCGTTATAGTTGTTGATTAACAGGAGCGAAAAAAGCAGCGCCAGAAAGATGAACAATCCAAGCGGAAATCTCGCCCTATTCTTCTTGCTTTTTATTTGAGACCACTCCTGGCAATTCCGGCAATGAAGTACTTCTGGGTAATCAGGAAGAGAATTACGACCGGAATTATGGAAAATGTGGCGGCCGCCATCAGTAGATGGTAATCACTTCCCGTTGCAGAACTGAAATTCTGAAGTCCAACCGGTAAAGTCCTGATCTCAGGACTCTTCGTAACTATAAGGACCCAAAGGAAGGAATTCCAACTACCGACGAATTTCAGAAGCGCAGCGGTTATGACAGCGGGTTTAGAAAGCGGAACTAGAATTGTCCATAGAAAGCGCCACTTAGAAAGGCCGTCAATCATAGCCGCATCGTATAGTTCGTTCGGGATAGTCATGAAATGCTGTCTCAACAAGAATATGGCAAAAACGGAAACTACCCACGGAACAATTAGGGCGTAATACGAGTCAATCCAACCAAGGGCAGTAAGCGTGATGTAGTTGGGCACAAGGAGTACTTCTCCGGGGACCATCATTGTCGCCAGGAAGAGAGTGAACAAGAGATTTTTCCCGAAGAACTCCATCTTTGCAAATGCAAAGGCCGCCATAGCTGCAAAGATTATCTCAACAAATGTTGTCACGGTAGCTACGAACACAGTGTTGAAGTAATACCTGCCGAAAGGGGCAGCGTTCCATGCTGTGACATAATTTTGAAAGAAGTTGCTAATAGTCTCTCCCAGAGTAAAATTCGCCTTGCCGGCGCATTGGTCGTCTTTGAGCCAGACCGCAGGAATTCCTTTCAGCTTTATGTCGAAAGATTTCGCACCGGACGGGGAAATGATACCCCTGTAGTAAACTCTTTCAACTTCATCGGGTTTACTTGAGAGATCAAGTTCGCTGAATATATCGGAATGGACTCTGGAGAAAGTACCTATTAAGTCGGTCTCTCTCCATCTTCGTCTTATCAATTCTGCAAACGGTTCGTGGCCACTGATGTTTGCCTGCCTATCCAGGCTCGCTACAACGCCCCCGACTCCAATCGTCTGACCTGCCGCTGAGGCCACTTCCTTAATCAGTGTGATGAGACTCGAATAAGGTGTCTCTTCATCCATCGCGCTATTGACTTTCTCATCGAGGACTGGATCAGAAGCAACCAGAAGCGAAGTTCTCAGGAAATTCATGGCATCATTGATTGCTTCGAGTGGTGTCTGCACATCCGAGAAGTATTTTGAAAGACTCTCCTTAAAATTGCTATCAAGATAGTTCAGGAGGATTGCAACTGCGTTCCGTACATTAGACGGATTAACCTTGGTAAGCAAGTGGGTTCTCATTTCCTCATCAATATCCCACCGATTCACAAAGTCGGACAGCAAGGAGTGCACTTCAGAATCGGTCCGTATCTTTCCCACTATTGAAGCGCTTGAAAGACTCTCATTCTGTGATTCGTCGTAGAAAATTCTCAAGTCGGAATACAGATTCAACAAGTCCATCCACTGAATCAGTCCAGAAGGTACGGCTTCAAGAGATCTTTCGATCTGCCTCACCGAAATAGAGACTCTGGAATCTCCAGCAGAGATTTCTTGAGAAAGCGTGACCACTTCAGAAGCAACATTCCTGATAGTATTTATGCTGTCTCTCAAATCTTCAACCACTTTCTCCAGTTCGGTCAAATCGGTGACCCCAGTACTCCCAGTTCTATAAGGCTCGAGATTCTCTATTGAACGCGTAAGCTCAGCTACCGGGTTTTCGAAAAGTCTGGCCGACTCTTCCCGGATTCTCTTTTTGATCGCTTTGCTTTCATCAGTATCTATTGGCAACTCTTTCATTGCAGTTTCAACGCTTTGCGCCAGTCTTTCGATTGCTTTCGAATACTCCGTTTTGAGCGACGTTACGAGAATAACTCGCCTAACAAAACCATTGTCTCCATACACAGCCACGTTAAAGAAGCTGTCCAGAAAGCGGCCAACATCATCTACAGGAAGATCTTTCAAATCTCTCGAAACTGAGTCCGGGAAATTGGTAGCAAGTGTATGATACCGTTCAATTAGAGATTCAAATCTCTGCCGATCAACCTCCGTCGAATAGTCGGCAGGAGAACCGTTTGTCTCCAAGAGCTGGATCTCGATTTCGCCTCTCCTAATGGGGTCATCATCAAGATTAACGGTCACTGTATCAAAACTTGCAGACTCCTCCATAAGGGCGGCGAAGTTTCTGAATTCGCTGAGACTTAAAGCCGAGAGATCTACTGAAGCACTTGCGCTCTTCTGCTTGATTTGTGTCTTGAAAGTGAAGGAACTTGCTGCATTCTTTGTCGTCCATACTGGGGGCCAAGTCGAAACTTCACTGGGCGCCTTGAAGGAGGTCGCAACCATCCAGGCAAATGGAATCAGCATCAGAAAGGCTCCACCGACAATTACTACGTAGAGTAGAATTTTCGAGATAATCTTAGTCGACGATGTAGTCATCTGAACACCTCAACCTTCGTAGTGAACGCGCTTCTTACCCACATTTAGCTGCACCATTGTCAAGACCAGAATAATCATAAAGAGCACATATGCTGCCGCGCTCGCTACTCCCATTCTCTGCTGATTGTAGAATGCATCAAATACGTAGTATACAAGGGTCAATCCGCTTTTATTGACCGGCCCAGGTAGCCCCTGGTAAAGAATAAAGATCTGAGAGAATACCTTGAACGAACCTATCATCGTGATTATCATTATGAAGAAAGTGGTGCCCGAGAGGAGCGGCCAGGTAATGAACTTGAATTTCTGCCACCCGCTTGCGCCATCAACATCGGCGGCCTCGTAATAGGACTTATCGATGTTTTGAAGACCGGCAAGAAAGATCACGGTAGTGTATCCAACATGCTGCCATACAGAGACTATAGCTATCGTTGGAATTGTCCAAACTTCATCTTTTAGCCAGGCAATTCTCGGCAGGTTGAAGATTGAAAGAATGTAGTTGAGCAATCCAAACTGGTCGTTGAACATCCACTGCCACACAAGTGAAACGGCAACAACAGATGTAACAAAAGGGATGAAATAAGCAGTCCTGAAAAGGGATCTCAGCTTAATGTTCTTGTTTAAAAGCATAGCAATAATCAGAGCCAGGGCTATCTGAGTTGGAACTGACAGCAGAACATAATAGACCGTATTGTAGATAGACTTAAGAAAGTCCGAGCTTTCTTTTGCCAGAGTGAAATACTGAACAAAGTCAGCGCTCTGAGTGAGGATCTGGTAAGCAAAAACGTAATAGACGACAATAAACAGGATAAGGGTTGACCACTGGCTTGATTTCATCCTTCTGCTCTGAATGCTACTCTTCCTGCGAAGAAGTACATAGAGTCCAAAACCCATCAAGCCCAACCCTGCAAACAGCCCGATAGTTGTGAGACCGATACTGGTATTACGCAAAAGAACATATCCGGAAAGCAAAGCAATGAAAATAACATATAAAAACGAATGACTCTTGTCTGTCTTATCATACTTACTCATAAGTCCAAGAAGATAGTAGATTAGTTGAACTACTACAAGGACGATAACAACATAAACGACAGTGTTCATTAGCGAGTTCACAAAACTTAGGGAAACGGGATAGGTTAGCCTGAAGAGCTCTTTGTAATTGTCAAAACCTATGAAATAACGAGTGGTCGATGTGTAGTCCCATTTAAAGAAACTAAGAACAAGCGAGAAACCGATTGGCCAGAAGACAAACACTCCCAGAATTATGATCGAAGGCAGCAGAAAAAGATACGCCTTCCAGGTTTCCTTCCAGTATTTCTTTGAGCGTCTACTATAAGGCAAATCACTCCCCCCAATACTCTCCGCTTGGGTTCAATGTCTTAAGTATACCAAAGATTCGACCGTGCTCCTGTACATCATGAACGCGAATTATGTTTACCTTTTTACGGTATAAGTATGTTGAAATGCTAATAGTTTCTTCCAATCTCTCTTCAACCGGTGTTCCAGTAATCTTCGATATGAAGCTTTTTCTGGAATGCCCTACAAGAACAGGGAAACCCATCTTCTTAAACTTCTCTATGTTTTTCAAAATCTCAATACTTTGTTCAGCGGACTTGGCGAAACCTATCCCGGGATCAAGTATTATCCTGTCAGGATCTACTCCGAAATCGATTGCCCGCCTGGCCCTTTCAAATAGCCAGGATGAAACTTCTCCAACTACGTCTCGGTAATCTGTCATTCGACTCATGGTAGAAGGATCGCCTCTCATGTGCATAATAACAACAGCTGCATGGTTTTCAGAGACTGCCTCTATCATCTTCATCGACCTGAGCCCGGTGATATCGTTGATCATGTCAGCCCCTTCAGAAAGTGCAGCACTCGCAGTCTCACTGTTATAAGTGTCTACTGAGATCACTGCATCAGGTCTTTTGCTTCGCAGTTGCTTTATTAAAGGTAGAACCCTTGCGATTTCCTCTTTTGACTCTACCTTTTCAGCTCCCGGTCTTGAGGATTCTCCACCTATGTCTATTATTGCTGCACCATTTTCGAGCATTTCGAGAGCTTTATCCAGAGCAACCGGTATGTCAAGGAATCTGCTTCCCGGAAAAAAGGAGTCGGGGGTAATGTTGAGTATTCCCATTATTCGCGGTTCCGAAAGATCTAGCACTCTCCCGTTTTCGAATGTCACTGTTGAATCCTTCTCTTCTCTCTTACTCTCGTCAGGAAGAGTTCAAATATCGGATTGGGCCTACCCACCTTCGACCTGAATTCAGGATGATATTGAATACCGACGAAGAATCTCTTTTCAGGAAGTTCTATCGCCTCGACGAATGTCGCTCTAGAGGATATTCTCAGTTTACTTTCATCCGTTTCTTCTGGCGTCCTAAAAAGATCGGGAAAACGCTCGAGGTTGACCTCATATCTGTGCCTGTGTCTTTCATAGACAAGACGCTCGTTATACGCCTCGTAAAGAGTTGTACCTTCTTCTATTGGAGTCTCCTGAGCGCCAAGTCTCATCGTACCGCCAAGTTTCAATATTGCTTTCTGCTCTTCCATTAGATCGATGACTGGATATGGAGTAGAAGGATCGAACTCCGTCGAGTTTGCATTCTCTAACTTGCAAACGTTCCTTGCGAACTCGATAACCATAAGCTGCATTCCCAAACAAATACCGAGAATCGGGATGTCCTCTTCTCTGGCCGCCTTTATCACGGCAATCTTTCCTTCAATACCTCGTTTGCCAAAACCGCCGGGTATGATTATTCCGTCGTATTTGCGAAGCTCGGCCTTTATCTGTGCATCCGTCATATCCTCAAAGCACTGTGAATCAATGACTTCCGGCTTGCTTGCTCCGCAGAGAGTAATGCTTTCAGAAATGCTCTTGTAAGCATCGTCTGTCCCAAGGTACTTGCCCACTATTGCTACCCTGGTTGGAGCAAACGATTTGGGATAGTTCCATTCGAACCGTTCTTCGATTTCAATGTTTAACCAGGATGCGATCTTTCTGTGAATCCCATGGGAGTAAACAATTCTGGGAACATCATACACGTTTTCTGAATCGGGTAGGTTGTAAACCATCTGCCTTTCTACTCCGCCAAAAAGGGCAATCTTTCCGAGTTCGTTTTCTTCAATTGGAAGCTCTGATCTAACAACAATCATTTGAGGCTGAATTCCAATTCTTCTTAGGAGTTGAACTGACTGCTGTGTTGGTTTAGTCTTAAACTCGTTCGTGACACGCAGATAGGGAACATAGGTTACATGTATGAAGAGGAAGTTCTCCGGCCCCTCCTCGACCCACAGTTCTCGTACCGCTTCAAGGAATATCTCTCCTTCAATGTCGCCAACAGTACCTCCAATTTCTATCATTATGAGATCACCCGGCACTTTTCTGATTCTAGACTTGATCTCATCAGTTACATGTGGAACCATCTGAACGGTGGCTCCTAAAAAGTCACCTTTCCTCTCTTTGTCGATTATTGATTTGAAGACCTGCCCCGCCGTCATGTTGTTCTCTCTTCTCATGTTCTTGCCAAGAAATCTCTCATAGTGGCCGAGATCAAGATCCGCTTCATAACCGTCTTCGGTAACGAAAACCTCACCATGCTGGTTTGGATTCATCGTACCTGCATCGAGGTTCAAATACGGGTCTATCTTCAGAGTATTCACCTCTACTCCGCACTCCTTCATAACTCTAGCAATTGAGGCGGAAAGGATCCCCTTACCGATGCCACTGATTACGCCTCCTGTTACCACAACATACTTTTTCATCGATTGCTTTCCTCCGCTATCCAATAAGCTCCCTCACATACTTAATTTCTAAAGCATGATCTGCATCGTCTCCAGGCGTCTCAAGAAGCCACGGGATTTCCTGTATCTTTTCGTTTGAAAGAAACTCCTTGAATCCGCCATTCATACCTATGTAACCCTTCCCAATCATTTCATGACGGTCCTTGCCAGCTCCGAGCGGATATTTGCTGTCGTTGAGATGTATCATCTTCAGCTTTTCGTAGCCCACCGTCGAATCGATTTTGTCAATAAGCTTCAAGGTTCCCTCTAAGTCCCTTATGTCGAACCCCGAGTCAAACCCGTGACAGGTATCATATGTTATCCCAATCCTTTCAGGCTGAATAGAACCATCAATTATCGCTGCAAGCTCCTCAAAACTGCTGCCAATGTGATTGCCTTTTGCAGAAACGTTTTCCAGAAGAAGCATCACATCGTTGTCCCGATTCTCACCTAGAACGATTTCCACTCCTTTAAGAATCCTTTCTAGTCCTTCACTAAGACCTTCGCCCAGGTGACTTCCGGGATGGAAATTCAAATACTTCAAACCCAAAGTAGCTGTGATTTTCATCTCGAGAGAGAGAAGGTTCACAGACTTCTCCCATACCTCGTCATTAGGAGAAGCAATGTTCACGAGATAACCTGAATGAACCATACAATCGAAAGGATCTAGAGCTTTGTCTTTCATTTCAGATATGAAACTTGCTGACATTTCACTCTTAGGAAGAGAGGCTTTCCACATCCTTGGACTGTGAGGAAAGATCTGAAAAGTGTTTCCGCCGATTCCTACAGTGTCCCCGGGAACTTTATCGAACCCTTTAGAAATGGACATATGTGCCCCAAGTCTTATCAACATTCTCACCTCGTCATTCTTCTTCACCGATTCTCAGAATCGCCAGGAAGGCATTCTGTGGAATGGTTACCTGACCGATTTCTCTCATTCTCTTCTTTCCTTCTTTCTGCTTCTCAAGGAGCTTCATCTTCCTTGTGACATCTCCTCCATAGCATTTGGCCAAAACATCTTTTCGTAATGCCTTTATATCGCTTCTAGCAATTATTCTACCTCTTGATTTCGCCTGTATCGGAATCTGAAATTGATGCTGCGGTATTAGCTCGCTCAACTTGTCGACTACCTTTTTTGCTACAGAATATTCCTTGTCTACATGAACTATGAATGAAAGCGAATCTACAGTCTCCTTATTGACGAGGATTGTCACTTTCACCAAATCCGACTCACGATAGCCAAGAATTTCATAATCCATTGATGCGTAACCTCTCGAAATTGCCTTCATCCTATCGAAGAAGTCAAACATTATCTCCGACAACGGAGCCTCAAAACGCAGAACAACCCGATTCTTTCCAGCGTTTTCCACCGCTTTGAAGTCGCCTCTCTTTTCGGAAGTTATGAACCCTA
Source organism: Mesotoga prima MesG1.Ag.4.2 (assembly GCF_000147715.2). Lineage (NCBI taxonomy): Bacteria > Thermotogati > Thermotogota > Thermotogae > Kosmotogales > Kosmotogaceae > Mesotoga > Mesotoga prima. The sequence goes on along the minus strand of NC_017934.1, from coordinate 858,151 downwards.
TTAGGTTGCCCATATATTCCGAAGGCGTGATTATAGATAGGTCGACAAACGGTTCTTCAACTCTCAGGAACTCACCAGGCTCTGGAAAGCTAGCGGGATTAGTTATTTCTGCAACTTCACCATTCTGTAAAGTGACCCGATAAACAACATTAGGGGCGGTAAGAATACAGGCTATTTCGAATTCTCTTTCGAGCCTCTCTCTAACAACATCCATATGAAGTAGGCCAAGGAACCCCACCCTGAAGCCAAAACCCAAAGCGGGAGAGTTCTCCGGTTCAAAAACGAGCGAGGCATCGTTAAGTTTGAACTTATCCAGCGCCTTTCTCAGTTCGTCGTAGTACTCGGGCATTCCAGGAAACATCCCGGCGTAGACCATAGGTTTCGCCTCTTTGTAACCAGGAAGGGCAGTATCAGTAGGATTATTGGCAGAAGTAACGGTATCTCCTATCTTGGCACTCGATACGTCTTTTATTACGGCAATGATATAACCAACCTCACCTGCATCCAGAGAATCGGTGATTTCCATCTGAGGAAGGAAGTATCCTACTTCGACTACTTCAAAGATTTCACCGGAAGCCATCATCTGAATTCTGTCCCCCGCTTTGACACTACCTTCAAAGATTCTTACGTGAATAACTACGCCTCTATACTTATCGTAAATCGCATCGAAAATCAATGCCTTTAATGGTGCTTCTAGCATTCCCGACGGGGGTGAGACTCTCTTGACAACTGCTTCCAGAATCTCCTTAACCCCCTGACCAGTCTTTGCACTCGCCTGAAGGCAGTCTTCAGGAGAATAGCCTATAAGATCGACAATTTCCGCAAGTGTTTCCTCGATATTTGCATTTGGAATATCTATCTTGTTCAGTACAGGTATCAACTCAAGATCATTCTCGATTGCTAGATATGTGTTGCCAACCGTTTGAGCTTCAACACCCTGAGAAGCGTCAACAAGCAAAATCGCTCCCTCACAGGCAGCCAAGCTCCTGGAAACCTCATAGTTGAAGTCAACATGACCAGGCGTATCAATAATGTTGATCTCGTATGTAATCCCATCATCAGCAAGGTAATTCAGCTTCACGGGCTTAGACTTTATGGTAATTCCCCTTTCTCTCTCAATATCCATGGAATCCATGAACTGATCCTTTTTGTTTCGTCTGTCCACAGTATCGGTGATATCTAAGAATCTGTCGACGAGAGTCGTCTTCCCGTGATCAATGTGAGCAATTATAGATATGTTCCTAATACGATCTCTCTTATACATTAAAACTCCCTCCTGCCGATCAAGGATGATTCTATCACGGCACGGGTAAACCAGGTTAAATTCAACAAAAGAAGGGAGAACAACTCCAGCAAAATACTGGAGGTCATTCTCTCAACTATAAAAATCCTATTCACAATACATCAAATGTAAAGCTTCGCTGCCGTATATCAAAACTGACCGGTCAGCTCTTTAAGGAACGTAGGAAGAGCAAACGAGGCCCTGTGTATTTCAGTATTATAGTATCTAAGGGGCGCTCCAAAATCAAGAACCCTTTCTTCATCGTAATCCTCGAGTGGATCCAGTTCTTTAGATCCAATTGTATAAGTCCACATACCAGAGGGATAAGTCGTCATGAAACCGGTGTACATCTTTGAAATGGGAAATACAGAGGAAATCCTATTATAAGCAATCGCAACCCACCCCTTATCATAGAAAGGGTCTTCAGTTTCCGCACAGAATATTCCGTCCTTTCTTAGAGCTTTGTAGCAATTTGAATAGAACTCCTTGGTAAAGAGATGCCCTCCTTCGCCTGCCGTTGGGTCAGTAGAGTCCACAATTATTACATCAAAATAGTCCTTGTTCTTTCTCACAAAGTCCGCTCCATTTTCATTAAAGATAGATGCCTTAGGATTGTCTAGTTCCACCGACATTTCCTTCAGATGGAGCTTAGCCGCATCGATTACATATGGATCTACTTCACATAGAATCGCTTCCTCGACAGAGGGGTGTTTGAGGACCTCTCTCAAGCTACCACCGTCGCCACCACCAATTATCAAGACCCGTTTTGGGTTCGGATGTGTAAAAAGCGGAACATGGACTAACATTTCATGATACATAAATTCATCGGCTTCAGTAAACATTGTTATCCCATCTAGCACAAGAACCATTCCAAACTCAGGGTGTTCGAAAATATCTATTCTCTGAAAAGGACTCTGGAATGAATACACGAGCTGCTTCATCTTCATGAAGAGTCCTGCATTTCCTCCTGTGTAGTATTCCATGTACATGAGATGGTTCAACGTTCTTAACTCTCTATCTTCCATGTCTTCACCTCCGTGTTTTCATCACAATCATCTCATCGAACTTCATCAAAAAAAATAGTTCATCTAGCTCTAGAATAGTGAAAAATTGGCCCTTACTTTGTCATTGGCGAGGCCACATGGATTCTATCACTTTGATTAAGGCATAGTCAAACTTGTATAATACCTTCTCCAGAAGGTTATTGAACAATGACGTGGAATTTCACACGCTTCGTCATTCGGCCTCATCCTGATGGTAGAATTGAGAATAAAGACTTTCCCGACAGGAGGCCTTCGAATGTTCTTAAGGCAAGACATGGGTATAGATTTGGGAACTGCCAACACTCTGGTCTATGTAAAAGGCCAAGGAGTAGTAACTAATGAACCCTCGGTTGTTGCAATCGATGTAAATTCAGGAAAGATCCTTCAAGTTGGCCTGGAAGCAAAAAGAATGGTGGGTAAAACGCCTGCCAGTATAGTTGCTACTCGCCCCTTGAAAGATGGCGTAATTGCAGATTACGACATTGCCCTCGCGATGCTGAAGTATTTTATGGGAAGAGCTATTGGCAGACGAACTTTTGTTAAACCAAGAATTGTGATTGGCGTTCCTTCCGGGGCGACCGAAGTGGAGAGAAAGGCGATTGTGGATGCCGCAATAGAAGCTGGAGCAAAGAAGGTCTTCCTAATTGAAGAACCAATGGCTAGTTCAATCGGCGCCGGCCTGAATGTGGAAGAACCTACGGGGAATATGATAGTTGATATCGGCGGAGGAACAACTGAAATTGCGGTGATTTCCCTCGGCAGCATTGTCTTGAGCCAATCTATAAGAGTTGGCGGAGACGAAATGGACGATTATATCGTTCAGTACATCAAAGAAAAGTACAGACTGATGATTGGCGAGAAAACAGCTGAACGTGTCAAAATGGAAATTGGAAATGTGGTCGAAACAGAAGAAGCCGACGGTTCCTATGCGGAAATTGTTGGTCTAGACTTGAATTCAGGTCTCCCGCGTAAGATTTCCATCTCCGGTTCAGAGATTCGAGAGGCGATTGCAGAACCGGTTTCTAGAATTGTTGAGGCAGTCAAACTCACTGTGGAAAACACACCTCCTGAGCTCATTTCCGATATCGTGCAGAGCGGTATTGTTATTGCGGGCGGAGGTTCCCTCTTAAACGGAATGCAGGAACTGATTCAAAGAGAAACTGGAATCATGGTTGTCATAGCCGATGATCCCTTGACTTGTGTGGCGAGAGGAGCTGGTCAGGTTCTGGAGAGAGTCTCCATACTTGAAAGAATTGAAAAAGGCAACTTGAGATAGAGGAGACTTCTCTAATGAAGTTTGCTGAAGTGGCGGTTGTAATCTTAATGATCTTTCTTGTCCTGTCATCGATTCTAGAAGTGACGGGTACCAACAGAAGAGCGAGTGAGTTTTTTGATGGAATGGCATTACCCCTTATAAATCTGAGAGTGGATATCGAGAACTTTTTCAGGGCGCTCTTTCAAACAAGAAGCATAGATCGTGTAATAAGAGATCTGAATAGATACGCCGATTCATTCAGTGACAAGTTTGAGTTTCCAATTCCGATGAGAGTTGCGTTTTTCAGTTTTGAAAGAAACAATACAGCCGTTATGACCACAAACAGACCGGCTTTGCCAGGAACTCCCGTTGCTTCGTTCTTTTCATCGACCATCTATGGTGTGGTTAAGAGCTCAAATGAACGCTACTTACTTGTTGCTCCGCTCACATCTCCGGGAACTAGAATTTCGGCCGCTGTTCACAGAGAGGAGACAGTTATCGAAGGCGTGGTCTATTCAGACGCGGGAAAACTGTATTTCTCAACATTTGATCCTTATTATCTAGAGGCGGGTGATCCAGTCAGAATTGCTTCGACGGTTCCAGGGTACGGATACTACAAAGCAATGAAGCTCGATCTAATAGGCGAAATCGCAGGTCGCCATGGAAGCGATTACCTGGTAAAGAATCCGAACGTATTTGGTGACTACTTTCTCTTTCTGGAGTTGCAGGAATGATTTGGCTGCTCCTGATAGTACCGGCTCTATTCTTTGATCTCGGATTCGGAGACTTGATCCCTTTATATCCCATATATCTAACGCTCCTGGTATTTCTACCGACGAGAAACGTCGCATTTGCGCTTTCACTTGCATTACTGCTTTCATGGATAGTTGGAATTGCACTTTCCGGAATCGGTATGGTAATCGCCCTTGCAATAATACTTGTTATTTCTGCAGTTGCTTTTCAGGACCGTTATCGAACACCAAGTTTTGGTGCTCTCGTTGCGGCGGCAATAGGAATCACAGGAGTCTGTTTTGCCGGTACCGGCTTCGGTGTACTCTTTCCGTTCTTCGCAACATTTCTCATATTGAGGAGGTTGAGCGTTGAAGATTAAGAGATTCGACCTCTTCTTCGTACTTTTCATTCTAACAGTGGGACTCTTCATTTATAAATTGTACGATTACCAAATTGTGAGCTCTGATAAATACGCGGCACAAGTAGAAAGCATTAGCCATCGATCGATCTCTTTGCTTCCTCAAAGAGGTATGATTTTGGATCGAAATGGAATTCCGCTTGCGTGGGATGCACCCTACTACAATATTGAAAAAAGGGTGGTGTTTCTCCCTGATGACCTGAAGAGAATGACAATTGATGCCTTCGACGACAAACAGAAAGCAGAAACACTTATAAAAAACCTTGAAATGTTTGGAAGTGTTGAGGCGAGTCTTCCAGCGGCTCTCGCAGAAAGGCTCAACGACTTCCCGGAGCTGGAAGTTTCTGAAAGAGTTATCAGATACTATCAAAACAATCCCGGTGTTGCGCACGTTGTGGGATACATAAAAGCTGACGGAGAACCGGTAATGGGAATAGAAAAGCAGTACAATGACTTGTTGAGAGGAACTCCAGGGGAGCAGTTAATAAGAGTCGATGCGCTAGGACGCCAGATAAGTCTTGAAGGTGAAAGGCCGCCTGTAGGGGGAAAAGACCTTACTATAACCATAGACTCTCAAATGTCAAAATACATTTATGAATTAATCAACGAAACCGGCAAGAGCGGTGCAGCAGTAGTGATGACAACAAGCGGAGAGATTCTTGCCCTGGTATCGGTCCCCGGCTTTGAAAACATGTCTTTCACAAAGGGAATCTCCAATAGAGATTGGGAAAGATTGAATCTCGATCCCTCCAGGCCGCTTGTCAATAGAGCGTTAACTCCTTTTACGCCAGGATCTGTGATTAAGCCGTTCATTGCAATGATAGCTTTGGCAGAAGGAAAGGATGCAACTGAACAAATAGATTGTCGAGGAAGTTTCCAGTACAAAGACAGTCAGGGCATAGTTCAAGGGGTTTACAGAGACTGGAATCTTTACGGCCATGGCATGACAGATCTGTCTAAGGCCATAACCGTTTCATGTAACGTATACTTCTATCAGCTGGGGCTTGAGTTGGGAATTGACACGATCAGCAATTATGCCGAAATATGGGACGTTTTCGAGCCAACAAACATAGATCTACCTGAGGAATCAACAGGTCTAATGCCTTGTCCCTCATGGAAACAAGAAAAACTCGAAGAAAACTGGTTTCCCGGGGATACTATTCAGATTTCAATAGGCCAGGGTTATCTAAGCATCACTCCCTTGCAGCTGGCAAAGATGACCGGTGAAATTGCTACTAAAGGCCGCGAAATACTTCCCTATATTGGTACAGAGAGAGTGAGTGACAGGGCAGTAATTGAGCTTGGTGAAAGTGACTGGAACTTGCTTACAGAGGCTTTGAGAAATGTCATAAGCAAGGGGGGTGGAGCTGCCGAGGCGGGAACCGCCTATTCGGCCTTCAGGAATTTCGAAGGAACGGCAGCCGGCAAAACTGGTACAGCGGAACAGGGAGGCTCAAAACCTACCCATTCCTGGTTTACCGGCTTCATGCCACTTGAGGAGCCCGAAATAGTGGTAACCGTCTTCGTTCATGAAGGAGGCTATGGGTCCGGACTGGCATCACAGATATCCAGGAAGATAATGGACTATTACTTGCAGGAATACATGCAGCAGAATCACTCGACCGGGCTGACAAAGCTCAGTTCTTCCCCCGATTTGTGAAAGATTCTTCTGTCTTCAAGAAACCCCATAATTCTTTCTATGTTCTTTTCCTGAACAGCAAGTGATGCAAAAACCCTTTCTGAATAGTCGACTTTTCGGACCGAATAGTCTTTATCTTCACCAAAGAGCCTGATAAAATCGTTCCACTGACTATAAGTCATTTCTACAACCAACTCTAGCCCAGGGCAGTACAGGGCCGGTTTCCCGGCCCTGAGCGCTCCTGCAGCAGTCTCTCCGTAGGCATCAATCAAACCTCTCACTCCTAGTTTTGTTCCGCCAAAATACCTGGTAACTACCACGACAACGTCCGTAAGTTCAAGACTTTCGATAGCTCCGAGAATAGGCTTACCGGCAGATCCATGAGGTTCTCCCGCATCTGAGTAATTAGCGATTTCCCTTCCCTGAAGGGAAATCCGGTATGCCCAGCAACAATGGTCGGCGTTCGCATACCTTTGAGAGAGCGACTTGATAAAGGACTTTGCTTCTTCTTCACATTCGCATCTTGCGCCGTCACCTACGAACCTGGATCTTCTGACATTGATTTCAAAGTGTCCTGGTTCAAGAAGAGACTTCTTACAGCTCATTATTCTCCTTTGGATAGTTTGTCAATGAAATCCATGGCAGGACCCAAAATGTAGTTCGCATCCTCTAGAGTGCTCTCGTAGACTTCGAGTCTCTTCATGAATTCATAGAAATCGGGGTCTCTGTTGAAGGCTTCGGCATAGATTGAAAGCGCTCGAGCATCTCCTGTTCCGATTATTATGTCTGCTTCCTTCTGGGCTTTGGCGATCGTAATCTGCGCCTCTTTATCCGCCTCGGCTCTCAACTTCTGTGCCTCTCTATTCCCTTCGGCTCTAATGAGCGAAGCCTCCTGAATTCTTTCGGACTTCATTCTCTCGAAGACGGCGTTCCTATTTTCGTCAGGCAAATCGGCTCTCTTAACGCGAACAGATATTATTTGAATTCCAAAGTCCTTCATATCATTTGCAGCGAGAGCGGTAATTTCATCAAGGACATCCGTTCTCTTTCCGGAAATGATCTCGTCGTAATCGAGTTTTCCAAATGTGTTTCGCACGTGAGAGTACACTACATCATCAATTCGTGTAAGAGCAGTCAGTTCTGATTTCATTGTCTCTATGAATTTCCTCGGATCTACTATTCTCCACAAAGCAAAAGTATCGGCCAGAATCGTCTTCTTGTCCTTCGAATATATCCTTTCGGCATCTACGTCGTATATCTGTATACGTTTGTCAAATTTTCTCACGTTGTCGATGAAAGGTGTCTTAGTATAAAGGCCGGCCTCGGTGATGGATTTCTGAATCTCGCCAAATCTCAAAACAACGGCCTGTTCAGTTTCATCGATGATGAAGAAGAAACTCGGCAGAAGTATGATCGCAATTACCACGATGATCGCAACGGAAATTATGACTTTGTATTTCATCACCTCACGCTCCCTTCAAGATCAAGGAGTTTCAGAACACTGCTCTGATCGAGCACAACTGTCTTGCTTGCTTCAGAAAGAATCTTGTTAAGGGTCTCAAGATACATTCTCGTTCTTGTTACGTCTGGAGCCTTTTCATATTCCTCGAGAATTTCGAGGAATCTTTCGGCCTCTCCTTCGGCATTTAGGATTCTCTCCTGGGCATAGCCTTCGGCGTCCTTAATTATCTGGGCAGCTTCTCCTTCGGCCTTTGGAATAATGTCGTTAGTGTATTTCTCAGCCTCGTAGATTAGCTTTTCCTTGTCCTGCTTGGCACTATTCACATCGTCGAAGGCTGTGATAACCTGCTGCGGCGGAGCGACCTCCTGAAGGAAAACATTTTTCACAATAATTCCTGTATCAAGTCTATCAAGTTCTTCCTGAACCCTCTCCGCAGTCCTTATAGAAATAGTGTCCCTCTCTGTTGTCAATATCGAGTCAATGGTGCTCGAAGCAACTTCCTCCCTGAGAACCGATTCGGTCGTGAATCTTACGATATCTCCGTCGTCAACAATAGTGAAAGCCAACTTCGCAGGATCACCCACGTAGTACTGTACAACCAGCTCGACCGAGACGATATTTCCATCTCCGGTAAGCATTAGGGACTCGTTTGCATAGGTCTGATAGGTCCCAGTTCTGATCGTCCTGAACCCAATCTCCTGTTTTCTCAAATTCGAAGTGTCGATAACGACTACACTTTCAATGGGAAAGGGCAGGTGATACCCAAGTCCTGGCCCTACGCTGTTCGTAAATTTGCCGAACCGCTTTATCAGCCCCACTTGATCGGGACCAACCAGAAAGAAGCCGCTCAAGAAATACACGGCAACGATTGCGACAATAACCAGCAATACAAAGAGGCCGGACCAGAAAAAGCTTTTCTTTGGTCCTCCGTTCCCGGTAAAATTATCTTCAGGTTCCTCGATTCTTACATCAACCATTATTCAACCTCCTTCCAAATTTCTATCTCGGTATTGAGAATAACGCCTGTGGCCCCTTCAACTTTCTTTCTAATTATCTCTACCAGAGTCAGAATGTCCTTCTGACAGGCGCCTCCTCTATTCACAATGAATCCTGCATGTTTTTCCGAAACTTCAGCTCCTCCCACTCTTAAGGACTTCAATCCCAAGCGTTCTATAGTTGAACCAACGTAGAAATCCGATTTAGGTCTCACGAAGACACTGCCGGCACTAGGGTATTCCAGTGGTTGCTTCTGAATTCTCTTTGCAAGGATTTCTTTCATCTTACTTTCGATCTCGGATCTTTCACCCCTCTTCAGCAAGAATTCAGCACCGACAACGATTCCATCTGCTGATTTGAATATGCTGTTTCTATACGAAAACCCGGCGTTCCTGGAGTCAACATCTATTACTTTACCCCTCCCGTCAAGATAAGAGACTCTAGTCACCCGATCGCCGATTTCCCCCCCAAAGGCTCCTGCGTTCATCAATACGGCACCACCAACTGAACCTGGGAGTCCCGTCAAGAACTCAATGCCCGTTAACCCTTCTGCCAAACAATGCCAGATGAGAGAGTTGATACTCGTTCCCGCCTGAACAAAAACCTTGTCCCCATCGCTTCTGAGTAAATTCAGATTCCTAGTCGAAACAACAACACCCTCATATTTATCAGGGCAGATCACATTTGAACCGCCTCCGATGACTTTGTACGGAAGTTTTTCCCGCTTCAACAAGGATAGGATCTCGCTCAGAGACTCTACAGAATACGGTGAAACGAATACTCTGGCTGGACCACCAATCCTTATTGTCGTGTGCCATTCAAGCGGCTCTTCGAGCCTTACATCCGCTCCAGCCAAATAGAGTGAATTAAAGTAATCAGTTAGATTTCTTTCTGCCATTGATAAAGCCTTTCAGCAATTTCCTTACCATTATGAAGGCTCAGGAGATAGTTTTTCAGTTCATGTCTTCTGGCAAGTATCGAATGGATCCCCTCCAGCGCAAAGGCTTTTGCAGATTTATCGGCCAACTTGTTTCCATAAAATCCTGCGAGAGCCTTAACGGCAACCGAAGAATCGGTGTTGCTCAGTGCCATGATTAGTTGATCTTGCAGTTCAGCGTCATAGTTTTCCTCAAGCATCAGGGCCAAAACATCTACCACTTTCTCGCCTTCCCCCAATCGAGCAAGAGCTTCGTAGATTACTATCTGTGATCTTTCATCACTGTACTTACTCAGAAGCTCGTAAAGATGTGTCACGGCTCTTATATCACCGATCTCCCCTGCCAAATCTGCTAGATAAAGTCTTGATACGGGGTCGATATCCTCTGATCTCATCTTTTCGATAAGAAAAGGAACCACGTCCTTACCCATTTGAATTAAAGCATCAAAACATATTTGGGCTGTCTCGCTGTCTTCGCTAACCAGCAGACTGAGAAGCACTGGAGCGGCCTCCACTCCTTTTTCTTCGACAATCCTGTTTATCAATTCTTCTCTTTCCATTACTCATACTCCTAATCTGGAATTTGACCACTCATTTCTTCGATTTCCCGTTCCTTGGAGCTGCCATGAAGCTCCTCGATAATGGAAATCGTTTCGTTATGGACTTGCTGCTTTCTAACAACAAAATGCCGATCTGAACTCAATGCGATTTGCGGAAGATGAGTTATTACAATAGTCTGAATCTCCCTTGAGATTTCCTCTAATTTCCCTGACACCACTGTTCCAAGTCGTTGACCAACTCCAGAGTCTACTTCATCAAAGACTATTGTTTTGAGATCGAGCTGATTCTTTAAGGCGGATTCAAGAGCCAATAAGAACCTGGAAAGCTCACCTCCCGACGCAACACTACCAATCTCCATTAAATCCATACCGGGATTTGTCTTAACAACCATCGTGACTTTGGATGTCCCGTAGCTTCTGGGCATTAATTCAGGCTCTAGATGAAACCTCAACTCCGCTCCCTTCATTCTGAGGTCCTCAAGGTGTACCCTGATCTGCTCCTCGATCTCTTTTGCTCTAACCAACCTTTTCTGATCAAGGATTCTTCCCGTTTCCTTCAAAGACGAGAGAAGCTCTTCTTCGTTCTTCTTCAAGCGTTCCTTTCTACCTTCCAGCTCCTTAAGAGTTCCTAGCTCTTTCTTGAACTCCTCTAGTCTCACAAGTATCTTTTCAACAGAGTCTCCGTATTTCCTCTTCAGACCCTGGATAATGGTAATACGACTTTCAATTGCATTGAATTCCTCATCATCGATCTCAAGAGTGCTTCTCTCTTCCTCAATCTTAGTGTAAAGCGAATCGAGTTCTTCTAGAGCAATCTGAAGGTTATCCAGCCAGTCCTTGTAACCAAAGTTCCTTATTTTTTCGACAGTTGCTCGCGCGTCATTGAGAGAATTATAAATTGATAGTTCGCCATCCTTAAGAAGATCAGTGAGTTCTTGAAATGTCTCAAGTAGCATCTGGGCGTTTCTGTATCTCGTATATTTCATTTCAATGGCTTCGTCTTCATGAGGTTGAAGATCTGCCTGTTCAATCTCCCTGATCTGGAACTCCAGAAAGTCCTTTTCCCTTTCAATCTGAGAAGGATCTACAATAAAGGAATCCAGTTCGCGTCTTACTTTGATGTACTCTGCATACAGCTCTGAATAACGGGTAAGGATTGTGTCTCCTCCAAGCGCGTGATCCAGAATTATATGGTGTTTGGATTCGTCCAACAGGCTTATACTACTATGCTGAGAATGAATCTCGACTCTGTCACGAAAAGCTGACTGAACAATTTGTTTCGGTACCATTTTTCCATTCATCCTGTATATGGTTCGCTGTCCTGTGAAGCTTACACTTACAAGAAGCTGATCACCATTGATCTCTACTCCCATGTCTGCCAGTTTAGAAAGCAATGAACCATCAACCGCAAAGTTACCTTCAACACTTCCCGAGCCGTCATTATCCCATAGCGGGGGAAAGCCCAACACCGCCCATAGGGCCTTAAGGAAGACAGTCTTTCCAGCCCCCGATTCACCGGTTATGGCATTCATACCGCCTGAGAACTCAACATAGAAATCCTTAAAAGTCAGAAAGTCTTTCCCTGCCAGCGAAAGCAGCATATCTCCCTCCATCAACAGCAAAAAAGGTAGCTTTCATCTATCCAGTCTCTCAATCCATTATACTATTGATCAGCAGCTGCATAAGAAATTCTTTCGGGAACGCTTGTAGTTAATTTCACATCCTTTTATCGCCTTGACAGTGAAGGTTGCACTCCGTATAATGTTCACTGTGATGCATTTACTGGAGGTTATTAATCATGAAAAGAACATACCAACCATCAAGAGTCAAAAGAAACAGAACACACGGCTTTCTTGTGCGGTCCCGCACAGTCGGAGGCCGAAGAGTGCTGGCAAGTAGAAGAAGAAAGGGAAGAAAGAGACTTTCTGTGTGAACCTCAGAGATCAGTCCCTTAGTAAAAACGAAAGGCTAAGACGAAAGGCAGACTTCGACAGAGTCTTCAAAAAGGGAAAATCAATTGTTGACCCTTTTTTTGTTGTATTGTATGTTAAGAATGGTCTGCCTTTTTCTCGTATAGGGATATCTATAAGACGGAAATTTGGAAAGGCTCACCTGAGAAACCGCCTCAGAAGATTGGTTAAAGAGGTTTACCGAACTAATAAACAAGTCTTTCCCGAAGGGTATGATATACTTTTCATTGCAAGAAAGGATCTATCCGACCTGTTTAAGAAGAGAAAAGTTGGATATTTTGATATTGTACAGATCATTAAACGAATCGCTGAGAAAATTGGAGAAACGTCCGATGAAAAAGATACTACTGTTTCTGATAGATTTCTACAGAAAAAAGATCTCCCCTAGAACCCGCCCAAGATGCAGGTTTTCTCCCACTTGTTCAACATACACATATGAGGCAATAGAGAGATTTGGAGCTCTGAAAGGGCTAATTCTAGGCATCTGGAGAATAATCAGATGCAATTCCTTCAATCCAGGGGGGTTCGACGAAGTACCAGATCATTTCACGCTATTGAGGAGGCACGAAAAATGAAAAGAGCGATAATTCTGACTTTGATCTTCGTGACATTATTCACGCTCTCGGTATCGGGCAAGGAACTTACCACTCAGGAAGGTACCAGTACGCTCATAGTTTCAGGTAAAACTCTAAAGGTAACTCTGGACACCAAAAATGGCTTGGTATTAGGAGTAACAAGTTACGCCGATAATAAGACGGTTGAGTTTTATGTGTACAATGAAAGCCTTGGAAAAGATGGATTCAACGTTTTTGACGTAGAGGGTACCGAGCTTCTGCCTACCTCCTTTTCATACGACAAAGATGAAGAAGGCAATGTAATAGTTAGCTTCAACTATGAACAAGGTAGCAAGTCGTTTATTATCCTGAACAGTCCTTACTATGATTTCAGAGTTGAACTGAATTTCAATCAGAAGATTGAGGTCGCTCTGCCTTTTATTTCTTACCAGAATCAGACGATAGGACCCGACTCCTCATACTATTTGACATATGATAAGTTCAGCGGTCAGAAGACGCTCTTCGCAATTACTGCAATGCAAGGAACATTCAAATTCCAGAGATACGAATCTGAAACCGGTAGGGGAATTCTTGAATCTTTTGCTGGCCCTATGAGGTTGATCCACATGAGACAAGCTCTTCCGGAGCATTATGATGCTATTGTGAAGGACTTGCAAGACTTTGGAGGAGTTACCTTCTTTTCCTGGATCTATCATGGAATAGTTTACTTCCTGTTCTGGCTATATCAGTGGTCTGGAAACTTCGGTTGGGCACTGATTCTCTTCACAATTGTTACCCGATTCATCCTCTACCCCTTATATCACATTCAAACTAAGTCAATGCTAATGATGAGGATGCTTCAACCCGAAGTAGAGAAGATCAAGAAAAAGTATAAGGACCCCAGAAAGCAACAGGAGGCAATGATGGCTCTGTATAAGGAGAAGGGATACAATCCCGCTTCCGGATGTCTTCCAATACTCCTTCAGCTGCCAGTACTGATACTTCTATACAATGCCATTCGATACTTCAGCGAAGTAATGGCATATACGCCTGGTTTTCTTATTTGGAAGGATCTTTCAGTAGGTAACTTCGTACTGAACATACCGTTCATAATAATCACGGTAGTTGTAGGAATCTTCAGTTCATTGCTCACAGCTCAGGACGCAAGATCTGCGAGATCGGGAGTAATCATGCAAGTAATCTTTCCGATCCTTTTCGCCACATTCCCATCTGGATTGCTGCTTTACTGGACAACCCAGAGTGTCCTTCAGTTCTTCATAAGCTGGGTAGTATACAAGCGCAACGGCATAAAGGGGCTGACTTTAAGACAGATGCTAGGTTTACAGGAAAAACCTGTGAAGTAGATTTAGACCAGCTCAGGAGGTGTTAAACAAAATGAATCCAGTTGAATACAAAGCCGAGACCGTTGAAGAAGCCATCAGGCTAGCTCAAGCAGATCTTGGTGCTTATGACGATGAAATGCAAGTCACAGTGAAAGAGAAAGGCTCCAAGGGCTTCCTAGGGATATTTGGATCCAGGGAATCGATAATTGAAGTTTCCTTGTTGGACAAACACTGGGAAAGAAAGCTTCACGACTTCCTCAAGGGTATACTTAAGAATTTCGATGAAGAGACCTTTTCCGAAGTAAAGCTTGTTGGAAGAACGTATAGAGTCAGGATCGAAGGTGAAGAGGTTGCCAGACTTATCGGGAAGCATGGTAAAACTGTTGCCGCTTTACAGCACATATTAAACATTTACGCAAACAGGATGGCGCCTACCAAAGTCAACGTAACCGTTGATATCGGTGATTACAGACTTGAAAGAAAGAAACTGGTGGAAGAGATAGCACATAGGACGGCAAAGTCCGCAATATCCAGGAGAAGCAAGATCGTAATGGAACCGATGTTCGCCTTTGAGCGAAGGCTCGTTCACGAAGTAATTTCCCAGTATGAAGATCTGAAGAGCTATTCAGTAGGACTCGAACCTTACAGAAAAGTTGTGGTCGAATACAGAGACAGAAAATACTCATACGATAAAGCGTTTGATTCGAAAAGGAGGCGCTATGAAAATGTCAGAACGAATTCTGGTAGGCAAAGCGCTTGATGTCGAGCCTCAGTTTTTCGACAACAAAAATGTAAAGAGCGTTACTAAGCGAGTCCTTATTGGTAAAAAGAAGGGCGCTACGAATTTTGTGATGAGACTGTTTACTGTCGGAGAAGGAGGATATAGTCCTCACCATAGCCATCCATGGGAACATGAAGTCTTTATCATCTCCGGGGAAGCGGCCGTTGTTACTGACCAGGGCGTGATTAATGCTGGTAAGGGGAGCTATGTTTTTGTTCCCTCCGGCGTAAAGCACCAGTTCAGGAACACGGGAAACGGAGATCTGGAATTTCTCTGTGTGATTCCATCTTCGGCCGATGAGGAATAGAATAGATACAGCTAATAGAAAAATTCGATGCGAAGGAGGGACTCACGTGCCGTTTTACAGGTATAAGTGCGAGGATTGTGGAGAAGAAATCGAAGCCTTCCAGAAGATGTCCGATGAACCCCTTACGATCTGCCCAGCATGCGGGGGACATCTTAAGAAACTGGTTAATAATGTGGGAGTTGTTTTTAAAGGCGGGGGCTACTACAGTACCGATTCGAAGAAGTCATCAGCTTCTAAAAGTAGTAGCAAACCTTCAACTTCTACCAGCAAGTCTGAATAGTTAGAAGAAATCCAAAGTTAGGTAAGGTACGGCATTTGTCGAAAGAGGGGAGAATAGCCCCCTCTTAGCTTTTTCATGTGCCACTAATGCAATCATTGCAGCATTGTCTGTGCACAGGTCTACCGGTGGGAAGTAAGCCTTGATCCCGCTAACTTCAGATTGCACTCTTGCCCATTCTCGAAGAAGTGAGTTCGAAGCGACCCCTCCCGCAAAGGCTATTTCATCTAGATGTAAACTTTCAGCTGCGTCGAATGCCTTGGTAACGAGAGAGTCGACAATTGCTTCCTGAGCTGACGCGGCAACATCACTAACTGAAGCCAGGGGATTTTTTTTCATGAAGTACAGCACCGAAGTCTTTAGACCACTGAAGGAGAAATCGAAATTCCCCTTTTCACGAAGTGGCCTAGGAAAATGATACTTAGCTTGTCCTTTCTCAGCGGCCTCTTGAATTGCCGGCCCTCCAGGATACCCAAGTCCAAGCAGCCTTGCAATTTTGTCAAATGCTTCTCCTGCAGCGTCGTCGCGAGTCTTCCCCACAAGTTCGATCCTATCCCAATCTTTAAGAACTAGGATCTCGGTATGCCCACCAGAAACGAGAAGAACCATAAAGGGAGGTTTGAGAAGCGGATATCTAAGGAAATTTGCATAGACATGACCGAATAAGTGGTTAACACCGACAAATGGTTTATTCATCGCGATCGCCATTCCTTTAGCAAAAGAAAGACCAATCAGCAAAGATCCCACAAGTCCGGGACCCATAGTTGAAGCAAATACATCTATCTCTTTGATATCCAGATCGGCTTCTTCGAGCGAACGGGAAACCATTCTATCTATGATTTCAAGATGCTTTCTGGCAGCTATTTCGGGAACCACCCCACCAAATCTCTTGTGGATATCTATTTGCGAAGAAATCTGTGAAGATAAAAGACGGCCATCTTCGATGATGGCCACCGCCGTTTCATCACATGAGCTCTCTAGAGCCAGAACTTTCATCAGGCAGATTCTCTAGAGATTATTTCGGGAGAAGAGTTTTTGCTTATCACATCCTCGTTGATAACAACCTTCTCAACATTATTCATGGTAGGAATATCGAACATTATGTCAAGCATGACCTGCTCAATTACGCTTTTCAACGCTCTTGCGCCTGTCCCTCTTTTCATAGCCCTTTCTGCGATCGCGGTCATGGCATCATCCGAAAACTCAAGTTCTACACCGTCCAGTCCCAGAAGCCTCTGGTATTGCTTGAGAATCGCATTTCTCGGCTCACTCATAATCCTCTTCAGATCCTCCACATCAAGATCATTCAGAGCCGCCAAAACCGGGAATCTGCCAACGAACTCCGGAATCAAGCCGTACTGAATCAGATCATCCGGTACTACTTGCTGAAGGACTTCTCCAAGCCTAAGCTGATTCTTGCCCTTTACCTTTGCTCCAAAACCCATTGAGGAATCAAGAACTCTCTGTTTTATTACGCTGTCAAGGCCATCAAAAGCGCCCCCCACTATGAACAAAATGTTGCTTGTATCTACCTTTATGAATTCCTGGTAGGGATGCTTCCTGCCTCCTTGAGGTGGCACATTTGCAGTAGTTCCCTCGACAATCTTTAGAAGGGCTTGCTGAACCCCTTCTCCCGATACGTCTCTCGTGATCGATGGATTCGGAGATTTCCTTGCTATCTTATCTATCTCATCGATATAAATGATTCCTAGCTGAGCTTTCTCAACATCGTAATTCGCAGACTGAAGAAGTCTTAGAACAATATTCTCTACATCCTCACCAACGTATCCGGCTTCCGTAAGAGGGGTAGCGTCGGCGATTGCAAACGGAACATCCAGAATACGGGCCAGCACTCTAGCAATGAGAGTCTTTCCCGAACCGGTAGGCCCAACTAGCATTATATTGGATTTCTCAATTTCAACGTCATCTACATCATTGAAAACTCTCTTGTAGTGATTGTACACGGAGACAGAGATCGTTTTCTTTGCGTTCTCCTGACCAATCACATACTTATCAAGTTCTTTCTTGATATCTGCTGGGGTGGGCAGCTTTTTGCCAGGCTCCTTCTTAGCTTTCTGGTCCTGCTGAATAATGTCGTGAAACAGATCGACACATTCATTGCAAATGTACCCTTCTGTTCCTGAAATAAGCTTTTTCACCTGTGCAGCAGATCTTCCACAAAATGAGCAATGTCTTTCAAAAGGCAAAACTTTCCCTCCCATTAATCGCTATTTTTATTATACACTGGAATGGGATAGCTCGCACGTGGAGGTAATCGATGAATGCTCTTATTATAGACGGATACACCGATGAACCGGCAGCTTTCGGTGTGCCACCCTACATTTCACCAAGGATCCGCGCTATTGCAGGAGCCTTTCTGTTGAAAGGTATCGAAACGGATTATCTCACTATCGACTCTGTAAGGCAAGAAGGACTCTGGGAGAAAGGCAATGATTATAACTTCCTAATCGTATTTGGGGGGGTCACTACTTCAGGAAGGTATATTGGAGGAACTCCGATTTCAAGTTCCGAGATATCTCTTCTGCTCAAATCAAATTCCGATCCCACGAAAATCGTCAGCGGTCCAGTGGTGTCTGTTGGGTACACTTTGAGAGGTGGAACCACGGCCTTCACCCCTGATTTTGGAGAAGCAGATTACCTCTTGAGAGATGAGTTTGAAATTGCAGACTTTTTGGACCTAGACTCGGGAGGGTCTCGTTACTCTCTTCTTAACAGACTTTATCCGGCCGGCGCCGATGTAATCAGGCTTCATCCTTGTTTCCCGGATCTGATGGTTGAAATCGATATTTCCTCTGGTTGCGAGAGGTTGGATGGATACTGCTCGTTTTGTACTGAATCCATTCTCTATGGCCCCTATGAATGGAGAAGTATAAAAGGAATTGTCGCTGAATTCGAGAAGCTTAAGCAAGTTGGAGTTAAGGCAATAAGATTCGGAAGGAGTGCAAATGTAATTGCATATGGGTATGACCGTAGACGAAACACTCTTGATCCATCCTTGAGTGAAGAGCTCTTCAAATCAGCAAGGAGTATCATCCAACCTGAAGTCTTTCATATTGACAATGGAAATCCAATCTTTATTGCTCATCATCCGTCAGAATCAAGATCGGTCATAGAATCCGTAGTTAGGTATAATACAGTCGGCGACACCATATCATTCGGGGTTGAGAGCTTCGACGACGAAGTCCGTTCCTTGAACAATCTTGGTGGCAGCGTACAAGACATAATGTTTTCAATCGAGTTGATGAACGAAATCGGCAAAGAAAGAGTTGAAGGAGTGCCGAAGCTCTTGCCGGGAATCAATTTACTTTACGGCCTTCCAGGACAGAGCAGAAATAGTTTCGACATTGACTACGATGAGCTTGTCAGAATTCAAGAAAGGGGTCTTCTTTTGAGAAGAATCAACATCAGACAGACAATGATCTTTCCTGGCGCCCGGATATTCAATATGACTAGACCAAGAATCGACCACAGACTATTCGAAAAACACAAACATCGTATAAGAAGGGAAATAGACGCCGAAATGCTGAAGAAAACCTTCCCACTGGGAGCGATCATCCGTGGTGTAATCCCTGAATTTAGCGAGGGGATGATCTACTTTGGCAGACCGCTCGGTACATATCCTATTCTTGTCGGCAGCCCCGTCCGGTTTGAGGATAGAACCGATTTTGTAGTCATAGGCCACGGGATGAGATCCGTTACAGGTCTTCCAGTTGGAACAGAACTCAACAACCTAGGTGAAAGAGAAATGAGGTTCATCCCTGGAATTGGAAGGGATAGGGCAAAGTCCCTTGTGATAAAGAGACCAAGAACAAGAGAAGAGCTAATCAAGATTGTTGGCCCAGAAACTCACAAGACACTGTCATTAATAAAGACAAAACTAGGAGGAAAGTGGCTATGAAACAGAGGGTCGTTATAGTCACAACAGGTGGCACGATCGCAATGATTACGGATCCTGCGACTGGTGCTTCTGTACCGGCTCAGGGATTGAACAAACACGTGGCGGACGTCGACGGACTTAAAGATGTGGCCTGTACCGAGCACTACGAGTTTTCAAACATTCCAAGCCCATACATAAATCCCGAGACGATGTGGGCGCTTTCCAAGGTAGTTCAGAAGCTTCTCGATAGAGAGGAAGTTTGTGGAGTAGTTATTACACACGGCACTGACACGCTAGAGGAAACTGCGTATTTTCTAGATCTGACAGTCAGAAGCGAGAAACCAATTATCTGTACTGCTGCAATGAGAAACATCGACGAAATGGGAACCGATGGTCCGAGAAATGTATTGTCCTCAGTTAGAGTTGCAGTTAGTCCCCTTGCGATTGGAATGGGGACAATGGTGTGCCTTAACGATGAAATCCACGCCGCCAGAGAAGTCACAAAGACATACACTAGCAATGTTGCTACTTTTGACTCTCCCGGTCATGGACCACTGGGAATCGTGGATGAAGACACGGTGATTTTCTTTAGAAAGCCTTTGTTGAGGGCAGTATTCAATGTAGAAAAGATCGAATCGAGAATAGCCCTTGTAAAGACCTTTACAGGAGACGACGGTTCGATCCTGCGGATACTTCCCGATCTTGGATTCAAAGGGGTAGTTCTTGAAACATTTGGAAGGGGAAATGTACCTGTAGAAGTCTATCACGTAGTAAAATACCTAATAGAGGAGAAAGGGGTTCCGGTAATCATTACTTCAAGGTGCTTCAAAGGCCGTGTTCTTGGAGTTTACGGATATGTTGGTGGAGGAAAGAGTCTGGCCGATATTGGTGCAATCTTCGCTCAGGAACTATCCCCGATTAAAGCAAGAATAAAACTCATAGTGCTTATGGGGATCACAAAGGAGATTTCGGAGATTGAAAGACTCTTTAAACTCCCTTTGAAGGGGGCATAAAGTGAGTCGTGAGATTTTGAAAAAACCTCGTTTCAATGCTGCAATTTTCACCCTGTTCTACCTGGCTCTCTTTTTTATGGTATTCTCAGTTTCGTTGCAAACTGCAATGATTTTCTTCGCAACTTTCACGGTTGTCATAATATTGGAGCCATGGGCGAGATTTGCAGAAAGAAGTTTTCGCATTAAAAGGTCGATCTCTCTTGGCATAGGGCTGGCGGTGATTTTTTCGGGTCTCACGCTTCTGATCGTGTTCCTTACTACCCCCGTTGCAAAAGAAGCTTCCAAGTTCTATAACATAGTGAGAGACTTCTTTCCCTCCGCTGAAGAGACCGAAATAACTTCTTTCGAAGTAAATGCAAACATAGATACATTTCTTTCCGAAGAGGAGTTTCTTTCAAAACTCTCTCCAGAAGAGGTTGAATCCTTGGATCTGCTGTCAAAAGATCTCAAACGTTACTACTCAGATATCATGGACCCGATCACCGCAGACTCGGAAGACCTGAATGAGGATCTTGCCTTACTTGAGGAGACCCTGAAAAACAGAAGCGATTATGTCGTAATTATCAGCAGCAGTAAGCAAAAAAACGCTTCATATGAAGAGATACACAAAATCATTTCGAATTATCTTAACCCAGAAGCGGCGGAACTGCTTTCAGCTTCGGTTCTGGATAATGCAATGGTAGTTCATTCACAAGAACTGTGGCGCAACGTAGTTGATTACTTCATGCCGAAAAATATTGACCCATCAACACAAAGAGCCACCTACGAAAGTGTGAGAAACTTTCTCATTCAAGTGCAGAGCAGCCTAATGAAATTTCTGCCTGGTATACTTGAAAAGATTCCAAGCTTCTTAACCAGTACGGGACTTGTTCTATTCTTTACCATTGTAGGCGCGATTTACCTGAGTTACTACTTCCTCACTGTGAAGGATTTTATTCCCAGATTCTACCCCAAGAAAGTGCGTGGAATAGCTATAAGCTTCCTCGAAGATACTTACAAGAATCTAGAGCGATATGTAATTTCAGTGGTAGTAATCGCCTTGATCGTTGGGGTGGTGGTTGGCATTGTTGTGCATTCTATGGGACTTAAATACAGTCTTTTGATGGGTACGTGGGCCGCCTTCACAAATCTAATACCCATTGTCGGTGTCCCTCTTGAGTTCATTCCTCTTTTCTTGCTGGCAGTGTCTACTCAAGACCTGGTTCTTGTGATTACCTTAATGATAATACTAGTGATTGTACACGCATCTGCGTTTATACTCTTCCTGGTATTCATGAAGGGATACAACAGGATAAACCCGGTGATAATTATCTTGATGATAGTTATCGCCGGACAGCTCTGGGGGCTTTTTGGTGCGATTATTGCCGTGCCTTTTGCGATAGTCCTTAAGATGACGTGGATGCATTTTTTCTCTCCAATGCTCGAAGAAGAAGAGCAGTAGGGCACCTTTTTTCCCGCAAAGAAGACGCCTTATTCTTTCGTATAAGACTTCAGCTTGGGAATTTCTAGCATCTCAGAGCCGCTTCTCTATAGTATCAGACAGGCATCACCGAACGAGAAGAACCTGTATCTCTTTAAAATGGCTTCTCTGTAGGCAGAGAGAATCAGTTCCCTCCCGGCGAATGCAGAAACGAGCATAAGAAGGGTAGATCTCGGTAAGTGAAAGTTAGTTATGAGAGAGTCGGTCGCTTTGAATGTATAAGGAGGATAGATAAAAATATCCGTATGACCGCTATCACCTACGATGCAGCCGTGGCGAGCAACTATACTCTCCAAGGTTCGCACGGTAGTAGTTCCAACCGCTACTATTCTTCTCTTTTCGGTTCTGGCTCGCTCCAATCTCTCTGCAACCTCCGAAGAAACGGAGAAGAATTCATTGTGCATCTTGTGGCCGTCTACTGTTTCTGATTTGACGGGTCTGAATGTGCCAATTCCGACATGAAGAGTAATGAATTGAACATCGACGTCTTTCTTCCTAAGTCTTTCCAAAAGAGTATCCGTAAAGTGCAATCCCGCAGTGGGGGCAGCTACGGAGCCTTCCGGCCGAGAATAGACCGTCTGGTACGACTCTGGATTGTCTGGGTAGTATTTGACGTAAGGTGGAATTGCTAAGAGGCCTGCTTTTTTTACGTCTTCATCTGTTACGCTACCAAAATCTAGTATCCTGCTTGAATCATCGCAGTGTTCTATTACTTTGCAGGAAATTTTATTGAACAAGAGCACGTTTCCAGGTTTGATTTTTGACCCGGGCCTAACTATGGCTTTCCAGAGGCCCCCGCCAAGCTTTTCCGTAAGGACGGCCTCCACTTTGGCCCCTGTTTCCTTTTTGCCGAGGAGTCTTGCCGGAATAACACGACTGTTGTTTAAGACAAGAACATCTCCCGGATGAAGAAAATCCTCGATTTCTGCGAATACTCTATGCTCGAATGAGTATGTCTCCCTATCGATAACCAATAGCCGGGAACTGTCTCTTGGAATGGCTGGTTTCTGAGCTATCAGTTCTTCCGGAAGCTCAAAATCATAGTCTGAGACTTTCATCGATTTCCTCCGGTCTGATAATCGTAATATCTTCAGCAGCATGGTCCAGGAACCTGTCGTAGGTTATCACTGCCGAACCGCCCTCTCTCGCCAAAAAGATTAGCCGATCATCGGCAGGAGAGTATGTCTCGACTTGAGGAAGTGACAGAAGCCTATTGAGACTCTCCTGCTGAAAGCCGCCGATAGTATATCTGATGTTTGCATCAAACACTATCCTATAAGGGAACAAAGCAATCCTGCAAAGAGCCATTCTTAGGAAGAGATCATCGATTCTTTTTAGATCGGCATGATCGGTCATCGAAAAAACAACATTGCTGCCGTCAATAACGACAGGTCTAGAATGATTCGACATAATGGCCGTCTTAACGTAGGGATGTGTGAACCTGAGATTGCTGAGCAGCCTTTTTTCGGATTTCGAAAGAGAAGCTACAGCATTTCTAAGGGTCTTTATTTCTGAGATATCTGTGTAAACAGCTCTTATTAGTCTTTCAGAGAGATTGGAGCTTCTATTATTCTCCTCCCTTTCGAAAAGCAAAGCAGCTTCGAGCATAACGAAATCCTGAATCCCATGCTCACCAACTGAGCGAGTTAGGGATTGCCATTCTTTGTAATCATCGATCGATTGAATTCTCTCTTTTACCGGGCCAGTAACTGGAGGATTGTTTCTCGGATCCACAAAAAAAAGCAGGTGCCCCATATCTGAGACTGATGCTTTGGACAGTGTAGAAGCATATTCAACCCTATCTTCGGGTGCCCTGTCTCTTTCGCGGAGTATGTCGATCGAAAATTCGATCTCTTCATAAGAGAGATGGGCCAATCCGCTTATTCTCCTTTGGATTTTTGCAATCGTTGTACTACTTACAGGGCTTCTCTTTAGAGCCCTATTTAAACTCTCGACACGCTCCTTTCTGTTACTATAAAAGGCGTAAAATCCTTGGGAAGAAGCGGCCTCTTTCACAAAGTTCAATATATCGTCAGTCATCATTACTCACCGTTCCAGTACAGCATTCAGCCATAATTAAGTCTTTGACACGCTTTCCTCTCTATGATATAATGAATTCTGTGCAAATTACAACATGAAGAGGTGAAGCCCCGATGAAAAAAGAAATGCACCCTGAGATGAAGCTAGTGACTGTAAAGTGTACGTGTGGCGCGGAGCACAAGTTTTATTCAACAAAGGAAAATATCAAGATCGACCTTTGCTCGAGCTGCCATCCCTTCTTCCGCGGAGATGCGTCTTCTATGATTCTCGACACTGAGGGAAGAGTACAGAAGTTCAGAAACAAATACGGAGACAATTACTGAGCAAGCGTTTTGCGCAAACTCAAGTATATAGTCAATTGGAGGTTAGTCATGTGAGTGTGAAAGTGGGTACCGTTGTTGAGGGAAGTGTGACTTCTGTTAAGAAATTTGGAGCGTACGTAAATCTTGAAGGCGGAGAAGAGGGTTTCATCCACATTTCAAAAGTCGCAAGGGAGTACGTGAAGAACATTGAAGACTATCTCAAAGTTGGTCAGAAAGTGGAAGCAAAGGTTCTCGGAACTACGAAAGACGGAAAGTGGGAGCTGTCTATAAAGGATTTGAAAGGCAAAGGTTCAGAAGAGGCGCCTACAAGCCAGGATTTCGAGAAGAAACTAGCCAAGTTCATGAGAGATAGCGGCGAGAAGATTTCTGCCTATAAGAGAAGACTCGACAAGAAAAGAGGTATCCGTAAAAGACCATAATGGAAGAGCGAAAGTTAGATAGAATTAAGGGAGCTAGGCTCCCTTTTTTGTAGCTCTGCTAGCAATTCGTAGAAATGGCGAGCGAAATGATAGTAGGAAAGCACAGACTTGCATAAAAAGGTATAATTGGACAGAATTGCCAGAATTAGGAGGTTATTGCTATGTACTTCCTCGAAAGAGTGATGGCAGTACCACGATTACCGGAGAAGCTAAGAAGACTTGAAGAACTTTCAAAGAACCTTTGGTGGAGTTGGAACTACCGCGCTCAACAGATGTTCAAATACATGGATCCAGAAATGTGGTATCAGGAAAGAAGGAGTCCCATAAGGCTTCTTCGAAGGATAAGTCAAACCAGACTTTATGAGCTTTCCGAAGACAAACCATTTATTGAGATGTATGAAAGTGTTGTAGGAGAGTTTGATGAATATATGGGTGGGAAAGATACCTGGATGGATAGAGAACATCCGGACAGAAAGGAACAATGTATCGCGTATTTCTGTGCCGAATATGGCTTCCATGAATCTTTCCCGATCTACTCCGGGGGTCTTGGGATTCTTGCTGGAGATCACTTGAAGACTGCCAGTGATATGGGACTGAACTTCGTTGCCGTCGGTCTTTTATACAGGAACGGTTATTTCGAACAGAGAATCGACGAGTCGGGCTGGCAACAGAACATATACCACTCTTATGAATTTGAAGACTTCCCCGTAGTTCCCGCACAGGATGACTCGGGAGATGAGATATTTGTTAACATCGACTTTCCAGGCAGGAAAGTCTGGGCGAAAATCTGGAAGACAGCCGTGGGAAGAACATCTCTCTATCTACTTGATACAGACATTCCCCAAAACGAGCCGGAAGACAGAAACATAACTGCTACACTCTATGGCGGTGACCGGGAAACTAGGATAAAACAAGAGATTCTCCTTGGCATCGGCGGAGTGAGGGCTCTCAGAATGCTCAATTATTCGCCGAATGTTTGGCACATGAATGAAGGGCATGCGGCCTTCCTTTCTCTCGAGAGAATCAGAGAGCTGGTTCAGAAGAATTCGATAGATTTATCCACAGCTTCAATGATTGTCAAATCAGGCAACGTCTTTACCACTCACACTCCTGTGCCCGCCGGAAATGACACGTTCAGCCTCGAGATAATCGACAAATACTTCCGCGATTTCTGGAGCACAATAAGAGCCGAGAGAGATGAATTCATAAATCTCGGGATTGAAAGACTTCCGGGCGGAGGCCAGCAATACAGTATGACCGTTCTAGCCCTTAGATTGTCCGCTCTAGCTAATGGAGTCAGCAAACTTCACGGAAGGGTAAGCAGAAACCTTTGGAATCATATCTACCCCGACCTGCCGGCTGTCGAGGTCCCAATATCTCATGTTACAAACGGAGTACATATCTGGACCTGGCTGAACCCAGATCTGGTCAAACTTCTTGACAGATATTTGCCTGTCGGTTGGCACGAAAAAGTGTACGACCCCGAAATCTGGGAGGCAGTGGACAAAATACCCGAAGAGGAGATCTGGAAATTGCATATGTCGCTAAAATCCAGGGCCAGAAACTTTCTCCAAGGTAGGCTCAAGAGGCAAAGAATGAGACTTGGCGAAACCATTGAAGATCTTATGGAAGTCGAAGAAGCTCTTCCCGAGGATGTTCTTACGATTGGATTCGCAAGGAGATTTGCCACATATAAGAGGGCGACGTTAATTTTCAAGGATATCAACAGGCTGAAGTCGATAATAACGAACTCTGAAAGACCGGTTCAGTTTGTCTTTGCCGGGAAGGCTCATCCTGCAGACGACCCTGGAAAGGAACTGATAAGAAAGCTTTATGAAATTTCCAGGACTCCTGAATTCAAAAGTCGAATCATTATAGTCGAAAATTACGACATGAACATAGCTCGACACTTGGTGAGCGGTGTCGATGTATGGCTCAATACACCGAGAAGACCTCATGAAGCTAGTGGAACCAGTGGTGAGAAGGCTGGTATGAATGGAGTTCTGAATTTCAGTGTTCTAGACGGCTGGTGGGTAGAAGGCTTCAACGGAGTAAACGGCTGGGCCATCGGCGACAATAGAGATTACAAGGACCACGAGCTTCAGGATAGAATTGATTCCGTTTCCATTTACAGCTCACTTGAAAAGGAGATAATTCCCCTTTACTACTCTAGAGACGAAAAGGGAGTTGCCAAAGAGTGGGCAAAGAGAATGAAAAACTCTATCAAAGAAATCGGAAGCAAATTCAATACTCACAGGATGATCGCAGACTATGCTGAGGATCTATATTTCCCAGTCGCCGATCTTTCCAAAGAAGTCGAAAAAGATGATTTCAAACTCGCGAAGAGTGTTGCCATCTGGAAAGACAAATTCAGTTCAAGCTGGAATGCCATAAGAATCAAGCCCAATATGATAGGTGAGACTTCTGCAAAGTCCGTTAAGGTAGGACAGGAGATTTCTGTTTCAGCGAACATATATCTCGGTACTATGGATCCTTCTGAGGTTCAGGTCGAGATCTTCGTGGCAAAGATGAATGACGAAGGAGAAATGGACGGGTTTAGTCTTTACCCCATGAAGTTAGTTAAGGAAGATGTTCACGGCGAATATGTCTATGGAGGCAAATTCACCGTAGCTGAAGAAGGGCAGCTTGCATACACTGTTAGAGTAATTCCCAACCCCGAAAGACTACCTCACAGATACTTCATACCTGTTGCAAAATGGATTACGTAGAGGGAACCCGCCTAATGGCGGGTTTTTCAACTGTAGGAAGAAAAATCGCTTAATGTTCTCTCAAAATCACCGGGGGAAATATCTCCC
This sequence comes from Mesotoga prima MesG1.Ag.4.2, assembly GCF_000147715.2. NCBI lineage: Bacteria > Thermotogati > Thermotogota > Thermotogae > Kosmotogales > Kosmotogaceae > Mesotoga > Mesotoga prima. The sequence goes on along the minus strand of NC_017934.1, from coordinate 830,606 downwards.
CACAAAAGAGATTTATACAGACCTGGAACGCTAATTATCGCTTTCAGCTCTTCATCAAGGAAGACTCTTTTCCTTGGGTCGTAATAACCGTCCAAGATGACTTCCGTTGATTCAGAACCGGAAGTAATCATGCTAATAACGGCATTATAGACCTCGGTGATCTCAACTTCCCTCAAGCCAAGTTTCTGAAGCTGTTCATAGATCTCATGAGTTTCGTTTCCCTCAGCTATCATTCTGAGAACCACATTTATGTAATCAGAAAAGGTCATTCTTTATTCAGGCACCTCCTAAGATGTCTCTCATCAGGAGAGCGTTGTGAACTGCTCTTCCCATGTAGCAATTATTAAAGAATACATAGACCGGTAGATCATGCTTATGAAATTCTAGCACATCGAGTGCAAAACGTCTCAAATCAGTTTTCGGGTAATCGTAGTTGTACCTCTCACTGCCCTTGCTGTTGAACCAATCGGGATTTCTCCCGTGAAACCTGAAATAAGCACCCCTGGAACCTGATCTCGGAAGATATGGAAACAATCCACCAAATGAAGGTTCGTCAACGGTTACAGGTACCACACCCAATCTGTCAATGGTTTCGAAGACCTCTTCAGCTGCCCAGCTCTCGTGCCTGAATTCGAAAGCGAGCAAATTCTTATCTGAACTGAAAGTCTTTGCGACTGCTTTAATGTAAGACATATTCTCTTTGTTGTTCTTGAAGGACCAGGGAAACTGAAAAAGCAACGGGCCCAATCTTCCCTCTTCTTTCATTGGAAAAAGAGCATTATAGAACTCATCCGAGATCTCTTCTAGCTCGTTGAGACCGTTCTTCCATATCTCATGAGTCACTCTTCCCGGCGCTTTTACTGCAAAGATCATCTCACCAGGTATCTTTCTAATCATTCCAGTAACTGTCTTATATGTTGGCATTCTATAATAAGTAAAATTTAGTTCAACTGAGTTGAATCTCCAAACAGAGTGATAGTATCTCAGCATCTGAGAAGAGCTTATCTCCGCTGGATAAGCAGTACCCACCCAGTCGGGGAATGAGTATCCGCTCGTCCCCAGATAAATCACTTAAAGCTCCTCAACAATGTATACCGGATCGTCGTTGTTGAGAATGGCCGCATTTGCTTCGTCTACATCTACATGAAACTCCAGAGCGTAACTGGAATGAACTCTAACTAGAACATCGTCGAATACTACTTTCCTCGTTCCGGAACCTTTAGCGTACACCATAACGATATCCTTGTCCTTAACACCAAAGATTTCGGCGTCCTCAGGCGTCATGTGTATGTGCCTCTTAGCCAGCATTACTCCAGAATTCAGCACTACCGTTCCTTTAGGACCGACAATCGTGAGACCGGGCGTATCCGTATGGTCGCCGGAATCCTTAATTGGTGGCTTTATGCCAAGAGTAAAGGAATCCGTTCTAGATACCTCTATCTGAGTTGCCTTTCTGGCAGGTCCAAGAACTCTTACTCCTGTGATCGCACCTTTGGGACCCACGAGAATCACTTTTTCATCACATGCAAACTGGCCAGGTTGTCCAAGATCCTTGACTGGAGTAAGCTCATGACCCTTGCCGAAAAGACTCTCGATATCTGCTGCACTAAGATGAAGATGACGGTTTGAAACGCCTGTCTTGATTGCCGGTTGCTTGAGTTTCACAAAAACACCTCCAGTTATTTCTGCTTCTTGAATTTTTTCGCGCCAATAAGTCCCTTTCTTACTTTTGTGGCAACACCCTCTGGGGTAGTTACAGCGATCGTCAGAGGACCTTTTGCCACATTTATCCATCCCATTCCGAATATATGAAGCTCTTGACCGGTTATAAGTCTGAATCTTTCGCTTTTCCATTTGTAATTGCTTCGAATCGACTCCGAAAAAGGAGGTTTCAAGATTCCTCCATACCATCTGTCCCACTCTTCGTTTCCCGTATCGGAATTAGTCTCGTGCACTGTTACACTTTCAGGAACAAAGACATGGAATATCCCGACCGGATCGCTCTCATTTTTTACATCTAACCTAACAAATCCACCAAGAAAAACTGTACGAACATCGTGAAACTGAATCGTCGATTTGTTAAGCTTCTTGCGTGGAAGGAATCTGCTTTGATCTTCTACACTCAGAAGGTCTGTTATCCTGTCCTTTGTGAAGATTCCGGGCGTGTCATAAACGGTGAATGCGGAGCCGCCGACTTTCTTAGAAGCTACCTTCACAGTCGTTCCAGGGAATCGGCTCACTGTAAGTTCTTCAGACTGTATAAGACCATTAAGAATAGAGGATTTCCCAACATTTGTCACTCCTACGGAGACAAACTCCTCGGAAGCCGATTTCAAATAAGAGAAGAGTGATTTAAGACCATGATTTTTCAGCACAGAAACGGGTCTAACGGTTTCCTTAGGTACTTTAAGCATACTGGCCGCCCAGTCTCTTATCTCGTCGATTTTAACCTCCCTAGGCAGAAGATCTATCTTGTTCAGTATGTAGTGAACGGTGTGCTCCTTCAGGAGTCTCAAGATATCTCTTCTACAGGTCCCGTCGAAATCTGAAATATCAATGACGTAGATAACATCTTGCGCAAGATCGAGGTATTCTTTTAGGTTGTCGATTGAATGAACGACTCTATCGTCTTCAGAAAGAGAACCATAGTGTTTGATCAAAAAACATCTACGACACAGTACTTGTTTCCCCGACTGAAGCCTGGATTCCATGACCGATCTGGATATGTAACCTAAACCGGCTGGGTCATCATGCTGGAGCTCAGCACCGCAACCACCACACTTCATCTATCCAACGCCTCCACTTCGGGATGCTTCCTCATCTTGCTCAATATGAGACTCTCTACTCTTCTCACAAGCTTCGTCCAGAAGAACTCCCTGTCGGAAATCGGTTCTACCTTAACCGTATAAGCACCCAATAAGTTCCCCATGATGATATCTGTGAATAGCTGATCACCAACAATTACCGTCTTGTATGGAGGTATACCGAAATCTTTCAATACACGTTTTGCTTTGAATGTAAAAGGTTTTCTTGCCCGACTAATAACCTTTGTCTTACCAAGTTCTCTTTCGATTTTTCCAAGTCTATTTGATTTCCCGTTTGAAATCAAAACCACTTCAAGGCCAAGCCGCTCTACTCTGCTTATCAGCAATCGTTTCTCCTTCGAAACGCTGGTAGCTCCCCACTTTTCGAGGGTGTTGTCAAAATCGAATATTATCAGTCTATAACCAGAATCTTTAAGTGAATCAAAATCAATATCCATAACGGTCGTTGCGAAAAGGTGGGGCGTTGCTAGTCTTCCGGTTCTGAATATCCAACCAACAGTGAAGAAAAAAACGAGATAGGCCGCAATTGTGACCTTCCCCAGAAGTCTCTTATACCATTTATGGCTGATATCCACCAAAGGGGATACCAGAATTGAGTACATACCCATTCTATTTCCCGCAATTATATCCGTGAAGAAAAGATCGCCAATTATTACTGTCTTTTCGGGTCTCGATTTCATCTCGCTGAGAACTTTCCTCAGCTCCTTTGTCCCGGGTTTCCTCATCGAGTGATACACTTTCAGGTCTTCTCCGAAGAGATCCTTCAGGTTCTTGACTCTCGACTGTGGTCCGTTAGTAACGACTCCAACCTTCATTCCAGATGAAATCAAGCTATCTATAACGGGCTTGTTCCTCATGTCGAAAGGTTCTCTCCATACAGCAATTGTGTTGTCATAATCGAAGAGAATCGTACTGTAACCGAGTTTTCGGAGCCTCTCGTAGTCTATCTCTCTTACGTTTTCTGCCTTTTCGTTCGGTACTGCGTTATCAAGTATGTCCAGGATTCGCACGAATCTCCACCACTTCCAGTTCAATACGGTTCTTAATGCTTTGAAGAAAACTCTTGACTTCCTCCAGCAGATCGGCGGGGACGATTATCTTAAGTAGTCCTTCGTCAGTAACATGCCTGATGTTCATCAGATTGTCTTCTGCCTCGGCAATATAACAAAGCACATGAATGTCCTCTGGCCTGATTTTTACGAAGAGATCATATTCCAATATCTCACCCATACATAAACCTCATAGCAAATCTGCGGCCAGACTTGCAAGTTCTGATCGCTCACCTTTCATCAGAGTGATGTGGCCTGCGAGTTCTTTGTCCCTAAATCTTGACGCCGCATATGTCAAGCCATTGCTGTAAGCATCGAGATAGGAATTATCTATCTGGTAGGGATCACCGATAACGACGATCTTGGTATTCTCCCCCACCCTCGTTATAATCGTCTTGATTTCATGCGGAGAAAGGTTCTGAGCCTCATCAATTATGAAGTACTGGTTAGGTATTGACCTCCCCCTAATATAACTTAGGACCTCAACTTCCAATTGTTCTCTCTTCTTCAAGAATGAGTCCATGTCCATATGGCGATTGCTGAACAACAAATAGAGATTGTCGTAAATTGGAGTCATCCATGGATCTATCTTCTCCTCCATCGAGCCAGGAAGATAACCTATATCCTGTCCCATCGGGATAATAGGCCTTGCAACAAGCAATCTCTCATACTTCTTTTCATCTACAACCTTCCTCAGACCACAAGCAAGCGAAATCAGCGTCTTACCAGTTCCGGCAATTCCTGGTATAAAGACGACCCTCACCCTATCGTCCAAAAGCAGTTCCATGGCCATCATCTGTTCGTAATTTCTGGGCTTTATCCCCCAGTTGCTTGTATCCATTGTGACTTCAAGAGGAACTATCATTTCGCCGTCGGGAGTTACCCTTCCGAATATTCCCTTTCCGAAGTCAACAAATTCATTTGCCCCAACGGAATCGGAGAGTTCATCCACCGAAAGCTCGTCCCTATCTATGAACTTGTCTCTAAGGGCTGAGTCGTCAAACGTGTGAACTCCTGAGAGCTTGTCGTCGATTTCAACTTTATCGTGAAGGTAGTCTTCAGCCTTCATCCCCATTATGTCGGCTTTGACTCGCATGTTGATATCCTTACTGACAAGTATCACAGGAAGTTTATCTACGAGTTCAAGTTCTTTCATATATAGAAGGATAGCGTTATCCTTGTACCCGCTTGCTGCAAAAGGCGGAAGCTGGCTCTTGAATTCATTGAAGACTGCTATTCTCAGCGTGCCGCCCGACTCCAGCCTAACACCCTCGGTCAGTCTGCCCTTAGATCTCAACGAATCGAGAAACCTGTTGACTTTTCTAGCATTCTGGCCAACAGATCCCGAGTTTTTTTTCAGCTTGTCTATCTCTTCAAGAACGGGAAATGGAATGATTAGATTGTTGTCCTCAAAATTGTCAAAACAGTATGGATCATGAACAAGAACATTGGTATCGAGTATAAAGTCTTTTATCAAACTTAACCCCTCCACTTCTTTTCGTATTTGACCATTTGAGATATGCCCCCGAGTCTTCTTGCCAATGCCAGAAAGACTTTTGCTGTTACCCTGGCATCGTCCATCGCCCTGTGAGTCGGAACATCTCTTATTCTCAACCTCTTCGCAATGCTCTTAAGACCATAAGGCCCTTCGGAAAAGACTTCATGAGCTATGTCAATAGTGTCAATGTAGTTATTTGCTAAGGGCAGTATTCCGGTTTCTTTCGATGCAATATCAAAAAAAGTCATGTCATTAACGATGTTATGACCTACAATCGTGGCTCCTCCAACGTAATTTCGGAATCTTGGGAAGACCTCTGCCATTGTCGGTTCATCTAACACATCCTCATTTTTCAGCCCGTGAATGCCTGTAATCTGCGCCGGAATCATTACAAGCGGATTCACGAGCGACTGAAATGATAGATTGTGCAAGATCTTGTTTCCATAGACCGGAATAGCTGCAATCTCAAGAATCCTATCCCCTTCAAGGGGACTGGATCCAGTTGTTTCTGTATCAATGACTAAGTAGATCTTTTTCATTTCTAAACCTCCGTCAAAATTTTACCATGAGACCGCTTATACTACCGGCTTCCTCTTTACTATACAATTGAGAGAGGTGATTCATTTGAAAGAACTTTCCGTTATCATCGAGCACACACTCGGAATTGAAGAGGCAATAAAGAGATTGAATAAGAAAATCGAAGAGCTGAAGAGTGAATATGAAGGGAAGTTCGCCCTTGACTCGACCTGGGAAGACGACTCCCTGAGATTCAGGTTGAAGGCGGCCGGAATGAAGACAGAAGGTTCTGTGAAGTTTGCCGATTCTACTGTTACGCTATCAGGAAAACTACCCTTAACGTTGGCTGCTTTTAGAGGAAGGATCGAAAGCACTTTGCGAGCTGAGCTTCTAAAAGTTCTATGTGACTGTGACTGAGAAGTGTCTGTAGATCTGCATAACCACAGCTCCTTTTCCCCTGACAGTCAGACACCTGTGGAGGAAATCGTTGAGGAAGCAATTCTTAAAGGACTGAAAGTTATAGGAATCTCCGACCATGATGATCTTGACGATTCCTTCCCTGATAGCTACAGGATGAAAGATCCTGAAATCTATTTGAGGAGCCTTTCTCGCATGAAAGAGAATTCAGTTATCAAGGTTCTGGCGGGTCTAGAAGTCGGGCTTCAGTCATGCGCAAAGACCTTACCTGAAGGTGACTTTGATTACTTCATTTACTCGGTTCACGGAATTCCCGGAATTAAAGACCTGACTTCCGGGGACGTTTGGACGCTTTATCTGGAAGAGGCAATCGAGGCGATTTCCGGTATCGACAGACCGGGTTTTTTCGGTCACATCGATTTTCTCAGAAGATATCTTCCCGGTCATAAAGCTCTTGACAACGAGGAACTTCTTTGCGAATTACTGAGGAAGCTCATAAGAGCCGGTATCGGAATTGAGATAAACACATCGGGTTGGCGTTATCCTTACAAAGAACCTTCACCGCAACGCTGGATTGTGGAGAAGTACTTTCTCTGTGGAGGGAAGTTTGTGACAATAGGTTCAGATTCTCATAGAAGGGAGGACGTAGGTAGTCACGTTTCCGACGCATTACTTCTGCTGAAAAGCATTGGATTCAAGGAGGTCTTTTACTGTGAAAAGATGGAATACAAACCCGTTGCGTTGACTATTTATTGAGAACTGCTTTTTTTGTTCCGCAAGAGATCTCTCAATTTGAAGAGATTCCCAACACGAAGTATCCTTGCCGAAAGAAAATACACTATTATTCCTGCAACAAGAGTCAACGAAGTCGAAATGAATCCGGTTCCAAATAAAGTCCTCCCAACAATCATGACGCATGACATGACAAGCGAAGCAAGTATTATCTTCAAAATGGCAATAATCTTTTCTCTGTCGTATCCGCTCCACCTAAACAGTGCAACCGAAACGGTAACTGTGCCAACGATTCCGGCCACACTTGTTGCCAATGCAACGCCAAGCGGCCCAATTGTAAAACCAAGCAGAATATCTAGTGCTACATTGACGCTTACCATGATTGCGGAGATGATAGTCGGAGTTCTGGGACTCTTTCTCGCATAGTAAGCCCTTGATAAAACCCCATACGATCCATAGAAAGGCAATCCCAGAGTATATCCGTAAAGAAGAGACGTGGTAAACGCAGTATCGGATGGTGTAAAAGAACCCCTCTCAAAGAGAATCCGAACTATTCCTTCACCCAGGACCAGAAGACCCAGAGTCGAAGGTATGATAAGAAAGGCGAGCACAGTCAATGAGTCCCACAGAGCCTTCCTGAAACGGTCTCGCGCATCGGAACCGGAGAGTTTCGATAATCTTGGAAGTGCTACAGTGGCGACAGCAACGGCGAAGACGCCCAGTGGAAGTTGATAAAGCCTCTGAGCATACCCCAGGCTAGAGACTGCGCCTCGACCCAGTTCAGTGGATACTCTTACATCTACAAAGGAATTGATTTCGTTTATAGCCGGAGATACGGCCGAAAAAAGGAAAAGAATAAGGAACTCCCTTACATCACTTTTGCTGTATCCCGGTTTGAAGACAAAGCCCTTCGATTTGGCCGCCAGAGCTACAACAACCAATTGGATTACCCCGCCAGCCAGGAAACCTATAGTCGGTCCGACAATTGGTGGCGAAAACCTTTCTGAAAGCAGAATCCCTGCGATAGTTGAGAGATTTATGAACATTGGAGAAACCGCCGCAATGAAGAAAGCATCGAGACTGTTGAGAACTCCGCAGTAAACTGCCCATAGAGAAACAAGCGCTATGAATGGAAAGGAGATTCGAATTAATCTCGATGTCAGGTCCAATGCATCCTTATCGAAACCCCCGGCAAATACTGAGGCTACCCCCTCTGAAAAAACCATCCCTCCGGCGGAAATCGATCCAGCAACAATCACTACAAAGACAATGACAGTAGAAGCAAAGACAAAGGCCCTTTCTCTTGAAATCTTGAGCTTTTCGTTGAAAACCGGAACAAATGCCATGGTCAAGGCGCCGTCTGCGAATATCTTTCTAAGGAAGAAGGGGATCATTATTGCCACAAGATATGCATCATATTGAGCAGAAGTACCAAAGTAGTTTGCAAAGAGGGAGTCTCTCGCGAGACCCGTTAATCTGGATAACATAGTTGCTATGGCAAAGATAGCGGTGCTTCTCACAGTGCTTGCCGTCATAGAGACCTCCAGACAAGATTATAATACATGAAATGTGTCGGTGAGCAGCTTGTGCTCGTCGATACTCTCTAAGATGTTGAGTCGGGAAACTGTGATATACTGAACATGGCTTTTGTGAATGGAAAGAAGGAGGGAACGGCCAGACGGCTGAAGAAGATGAAAAAGGTAGCGCTAATTTTCGGGACGAGACCTGAAGCTGTGAAGATGGCCCCTGTGTATCTTGCTCTGAAGAATTCACCAATTAGACCGGTAGTTATAGCAACGGCACAGCACAGAGAGATGCTCGATCAAGTTTTATCCTTATTTGGCATAGAAGCGGATTTTGACTTAAACATAATGCAGGAGAGACAGTCACTGGCAGGCCTTACTTCAAGGTTGATAAGCAAACTCGAAGAGATTTACTCAGAGAACGTCTTCGATGCGACTCTGGTTCAGGGCGACACAACTTCTACGTTTGCAGGAGCACTTGTCTCCTTCTATCACAAGATTCCCGTAGGTCACGTTGAAGCAGGACTCAGAACCGAAAACATATATGACCCCTTTCCTGAAGAGATTAACAGAAGGCTAAACGGAGTCATCTCATCATTCCACTATCCCCCCACTGAAAATGCGAAGAACAACCTTCTGAAAGAAGGAGTTCCTGAAAACAAACTACTGGTAACTGGCAACACCGTGATTGATGCCTTGCTCTGGGTAACGGAGAATCGATCCGTACTCACTTCGAGTTTTAGAGAAGCACTCGGTGTAGAGGAAGATGAGTACATACTGGTAACCATGCATAGAAGAGAAAACTGGGGCGAGCCGATGCGACAGGTCATGAAAGCAATAAAGGACATACTTAAAGAATTTCCGAAGATGAAAGTTGTATTTCCCGTTCACTTGAATCCCGCCGTAAGAGAGGTTGTTTATCCTGAGCTGGAGAAACATGACAGAATCGTCTTAACGGATCCACTCGATTATCTCCCTTTCGTATCGTTGATGGAAAAGGCGAGGATAATACTGACCGACTCCGGCGGGATTCAGGAAGAGGCTCCAGCTCTGGGGAAACCAACTTTGGTACTAAGAAAAACGACGGAACGACCGGAAGCCATAAAGGCAGGAACCGCGAAGCTCGTTGGAACAGACAGAGATTTCGTCTTCAATGAGACAGTCAAACTTCTAAGAGATTCTGATGAATACAGGCGAATGGCAAACGCAAAAAATCCGTTTGGAGACGGTACTGCATCAAAGAGAATCTTGAAGCATCTTTGCGAGAACCTTTAGATAATGCTCCCTACTCTAAGCTTTAGGCATCTCTCATTTTCAACTCCCAGAAATATTCGTAAAGCTCCGATAGCGCGGAAAAGGGCGCCTCAAGGTGACCGACAAGTCTGGAGGATAGAAGAATCTCATCGATTTCGTGATTAGAGGCGATGTAGAAATCTCGATACTGAAGCCATTCGGAAAGGCTGTCAGACACTCCCTTCCTATTCCTCCTTCTCTTGTATTTCTCACCGAAGACAGAAAATTCGCTATCTCTCAGAACCTCTGTCTTTTCAACAAACCTTACAGGGTTTTTCTCGATCTCTTCAGAAAGCTTAACCATTGTCGCCCGGGAAGGCAGATAAAAACCCATTCCGTACCGGTACCAGTCTGGAAAAAGCTCGAAAAAGAACCCAGGAGAGTCTTTCCAGTCGGGTCCTGGAACTCTGAAAGTGAACCACATATTAGTTCGGTATGGTGGTTTTCCCTTGTTACGTCTCGCATCTCTGCTGATCCTGCTAATAGTCTTTCCCACCTGTGGTCTAACGTCTATAAATGGATCGATTCTCTCCATGGAAGGGCCTAGCTGCTTTACAAGAGCTCTGAATGGCTCCAACAGTTCTATACGGTATCGATCCCTGTTTCTTTCCATCCATGATCGGTTGTTGTTAATCCCGAGATCTATCAAAAATGAAAGTGTCTCGCCGGAAAAACCTTCGAACCTCTTTTCACTCATTTTGCCTCCATTATCGGAACGGGAATATAACTACCATTCTCACAATAAAACACTTCTTTAATCCCCATTTGCCTAAGCAAAGAAAGCGCTTTCACAGTGAAATTTCCGATCTGTGAGGCCCTGTGCGAGTCTGAACCTACCGTAACAAAGCGGCCCCCCAGGTCTATATATCTCTCTATTACCCATGGCTGGGGAGAAGGGTCCCCAATTCCGTACATCCAGCCAGAGGTGTTCAACTCGAGTCCAACGTGATTCGATACAAGCTTCATCAGAAGCGTATCCATAAGCTGCCCAGGTTTGGGAGGCTTTGCTTTCGGGATATGCCTTCGCAGAAAATCAAGGTGACCAAAAAAGCCAGGTCTGTCAATGAGATCTACCGCACTGATAGCCTCTTGAAGGTATATATCCCAAGGGTTTTCAAGGGTCTTGAGATCGGGTCTCCCTGGAACGGTGTGAACAGAGTAGATGAAATAGTCCATTTCTTCACCGGGCCAGAGAATTCCTTCCGATTGCAGGCCAAGCTCAAGCCCGGCAAGAACCTTTATTGGATACTTTTCGCTTAAAGTTCTTATCTCTTTTAGATACACGCTTACTTCTTCGGGCTGAAGGCAGACCTCTTGGGCTACATATGGATCAAAGTGATCGGAGATTCCGACTATCTGAAGACCTTCCTTCAATGCCGATTGTATTACCTCTTCCACGGTATTCCTGCCATCGGAATACGTAGTGTGATTGTGAATATCTATCATACAACAACTCCACAATATTCACTCGCAAATCAGTCCGATAGCAATTGTACAGCTGCTCTCTTCTCTTTATCTGTAATATGCAAATATATACTAGTAGTGCTAAGATTTGCATGTCCCAGCAATTCTTGTACAATCTTTATACTTGCACCTTTTTGTAGAAGTTGTGTAGCAAAACTATGTCGAAATAAATGTGGATGTACTCGTTTTTCAGGATATACATATTTTACTTGTGTATTTAGTACTTTTGGAATTACGTTTCTTGCCATTGGCTCTCCCCGTGTCCCTATAAAGACGTGGTCTTCATACTCACTCATGGGAAACTCTCTTCTTATTTGGAGATACTCCTTCACAATGGAGAGAACCTGGTCGTTCATCGGTACTTCTCTATCTCTGTTCCCCTTTCCGCTCATGATCCTCACCGCCGGCGAATTGCCCATTCTGAGATCCCCGAGCCTCAATTTGCACACTTCGCTTACCCTCAATCCACAGAAGTACATTATTGCAACTATAGCCTTGTTTCTTTTGCCCAGGTTGGTACTTCTGAAGGAAGAAAGGATCTCCATGACCTCATCATGCGTTATGTAATCAGGGATTCTACGCCGTGTCTTCGGATTCTTGATCAGCTCGGTCGGAACCTTACTTACCGTTCCACTTATGTAGAGAAACGTGTAGAATGACCGGATCGTCGAAAGATTTCTGGCCACGGTAGTTGCAGAAGGTCTCTTCCTCGAATACTTCCCCTGAGAATACTCTTTAACGAACAGCTCGATGTCTTTTCTCTTCACCGACTTGTAGTCAATTCCACGCTCATTAAGAAAGAGCTCGAAATGATGGAGATCGGAAAGATAAGCGGCAACTGTGTTGGAAGACATATTTCTCACAAATTCCATGTTCTCTTTGAATCTCTCAACTGCTTCGGAAAAGTCCATTTTCAACCCCCAGATTATCATAAATATGAGTCATAATAGTCATTATGACTCATATTTCGTATTATAGCACATGGCTTTCTTCAATGCTACGCGTGTAAGCTCCATTCAATAGGGGTTACAGCGCGATACCTCTTAAAATGCCCTGTGTTGAATTTTTCTTCACTTTCGTATCTATTTATATTCTTGCCAGAAGAAACAAGCAATATGAGCCGTTTAACGCGTGCGTGCCTGAACACCGCTTTCAAAGCGTGCTTTAATTTCGGATATTAAAGGTCTGTATTTGTCGGCCAGTCGATATCTCTTTCCCTCGCGCAATACAAGCTCTTCTTTGATCCCGGAGTAGTGTTTCGAAAGAGCACCCATTATTGCACCTAGTGCCATAGGCCCTTTCACCAGTTCGCTCTCGTTTTCCTCCAGGAAACTGTTTATTCTATCTACCAAGTCTTCACTCAACATGGGCGAATCGAGTAAGGAAAACAGCATCCCTATGGTGGGCAGCTTAAGTCTTTCCATAATGAATTCTTCAAGTTCTTCTTTAGACCACTCTTTTTGAAGCGATATCTGGGGTTTTCTTGCCAGCTCCTTTTTGAAAGCTAATAGCATTAACTCCATAAATGATGATATTCTTTTGTCGTAGTTATCATCTGTAACAAGTATCGACGCTACTGAACTAACCGGAAGCTCGATTTGCTCGATCATTGAAAACAACATACCTAGACGTCCAACTGTAACAAACGGTCTCCCGAGATCAATCGCTTCGGGAAGAATTAGGAGAGCGTTCCTCGCAACTCCCTTGGCCTCTTCGAAATCAGTACAAACAATCGCCGCGACTTTGATCTGAATAGCCTCACCCACCTTCCAGATTCCCGTTATCTTCTCTCTTCCGGAGTACTTCACATAGTCAACGGAGAAACCCGATAGCTCGGCAAGTCTATTAACAAGATCGGCGTAAGCTCTTCCGAGACTCTCAGAATCGCCATCAAATGTAGGATAGGCCTCAAGTAGGCCCTCGATGTCACTGATGATGGATTCGGGAGAAGCGTACTTTGAAAGATACTCGCGTATGAATCTATTTCTACTTGATTGCTCCCCTCCATCGTCACTCAGCTTACCAAGTATTCTTACAACATCAACCGATGCAATTTGTGCTGGCATTAAATCACCTCTACAAATATACTATCACGAAAGCGTTCATGTTTGACCTAAGCTTTATATACACAAAATATTTTGTATAAACTATTATAGAACAACACAAATCCATACATAATCTATGCAAATATATACACAGTTACTTTCATCATATTCAGTATAGTATATTTATTAAAGTATATACAACTAATGCAAGTATACGTGATACATATTTGCGAGATCACTTACTTCATTGTAGGTGAAAGCGGGACTTGCTCCTGGCCTTGATACTACCATAGATGCAAGTAGATTTCCCAGTTTCAAGCATTGTACCGGATCTTTTCCAGAAAGATATGCGTGCAAGAATCCTGCAATGAAAGAGTCTCCGGCGCCCGTTGTATCAATTACCTTCGCCGGAAAAGCAGCTTCTTCTGGGCCGTTCTTGATTTTCGATCCTCTCGCTCCTTGAGTTACGACAATTTCCTTTGGCTCTCCGGTGAGCGAATGTTCAAGATGATTCCACTCGCTCTCATTAACGAACAGCACTTCACACCTTGCTGCAATAGCCGCAACTCCAGTTGTCTTCTCAAAAGTGACTATGCCTCCAGGGTTGTATGAAAACCTTACTTCGCCAGTTTTATCTATAAACCTTTCAATCTGATCGGGAGTTACACCTCCAAAGTGGTAGAAGTCAAACCCATCTTCAATCGGGTACGCTTTTTCGTTAACTCCCCTATACGTGAAGAGATGCCTTTGTCCATCTTCAGAGATCGCTGAAAAACAGAAGCCCGTCTTTCCATTCAGCTTTAAAAGATAATCGGTGTTGAGGCCTTCTCTTTTCAGCAATTCAAGCGCCATCTCTCCAAACAAGTCGCTCCCAACCGCACCTTGCAGATAGATGCTCTTCCTTAGCCTGCTTAACATTATTGATGTGTTCGAGGCGCTTCCTCCGATGGCAAAGCTCATCTCGCTGATCCTGTTTTCTTCATTATTCCCGCTTTCGCTTATAAATGCGCTTAGGTCTATGTTCACATTGCCTACAATAGAAATCTTCATGCGACCAACCTCATCTTTCCAGTAGTTTTTACTTTGCCCACCTTCATGATTATAATTGTATATGAGTGTACACATAACATACTTAGGAGGTTTCCGATATGCTTTCGTTTCCAGACGGCTTCATGTGGGGTGTTGCAACGGCCGGTCATCAAATAGAAGGGGCCAATGTATTTTCTGATTGGTACGCATGGGAACATCAAGGTAAGGTGAAAAATGGAGACACATCCGATGTCGCTTGTGGGAGTTGGGAGCATCTCGAAAGAGATTTGGAAGCTATAAAGGCTTTGGGTGTGAATGCGTACAGGTTTTCAGTTGAGTGGGCGAGAATCGAACCCAAAGTCAACAGATTTGAAGACAGTGTAATAGAAAGATATAAAGATTTCGTAACGATGCTAATTGAAAACGGAGTACAGCCCATTCTCACTCTCAATCATTTCGTGCTTCCCCAGTGGTTCTCTGAAATTGGGGGTTGGGAGGACAGAGAAAATCTACCTTACTTTCGCCGTTTCGTCTCGAGAATCGTCTCATCTATGGGTGAGAATATTCATTACTGGGTGACAATAAACGAGCCGAATGTTTATGCGGTAATGTCATACCTCATGGGAGAATGGCCCCCGGAAATCAAAGACATGGGGAGAGCGATGAGGGTTCTTGCAAATCTACTTTACGCTCATAGTGAGGCGTACGATGTCATAAAAGAGTCCAATCCCCTCTCTATGGTGGGCGTGGCAGTAAACATGATGCCTTTCTTTCCTCTGAGAACGTTCCACCCTGGAGACAGAATTGTGTCAAAGTATCTTGACAGGGTTTACAACTACAGCTTTCTGGACAGCCTGAAGAATGGGAAGATGATTAGACCTCTCGGAACCGGAGAAGCAGTATCGGGGATATCCTCAAAGCTAGATTACCTCGGAATAAATTACTACACCCGAATGTTTGCTAAATATGCAAAACCGCTTCCCGAGATCGTTGTCGGAGATGAATTTGAAAAGACAGAGATGGGTTACGAATTCTTTCCGCAGGGAATTGAAGACTTAGTACTGAAGGCCTACAACAGGTATGAATTACCGATCATGATCACAGAAAATGGTATAGCCGACGGTACAGACAAGAGAAGATGGGAATACATAGAAACAGCCCTAAAGAGCCTTAGAGACGCAATGGATAAGGGTGCCCGAGTGTTTGGGTACATCTACTGGTCTTTAATGGATAATTTCGAATGGAAGGAAGGTTATTCGATGAAGTTCGGGCTTTACGAAACGGTGCGAGAAAATCTAGAACTTAGACCCCGTGGTAGTGCCGACAAGTTCAGGGATTTCATTCGAGAGAGCCTCTCCTGACAAAAATTAAATTTCTGATACTTAAAGAAAGAACCTACAGTAGTTTGGTGATCAGTCGAAGGAATTCACGTTTTCAACTCGGTGACTTCCGCAGTTTTGGCGCGGAGTACTTGGAAAGAGAACATGCAAACAATGTGAGATATGTTGCTTTCCGTGGATTTGGCTTCTCACACATATTAGTCTTTATGCAGTATGCAAATACCTTATGGCCCATATTCAATGGTATTTTTGCTGACCGTGAAATCTTTTGCCCTTCCAGATTCAATAGACTCAAGGTATGCAATAACGGCTTCAAATAGAGCATTCAGCAAACCAATTATTAACAACGGAACTCGACCCTAGAGATCCGTTACCAAAAAAATAATTGGAGGCAAATTCTAACTGTATTCATTGCTATTAGGAGCGATTTAACTATTACCCAAAGAGACTGTGAAATCAAGTCTTTCTTGAAGCTTAATGATCTTTACTCGCTCTGCAGTGCTAGAATCACTTTGATATATTACCTACTGTAGTTCGTCCATGAGGAGGCGTTTGCAAGTATGGAAATGATCTCTGCAATTTCTGCTGCTGTTATTTCACTCCTTTCAGTATTACTTGGTATCTATCTCTTCAAATGGGTCAGTAAGCACCCTGTTGGAAGTGATCGTATCAGAGAAATCGGCGAAGCAATACGTGAAGGAGCCAATGCTTTTCTAAGGAAGGAGTACACAATTCTTATGTTCTTTTCGATAGCCATATGTGCCCTTCTCGCGATTTTCTTGGGGCTTTCATCAGCGATAGCTTTCATAGTTGGGGCGATTTCTTCTGCTATCGCCGGCTTGCTGGGAATGAAAGTAGCTCTCAAAGCTAATGTTCGAACTGCTACGGCAGCAGATAAAGAAGGTCTTAGTAAGGCCTTTTTAATAGCTTTTCGTGGTGGTTCCGTAATGGGCCTTCTCGTCGTCGGGTTAGCACTTGCCGGTGTGAGCTTGATTTACGCTATCACTTTGAAGCCAGAGATACTACTTAGTTTCAGTTTCGGAGCTAGCATTCTTTCACTGTTTGCAAAGGCCGGTGGTGGTATTTTCACCAAGACTGCTGATATTAGCGCCGACCTAGTTGGTAAAGTGGAAATAGGAATCCCTGAAGATGATCCAAGAAACCCAGCTGTTATTGCGGACAACGTTGGTGACAATGTGGGCGATGTCGCTGGTATGGGGGCTGATCTATTTGATTCTTATGTTGCAAGTATAGTGGCTGCAATGGTTCTGGGACAAACCCTGGGTGTGAAGATGGTCGTACTACCTCTGATTCTCGCTTCGGTGGGGATCGTCTCTTCGGTGGTTGGAATCTTCAGTGTTCGAGTTAGAAGGGAGAAGAATCCCGGACGTGCACTGGACTTTGGTACCTACATAACATCGGCTGTTTTTGCTTTGACCACCCTAGTAATCTCCTTAATTATGTCATACGATCTAAAGTACTGGGGTGCTGCAATGGCGGGACTCGTAGCCGGTACTGTCATAGGGTTTACTACCGACTACTTCACTTCTATTGATAGGCGTTTCGTTAAAAAGACTGCACAAGCTTCTCAGTCGGGAGCAGCAATAACCATTCTCACCGGCTATTCTTACGGATTAATGAGTCTTCTACCATCGCTTGCGGGAATCGGAGTCGCTTCGGGAGTTGCCTTTGCGCTTTGCGGAGTATTTGGAATTGCGATAAGCGCTGTTTCCATGTTGGCAATTGTAGGAATGGTAATTTCTAGTGATGCATACGGGCCTATTGTCGACAATGCCAAGGGGATCTCCGAGCAGTCGGGACTGAGCGAGGAGGTCATATCAATGACGGACAAACTAGATGCTGCGGGTAACACATCGAAGGCAATTACAAAAGGCTTTGCGATTGGCGCGGCGGGACTCACAGTTATTGCTCTGCTGGCAACTTATCAAGAACGAGTTGCAGCAATTACTGGCTTTACCATAACATTTGATCTAATGAACCCTCTAGTGATGCTCGGGTTGTTGATTGGTATTTGCGTTCCTGCACTCTTTTCCGCAATGATCATGCTTGGGGTTAGCAAAAACGCTTTTCGAATGATAGCCGAGATCAGGCGACAGTTCAAAGAGATCAAAGGGTTGAGCGAAGGAACGGCCAAACCGAACTATGCTCGATGCGTAGAGATAGCAACAACCGGAGCTCTGAAGGAGCTAATGCTTCCAAGTCTAATAGCGATTGGGATTACCCTCCTTGTGGCATTCATAGGTGGAATACATGCCCTTGGCGGTTTCCTGGGTGGTGCGATCCTCTCCGGATTGTTCAACGCGCTCTTGATGTCTAACAGTGGAGGAATGTGGGACAACTCAAAGAAATTTATCGAGGATGGGGCCTTCGGTGGGAAGGGTTCCGATGCACACAAAGCGGCTGTCATTGGTGACACCGTGGGAGATCCCTTCAAAGACACCGCCGGGCCCTCGCTTAACACGCTAATAACGGTTATCTCACTCGTTGCCTCTTTGATAAGCCCGCTTGTTATTCTTTATGCTGTCTTCAAATAACAGGCAATTAAAACAAAAGGCGGGGAATCCCCGCCTTTTTTCCTTTTCCTGAATATCTATAAAAGCGCAATCAATAACTCCTCAATTCCCTGCTTTTTGACCGCCGACACGACAAATACAGGCGGGTAGACTCCAAGTGAAGCCAATTCATCTTTAATTGACTTCTCGGCTATTATCTGCTGGTTCCTTGAGAGCTTGTCGGCCTTAGTAAGGACTAGAATAAAAGGTATAGTATAGTATGTAACCCATTCGAGCATCTGTATATCGGCCGGCTGCAGCGGATGCCTTATATCGACAAGAACAACGACGAGGGAGAGCTCTTCTCTTGATTCAAAATAATCGATAATCAACTTCTTCCATTTCTCTCTCTCTGACATCGAGGCTTTTGCATACCCGTAACCGGGCAGGTCCACAAAGTAGATCTCTCGATTTACGCCATAGAAGTTGATCGACCTGGTCTTTCCGGGAGTCGAGCTCGTCTTCGCCAGCTTCCTTCCAAACAACGAATTAAGGAGAGAAGACTTACCGACGTTAGATCTACCGGCAAAGGCGATTTCTCTTCTAAGAGGAGGGGGGTATTCACCCTTAGAAAAAACCGTCCTCACTAGCTCAGTGCTCTTTACCGTCACCGGGGATCAGCGCCTCCTTCAGCACCTCTCCGATGTCCTCGACAAAGACGAACTCCAATTTTGACTTTATTTCATCGGGGACTTTTTCGAGATCTCGTTTGTTGGCCAGCGGGATTAGAACCTTTTTCATCCTTGCCCGATAAGCTGCCATCAGTTTTTCTTTCAGACCTCCAATCGGCAGTACTTTACCACGAAGAGTAATCTCCCCCGTCATTGCGATATCATTTCTCACCCTTCTTCCAGTAACGGCAGAGACAATCGCCGTGGTGAGAGTTATTCCTGCACTGGGACCATCTTTTGGAACGGCTCCTTCCGGAACATGAATGTGGAAGTCTTTCTTTTCGAAAACCTCTGAGAACCTCTCATCATCGCAGAGCTTTCTGGCCAGCGATGCCGCTATCTGTGCCGACTCCTTCATAACATCGCCCAACTGACCCGTAATGATCGTCTTTCCCTTTCCTGCAACGGGCAAGACCTCTATGTACATGATTTCTCCTCCCACTGAAGTCCAGGCCAGACCAGTCACGACACCAACCTCGGGATGCTTTCTGAAATCGCTCTCTTTGAAAAGCGGCGCCCCGAGAAACTCACCGAGTTCATTCACGCCAACAGAGATCGAATCGCTGCCTTCTGCAATCTTAAGCGTCGCTTTTCTGATTATCTTCGCAAGATTTCTATCGAGCTCTCTGACTCCTGCCTCTCTTGTATAATCTCTTATCACATCCCTCACTGCCGCAGGCGTTATCCTGAATTTGCTTGAATCCATGTTGTACTCTTCCAATAGCTTTGGAAGAATGTGATCCCTTGCTATGTGATACTTCTCCGATTCCGTATAACCTGGAATCTCAATTATTTCCATCCTGTCCTTGAGCGCAGCAGGAATTGAATAAAGAACGTTAGCAGTGGTTATGAACAACACTCTCGAAAGATCAAAGGGCACTTCCAAAAAGTGATCGGTAAAATTGTTGTTCTGTTCTGGATCAAGCACTTCAAGAAGAGCGGAGGCCGGATCACCCTGAAAGCTGATCCCCATTTTATCGACTTCGTCAAGGACAATTACCGGATTTCTTGTCTTCAGCTTTCTTATCATCTGCATTATTCGTCCCGGAAGCGCCCCAACGTAGGTACGCCTATGGCCCCTTATTTCCGCCTCGTCTCTCATCCCTCCAAGAGAGATTCTGCCAAACTTCCTGCCCATTGCTTCAGCGACCGACCTTCCAAGTGAGGTCTTTCCAACCCCCGGAGGACCTACAAGACATAGAATTGGAGCCCTGAGATTTTTTGAAAATCTCCTGGCAGCAAGAAACTCGAGTATTCTTTCCTTAACATCGTCGAGTCCATAGTGGTTGCTGTCAAGAGTCTTTCTAACATCTCTGATCACTATTTCGTCGTCGGTCTCTTCTTGCCAGGGAAGATTCAACAACCAGTCAAGATAAGTTCTTACAACTGTCGCTTCCGGAGAGTATGGCGACATCTTCTCAAGTCGTGATATCTCCTGTTCCGCTTTTTCTTTAACTTCCTGCGGAAGCTCCCCTGACTCTGCCTTGTTCTTAAGCTCTTTTATTTCCTCATCTTCTTCGCCCTCTAATTCCTCTTGAATAGCTCTCATTTTTTCCCTGAGATAGTATTCCTTCTGTCCTTGCTCGATCTTTTCCTTAACCCTTTTATCCAGCTCTTCTTCCAGAGAGAGAATTTCTATCTCCCTTGTGAGTAGTTCCATCAGGGTGTTGAGACGATCCTTCGCTTCAATCTCCTCGAGAAGCCGCTGTTTCTCTTCAAGCGAAAAAGGCATCATCGAGGAAACGAAATCTCCAAACTTGTCCGCATCAGATGTGTCTTCTAGAGCCATTATTGCTTCGTCGGGAAAACGTCTGCTCATTGAGACATACCTAAGCGCAAGTTCTTTCACCTTTCTTACTAGCGCCTGAAGCATCTTGCTCTTTCTACCCTTTCCCTTTAGTTTTTCGACCACGACAATCAGTGAATTTTCCTTTTCTTCAACTGAAACCAACTTTGCTCTTGTCAAGCCTTCAACAAGTATCTTGTAATTTCCGTCGGGCATCTTCATGAGCTGAACAATTCTGGCAATAGTGCCTATCTCGAAAAGCTCTTCAATTTCCGGGTCCTCTTTCGTAATATCCCTTTGAGATACGAGAAAGACCATCTGATTGAACTTACCAATTGATTCTTCCAGAGCGGCCAGCGACTTTTCACGCCCCACGTACAACGGCATAACTGCCGAAGGATAGACAAGCATGTTTGTTCTCGTGGGAATCACTGGCAACTTTTCCGGAATTTCTATCTTCCGTTCGCTACCAACGGCCGCCTTTTCCAGTAATTCAAATTTCTGAGCCATCTATTCACCTTCCCTTCTTTCATCTTCATTAATTATCGTAACCAGACGATTCAAAAGTGACTTCATTTTACGACCATGAGGCTCTATTCTCACGCTTCGTGTCGACTCGTCGCAGTGTTCCAACCTTACAATCAAGTAAGGTTGAGAGACATACTTGACATAAAGCTCAGGCCACTCCACCGCTACAACAGTATCCAGGTCCACCAAGTCGTGAAGTGCAAGATCTAACATCTCTTCTTCGCTTTCAACCCTGTAAAGGTCTACATGAATAAGACCAGGCCTCTCCACTTCCACCGGGTTTTCATTGTCCTCTTTTCTTGATGATAGTCGCGGGTAGGAGTTGACAATGTTAAAGGTCGGACTTCTAACGTAGTCGCGATCGATACCCAATCCATCGGCCATCGACTTCACAAAAGTTGTCTTCCCGCTTCCAAGGTCGCCAAAGAGGAGAACCGTCTCTCCTCCTTCGAGCATCTCTCCTATTTTCTTAGCAATTCTCTCGAATTCCCTCAGATCTAATTCGCCCAATTCATAGATCTCTTCAGCGCCTCTTTCCACCTTCTGAACTCTTCCTCCATTCTGTCACCTGATGGTTCAAACACCACCTCGCTGATTCTCTTATTCTTAAGACTCTCGAGATCCCATAAGCCTGTACATATTCCTGCAAGCATTGCCGCTCCAAGCGCTGTTGTCTCTTTTATGAGAGATCTGTCGACGGGAATGTTCAATACATTTGCCTGCATCTCCATGAGGAAATTGTTTCGGGTTACCCCTCCATCCACGAGTAGCTTATTCAATCTAATACCCGTTTCCTCTTCCATCAAATCTAGTATTTCCCTTGTCCTGAAGGCAATGTATTCAAGGACCGCTCTCACTATATGAGCCTTCCTCGTTCCTCTAGTTAAACCGATCATCATACCCCTGGCGGAAGAATTCCAGTAGGGCGCTCCAAGACCTGTAAGCGCTCCGGAAAAGAACACACCACCATTATCGGCGACTTCTCTGGCAAGAGACTCGGTTTCGGAAGGACTGTCGATTATTCCAAGTCCGTCTTTTAACCAGCTTATCAAAGCTCCAGTAGCAAATATCGACCCTTCAACAGCGTAGACAATTTCCTCCTTGGACTTCCATCCTATAGTGGTCAGCAAACCGTGTTCAGATATCTTTGGCTTTTTCCCTGTGTTCATCAAAATGAACGAGCCCGTTCCGTAAGTGCACTTTGCGTCTCCAGTCTGAAATGCAGTTTGCCCAAAGAGCGAAGCCTGCTGATCTCCAGCCATTCCACCTATCCTCGGACCATATATCGAAGGGCCGAGGAGCTTACAGGACTCAACGACTGTTGGCAGATATTCCTCTTTCACACCAAAGAGATTGAGCAAATCATTATCCCATTTCAGCTCTTCTATATTAAATAGCATTGTTCTAGACGCATTAGAGAAATCACACACATGAAGATTCTCCCTCGTTAGATTCCATACCAGCCACGAGTCTATCGTTCCGAATCTCAATCTTCCCCTATTTGCTGCATCTCTAACGGCAGGTACATTCTCTAGCAGCCACTCCATCTTTGTGGCGGAAAAATATGGATCCGGTTTGAGTCCCGTCTTCCGTCTAATTAACTCTCCATAAGAGCTTTCTATCTCTTTACATCTACCGGCAGTTCTTCTATCTTGCCAGACTATGGCATTGTAAAGCGGTTGATCCGTGAGAGCATCCCAGGCAACAACCGTCTCCCTCTGATTTGTGATACCTATAGCCGCTATCTCCCTGAATGAAATTCTTGCATCTGAGACCACTCTCTCAATTGTGCTCATAGTACTGAGAATAATGTCTCTAGGATCATGTTCCACCCATCCCGGTTTAGGATAGATCTGCTTGAATTCCTCCTGCGCAACCGCAACTTGATATAGCTCATGATCAAAAAGGACCGCTTTGCTGCTACTTGTTCCCTGATCGATAGCAAGAATGTAGTTCATCAAACCCCTCCTATTTAAAAAGACGTCTCGTAAAAACAATAGCATCTTCGGGACAAAGCTCGTGACAGACGTAACATGTTATGCACTTGTTGTAGTCTATGGCAAATCTGTTTATGTCAATAGCTTTTGCTGGACACGCGTTTTCGCAAACACGACAGCTCCTGCATCTTTCTCTATCTATCTTCGGAAATTTCGTAACTATTCTTCTCGGTATAGCTGCGCCATAGACACCAATGAAGTTAGTTTCGGGAAGAAGGAGTTTCTCAGGGTGTACTTCGTCACCAACTATATCATAGTCACCGACCAGGCCTCTGTCTCTAGCTATTTGCAGTATCGGAACTTTTGAATGGTTGACGCCGAATAATTCCGCTATAGCATCGTCCAGTGCAAAAACATCTCTTGACATCCCAATTATTCCTGGTTTGATAATCCTACCGTTCGAGGGACCGTTACCGTCCATCCCATTTATACCATCAATTACGGTCAGATCTGCCTTCAGATGAACGGCGAGATCTAACAGCATCTTCGAAAACTCCTTCATGTTTCTGACTCTGAAATGCCAGCCCTGTTTCTTTGCACCAGGAACACATCCAAAAAGGTTCTTCACCCCTAGTGTAACCCGAGTTAGTGCATGAGTCTTGAGCTTAGGCAGATTTATCAGGAGATCAGTTTCAAGAACTGGTTTTGAAATAAGGAAACTCCTGTATGTCCCCTCGTCAAAGACGATTTGAACGGGGTCATCAAAATCCAGCAGAGGTATTCCCAACTCTTTGCACACTTGGGAGATTCCAGAAGCATATCCCGCAACAGAAGTGCTTACGCTAGCGGGAGAATCCCCAACACTCACCTCTGCTCCTCTTCCAAGAAATAATTCTGCAACTGCTCTAACAAACAAAGGGTTCGTGGTTACACAACTTTCCGGTGATCTTGCCGATAGAAGATTGACTTTCAGAAGAACCTTCTTTCCCCGGAGAGTTTCGTCGAAACCGATCAGATCTAGCCCCTCACTGATCTTCTCCCTGCACTTTTTGTATTCTGGACTGCTTAGGATTGCTACCCTTTTCGTTTGGCTCCCGTTTCCCATATATTATCCTCTTCTTCTTCCTTCTATCGTCAACAATGCATGATACTCCTTCGGGTAACTTCACTTCGGAAGAACCCAGAGTCTCTACGATGACTTCTTCGGGAATAGAGGTAATGGCCCAGAGATCTGTAAGATAAAGCCTCTCGCCCGATCTGATCGGTGCTTTCTGAACCGCTGATTCAAGGGCCCTCCTATAGCGTTCCGTTATTTCCTCTTCGGAATGGTTTACTTTGTCATCCACTGTGGATCACCTCATAGAAATTATACTCTATTGACCGCCCACAAACTGGGAAGAAAGCGTAAAGGATCTTCTGATTTCTTCGCACTTCCAACTTGACATCCTTTCCGAAAGAGATCCTTTCGTTATAGAATGAGAAGAGGGGGAAGTCCTTTGGAATTTGTAGTGATAGACACAGAGACAACCGGGATGAATCCATACCGAGGAGCCAAACTCATCGAGGTGGCTGGCGTTCGTGTGAAGAACTGGGAACTATGCAGAGATGACTTCTTTGATTCTCTCATTGATCCCGAATGCATAATTCCAATAGCAATAACTGCCCTTACTGGAATAAGCAACTTGACCGTGAAAGACAAGTCAACAGTTTGCGATGTTCTCAGAGGCTTCTATTCTTTTGCTGGAGACGCAACACTGGTAATTCACAACGCCCCTTTTGATCTTTCCTTCATTAACTTCTATGGTGATAAATGTGGACTGGGTAAGCTTCGCAATCAATTTATCGACACAATAGAAGTCTCAAAGGCCGTCTTCAGATATGGGAGAAACAACCTTGATATTCTTTTGGCAAGATTGGGTATTATACCTGAATCGAGACATAGAGCATTAGGTGACGCACTGGCAACTGCCGAGGCCTTCGTTGCGATGTTAAATAGAATTGGTACAAATAACGTTACCCGTTTCATAAAGAAACCCAACATTTAACACATTTCACTTTCTTCAAACCTTAAGTTCCTATGAATTCTAAAAGTCTCTCAGGAACTCGTGCTTAGACAGCCGTTATCACTTCCCTAGAAAATAATAAAACTTCCCTACTGAGATAATCATAGGGGCTCTATTTTTGAAATAACACTATATTGTGGTACAATCAACTTTGGACACAATTTGTGGGGATATTTCATTATCATATTTATGGAGGTATCGTGATGCTTAATGTGAGAAAGAGAAACGGGGCCATAGTAGGCTTCGATCTAGATAAGATAATCAACGCTATGAAAAAAGCATTCGATGCAACTGAAACCCATTATAACGAAGACATACTTGAGCGGGTTGCGTTGAGGGTTGTGGCCGATTTTCAGCCTAAAGCCACGGATAATCTAATCGACATCGAAGATATTCAAGACTCTGTGGAAAGAACGCTTGAAAGTCTTGGATTCACAGATGTTGCCAAATCTTACATTCTTTATAGGCGACACCGTGAAAAACTGAGAGAACTCGATTCCTCGATGCTTGACTTCTCGAAAACAGTTAATAGCTATCTGGACATGCTTGACTGGCGAGTTCACGAAAATTCCACGGTGACCTACTCAATAGGCGGGCTGATTCTTCACAACAGTGGAACGGTAACTGCCAATTACTGGCTGAGAGAAATATACGATCCTCAGATTGGCAATGCTCATCGTGAGGGAGACATTCACATTCACGATCTTTCAATGTTGTCGGGCTACTGCGCTGGCTGGAGTCTTAAGCAATTAATAGAAGAAGGCTTGGGCGGGGTGACAGGAAAAGTCTCTTCATCACCGGCAAAACACCTATCAACCCTGGTGAACCAGATGGTAAACTTCCTCGGAATACTCCAGAATGAATGGGCAGGCGCTCAGGCTTTCTCTTCTTTCGACACTTATTTGGCACCATTTGTGAAAATTGACAACCTTTCTCTCAAAGAGGTGAAGCAAAACATCCAGTCCTTTGTCTTCGGAGTAAATACTCCTTCGAGATGGGGAACGCAGGCACCCTTTACAAACATCACGCTGGACTGGGTAGTGCCGACGAAGTTGAGGACACAGCCTGCAATTGTCGGTGGGAAGGCCCTGGACTTCACATACGGAGATTGTCAGGAAGAGATGCGAATGATAAATCGCGCCTTCCTTGAAGTTTTGGACGAAGGAGATGCTAACGGCCGGGGCTTCCAGTATCCGATACCAACCTATAATATTACGAAAGACTTCGATTGGGAAGACGAAGATGCAAAGCTTCTTTTCGAAATTACCAGCAAATATGGTACCCCGTATTTCCAGAACTTCATCAACTCTGATTTGGATCCCGACGATGTAAGAAGCATGTGCTGCAGGCTTCAGCTTGACAAGAGAGAATTGAAGAGAAGGGGCGGAGGTCTATTCGGCTCAGACGAATTTACTGGATCGATTGGAGTTGTAACGATCAACCTTCCGAGAATCGCATATTTGAGCAAGAACGAAGAAGAGTTCTTCGCAAGACTTTCAAAAATGATGGACCTCTCGAGTAGGAGTCTAGAAATAAAGAGAGCAGTAGTCGAGAAATTGAATAACGAAGGTCTCTATCCATACACAAAGAGATACTTGAAGAACTTTGACAACCATTTCTCAACTATAGGCTTGGTGGGCATGAATGAAGCGAGCTTGAATGCAAGGTGGATAAAAAAGGCGATTTCAGAAGAAGAGGGCTACCAGTTTGCACTTAGGGTTCTGGACTTTATGAGAAGCAAAATGATGGACTATCAGGAGGCAACTGGCCATCTCTATAATCTTGAGGCAACTCCGGCAGAATCAACTGCCTACAGGCTGGCTAAGACAGACAAGGAAAAGTTCCCTCAGATCATTACTGCGGGAAAGGAGAATCCGTATTACACGAATTCCTCGCACCTTCCCGTTGACTACACTAGAGACATTTTCAGTGCACTCGACCTCCAGGAAGAGCTTCAACAGAAATACACGGGTGGGACAGTCTTTCATTCCTTCCTTGGAGAGAGAATTTCAGACTGGGAAACTACAAAGCAGCTTGTAAGGAAGATAGCTGAGAATTACAAAATACCGTACTTCACAATTTCACCAACCTATTCAATATGTCCGGATCACGGGTACATAAGGGGAGAACACTTTACCTGTCCCGAATGCGGAAAGCCAACTGAGGTTTATTCAAGAATAACGGGGTATTACCGACCTGTACAAAATTGGAATACTGGAAAGCAAGAAGAGTTTAAGACACGAGAAACTTACAGAGTGGGGAGAGAAGGAGTAGATGAATTTCGCAGGAATAGAGAGCGTAAGCCTAGTGGACTATCCGGGGAAAGTAGCTCTGACACTGTTTACCTCAAGTTGTAATTTTGATTGTGCTTACTGCCACAATTCAGAACTGAAAAAAAGGGTTAAGGAAGAATTGGGGGAATCGGAAGTTTTCGATTACCTCGACAAAAGAGGAAAGCTTTTGGACGCAGTGGTCATAACCGGAGGTGAGCCAACCCTAAGAGCCAGTGAACTGTTGCCGTTTATGCGGAGGCTCAAATCACGGTTTCCAGAAACCCTTCTGAAGATCGACACGAACGGCTGGAATGCTGATATCCTGCAGGAGTTTCTTAAGATCGTTGATTATGTTGCGATCGATTTGAAGTCACTCCACTACGAAATCTTTTCACCTGTGAATCTGAGAGAGATCGAAGACAGCATAGAAATAGCGAAGGGATTCGCAAATCATGAGATAAGAATTACAATGTTCCCCCCATATCTTCCCGAAGATGATTTTGAAGAGCTATCTAAAATCTGTGGAGGAGCATCGTTAGTTTCAGTTCAGCAGTACAAACCAGTTGCCGGCTTGTGTGAAACGCCACCGTATCCCTCAAGCGTTCTTAAAAGATTTGCCGACCTGATTTCTGATCATGCGCAAAAAGTAATAATCAGAGAGTAAAGAGATTCTAGTGCAGAGCAACCGGCCGCGTACAGCGGCCGGTGCTTTTCTATTACATTTTCAAGCTATTTGCTGGAATAACGAATGTTCGACTCCTCTAGTTCAACTCTAGATAGAATTTGAGTCCACTTCCTCCAAAGAATAATTGAGGTTCTACCGCAACACCAAGCGGTGTCTTCCATTCGAAACCGATTCCAATGGACATCCCAAGAGTTTCATTGTCACCGAGAGCTCCCATGAGGTAGAGCTTCGGTATAAAGACGCTCATTTCATCGGAAGGGGAGATACCAAAACTCTCGGTAAGAGGGATTCCGGCCTCCAGTATTTCTAACAGGAAAAATCTCGGATTGAAGGAATAAGGTTCCCACCCCTTGAGATCAAGATTACCGCCGAGATAAAACTGTTTCGTCACAGGCGCCTGGCCGAAATAAGTTAATCCTGCCATTGTATCGCTTTGGACGTAAATTCTACCGATTATTCTATACCAGTACGTGAATGAAGCTTTTTGATTTAGGTAATTGATTCCTTTTCCGAACCCGTAGGAGAGGGCCGTCTGACCATAGAAATTCCCTCTTTTCTCTTCATAATTCTCCTCGTCTCCAAACGCGAAGGCCCCAGAAAGGATTGATAGCGAGTAGTTATTCAACGGTGTAGTATCGAACGTCGCCTTTTCATATGTGTAAGATATCCCGACAACTAAGTCTTCGAAGGAATAGGTTGTTCCAGCACTAAACGAATCCAGCGTAAGAATCAAATCGTCCCTCCAGGGAACTTCTCTGAACAGAGTCAGTTCCAAGAAAGGATCTAACCCGCTTCCAAAGGCACTAAAGGTGCTTGCACCCAAAGTAAGACCGCCCCAGAAGAATTGAGGTTTGGGAAGAACCCCCAGTAGTTTTTCATCGGTAAATCTCAGGAACCTGATACCTCCATAGAGGTTGACACCTGAACCCAAAAAACTCTTGTCTCCAACCCCCAATGCCAGATACTCGCCAAAGTACGGGTAGATAGTGTTGCGCTCTTGAACTGAAATTATTAGTTTGTAGTCGCCATCGGCATCATTCAGCTGGAGGTAGACATCTGTGAAAAGCCCGCAATCCTCAAGATTTCTCTTCGCCCTGTAAACTTTCTCGATATCCAGCTCTTCACCAATCTGTAGCCCCGAGATGTTTATTACTACTCGCGGGTTTGTTTTATGAACTCCTGTAACCTCTATCCCCACAATTCTGTCCGCACCAAAAGCTGTCAATGAAAATAATAAGAGCACTGTTGCCAGAATTACTCGCTTCATATCATCACCTCACTTCAGCAGCTCATTGACTTTGATTACAGCTTCATCAAAAGCTGGTTTGGGTTCCGAAACGCCTTTCCTTACCTGTTCCACTGCGTTGTATAGAATATTCCTGATCTCGATAATGTTCGTATGTACTGGTCTTGGCCTGGCAAAAACGACTGATTCTATAGGCGCCTTCAGCTGCGGGAACCTCTGCCAGATAAGCTGAATCTCCAGAGAATCCATAGCCGACTTGAGAACAGGCATGTATCCAGTCCCCTCATACCAGAACAAAGTGTTCTTTTCCGAGACCATCCACTTGATGAAGGTCCATGCAGCCTTAACCTTCTCCTCCGAAAGTCCCGACATGATGGAAAGCGAACCACCACCGAGTGTTGTTGCCTTTTGCTTTCCTTCAGGAAGTGGAGCTACCCCTAAATCCCAAGGGATGTTCTCCAGTGCATAGCGGATTCCTCCACTGGTCATTGGCCCCATAGAGATTCTACCCATTGTGAATGACTGGATACCTTCATCGATTGTTAAATCTGCTGGGGAAAGGCCCTCTGCAAACCAACGTCTCCATGTTTCCAAAGCTTCGATTCCTTCGGCAGAGTTGATGATGCACTCAGTCATGTCTTCATTGAAAATCTCTCCACCATTTTGCCAGACTAAAGGTTCAAACTGGTAAAACATGGTGTCTACTCCCCACAAAAGACCGTATTGAGAGGGCCTGGAATCTGATGACTTTCTGATTGTAAGCTTTCTGGCATACTCCTCCAGTTCTTCCCAGTTTTTGGGAGGTTTGTTGGGGTCTAATCCTGCTGCTTCGAAGTGGTCCTTGTTGTAGAAAAGCATTAAAGCACTTATGTTGAAGGGCAATGCATAAGGTTTACCATCGCGAATTATAGTCTGCCAGAAGCTTTCGACGAAATCTTCTGCACTGAGTGTGGGATCATTTGAAATCAGATCTGTAAGATCTTGTAACGATCCATCTTTGGAGAAAATTTGGATATGTTCAATGTTTACCTGTGCAATATCCGGACCCTTTCCTGCTAGCAGAGCAGCTTTCAACTTTGTTACAGTCTCATCGTATGAACCCTGAAAGATTGCCTTCACTTCGATGCCGTCATGAGACCTGTTAAAATCCGCAACGAGCTTATCGATTATTGGTTTCTGATAATCGGACATCGAGTGCCAGAAAGTAAGTGTCACGGCTCCCAACCCAGTAAGCGAGAAAACTAACAAGGCAAATACAGTAATTATTCTTTTCATCTTTTCCTCCTTTTCACTATCCTTTTAGTCCCGTAAGAGTTATTCCCTTAACGAACTGCCTTTGAGCTATGAAATACGCAATCATAATCGGAAGTGTAGCCACAACGGTGGCGGCCATGAACTCTCCCCACTGAATTCCCCCTTCTGACTTAAACATCGCGAGACCAAGCTGCACGGTCCTCATTTCCGGTTCACTTATTACCAGAAGCGGCCAAAAGTAGTTGTTCCATGACCACATGAACGAAAAGACAGCAATTGTTGCTATCGCCGGTTTGGTAAGTGGCAAGAAGACATTGACCAAAGTTCGTAGAGGACCACAGCCGTCAATCGTTGCTGCGTCTTCCAGATCTCTTGGAATAGTTAGAAAGAACTGCCTCAGAAAAAAGATCGAGATAGCGGTCGCGGCATGAGGCAAAATCAATCCAAGATAAGAGTTGTCCATGTTTAGTTTCATGACGACCAGGTATTGAGGAATCATGACAACCTGCTGTGGAATCATCATCGTTGCCAAAAAAACATAGAATATCACATCTCTGCCACGAAACCTCATTCTAGCAAATGCAAATGCAGCCAGACAAGCCGTCACAAGCTGCAAGAAAGTCGTTGCCAATGCTACAACAGTACTGTTTAGAAGATACCTCGCAAATGGAACTTTGGTAAAAACACTTACGTAGTTCTTCATTGTAAACTCTTTGGGTATCAGTGAAAACGGATCCCTAAGTATCTCCTTGAGATCTTTGAATGATGTCATAAAAGACCAGAAGAAGGGAAAGACCATTACAATGGCTCCCACCACAAGTATTACATACTTGACAGTTCTACCGACCCTTTTACTCATAATGAACAGTCCTCTCAATTGTCCTAACCTGCAATGCAGTGAGCGAAATAACAAACAGGAATAGAACAAAGGCCATTGCAGCGGCATAACCGAATCGATAGTAAGAGAAGGCTTCACGATAGAGCCGAAAAACAACTACCGAGGTTGTGTTAAGTGGTCCTCCGTCGGGAGTCATAACCATTATCGGTCCAAAGACCTGAAAGGAACTTATGCTAAACATTATCAGAAGAAAAAATGTTGTTGGCGATAAGAGAGGAACGGTGATCTTCCTAAGCATCTGGAATTTGCTCGCTCCACTAAGCGAGGCTGCCTCATAGTATGTCGTTGGGATGTTCTGAAGGCCTGCAAGATAAACGACCATTGCGTATCCAATATTCTGCCATATTCCCATAAGGATTATCACAAAAAGAGACACACTCGGCCCCTGAAGTACTTTGGGAAGTGTAATTCCAGTCCAGTTGAGGAGGATCTGAAAAATCCCTTCTGGATTTGTCAACCAGTTCACGTATTCTCCTCCAAACGATGCAATTATGTGATTCACATATCCCAGTTCCGTGCTGAACAGAAAACTGAAGCCCATGCCTGCTGCAATTGGCGAAGTCACAACCGGAAGAAAGTAAATCATCCTAAAGAAGCCAATCCCCTTCATTGTGGAGTCGTTCAACAAGGTTGCTATGAGAAATCCTATAAGGAGCGAGAAGGGCAGCACGCCGAGAATATAGTAAGCAGTATAAAGCATGGAATCCCAGAATTCACTCGATGAGAGAATCTCTGAATAATTCCTGAGACCTACAAAGGTCATGTTCGGAGAGAGATCCCATTCGAAAAGGCTTATTGCAAATGAATAAAACAGTGGATAAAGCATAAAGAAAGCGATTATAAGGCCCGCAGGCGCTATAAATATGTACGGGACAAATTTCTTCACCTGTGTCTACCCCCAGAATCCTCTTCTCAAGAAACTACATCGGCAATACGACACCATAGGGCTTAAAATCCTTGAACCTTCATGAACAAACTCAATGATCATCTTACTCACAACGACAAATATACCACCCAGTAGAGGAAGATAACCTTCTTCTATCTACAACAGGAAAGTACTCTTTCAGCTCTTCGAAAGCCTTTGGCACAAACTTTCTGTAATCACTTCTCTCGAAAAACTCAACAGTAGAGATCAATGGATTTCTGTTCGGAAAAAACTCATGGATCAAGACCTCTTTATTGCAAATTCTTCGACTCTCCTTGTAGAACTTTTCTCTACCTTCACGTTTATGACCGTGAGTGACATAAGAGGCAACAAGAAGATCAAAACTGCTGTCCTCAAAAGGAAGTTTCTCAAAGAAATCACCTTGAACAACCGATACACCACTACCCCTCAAATTGTGCCTGGCAATCATAACCATGGCGGCAGAGGCATCCACGGCAGTCACTTCGTACCCTAGCTCGCTAAATGCCAGCGCAAGGGCGCCAGTTCCGCAACCAATGTCTAAGACACTTCTTATCCCTTTTCCAAGCAGAGATCGGTGTTCTTTCAGCAACCTTCGATAACTCTTCAGCTGCGACTTGAACGCAACTTCATAAAAGGGAGCAATTAATGTAAAAAGCAATACGTGAGCCCTGTTTCCCATTGATCCTCCTTATCTAGATACTATCAGAAATCAAGCAGAATTTTGCACCGCGACATTTGTCTTGACATTTATTATCTGAATTTGTATAATATATATGATAAGTGCATATATAGGAGGTGACTATATGCCATATGGATCAGGTCCAATGAGGTTTAGAGACGGGTCATGCAGATTCTATGGATATGGCCCAGGATATGGAGCAGCATACGGAAGAGGTATGGGATATGGGAGAGGATTCGGTCCTGGAAGAGGATATGGTTACTACGGGCCATACGATTACGACGTAGAGATTTCTCCGGAAATGGAACGTCAAGATTTAAGAGAGTATCAAGCTTTCCTAAAGAAGGAGCTCGAGATGATCAATGAGGAACTTAGAGAAATAGAGAAAAGGCTTGAGACACTTCAGAACACAACCAGTGCGGAGGAGGAGTGACATTATGCCGTGGAGAGATGGAACAGGTCCTGAAGGCTACGGACCAATGACCGGTTGGGGCATGGGCAACTGCGCACCCAGAGACCGAGTGGCAGGGCCCGCTAACCCGGTTAGAAATTATTCGTACAGGTTTTTCCCGAGGAGAAGGCTCTTTCTTGGGAGAAGAATGGGTTTTGGAGCGGGATATGGGCCCGGAAGAGGCATGGGTTACGGCTTCAGGAGATGGTGGTAAGCCTTGGTTATCGCAGTATTGAGTGGCAAGGGTGGCACTGGTAAGACGACCCTTGCCACTAATCTTGCTGGAGCAATTTCCGATGAGTTTGAAGTGCAGCTTCTCGATGCAGATGCTGAAGAGCCTGATGTGCATCTTTTTTTCGAGCCAAATATCCACCATGAAGAAGGGGTAGAGCTTCTTCTTCCCGTAATAGACAACAAAAAATGTACCCGATGTGGAAAATGCGCTGAAGTTTGCCAGTTTGGCGCACTTTCTGTTTTTCAGACTGGAGTAATGGTTTTCGAATCACTTTGTCACGGTTGCGGTTTATGCACATTTATATGTCCCGAGAAGGCGATTACCGAGAGACCAAAGGTGATAGGGAAGGTTCAGACCGGAAAGATAAACAAAAAGATTGACTTTGGAATGGGAATACTAGAAATTGGCGAGCCTTCTCCTGTAAAGGTTATAAGAACACTGAAGAAGCACATAAACAGGGATAGAATAGTAATAATCGATTCACCTCCGGGGACTTCCTGCTCAGTCGTTGAAACTCTCAGAAATGTCGACTACGCTATACTCGTAACCGAACCAACGCCATTCGGTCTTCACGACTTAAAACTTGCTGTGGAAATTGTTAGGGAAATGGATATTCCCTTTGGCATTGTAATAAACAGGGATACCGGTTCTTATACTCTTGTAGATGAATACGCCAGTGAAGAGAATTTCTCCGTTCTTGAAAGAATCCCTTTTGATCGCGGTATAGCTGAGTCTTATTCTGAAGGCAAGCTCTTTGTTGAAACTTCGCCAATCTGGAAAGCAAGATTCAAATCGCTTGCGGAGAGAATCCTTTCTTCAGCGGGGGTGTCATGATGTTTCAGATAGCAATTGTAAGCGGAAAGGGAGGGACGGGGAAAACAACACTCTCGGGATCACTTTCTGTCCTGTTTGATTCTATTGTTATGGCCGATTGTGATGTGGATGCCCCAAACCTTCATCTAATATTGGAAAACAAGCTGATTGAGAAATATGAATACTTCGGTGGAAAGAAGGCTGAGATCTCTGATTCGTGCATTTCTTGCGGAATTTGTGAAAAGTATTGCAGATTCGATGCAGTGATCAGAGGGGGGCCCTATTCGGTTGATCCTTATGCCTGTGAAGGTTGCGGAATGTGTGTCGCAGTATGTCCTGCTGATGCTATTACACTCAAAGACAACAAATCTGGCGATTACTTCTTGTCCCAATCAAACGGCATTCCTCTTGTGCATGCCCTTCTCACTCCCGGAGAGGAGACCTCTGGGGGACTTGTTGCAGAGGTAAGAAAGCTTGCCATCAAAGTTGCCGAAGAGGAAAAGAAGGAAGTTATTATCATCGACGGAGCTCCTGGAATCGGCTGTCCCGCGACATCTTCAATAACCGGCACTACTTACGTTCTGGTGGTTGCTGAACCCACAGTTTCCGGGAACCACGACCTGGCCAGAATAGTCGAGACAATAAAGCACTTCAAAAGGGATTTCGGAATAGTTATCAACAAGTGGGATCTTAACAAATCGAAAAGCTCCTTCATTGAGTCTTGGTGCGGAGCAAACGGTATAGAGATAATTGGCAAAATCCCTTTTGACGAGCAGGTCGAGAGGGCTACTATTATGGGCAAGCCAGTCGTTTCAATAAAAGGTTCAAAAGCAGCAGAAGCAATTGTGCGTATTGCTCAAAGGCTAAAGCGAAAAATCAGTGGAGTTGGAGGATGAGTATGAAAATTGCTGTTCCAGTGAAAGAGAAGAGTATGAATAGTATTCCGGACGATAGATTTGCCAGGGCAAAGTATTTCCTTATATACGATCCCGAAACTGGCAATGAAGAATACATTGAACCTGACAATAGCGTGGCTCACGGCGCTGGACCGATGGCGGTGAACATGCTCACAAAGAAAGGTGTAGATGCACTGATTGCTTTTCATCTTGGTGGAAATGCAATTCAGGCGATTGAAGCGGCCGGAATTGCTTTCTACGAAGCGTTTGTCGGAACGGCTAAAGAGAATATCGACGCTGTGCTTCGTAAGAGGAAGTGAACTCGAAACTTGGTTGATTCGTTCTAATCAAGAAAACCCGGTTTCTGCAGTAAAATACATTTAGAGGTGAAATTAGTGGAGAAGGAAGATCTTGCAAGGCAATTCGATCTTCTGTCGAGGCTGCTCAGGGTAACCAGGGACAATCCATTTAAGATAAGGACCTACGAATTCGCCGCTAAAACTATCAGATCAAACCTTGCTTCAGGGGAGCTTTCCAGTGAAGATATCGTAGCTCTCTCGTCGATAAAGGGAATCGGAAAGGCTGTTGTAGAGAAGTCTCTTGAGTTCCTTCATCGGTCTGAAATTCAGAAGATTACGGATTTGAAAAGCAAAATTC
Organism: Mesotoga prima MesG1.Ag.4.2; assembly: GCF_000147715.2. Lineage (NCBI taxonomy): Bacteria > Thermotogati > Thermotogota > Thermotogae > Kosmotogales > Kosmotogaceae > Mesotoga > Mesotoga prima. Next base: position 794,323 of record NC_017934.1, on the reverse strand, counting down.
CTAATTCCATCTATATGCTTACCGCACAAGATCTTGTTGATCCTGAAGTCTTGTCTTACATCTGGAAAGACATGGGCTTGACTAAGCCTCTTGAGATTCTAGAATTCCTTCTCGACAAAAGGGAGAGCCTTAAATTGTCTCAAGAAAGGCTCTCCAATATCGAAGCTCTCTTGATTGAAGCTGGTTCCTCTAGAGCTAAATGAGGTAGATCTTCGAATACTTCTCCATTACATAATTCAGGAAATAACTGGGATCCAACTCCTTCCCAGTGGCTATTTTAAGAAGTTTTTCAGGTTCATAACGCCTGCCCACGGAATGGATATTATCTCTCAACCAGTCTACCAGGGACAGCACATCTCCCTTTTCAATTCTCTTTTCCAGACCTGGGATATCCTCCTTTGCCTTTGCAAACATCTGAGCTGCGTAAAGATTCCCCAGCATATAAGACGGAAAATATCCTATCGTTCCAGACGGCCAGTGTACATCCTGGAGCACGCCATCTGTGTTTGTCTGAGGTACGATTCCAAGGTATTCTTTCATTTTCGAATTCCATGCTTCCGGAAGATCTGAGACTTTGAGATCACCTTTGATAAGGGCTTCTTCCAGTTCAAATCTGACCATTATATGTAGGTTGTACGTGACTTCATCTGCCTCTATTCTAATCAGAGACGGTTTTACATTGTTGATTGCTCTATAAAAATCACCCAGAGGTACATCTCTGAAGTTCGATGGATATGCCTTCTGAATCTGTGGATAGAAGAAGGATAGAAATTCCATACTTCTTCCCACCATGTTCTCCATCATTCTCGACTGTGATTCGTGGATACCTAAAGAACACGCACCGTAAAGTGGCGTATCTCTGAGTGAGACCGGCAATCCTTGTTCATAAATCGCATGGCCCCCCTCATGAATAGATCCGAAGAGCGACGGTGTGAATTCATCAGGTGAGTATTTCGTGGTTACCCTTACATCGTTAACACCGATACCAATCGTGAATGGGTGAACAGTCTCATCAAGCCTACCTGCTTTAAAGTCATATCCAATTAATTTTAGAGCCTTTCTACTCAGTTTTTCCTGAGCTTTTCTGCTGAATCTACCTCTAAGAATTTCGGTATTCGGGGATCTGCCTTCCTTTAGAATTCTATTAGTAAAAGGAATCAGTTCCGATTTCAGTGGTTCTATTATCTTTCGCAGCTTCTTGGCTGTCATCCCCTCTTCATAGCCTTCCAGAAGCGCGTCATAAGGGTTCTCTTCGTAACCGTAAAGCCTGGCCATTTCTCTCAATAAATCGATAATCTCCTCTAGATAAGGCGCTATACTCTTGAAATCGTTTTCATTTCTCGACCTTTCCCATACCTTTTCACTTTTTGACGATAAAACAGAGAATCTGTGATATAGGTCCGGTGGAATGGCCTTGACTCTCTTATAAGCCTTAGTTGCCACTCTCACCATTGCTTTCTCATCTTCTGTTAATTCCTCTTCGATTTTTCCTTCGGCCAGTTGACTCAGCAAAGTTCCCATCTCTTCGGAAACTGCCTTTCTGAATGCGAGAGTCGAGACGTACCCTAGAACCTCTGATCTCATCTCAGCGCCTTTGGGTGGAATATACGTTCTCATGTCCCACGCCATCAGAGCGGCAGCACTATGAAGATAAGTGATTTCGGAGTACTTCGACCTAAGTTCATCTATAAGCTTCAAAACTACACCTCCAATTTGAAGAATTATATCATGCACATATCTTTACCAGTCCATGAACCTCTTGTCCTTGTTTTCACCATAAGAGATCGCCAGGATAATGAAAGAGGCAAAGTACGGTAAAGATAGAAGAAGTTTAGGAGAGATCTCAGTGGCAACCTGCAGGAAAACTGAAAGCTCAGTGACGAACCCTAGCATTAAAGCGGACAAAAGGACTATTAAGGGATTCTTTCTTCCCATGATAACTGCAACAAGTGCTAACCAACCTCTTCCTCCAGACATATTGGAAACAAAGGCCCCCATTGGAATGGACAAGGCAGCCCCAGCTAGTCCTGAAAGAATACCGCTCCCAGTGTATGCGAGAAACCTTAAGTCGTTTACTTTAACTCCGCTATAAAAAGCGCTTTCCTCGTCGAATCCACAAGAACGCAACTTCACTCCTGTGGACGTTTTCTTGAAAAACAGAAGAAGAAACAAAGGTACTACAAACGCCGACAGATCGAATAAACTCAGTCCGTTGAGCCAACCAAAACCCGAACCGGTGAGGAAATCCAAAGAAAGGACTACGGGTCTTGGAGAATCGCTGAAGACCACAGTCCCTTTGCTTAAAAACCAGTTGTAAGCAAGCGTGACAGTAATTCCCACCGAAAGAAGATTAACTGCTATGCCAACAACAAAGAGATTGGCCTTCAAGTATCTTACAGCGAAGAAGATAATTGAAGAAAGGGCCATCGCCACCAGAATGGCGGCAAGAGTTCCGACTATAACGCTTCCAGTGAACGACGAAACTACAACCGCAAAAAAAGCCGCTGACAATATTGTGCCTTCAAGACCAATATTTAGCCACCCAGATACCTCCGTCAGTAAACCGCCGCTCGCTGCGAGAACAATCGGCGTGGAGTTTTTTATCGTATCCCTGATGATGGCTTCAAGCATATCGTTTCCTCCCGAGGTGTTTGGGAACAAGCGCTTCAGCGGTTATCAAGAAGAAGATTACAGCCTGAACTATTCTGGCAAATTCAGGTGTGATATTTGCTTCTAGCGCTGCAATTTGTGCTCCGCTCTCTAGGTAAGCAAAAAAAAGAGCGGCAGGTATAACCATCAGTGGATTATTCCTTGCAATCAACGCGATAGCGATACCATTCCACCCATATCCGCTCGAAAAACCTCTCATTACACGTCCATGAATTCCAACAACATCTATAATTCCCGCTGTAGAAGCCAATCCACCACTCAGAAACAGAGCCCAAAATAGCAATCTATTCGTTTTCAATCCAGCATAAAAAGCGAAAGCTCGATTTTTTCCAACTATTCTGATCTTGAAACCCTCTCTAGTCTTGAATAGAAAGAACCACAATAAAAAGGCGGCACAAAGAGAGAAGAAGATCCCTGTGTGTAAACCAGAAGGCAGCATAAGACCATTGAATCTGAATTTTGCAGGAAGGCTTATGGATGCCGCAAGACCAGAAGCCCTGTCATTTAGTGGTCCTTCGACAAAATAATCGACCACAAGCACTATTCCATTGCTGAGAAGGAGAGATGAAATCAGCTCACTAACTCCAGTTCGGATCTTAAGGATAGCGGAAATACTTGCCACCGAAGCCCCAAAGAAGAAACTGACTGTAAACATGAAGGCAATTCCAATTGCTCCAGGCATAAGATCGGATATAAGAATGCCTGCCGAAGTACCCGCCAGCGCTCCCAGATAAACCTGACCTTCCATTCCCAAATTAAAACAGGAAGCTGTGAAGGCAACTGATGCGGCCAATCCCGTAAGCATTAACGGTATCGAATGTGCAAGTAGATTGCCAAAGTAGAAACGATTAGAAAAGACTGAGAGAAAGAAGGCCCTTGCGGCATGGCCAGGATCGTCACTCATCAGCATTACTAGAAGAAGACCCGCACTCAAAGAGATTGCGATAACCAGCAGTGATCGTCCAAGGTTGTGAAGTCTTGAAATCACTCTATCTCCTCCATCGCTCCGAAGAGATACTTTCTCAGATCAGGAGTACTTAATCCCGGCCTGATGTCAGAAGAAAAGACGACTCTTCCCTCAGACATGATGAGTATTCTATCAGCAATTGTGAGCGCTTCGTCAACATCTGCCGAAAAAGCTACGATGGCAATTCTCTTCTTCGCCTCCATTAGAAGGAATTTCACGCTCTCGAGACTCTTGACATCAAGTCCTCTGAATGGTTCTCCAAGGAGAAGAACCTTTGGATCGCTGCTTATCTCTCTTGCAAGCAGTAACTTCTGAAGATTTCCCCCTGAAAGTGAGGAAATCGGATCTTGAATTTTCCCGAAGGTCACGCCATAATCCCTAAGAAGCTTTCTTGCTGAGAACACATGTTTCTTTTCTTCAACAACCCACTTCCCGTTACTTATTGAATATACAAGGAGATTGTCCCTTATAGATGAGCCTTTACAGCTGGCAATATTGTCTCTGTCGTAATGAAGAGCTGCCAGTCCAAGTTTACGAAGTTTGAAAGGTCTCAAACCCGTTATATCTTTTCCGTCGAGAATCACTCTTCCGGACAGAACTCTTCTCATCCCGAAAATTCCATCTAGAAGCTCTTCTTGACCATTTCCCGCAACTCCTGAAACAAAAAGGATTTCTCCCCTTCTTGCTTCAAAGGAGACCCCTTTTACGGCCTCAGTATTAGAAGAACCTTCAACACTCACTTCCTGAACACGTAAGAGAGATTCATCGGACGTAGGGGACTGAACACGAAGTGCACAGAATTCCCCGCCGTATAGGAGTTCTTGAAGCTCTTTTATGGAAGTCTTATACCTACTTTCTGAAAAGACAACCTTTCCAGAGCGAAGCACAACAATCTTGTCCGAAATGGAGTAAGCTTCACGAAGCTTGTGAGTAATGAAGACTACCGCCTTTCCCTGAGATCTCAGTCTTGTGATGATCTCGAAAAGTTCTTCTTTTTCTCTATTGGAAATCAGAGTAGTGGGTTCGTCAAATATTATCACATCAGGCGAATTCTGGAGCACTCTAAGAATCTCTAGCTTCTGTCTTTGCCCTGTGGAAAGCGACGCCACTTCATTGTCTAGCGGTAGCTGAAGAGAGTATTGTTTCATTAATTCTCTAAGACTCTCTCTGTAGTCCTTCATTCTAACTTTCTTTCGATTTCTTCTGAAACCGAGAATAAGATTCTCAATCACCGAAAGCTTATCAACGACTTTTATGCTCTGAGGGACCATTCCCAGACCTTTCTCGTTTGCGAAGTGGGGACCCGATGGAAGGTATTTCTCGCCTTTGAAGACCATCGATCCACTGTCGGGCTTTTCGATCCCCATGATGACCTTAACAAGCGTAGTCTTTCCTGCCGCGTTTTCTCCAAGCAGAGTGGTTATCTCTCCGGAGAACAGAGTTAAAGCGACTCCATCTAAAGCTTTTGTTTCGCTAATTTCATAGGTCTTATTTAAGTCGTTTATTTCCAAAACAGGCTTAGACAAATCTGCCCCCAAACTTTCAAAATTCAATTCCTTAACAATGTTACCATTACAAAAGAAAAGCGGAAAGCATTAGATGCTTTCCGCTTCTATTCAGCCAAACAATCAAATCAGGCCAACTCTTCTTCCTGGTACTGTGACGGAACAACCGCCTCTTCAACCTGAAGATTGGCGTACATATCAAGACCAGTTCCGGCAGGTATGAGTTGCCCTACAATGACGTTCTCTTTCAACCCTTGTAAGAAGTCAGACTTGCCTGCAACGGAGGCCTCGGTCAGAATCTGAGGTGTCTGCTGGAACGACGCGGCAGATAACCAGCCTTCACTCTCAAGAGACGCCTTCGTAATCCTTAGAAGCTTTCGCTTGAACTTAATCGGGTCCTTCGGCATTATCTGGATGTTCTTCTCGGGAATTACCGTATCGGGATTGAAGTCGTCTACCAGCTTCTGATAATGGTCCTCATCGACGTCATATATCAGTATTTGCTTTATACCGCCTTTGAGAATCTTCTCCAGAAGCTCTTCACTTATCGGTTCTGCCTCGGCCGCTATCTTCTGTATCTTTCCATCTTCGTCTTCGCCAAGGACCCTTCTTGCCAGCCTTTTGCCGATCACGTATTCTCTGTTCTCTCCAACTCTGCTGTTGGCTTCTTCTATCGATTTGTTTATCTTTCTAATCTCTACAATGTCCAGCAGATCACCAGGCAAAAAGTCCGTGTCACCTGGGTCTGTCACTTCGACCTTAGAAAGCATCTGCCGAATGATTAGCTCAAAGTGCTTGTCGTGAATCTCAACTCCCTGTTCGGCATAGACCCTCTTTATCTCGGTAAGCAAATACAGAGCAGTCTGAACAAGGCCAAGCTTTTCCATTAGTTTCCTAGGTCTAACAGTTCCCGTGGTAATTGCCTCTCCCTCAGTGACCTTGTCGCCTATCTCTATCTTCGGTTTGATGTTTGAGGAAAGATCGTATTCGCTGATACCTCCGGTCTTTGTTTCTATGTAGACCTTTCGTCTACCCTTATCATCTGAGACGAGATCCTTAACGAAACCGCCATCTCCCTTTTCTATGAAAAGCGCTTCGGGGTCCTTGAGTTTCTTTCGGGCCTCAAACAGCTCTTCAGCCCTCGGAAGACCTCTGGTTATGTCTTGCCCGGTCGCGATTCCACCCGTATGGAATGTCCTCATCGTCAGCTGTGTGCCGGGTTCACCGATTGACTGGGCAGCAACTACACCAACGGACTCTCCGACATTGACTATTTCATGGTTTGAAAGATCCATTCCGTAACACATGGCGCACACTCCGTTGTCGGATTCACACGTCAGAACAGATCTTACCTTTATTGTGGGTCTAACAAATACCTTCTCGATTTCGTTTTTCTGAAGATTCTTGGCCGTAAGCTCGTCGATTTTCTCTTGATACTTGACAAGCATCTCTTTAGAATCGTTCTTTATGGGATCGCCTACAAAGATCTGGTTGACACAGGGAAATGCGACTACCTTTATCTCCTCAATCTCTGAGTTCTTAAGCTGATGCAGAAGGTCACTGCCGATATGAGTTCCTTTCTTGTATTCCTTGTCATTAATCTTAATATCTTCATCAAGCTCTGTGTAGTTAATCAGCCTCGTTACCTTCGCGATGCTGAGAACCTCTTCACGGGCCACTTCAACCTTTGCCTTATAACCAGAGAGGAATGCTGCATCTTCATCTCTGATCATCGTATCTCGGAAGTATTCCTTTCCCGTTTTCTCGTTCTTAAGGACTTTTCCTGTCAACGGGTTGATGACATCGGCTGCAAGAACTCTTCCGAAGAGGAATTCTTCCAGTTTCTCGATCGTTACCCCGTCGGCCATGAGTTCTACTGCCTCAATTCCCTCATGAGTCCCGCAGTTGGGCGTTGTAACAGTAATCGTTTGCGAAACATCTACCAGCCTTCTAGTAAGGTAACCTGCAAAAGAGGTCCTGAGAGCCGTATCGGCAGAACCCTTTCTAGCGCCGTGAGTAGAAGTGAAGAACTCGAGCTCGGTAAGACCGTCTCTAAAATTCGACTTAATCGGCACTTCAATAGTCTTCCCGGATGGATCGGCCATAAGACCTCGCATGCCGGCCAGCTGTTTGAGCTGGTCAATGTTGCCTCTGGCTCCTGAGTCGACCATCATGTAAATCGGATTGAATGGATACTTCTCGAACTCCGTGTATGTCTTTTCCATTATCTCCTGAGTGGTATCCGACCAGATTCTGATTATCTCTTCGGTTCTTCCTTCTTCAGTTAGGAATCCCGACTTATACAGGTTCTCGATCTGATCTACCCTCTCCTGCGCAGCCTCTATAACCTTGTCTTTCTGAGGATATACAACTATATCGTTAATGGATATTGTGAGACCGGAAGTGGTTGCATAATGGAACCCGAGCGACATCATATCGTCCAGAAGGTCTGCCGTTCTATCGATTCCATATTCGTGGAAACAGTCGTAGATCAACTTCTTTATGGCTTTCTTGTTGAACTTCTTCATGTAGTCCCTAAGTTTTTCGGGTACTATTGTGTTGAAGATTATCCTTCCAACCGTTGTAAGCGTCAGTTCTCCTGACGAGGGGTCGAGTTGTACTAGAATGGGATCGTGGAGAGAAATATATCCAGAGTCGTATGCCAGTAGAGCCTCTCCAGCAGATGAGAACTTCCAATCGACCCATTCAAGAGCCTTTTCTCTCACTTTTCTTCTTGCTTCTACTTCCGAAATTTTCTCATCTTCACGGAGTCTTGCATCGTAATCCATGATCTCTTTTTCTTTCTTTTCATATTCGTGGTCAACGGTCGTGAGATAGTAAACGCCAACGATTATGTCCTTTCCAGGCATCGAAATAGGCTTCCCGCTGGCAGGGGAAATCACGTTGTATCTGCTGAGCATGAGGAACTTTGCCTCTGCCTGCGCTGCTGCCGATAGTGGAACGTGGACAGCCATCTGGTCTCCGTCAAAGTCTGCGTTGAACGGTGCACAGACAAGCGGATGAAGCTGAATAGCGTTTCCTTCAACGAGTCTGGGTATGAACGCCTGAATAGATATCCGGTGAAGAGTCGGTGCTCTGTTAAGAAGGACAGGATGTCCCTTTATAACATCTTCAAGGACTTCCCAGGCTTCCGGCATTTCCTTTTCTATGATTGTTTTCTTGAGCTTTCTCGCTGTCTTACTTGATTCGCTTCCATGGAGAAGCTTTGATAGAACAAAAGGTTTAAATAGCTCCATAGCCACTCTCTTGGGAATTCCGCACTCGTGGATCTTCAGATCGGGTCCGACGACGATAACCGCTCTACCCGAGTAATCTACTCGCTTTCCAAGCAGGTTTCTTCTGAATCGTCCCTTCTTGCCCTTCACCAGATCGGTGAGCGATTTCAGTGGACGTCCAGATTTGTCGGATACGGCCTTCCCTACCCTGCCATTGTATATGAGTGAGTCGACTGCTTCCTGAAGCATCCTCTTTTCATTTCTGATTATTATGTCGGGAGCACCTATCTGCAGTAGCTTCGCAAGCCGATTGTTCCTGTTAATGACCCTTCTGTAGAGGTCGTTGAGGTCGGTGGTGGCAAACCTTCCACCCTCTATCTGAATCATAGGACGTAGGTCCGGCGGGATTACCGGGACGACGTCCATAACCATCCACTCGGGTTTGTTGCTTGAAGCTATGAAGTCTTTAACATATTTAAGCCTTCTGAGAAGCTTCAGAGCTCTCGCACTGCTTTTGGGGATGGTCTTCAATTCATGTTCTATAGCTACCTGAAGCTCTTCCAGATCTATACTCTGCAGCAACTTCTTAATCGCAGCAGCTCCGTAATCACAGGTTACCTTTCCGGGATAGAGCTCTTTGTAGGCCTCATATTCATTTTCTATGAGGACTTCACCGATACTTCTCCCAGTCTCCTCAGAAACAGTGGGATCAATCTCAGTGATTATGACTATTGGCCTATCGCTCTCTGTATCCGTTTCCACTTCGAATTTCCCGGGATAGTACTCATCGAAGATCTTGTACTCCGTTGCCGAAAGGACTTCATCTTCAAAAAGGAATCTGTCGGCAAGAGTATCACCCTTATGGACTTCATCGTCATTCTGGACGTATATAAGCGAGCCTTCGAAGACAGGGTACTTTTTTTCTATTCCCGTTTCGTTTGTAACGACTACCCAGTTGAGCTCTCGCTCGGTACTGCTGTCAAGTCTTTCTATCCTGACTTTCCCGTCGATATCCGTTGTAACCGGTCCGTGGGGAGCCTTCACCTTGTAACCCTGCTCGACTTCGAAACTGAGCTTCTTCGTGTATATCTCGTACTCCGTCTGGTACATCGTCATACCTGGAAAGAAGTCGGTATCCTTCGGGTCGGTAACTACATACAGCCTTTCGATTACCCTCTTCGATCCATAATAGATGATGTTCTCGAGATCCTTCGCAGGAATGTTCAGAAGCGAAGAAAGAACACTGGGTGCACTCTTCAAGTACCAAACATGTGTCACAGGAGCGGCCAACTCAATGTGGCCCATTCTTCTTCTGCGTGCTTCTTTAGATTCGACTCTGACGCTGCAGCGTTCACATACGGTACCCTCGTACTTCTTACCCTTGTACTTGCCACATGTGCACTCGTAGTCTTTCGTCGGTCCAAAGATCTTCTCGCAGAAAAGCCCGTCCCTCTCCGGTTTGAAGGTACGATAGTTTATCGTCTCGGGTTTCTTCACTTCCCCGCTTGACCAGCTCCTAATTCGTTCCGGTGAGGCGATATCGATTTCCAGTTTGTTGACCTTTCTTTTGTATGTGCTTACTGGCATCTGCTTCCCTCCTTGAGGGGTAGCTCCCTTCTATTGATTCTCATAATTTGTCCACATCCAGCTCGACATTGTTTTGATCGAAAACCTTAACGTCGAGTGAAAGTCCCTGTAGCTCTTTAATAAGGACCTTGAAACTCTCCGGAATCCCGGGTTCCGGGATGTTTATCCCTTTAAGTATCGCTTTGTAGACATCGTTTCTTCCCTTGATGTCGTCCGACTTAATTGTCAGCATTTCGTTCAGAGTGTGAGCTGCTCCATAAGCTTCGAGCGCCCAGACTTCCATCTCTCCAAACCTCTGCCCTCCGAAGTGAGCTTTCCCGCCAAGGGGTTGCTGATGAATGAGCGAGTAAGGCCCGGTAGATCTGGCATGTATCTTATCCTTTGCTATGTGAACAAGTTTAAGCATGTACATGACTCCCACAACAATAGGATAGTCGAAAGGATTGCCGCTTCGTCCATCTCTCAGAGTGACTTTACCGGTCTTCAGATCCTCACTGTCTCCGTCCTCAAGGCCAAACCTCTTTCTCGCTTCGTAGAGTTCGGTCATGATTTCTTCTTCAGTAGCTCCATCAAATATTGGAGTTGCAAAATAACGATTAGTGAGCTTTCCAAGCCATCCTAAGTGGGTTTCTAGAACCTGACCAACGTTCATTCTTGATGGAACTCCCAGAGGTGACAGAACAAGCTGAATTGGCGTCCCGTCTGGAAGGAATGGCATATCCTCCTTCGGGATAATATTCGAAACGACACCCTTATTGCCGTGTCTACCGGCAAGTTTATCACCCACATCGAGTGGCTTTCTGATGCCGACGAAAACCTTCACAAGCTTGTTAATGCCGGAACCCAGTTCGGATACCTCTTCCTTTTCGAATACCTTTACATCTATTACTCTGCCTTCGACGCCATGAGGAAGTTTGAGGGATGAATCCTTGACGTCCCTTCCTCTGTCTCCGAAGACTGATCTGATTATCTTTTCTTCGGGAGTGGTTTCAGACTCGCCTTTGGGAGTGACTTTGCCAACTAGAATGTCTTGAGAAGTCACATAAGCTCCGATCCTAACTATACCGCTCTCATCAAGGTTTTTCAGTGATTCCTTCGAGACGTTCGGGATATCTGCAGTAATTTCTTCTGGACCAAGCTGAGTGTCTCTGGCAATTGTTTCGTACATTTCGACATGTATGGTTGTAAAGGTGTCGTCTTCCAGTAGCTCCTGATTGACAAGAATAGCATCTTCGAAATTGTATCCTTCCCAGGGCATGAAAGCCACAAGCACATTCTTTCCAAGAGCAAGTTCTCCCATTTCAGTTGATGGGCCATCGGCAATCGGAGTTCCTGTCTGGACGATCTCGCCAACGGAAACTATTGGTCTCTGGTTTACTGCCGTGTCTTGATTTGTTCTTACGAACTTGTGCAACGTATATACGTCTTCTATAGGCTTCCCTCTCTCGTCGAGTTCTGGCTTGCCCTTTTCATCTATTCTCTGAACGATTATTCTTCTTCCGTCTACACTAACCACCTTTCCTCTGTGCTTAGAAAGAACCACGTATCCCGAGTCTCTCGCTGCAACTCCTTCCACACCGGTTCCCACAATTGGTGCCTCGGCCTTGACAACAGGCACGGCCTGCCTCTGCATGTTAGACCCCATGAGGGCTCTGTTCGCGTCGTCATTTTCAAGGAAGGGTATCAAAGATGTCGAGATAGAGACTATCTGTTTGGGCGAAACCGACATGTAATCGACTTCCTCCCTGTTAACATATCTCACTTCACCTGCATATCTAATCTCGACATTTTCATCGACGATATTACCCTTTTCGTCCATATCTACAGTGGAATGAGCGATATTGTAACGCTCTTCTTCATCTGCGGCTAAATATACAATATCGTTAGTAACGGCTCCTTTCTGAACCTTTCTGTACGGAGTCAAAAGGAAACCGTACTTATCTATCTTTGCAAAGGTCGCCAATGAAGTCATCAACCCGATATTGGCACCTTCGGGGGTTTCTATTGGACACATTCTCCCGTAGTGCGAGTGATGGACATCACGAACCTCGAATCTTGCGTGTTCTCTCTTAAGTCCACCAGGTCCAATAGCAGACAGTCTCCTCTTGTTAGTCAGTTCGGCAAGAGGATTAACCTGGTCCATGAACTGAGAAAGCTGACTTGTCGCAAAGAACTGATGAAGCGTAGTCATTAAAGTTCTTACGTTAACAAGGCTCTGAACAGAAATCTTGTCAAACGATGTGTATATTGTAAGCTTTTCTTCCAGAAGCTTATGTATTTTTATGAAAGCCTTCTCGAACTCAGTTTCCATGAGCTCACCGACTGTCCTCACACGCTTGTTTCCAAGATGGTCCTTGGTGTCAAGCAACTCCGGCCTGCTTTCAATCTCGGTCAGATGTCTTGCAGCAAGAACGACATCAAGGACAGTGAGAATAGAGGATTCTTCTGAGTAATCTGTATCTTTTGAGACTTTCTTTCCTTCAACTTCCTTTAGATAGTCCTGGTAGACCTTCTTCAGCCTGCTGTTTACCTTGTACCTTCCTACATCGGAAAAGTCGAAGCGATCAGGGCTGAAATACAAATTGGCAATGTAGCTCTTTGCGGCATTTATTCTTGGAATTTCGCCAGGCCTCAGTTTTCTGAAGAGCTCTATATAAGCGTCGTCCTCAGTCATACCTTCGCCGTATGTCTTCTGCAAAGCATTGAACGTTTTCATTGCAATTGGAAGCGGCATCTTTATGGTCTTCACATCTGCTTCAATTGCTCTAGCAATAATCTCTTCGGTTAGCAGTGTCCCTTTTTCTGCAATCAAATCACCACCAGGCGTCTTTACGTCCTCTAGGATCATACTCCCCACGTTTGCGAGCAATTCATCTTCGTCAGACCCGTCGTATTCGTTTTCGAAAAGCCTCAGAAGGTCAAGGTCGTTTTCATAACCCAGCGCTTTCAAAAATACGAAGAAGTTTAGTTTCCTTCTTCTGTCTATCCTTGCCTGCATGATCTGCTTGTTGGGATTCAAGAGAATTTCGTACCAAGCTCCCTTAACGGGAAGGAAGTGAGCTACATAGATTGGCAAAGAACCAGAAACTGCCTTTGTAGGCTCATCCACGAAATAAACGCCTGGAGACCTTACAAGCTGATTAACAATTACCCTTTCAGCGCCGTTGATTATGAAAGAGGCGTTATCAGTCATATATGGCAAGTATCCAAAGAAGGCCTCTTCCTCTTTGATCTCTCCAGTGTAGAGGTCAGTGATTCTTACCGTTACATAAAGTGGAACCGAATAAGTGAGACCCTTGTCTTTGCACTCCTGAATGGAATGCTTTGCCTCACCGATTCTGGTTGCTACAAAATCCAGAGAGAAGCCTTTCTCGCCCTTCTTAAGGTCCGAACGCTGGATCTGCGACTTGATGGGTGAATACTTCTTCAGAACATTCAGAAGACCTTCATTGATAAACCACTCGAAGGAACGAGTCTGGATCTCAATGAGATTCGGGATTTCAAGAGGTTCATACACTCTTCCAAAGACCCACCGCTCACGTTTGCCAAAATTGGCCTTTCTCATTAGATCACCTCTCGTATGTTTGAGCACACCAAACCCACATCAGAGCGTCTCCCTGATGTGGGTATATTTATTATACAGACAATATGTAACCAGACAATTGCTCAATTACTTCAGTTCGACTTCGGCGCCAGCTTCTTCGAGTTGCTTCTTCAATTCTTCTGCCTCCGCCTTTGGAAGGTTTTCCTTTACAACACCCTCCGGTGTTCCAGCCTTTTCCACAAGATCCTTGGCCTCCTTGAGTCCGAGTCCAGTTATTGATCTTACTACCTTGATAACATCGATCTTCTTTGCACCAAAAGACTTCAAAACTACCTTGAATTCTGTCTGCTCTTCTTCTTCCTCTGCTGCCGCCCCACCATTTGCAGGAGCTGCCGCAACTGCAACTGGAGCCGCCGCGCTCACTCCAAATTCCTCTTCAAGGGCTTTAACAAGATCTGAAAGTTCTGCCACTGTCATTTCTTTTATTGCGCTTATAAGTTCTTCCTTTGTCATCTTACCACACCTCCGCGTGAATCATTCAGCTTTTTTATCCTTTATCGCATTCAAAGCATACAGGAACTTTGTTAGCACTCCATTCAGAGTATAGACAAAACCGGTAATTGGGGCAGCAAATCCGCCTACGACCATGGCGATCAACTGCTCTCGAGACGGCAGCTTTGCGAGGTCTGAAGCCCGGTCACCTGTGAAGAATCTTCCTTCAAGATATCCAGCCTTTATTAGCGGAAGAGTCTTGTTATTCTTATTGAAGTCGGTGATTATCTTTAGGGCCGCGATAGGATCTACATCCTCAACAGTTAGCACTGCCGTTGTACCGCTTATCGAGTCCTTCCATTCGCTTTCTTCGAATCCGGCCTTGTTAAGAGCGAGTCTTACCAGCGTATTCTTTTTTATCGTGAACTGAGCTCTCTCTTTGTAGTTTTCATAGAGCTTGTCTCTAAAAGTAGTTATGTTCTCTACTTTCATGCCTTTATAGTCCGCGAATAGAATCAATGATGAATCCTTGTAAGCTTTTGTAAGACTCTCGACGATTTCTTCTTTTCTCTCTCTTGTTAGCACTTTCGCACCTCCTTTCAGAAAAGCGGCCCCAAAACGAGGCCGCAGAAGGGCAGATCTTCTACACGCCTCGGTAGGTGGCTTACGCTCTTAAATACCTACTGTCTCTGGCATTGAAAATATATCTCAGTTTAGACTAGTTATTTCTCGGTTTCTCTTGCAAAATCGACTTTTATACCTGCACCCATCGTTGTGGTCAGGAATACCCTCTGCACAAATCTCCCCTTGGAACCAGCCGGTTTCATCTTCATAATCTGATTGAGTGCAGAGACGAAGTTCTCGCGCAGTTTTTCCTTGTCAAAAGACTTCTTCCCTATGGGAAGATGAAGATTTCCAGTCTTGTCGTTCTTCACTTCTAATCTTCCCGCCTTGAAACCCTTAACGGCATCTTCAACGTCAGCGGTCACTGTTCCAGCCTTGGGTGACGGCATTAGTCCGCGTGGCCCTAGGACTTTTCCAAGTTTTCCAATATCTCTCATCATGTCCGGAGTTGCTATTGCAACATCAAAATCAGTCCAACCACCTTGAATCTGCTGAACAAGATCATCTGATCCTACAAAATCCGCACCACACCGTTTTGCAGTCTCAGCCTGTTCCCCCCTAGCGAAGACCAAAACCCTGACGTCTTTCCCGGTGCCATTTGGCAATGCAATCGTTCCCCTAACCTGCTGATCAGATTTTGCGGGGTCGATGCTCAACTTCAAATGCATCTCGACTGTCTCGTCGAATTTCGTCGGTGGAAAGTTTTTCAGTAAATCTATGCTCTCGTCCACTGAATAACTAACGTTTCTATCAACGGACTTTCTTGCCTGAATGTACCTCTTTGATCTAACCGGCATTCAGATCCCCCCTCAACCTATTATTTCGATGCCCATATTACGGGCTGTACCTGCAATTATCTTTGCAGCGGCATCGACTGTTCTGGCATTGAGATCGGGCATCTTAATCTTAGCAATTTCCTCAAGCTGAGCACGGGTAATCTTACCTACTTTGTCTCGATTGGGGACTCCCGAGCCTTTCTGAATACCCGCAGCCCTGAGTAGCAAGAAGCTTGCTGGCGGGGTCTTGAGGATGAAACTGAAGGATCTGTCTGCGTAGACAGAGATAATTACTGGAAGCACCATACCGGCCTTGTCGGATGTTTCCGCATTGAACTGCTTACAGAAACCCATAATATTCACTCCATGCTGACCGAGAGCCGGTCCAACAGGAGGTGCCGGTGTAGCCTTTCCCGCTTCAAGCTGGAGCTTGATTTGGGCTATCACTTTCTTAGCCATATTTGCCTACCTCCTTGTGGTCAACGGGCTTAGCCCTCCCACTCTTTCTCAGAATCAAACAATCTTTTCTACCTCAGATAAACTGAGAATAACCGGTGTTTCTCTTCCAAATATGCTGACAACAACCTTAAGTTCCTGTCTGTCCGGATCTAGATCCGTTACCTTTCCAACGAAATCTTCAAATGGGCCAGAGTTTATCCTTACAACTTCGCCAACGTCAAATTCGACTTCAATCTTTACCGGCCCGCCCATGTGTTCTTCATACTCTTCAATGCCAACCAATCTAAGAAGAGCCTTGATTTCCTTTTCCTTAAGTTGAACGGGTTGACCGCCAACTGAAACAAAATTGACTACGTTCGGAGTATTCTTGACGAGATTCCATGTTTCCTCGTTCATTATCATTTCAATAAAAACATATCCGGGATAAAGCCTTGTCCTGGTTATTTTGAAGATCTTGATCTCTTTGCGTCCTGGAAGGTCGGAGATCTCTACTCTACCTTCCGTCTTAGAGAATATTCTCCTCGTCTCGCCAAACATCTGACCACGCTTCACATGGTTGCCTTTCTTTGCGACTTTGGCGTCATAGCTATCCGGATGAACGAGATAGACGTCTTCTTCTCCGTTCTCTTTGTCGACAACAATCCGTTTCATCTTCTGCGTATAGACGATCTTTCCGTCAAGCTCACAGAAATATTCACCCTGCTTTGCCAGAGGCATCCCTTGCCTTATTCTTGCGCCCGCCTTAATCCCGGTCTCTATCTTTGCGCTCTCAGGAATGTAGTAAGTCTTTGTGTAACGCCTGTCGGCAGTTTCAATGAATATCACGCGATAATTCTTGACTTCAGCGACTGTACCATCATTCTTGACCTTTATCTCAACTTCTTCGGCGACGGGATCCCCCTTGGCCACATCTTCATTGTCCTTAACGAGAAGCCTTGCGTTTGCGGGAACTATGTATTTTTCTGCCGCGACATTCGTTCTATCAAGCTTCGTCTCCTCTGGAACTAGGATTTTACCAAACATGTGCGAAAAACCGAAAGACTCTATCTTAATCTGAATTGCCTCTCTGATAGAGTTTTCAAGGCCTGAGTATGTTTGAATTATGAACCATTTCTTTCGCACAATTAATCACCAACATCGAACAGCATTAAGCGGCGCCTGTCAAAAAATTCAAAAGTGATCCGATCGCATTAGTGAAGAGAACATCTAGAAGTGCTAAAAATGCACCTACTGCAATCAGTATGACGAGCACGGCACCGGTAGAAGAGATCATCTGCTCCCTATTAGGCCATGTCACCTTCTTAACTTCGTTCTTCACTTCGGAAAGGAACTTCCAAAACTTTGCCTTGGCCATGGGATTCCTCCTGACTCAGTTGAGCCGACTCAACCTTACTTGGATTCTTTGTGCTCGGTATGTTTCCTGCACTTTGGGCAGTATTTACTCGAGTCCAATTTGTACTTTTTTTGGCGGTTCTTGAACCTGTAATAGTTTCTAGTACCACACTCGGAACACTTCAATGTTACAAGGACCTTATTTCCCTTTGTTTTCTTTGCCATTGCATGCACCTCAACAGTAGCAAAATTAATGGTGGTAAGGGGTGGGTTTGAACCACCGAAGGCGTTCCGCCAGCGGATTTACAGTCCGCCCCCTTTGACCACTCGGGCACCTTACCACCGATAGTTAACCTATGGAGCCAACGAAGGGACTTGAACCCCCAACCTGCTGATTACAAATCAGCCGCTCTTCCGATTGAGCTACGTTGGCCCGACGCACGATACCTATTATATCTAATCACTTTATCCCTGTCAACAACTCAAATAAAGAATCTCTTTATCTGCGAAGCGAGTCCACGCTACTAATAGTTTACTTAACCTTCGGGACGAGAATCATTAGCATTTCTTCATTTCTTATTCTAATGTAGCCTTCTTCAAGTTCCTTCAGGGCTATCGTGATCTTATCCCCGGCAGCCCTTACAGTAGAAGGATCAAGCTTCGGTCTACCGAAGTCCTCCAGATCCTCCGCCCTCTTGGCAGCGGCTACTGGAATAGCGTACTTGTGCCTTATTCTCTTAAGAAGCAAATCGTAATTAATTATCATATGTTTTCTCCTCAAACAAGAATCTTTCTCCCTTTTCTCTGACCATTCTATCAACACGCAACCTTTCGGCGGTGATGATTGCTTCAAATTGACTTACCGAATGCTTTAAATTATCATTAATAACGAGATACTGAAAGTTCTTCACCTGTTCAAGTTCCCATTTTGCATCTTCGAGCCTTGTTCTTAGAGATTGAGTGTCTTCTGTTCCCCTTGACTGAAGGCGACTGATCAGCTCTTCGTAAGATGGCGGTGCGACAAATATATAGACGGCGTCTCGGAGTTTGCTCATTAATGACATGGCCCCCTGAATGTCCACATCAAGCAGAATATCTCTGCCCAAATCTACGCTCTTGCTGACCTGATGTCTAGAGGTCCCATAATAATTCCCATGGACTTTTGCCCATTCTAAAAACTCATCTTCTTTCTGAAGTCGTTTGAATTCCTCCGGAGTGACAAAAAAATAATCCTTTCCCTGAACTTCCTCAGGCCGTCTTTCCCTCGTAGCATAAGAAACTGAAAAGTCGAGATTATTGTTGGATCGGAGTACTTCTCTGAGTATCGAGGTTTTTCCGGCCCCTGAAGGACCGCTCATCACAAAGACTATACCTTTCATTCTTCGAAATTCTGTCCAGAAACTCTGATATCTTCCAGAAGCTTCTCGATATCGCTGAAAGTCTGCATAAATCTGGAAGCAATTGTCTCGGGCTGAATCGCAGAAAGTATTATGTGATTGCTATCAGTTATTACAATCGCTCTGGTCTTTCTTCCATATGTAGCATCAATCAGTTTTCCTTCGTCCTTCGCAACTTCCTTCAACCTCTTCAGTGGCGCCGATTCGGGGTTCACTATCGCAATGACTCTGTCTCCGATGATAACATTCCCGAACCCGACGTTAATGAGTCCGTACAAGTGAAACACCTCCTACTCTATGTTCTGAACTTGCTCCCTAATCTTATTTACTAGCGTCCTTCCTTCAACTGAGAGATTTGTTATGGCCAGCTTCTTTGACTTTGAAGCAATTGTCGAGAGTTCACGATGCATTTCCTGACAGATGAAATCGAGCTGCACACCGCTTTCCTTCTCAGAAGCCATGACTTCTCTAAATGATTCAATGTGTGAGATAAGCCTTACAATTTCCTCAGAAATATCTGCCCTTTCTGCAAGGAGCGCCACCTCTTGCTCCAGTCTGTTATCGTCGAGCTGACTATCAGAAATCTGCTCTACCTTCTTCTTCAGAAAGTCACGATAATAGAGAACCATATCCTTAGAACTATCCTGCAGTTCCCTTCCAATGGACTCGAGCTCGCACAGGTATTCATTCAATGCTGAGGCGAGATTCTCACCTTCTCTTTCTCGATCACTGTTGAGGACACTAATTGCCTCCATTAGGAGTTCTTCAATTACACTCCAGATTTTCTTCGCGAGATCTTCCGATGGCTTGCTTCGCATAATTTCTTTGAACCTCGCCATTGAATCAACAGTCACGTCCCCCGCAAGCTCAAAGCGCTCTTTTATTGATTTCAAGGAGTTATAGACAGAGGAGGCTATTCCGAAATCTGGTTGAAGAAGATCATCACTGTTGACCAGAGAAATATCGATTCTCGCCCTTACAGTTCCCCGCTTGAGATTCTCTTTAATAACCCTGGTAACATTCATTTCAAGCTCAGAGAAAGCATCTCCTATGTTCACATCCACGTTCAAGTACTTTGAATTGACTGTCTTCAACTCAACAAATACATTTACTTCGCGAACGGTCTTCTCGACCCTCGCAAATCCGGTCATGCTTCTGAGCAATTATTATCACCTCAAAGGCGTTTAGGTCAAACTACAGTCAATTATAACCGTTTGTGGCTAAAATTTCAAAAGAGGAACCGTTTTCTTCAGTTTTTCTATCAGAAACGCCACATCTTCCTCGGTCGTGAACCGTGACATGCTGATCCTAATTGAACTGGAGGCAAGTGAGAAATCAAGTCCCATAGAATCGAGAACGTACTGGCCTCCATCTCCTCTAGAAGAACATGCCGAAGAAGTACCAACAAAGACACCTTCTTCAGAAAGCGCATTAACCAGAACCTCGGATCTGATTCCTGCGAAAGAAGCGTTGACTGTATTGGATATAGAATTTTCCGGTGTATTCACAACTCCATCTAGTTCCTCAACGGTTTCTTTTATCCTATGCTGATACTCTCTCAACCTGGAAGATGACTCTTGTGTGCACTCAACGGCTCGCTGCAAGGCTGTAGCGGCTATAACTGCACCGGGGACGTTCTGTGTTCCCGAACGCATTCCCCTCTCCTGACCGCCACCGGTAATTAATGGTCTAATGGGCGTTCCCTGCCTAACATAAGTGACTCCGACACCTTTAGGGCCATGAAACTTGTGCGCAGAAAAAGAGGCATAGTCACAGAAGCAGCTAACGAAATCAATAGGGATCTTCCCAATCGTTTGAACGGCATCCAGATGAAAGAGGACGTTTCGTCTCCTAAGCTCTTCGCCAATCTCCTCATAGGGCTGAATAGCGCCGGTTACGTTATTTACTGCCATCAAGGAGACAAGAAAAGTCTCCTCGTCAACCTCGTCGAGAAGCTTTGCAACTTTGACAATTCCGTTTCTCTCGGGTCCGACCGTTCTATAATCAATGTCTGAGCTTGCTTTTAAGTCTTTCAAAGTATTCAGAACTGCTTTGTGTTCGATCGATGTAGTAACGATTCTCTTCCTTCTTCCTTTGAAAAGAACGCTGGATCTTAGAATCCAGTTAATGCTTTCCGTTGCGCAAGAAGTGAAATAGATTTCCCTAGGATCTGAAGAAAGCGAGCGGGCAATCTTTCGGCGTGCTTCCTCGAGGTACCGAGCCTCTCTTAGCCCAAAAGAGTGCATGGAATTCGGATTAGCATACTCTTCGACGCACAGTTTTGCGAATCTCTCTGCGAGATCACTTTCCATTTTGGTAGTGGCATTGTTGTCGAAATAACGCATTAGGATTTTATCATCTCCTCGAAATCTCTTTCATCAATGATCTTGATTCCGAGGTCGCGCGCCTTCTGTTCTTTTGAACCGGGATTTTCACCCAAGAGCAAGAAATCGGTATTCTTTGAGACCGACGAAGCAACTTCTCCACCAAGTTTGATAATCTTCTCCTGTATTTCCTTTCTAGAGTATCCCGGAAGCGTTCCCGTAACCACAAACTTCATTCCCTTCAACGGTTTTGACCCAGGTGAATCTTCGTCCTTAATGTTAACGTATTTCAATAGCTCCTCGACCTCTTTTTTGACTTCCGGAGAAGAGAAGTACCTTTTGATATCTTTGGCCAGCTGCTCACCGATGCCTGAAACGTTTCGCAGTTCCTTTTCGTCTGCAGAGACAAGTCCACGAAGACTGCCAAAGTAGTTCGCAAGATCTTTTGATGTCTTTGATCCCACTCCTGGAATACCCAGGCCGGTTATCAGCTTGAAGAGGGGATTGCTCCTGCTCTTCTGGATGGCTTCAATCAGATTGCTTGCCGTCTTCTCACCAATGCCCTCTCCTAGACTAAGAAGATCATCCTTGTTAAGCTTATAGAGATCCGATGGGTTTTTCACAAGGCCCGCCTCAACAATTCGCTCGACCAGTTTCTCGCCCAGTCCCTCGATATCCATCGCATCCCTGGAACAGAAGAACTGTATTCTTCTGCTTAATTTCGCTGGGCAGGTGGGATTCAGGCACTTCAAAGCAACATCCTCTTCTTTCTCTCTCCCCACTTCTCCGCCACAAACAGGACATCTAGAAGGCGGGGTTATCCTTTTTTCTTTACCCGTCCTCTTTTCCGGAATACTTCTAACGATTTGCGGGATGATCTCTCCAGCTTTTTGGACTATTACTATGTCAAAGAGTCTTATGTCCTTCTCACTAATAAAATCGAAGTTGTGCATGCTTGCTCTCTTTACAGTAGTACCTGCAAGTTGAACTGGTTCGAGCTCAGCAACCGGTGTTATCGTTCCAGTCCTGCCAACTCCGAAGGTAACCTTGATCAACTTTGTCATAGCCTGCTCGGCAGGGAATTTGAACGCTATAGCCCATCTAGGTGCTTTTGTCGTGTATCCTAATTCCTCCTGAGCATAGAGATCGTCAACTTTTACTACCGTGCCGTCTACTGCGTAATTGAGACTAGATTTCGACTCCGACCATTTCTTCCAAAACGCTATCACACCATCTGTACCTTCAGCTAATTCACTGTTTGGCTCAACTCTCATGCCGATACTCTTCAAGAATTGGAGCTGTTCGTTCTGACTTTTCAGTTGAAGCTTTGATGGCTCAACGACATGATAAAAGAAGGCATTTAATCGTCTCTTCGCGACCTCTCTGGGATCGAGTTGTCTCAGAGTTCCAGCCGCCGCATTCCGAGGATTGGCAAAGACCTGAAGTTCACCTTTCGAACGAGCTCTGTTGATCTCGTAAAATACATCCTTTGGAAGATAGACTTCACCCCTCACTTCAACTGAAAGATCTTGCCTGAGACGCAAGGGAATAGATTTAATAGCCCTGATATTCTCGGTGACATCCTCTCCGACGAAGCCATTTCCTCTTGTAGCACCTCTTACAAGAAGGCCATTATCGTACTTCACTGAGATTGAAAGGCCGTCGATCTTCAACTCGCACATATAGCGTACTATCTCGATTTGGAGCTCTTCCCTTACTCTTCTGTCAAACTGAAGCACTTCCTCTTCCGAGTATGTGTTATCGAGAGAAAACAGTCTATATTCATGAACTACTTCCTTGAAAGAAGCAACGGGTTTCAAACCAACTCTAATGCTTGGCGAATCAGGCGTTTTAAGCTCAGGGTACTGCTCTTCAAGATCAATGAGTGTTCTAAGAAGGTTATCGTATTCGGAATCAGGGATTTCGGGATCGTCCAAAACGTAATACCTGTAAGCATGATAATCTATTTCCTTTCTCAACTCGTCGATTCGCTTTCTAGCTTCTTCAAACGTTATCATTTTGATCCCTCCCGAAAAGAATAACAATCGAGACCGCGTACTCTCGTTCATGGGATATGCTTACTGTAAGGTCAGAGTTCTTTATCAATTGCTTCAGTTCATCGGACGGAATCGGTCTCCCTCCTTCATCAGTGAGAAACTGAATCTTGGAGAATTCGATGTCTTTTCTACCAAGAGCCTTTACAAAGGCTTCTTTAGCCGCAAAACGACCGGCGGCAAACTCCATTCTCCTCCGTTCTCCGCCTAGAGAATCATAGATAACTTTTTCATCTTTACCGAGAATTCTTTGTGCTATAGATTCAGTCATACGAGAGATTTCTACTATGTCGATTCCTGTTCTAATATTCAGGTTCAAACCTCCACAACTGTCACACCGCTTCCGCCTTCTGAGGGTGTTCCGATCCTGAAACTCTTCACCTCTTTTGAACGCCTAAGGTAAGCCCAGACACCTTCGGCAAGTTTGCCCGTCCCTTTCCCATGAATTATGTAGCCTTGTTTCTTCCCGCTGGCTTTTAGCATCTGAAGAAAATCATCAATGAGAATTGGAACATCCTCAGTGATATTGCCTCGAATATCTATCTCCTGGCTCGAGTTTCCACTATCTAATTCAAACGAAGACATTTCTGATTCGACTACCGGTTTTCCGACCAATCGGACACGTGATAACGGAACTTTCAGGGTAATCTTACCCGAATCTATCACTACCCTGTCACCATCTATTTCGCTAACGATCCCTTCAGCTCCGCTTTCCAGAAGCTTAACTTTGTCGCCAACTTCCGGAATCTGAGAATCGGTTTTTTCTGGATAAGATGCCCCAAAATTCCTGACCTCTCTTCTTAGGTTGTTAAGTCTCTTCACAGCTTCAACTTTCTCTCTTTCACCGGGAGCCCTTGAAAGGCTTATAGCCATCTCAACATCCTTAATGATCGATTCCAGCTTTTTTTCCAGTTCATCGATTTCCTTACTTACTTCTCTGTATCTCTTCTCCTTTATCATCGATAATTTTTCTTCGAACTCCTTTGTCCTTCCTTCTAGTTCTCTTTTAGTTTTGCCGAGATCTCTTCTTTCCTCTTCCAGTAAAGATCTCTCTCTATGGAGCTTTCCAATTACAGCTTCGAGATCTCTAGCTTCACTATCGATATAGGAGCGGGCTCTATCAACTATTTCTTGTGGGAGGCCAAGCCTGCTCGAGACTTCAAGAGCATTTGAAGAACCGGGAATACCCATTAATAAACGATAAGTAGGTTTAAGAGTGGATATATCGAATTCAACACTGGCATTAACAACATCGGGACGCTCCATTGCATAAAGCTTGATTGGGGTCAAGTGAGTGGTAAGGATCAGCCTGGATCTCTCCAGAAGTCTTTCAATGATTGCTATTGATAGAGCCGATCCCTCAACGGGATCGGTACCTGCACCCAACTCATCGAGCAAAACCAGCGAATTTTCATCGGCGTTTCTAATTATTCTGATTATTCTGGATATGTGTGATGAAAATGTACTCAAACTCTGCTCAATCGATTGCTCGTCTCCAATATCGGCGAATAGTCTACTAAAGAGTGGAATCTTCGACAACCCATCTGCAAGAACAGGAAGACCGCATAGCATCAAGAGGACCGAAAGACCTATCGTCTTCATTGCAACAGTCTTTCCTCCAGTATTCGGTCCGGTAATAAAAACACCGTTAACCCCTTCTTCCATGGTGAAGGTGATCGGTACCACCACTTCATCATCGATCAACGGATGTCTCGCATCTTTAAGAAGAAAATGTCTTGAAGGGGACGGCTCTATGAAGACACCCCGTCGACTCTTTGAGTATCTACATGCTGCGTAAAGACCGTCAAGAACGCCAAGTGCCTCAAGCGAAGGCTCAAGCCTTTCAAATGTGCTAAAGAAAAGAGTCGTCAATTCTCTCAGTATCCTTCTGATTTCCTCCTCTTCCCTGGATAACAGAATCCTCATAGAATCATTTAGAGTGATAAGCTCCTGAGGCTCGAAATATACCGTCGCACCGCTACCGGAGGCACCATGAATAACACCTTGATGCTCATTCTTCTTGCTCGCCGAAAGCGGCAAGACATAGCGGCCTTCTCTGGTCAAAATAAGACTATCAGTTAAGCTATCTTTGTATCTGTTCATTATTGAATCAAGTCTTCCCCTGAGGTTTCTGTTAAGGTTTTTCAGTTCGTTCCTGATTTCTTTTAGTAAAGGAGAAGCATTATCCTTGATCTGACCATCCTCAGAAATCTTCTTTCTTACCTCACCTATAAAACCACGTTCGCAGGATAGAAGAGCGGCAACCTCATAAACTGCGGGGAAATCTGGAGAGACCCGATCGAAGAACTCTCTTAAACGGCAAACGTTATCCATAGTCACGGCGCTTCGGAAAAGCTCTTCGCCACCAAGGCTGAATCCGCGTTTCACTTTTGTAATATAGTCGCTGAGATCGTGAAAAACCGTGAAAGGCGGTTCCCCTTCCCTAAGAAGTATTTCGTTAAACTCACTAGACCTTGTGTATAGAATTTCTGCGTCCTCAGCCTTAGGTCGCAGAGATTTCACTCTCTCTTTGCCGTATTTGGAAGTTGCCTTCTGAGCGATGTCAGCAAGAACTGAATCGAATTCCAGCAGCCGGATCGAATCATCGAACAATGAATCCATCGGGCAGTTCCACCTTTCTGACAATCTTTGGCATCAGTTTCTCTCTGTTCTTTCTATCGTAGAGTGCGATTAAGGCATAGACAACGGCAATAGAAGCAAAGGCAACTACAAGAGCCAATCCTTCAGACTTCAAGACCATATTCATTACTATCAAAGTAACGAGAAAGACTGCCAACGGAATACCGTAAACTATCATGGATACTCTAGTAGCACTCATGTTGCTCATCTCAATCTCAACGGTGTCACCTGGATTAACCTCCACACCGTTATGCAAAGCCCTTATCGTAATCTTTTTGTCGCTCGAAGAAATACTGCAACTGCTCCTTGATCCGCAAGTAGAACAGGCCTCTGTACGAGCTTTTTCAAGGAGCACGACATCTCCCTTAAGCTCCTTCACAATAGCTAACTCTCTCATGTCCACCTCCGCTAGAAGCGGTAACTAATCTCACCACCTGCGTGAAAAACTGGAAGTGTTTCCATTCCGAAGAACTTCTCCAGTTCCAGGCCGACTGCTGCTCCGAAGGAGAGAAATCCGACCCGAACGTATGCAATGGGAGTAATCGAGAAGAAAATACCAAACTTATCAACGTTAGTTGTTATCAGACCCGCTCTTGAAACAACTCTTAGTCCGACAGCCGACTCCTCTGTCAAATCATATGCTTGACCGGCAAAGAGCTTGAGCAATGTATTGAAGTGACCATTTATGTAGAAATCCTCTGATGAAACTGGAGAAACAAAGGAGAAATTGCCTCCCAGCTCAAGAGAATTCTTCCCTGTCTGGCTTAATACATAAGCCACATTGATTCCATCATATACCAGTTTATCTTCAGAGCCGAACCCCGAATAGTGAATTCCATCTATAATTAACGAAGCTAGACCTAAAGAGCTCATCAGAAATACTATCAGCAAAGAAATTACAGCCTTCACACGACACCTCCAGTTCATCGAAATTATAGCATGCTATTTGGTGGTGTTGCGAAGGCAACGCGTTCTCTCTTACCATTTCCAAAGTATTAGCTGAGCAGGGCCGCAACATATCCCACGGTCCTGTACCTGTCTCCCATCACCTCACCGCTCGTTGTACTACAAAGCACTTCCATCGATTCAAAAGAATTTCTCACTGCTACAATTGGTCCAAGCCCACAAGCCGTTATCCTCTTTTCTTGCGAGAGTTCGTAGGACTCTCTGTACTTCCCATCCAAAATTAGGCTTAAAAGCTCATTGTCCTTTTCCATCGTTACCTCATGGGCCTCGTAGTGGTTCAAATCAGAAGAGGCAATCACCAAAACATCATTCCTCCTACTCAACTCTTTCTTTATGATCTCCGACAGACTCAAAGCAACTTCTACTCTCTGATCCGTCATTATCAAAGGAACAATCTTGAAATCCGAGTAAAGAAACTGCAGAAATGGTAGCTGGACCTCAATAGAGTGCTCATATAAATGAGCAGAAGTATCTGGCATTATCATTCCATTTGACTCAGCCATCAGTGATCTGCCAAACTCGTGATCTATCTCGACGCTGCCCAGAGGCGTTTCCCAAGCCCCTTCGAGCCACAACGACAGCTTCGTACCCAAGCCCGTGTGGTTTGGTCCAACAATCAAGACCGTTGATGGTTTAACGAGCGCGCCCGCCCTCCAGTATGACCATGCGGCTACCGGACCACTAGCCATATAACCGGCGTGCGGCACAATCAGACCGATAGGTCCTTCATTCTTCTCCCAGCCATGTGGAAGACTTCCCGGTCCAACAGGATGGAAAAAGCAGTTCCTTATCTGACTTTTGAGTTCCTCTTCGTTATCAGCGTAGAACTTACCGCTAACAACGGGTCTCCTTATCACGGCTCAACCACCTCCGCTGTGATGAAGATAACCAGTTCTCTCTTATCAGAGGTCTTGTTCTCGGTGGTGAACAGCTTTCCAATAAAAGGTAGATCACTAAGAAAAGGCATCTTGTTGACCGTAACGGTATCCTTATTTGCAACAAGACCTCCAATTGTCAGTGTGTTTCCGTCTGAAATAATCAGCCTGCTGTTTGCCTCTCTAGTCTTCTCACCATAAAGAGTTCTTGTCCCGTCGACATATTTCTCCGGTTCGCTTACCTTAATGAAAAGATCAAGGAGTATCTTCCCATCATCATTTACCGTAGGAGTTATTCTCAGCTCCACCCCTGTATTCAGGTATTCAATAGTCTCTATCTCCACTGGGTTACCTTCGACATACTCAATTGTGCGCACGAGGTAAGGAATCGTATCTCCAATGTGAATCTTGGCTTCTTCACCACTCATCGAAACTATAGAAGGACTTGATATAAGGTCAGAATCGTTGTCTCTATCGCTGAGATCAGCCTCTATCTTCACAGTTCCGGTATTCACAAGATCATCGATCAGCTGTGTGATATCTAGATAATCGATAATGCCAAAATCAAGATCGACGGAACCGTTTTCGATGAGGATCTCGGGAGCGTTGATTCCGATAGAAGTTTTGATCTCTCGCTGTATTTCGTCAATCAGGGACTCATCAACAAGCCTTGTTTCTATTCTCACCTGCTTCTTCGGCTGTGAAAGGGCTGAACCGATTTCATCGAAGATGTTGTCCACTCTAGACTTTGCAAGCCCTCTGACGACTATATAACCGTTTACGGGATCGGAAAGGACTTCTCCCCCATAGAACTCAATGAGTCTCGTTAACTCTTCGACATTATGATAGACGCGGTAGACGAGCTCGACATCCGTCGGTTCCTCTCCGGCTTTCTGCTCCTTCTTGGTTACAGCATAAATATCATCGATTCTGACTATTTCGACTGGCTTCGTGGCATTGATCACCTTGACCAGTTTATCCCAGCTGAGGTCTTCTATCGACATAGTGATATTCTCGACGATTTTGTCAACGAAAAGAAGCGATATTCCCAGTTTTTCAGAAACAGTTCTCAGAAGTGCTTCCAGATCTTGATCAGTCACCCTTATGCTCACCATCGAATCTTTAACAACAACGCCTTTCTCGAGAGGATCGATCGCCTTTCTAGACTCCTGAACGTCTCTTACCATGTCTTCGGCTGCGTCTAGCAGGGCCGAACTCTTTGACTTGATAAGCAGCATCTGGAGATCTGCGAAGGTCTGAACGGTGATTCCTTCGATTGACTCTCTCAAAAGATCTGCAAGTTCTTGCGGATTGACGGTCAGATCGGTAATATATCTCGAGATCTCTCTATCGGCGGCAGCCTCTTCAATCGTCCTAGTAATTATCATCAGCGACTCGGGATCGCCTATAAGTAACCACTGTCTGTCGAGGTCGATGTAATCAACTTCAAGACTGAGCTTTGAGATTATCTCCTGAAGCTGATTATCTGAAACAAGGCTCTTTTCGACTCTCACCGACTCTCTCTTCGAATCAACTGCAAGTATACTCAAAGCCTCTCTCGCATTTTCCAGACCCACCTGCGTTCCTATTCCGATAAGCCTTCCAGAGTATTCGATAATCGATCTCAGTTGAATCTCTGCAGCCTCAAGGAACTGTGTTATCTGTTCTATGCTCCAACCGCTGACGGGTGGAAGATCTTCGATCCTCACCTTTTCAGTTCCTTCAGTGCTACCAGTGGTCTGATTCAACTCCGTTATCAACTGTCTTGCAAGATCGACATGTACGCTTTCTCCAACCACTAGAAGCCTATTGTCGAATTTGCCTATGAAAACCGATACTCCAATGCTCTCCAGTGCGTCTTTCAGATCGTCCATTCCAGACCTTTGACTGCCTTCAGGTCCATACACTCTTGACAAATCGTCATTAAAGGCTTGCCCGACGACTACAATTGAATAAGACAGGAATTTAGTATCCTCTGTCACCGCTTTGGCAAGTATGTCCCTGAAACTTTCTACATCCTCCATATTTCCGACAAATAAATACCTCGTTGGCGTTATCTGGGCAAATGAGATCTCAAGTAGAAGGTCATTAGCGATCGCCTGGAGGATCTCAGGAGTTATGCTTGCAGGTAGATCGATGTAAGCGAAATGGACCTGCTGGTTATCCAGCAAGTAGTCGATTATGCTTTGTGCACCGTCCAATGAGTCTGCGCTTCCTATCAGGAGGTATCCTCCACTCACATCAAAAACCCCCGAAAGCTCAATCTCTCTTGCTAACAAATAAGTCTTCAGTGTCTCTGCATCGACACCGGATAGTTTCTTCACAAATCTGAACTCGTTGACGATTCCCGATTTTTCGCTAACCAAACCACTGAGAACCTGTTCGAATTCACCTATGTCTTGAGCCGTTCCGATCATAAAGACTCTCTCTCCAACAGGCTCGAATTTCAGTTTAAGCTCCATCAAACCGGCAATTGATTCGAACTGGTTGATCTCCGTGCCCTCGGGCAGCGCAAAGGTTATGTAAGAGACGGAACCGTCGGCAGAAGTCCCGCTCGCATCGATTCCTATACGAAGAGAGGAAACCAGCTCTTGCGCTCTAGCAAGTGACGCTTTCGTCCCGACTATTATTGCATAGTCACCTGCCTCGATTACACCTACAGGTATCTGAATCGATGTGAAGGCGGTTTGGAGCTGGCTGGGAGTAAGATTCTTCGGGAGAATCGTTATTGTGTAAGAGAGCGGTCCTTCGTCTACACCGGCGCTCTCTCCAAGAGAATCATACACATCTACGGCCATTTCTACATCGGCTTCGCTTCCGACGAAGACAAAGACCGTTTCGCTTTCCAGAATCTCTACCTCCACCCCGATCAATCTGAAGAGCTGACTCAAAAGCTCGGAAGAAACTCCCTCCTTTGATTCAAGGACTTTGAAGACGTTCCCTTCACCTGAATCTCCCGTCGATACCTGAACGAGTTTTTCTATTATTGTAACTGCGTTTTCTATCGATTCTCTCGTTCCGATTATCAGGAGGACGTTGCTAACGGCGTTTATGTCGACTCTTAGATCGAGCTTTTCGAAAACAGTTGTGAGAGAGTTTATATCAAACCCCTCAGGGAACGAAAGAGCTTCGAACTCAATCTCCTCAGATTCCGGTTCTGTATCCTTCGTCTCAAATCTGGAGAAAAGCTCAGCGGCTTCCAAATTGTCCTCACCTGAACCTATGAAAACGAGATAATCTCCAACCTCCACAATCTTTACCGAGATATTGAGGGAGGCTAGCAATTCTCTGAACTGATCCAGTGAGATCTCTTCAACGAACTCAACGATTGTGTATTCGGGGCTTTGGACTTCCTCTATCCCGAGGGTCGCCGAAATGGAATTGACTAACTCCCTGAAGCTATCTACGTTTCTTTGAGTTCCAATCACGAATAGGTCTTCACCGACTGGAAGGATCTCTACATTAAGCGAAAGCTTTTCGACCAGAGCTGCGATCTCCGTCATTGAAAGCTCTTCACTGATAGGAATCACAGAGTAGACTACTTCATCCTCAATAGGAGTGCCTTCCGGAGTGAGATACTCAACTATTTCATTGGCAGTTCTCAAATCACTGTCGGAACCAATAAGCATAACTTCTCCATCTACCTGAACAGAGGATATGCCTAGCGCCATATCTCCCATGATTTTCTCAAACTTTTCCAGTGTCAAATCTGCAGGAAGCTTGATTAGCCTATAAGAGATCCCCTTGCCAAGATTGCTTCTTATCACTTCGTCCAGCAGGGCAACTGCAAGCTCAACGTCTTCTTCAAGACCGGAAATCGACATACTCTGTCCAAGTTTTGTATAGGAAAGATTGAACCCGGCCGAAATCAGTATCTCTCTCAGCTCTTCGAATGTCATACCTGAAGGAACAGGGTAGAGAGTTGTAAGCTTCTTCGTCTTGAGTTCGAGGCCCTCCATGATATCGGGCAGCTTGGAAAGCTCAGATTCCGGTCCAATCAACAGGTATCCCTGACTGTTTTCGTGAAATACCTGAACCGCCAGATTCATAGCCTCAAAGAATCCGGAGAGTGTCTCTCCAGTCCATCCTTCAATTCTGGGATAGAACTGCGCCGTCAGTTCTTCAGTAGACGGGGCAGATCCAATCTCCTTCAAGAGACCTTCAAACATCTCAATGTCATCTTCGGTACCTACAGCAACTAATTTGTCTCCCTCTCCGTAAATTGTGAGCGAGGAATTCATACTGGAGAGGAGCTTATTAAGGAAGTCGGTGCTAAGGGAGATTCCGGTGAATATCCTCGAATGGCGAACTTCCTCAGAAGGTTTTTCGGAAACAAGCTCGGAAAGAATAGCCCTGACCCGCTCGATGTCTCCTTCTTTCCCGTAGACAACGAAGCTGTCCCTGATCTCTAGAACGGAAATCTCCATTTCCAGAGTATCTACAATCCCTGTAAGCTCCTCGAGAGTGACCTCGCGGGGAACAATCACCGTTACTCTATGTTCGCTGATTATATCTTCTCTTATTTCTGCGAACCTCATGATCTCGTTCTCGCTCCCGATTACTACTAGCTTCCCTGCAACCGAAAGCGGGAAGACGTTTATATTGAATGCCGAAAGAATTGACTGTGCTGCAGCCAGGTCGAATCCGTCCGCGACTTCAACTACCAGGTAGCTCTTCTCACCATCAACCACCTGAACCTCTCTCCTTGAAAGTATAGAAGTTATAGTGTCAACGGCCTTAGCTACTTCTTCACCCTGACCTACAGCGATTACGCCCGTGGGGGCATTCAGTAGATCAACGCGTATTCCTAATCTCGAGAATATTGCTCTAAAGCTTTCGACTTCTTCGGTGGGGATTTCTACGAAGTTAAATACATCGGGTTCCTCTCCCTTGGGCAAAACAACTCCCTCGGAAAGCTCGCTGAAAATCCTCACAGTCTGAATAACGTCATCTTCCGGTCCAATGACCATCGATCTCCCATCTACGATAACTACAGTTACCGCAAGTCCCATCTTTTCGAGCATGCCCTGAAGATTCTGAATCGAGGGAACAGTATCAACTATTTCGTAGTGTGGCTTCTCCAGTCCTGATAACCTGACCGTTTCAGAGTGAATTCTGTCCAATATGGCAGTTGGACCCACTATTAGATAACCGGACTGAACCGGAGTCACACTGATTTTTGCCCAATCCTTCTCTCCGAGGAAACTTCTCAGGTAAGTGACAAGTTTTCCATCTTCCCAGCCGGCAGGGTTATTGAAGAACCTTGATTCAACCATCTCATCCTCTTCGGCCTTAGAAAGCACTGATAGTATGACATCATTAGCTTTAGCCGACTCTTCTTCGGTCCCCACCAATACTACTCCGGATGGCGAGGAAAGTAGCTGCACATCCATCTCAAGACTATCGAGAATGGCTGAAAACTCATTTATTCTATCATTCGGTATTTCCGTAAAAGAATATTTCAGTTCTTTATCCGTTTCGAGAGTTACCGTTCGTTCATTAATAGAATTCACGACCTTCGCGGCACTTTCGAGGTCCTCATCATAGCCGACAAGGATGACGTTGTCTCCAAAGCTAAGCGCAGTTGCTTCAATTTTCAGCTCTGCTAATACTTGCCGTATAGTATCAAATGCTCCCTCGCTTGCAGGCATTATTTGGAAATCATATTTTCTTGAACTTGATGGCGCTTCCAGTCCGTTACTCAGAAGTCTTATTAGCTCAACAGCCTCTTCTACGCTCTCTTTCTTGCCAACTACGAGGAATTTGTCTTCAACAGGCAGAATCGTTACCTTCAACCCAAGCCGTTCAAGAAGTGAATCCATTTGCTCGACTGCGGGAAGCGAATTCTCGATAACAAAGAAGGGATCCTCAATTCCAGCCAGCCTCGAAGCCTCTTTGACCAGTTTTGATACAACTTCCTGGGGACCGACAACAATGTAACCACTGGAAGACGGTGTAATGGTTATTCTAGAGAAGTCGTCCTTGCCGAGAAAGTCAGCAAAGTAGCTTGCATATTTCTCATCGTTCCAACCAGGGACGATGGCTGCAACGTTTGAGACCCTGTCTGGTTGACCTTCTGATTCGTCAAACAACGCTTCTCTCTCAAGAATCGCATTGACTGTCTTGACCGCTTCTTGCACCTTGTCTCCTTCACCGATCATGATAACTCCAGTAGCGGATGGCAGAAGCTCCACTCCCGAGTCAAGTTTGTCCAGAATCGTCTGATAAATGGCAATATCTGCGCTTTGTATCCCAGTGAAGGCGTATGTCGGTTCATAAACCTGCGGAGTCGTTCTCCTGCTGAGAATATCTTCAACAACCGTCTCTGCTCTAGCCACTGCTTGATGTGAGCCGATCGCTATGGCTCCAGAGGGCGATGAAATAAGGGAAACATCTATCGTGAGGCTTTCAAGAATTGCACTGAAGCTTTCGATGTCGTCTTGAGCGATGTCTAGAACGCTGTATTCCATTACTTCCGGTGAAGCAACATCGAATTTCACACTTTCCATAAGCTGTTCTATTATTATTCCGGTTTGTCTTACGTCTTCCCCCGACCCGATAACGATCGTCGAGCTACCCATTTCTACCAGATCAACGAGTACTCCCAGTCTAACCAGCAGCCCTTCCAGATCGTCTACAGGAGGCACTCTTTCAATCACTGTAAATGCAGGGTCTTCGAATTCTCTCAGCCTTGATATTTCAGCCTCCACAACGTCTGCCAGAGCTCTTGGAGTAAGAGCAACGAATCCTGTGGAAGATGAAACAATGGAAATCCTCTCAAACTCATCGGCTCCAAGAAAGAGTCTCAGATATTCATTCAAACGAGTAAGATCCCAGCCAGGTATCATTTTTATTTCCAGAGAAATCCGTTCTTCCCTGTCTACTTCCTGAGATTGAAGCTGCATGTAAAGTGCCTTGAACTTCAGTAGGTCTTCTTCGCTGCCTATTGCAATCAGTTTGTCTGCAACGCTTACCGCAAATACTCTGTAAGCTAGAAGTTCTAGCGCAGGTTGCAGTGATTCAACTGTAATCCCGGCTGAAAGAGGCAGAAGAAGATAACTCTCATATTTCTCTTGAAGAGGAACTTCTTTCGTATCTCTAGAGTTGATTGCTTTGATCAACTCTTCCGCACGATCCAAATCTTGTTCGGCTCCGATCGCAACTACTCCGGCAGGAGTGTCAAGCAGTTCAACTCCAATACTCAAGCGTTCAATTATCGGCAGAAGCTGATCTATGGAGTCCTTCAGAACATCAACAAACCTGTAATCCATTTCCAGTTCAGCCGTTACACTTTCAGAATGGGCCATCACCGATTCGACAACATCAAGAGATCTTGAAAGCTCTTCCGTCGACCCTACCGCAATGACTCCATTTGAGATCTGAACAAATTCGGAGATAATACCGAGTTTCTCCATAACCGTCTCGAGTGGCGCAATATCTTCTGGTTCGATCGGGAGGAAAATGAATGTCTTCGAAGTTGCAGTCTGCTCTGTGGGCTTTCCCTCTGGGTATATAGCATCGATGAGCTGATCAATCAACTCACCCGTTTGAACAACACTGTCATGATTTCCGACGATCAAGTATTTGTCTTCAACGGGGATAATTTCGACTCTTATTCCTAGCGCTTCAATAAGCAGTTCCAGCTGATCGAGAGGAGTCAATCCCTGCTTCACAATGAAGTAGGGGTCCTGAATTTCGTTCAGTCGCGCAACCTCGGCTTCAATAGTTTCAAGAAGATCAATGGGTCCGACGGCGATGTAACCACTTACTGTTGGAGCAATAGAGACTCGAGAATATAAATCTTCGCCCAAGAAGTCGCTGAGATAACTGGTGAATACCTCGTCGCTCCAGCCTGCAACTCTTCGGACGAAGGTAGACACGTTCTTGGAATCTTCAGTACTATCGAATGCCTGTTTCTGATCATGAATTGTCTGAACTGCCGTTCTAGCTTTAGAAACCTCTTCAGACGATCCAACTACGATGACACCCGACGGAGATGGAAGCAACTCCGCATCGATGCCCATTTTCTCCAGTATTAAGGAGTAATCTCCTATTTCCTCGAAAGCTGCCGGCACGAATTCAAACACAGCCTGTGCTAAAGCCGTAGAAGGTCTCTTCTGGAGAATCGATTTGGAAGTTTCTATTGCTTTCGAAACCTCTTCTTCTCTACCTACTACAAGGACCCCGGAAGGGGATTCAAGCAACCTAACATCGATCCCAATGCTTGAGAAGATCTCACCAAAAACCTGGGAATCCTTGCTTTCGATTGTAGAAAGCTCAAATACAGTTTCTTTAGATTCCGGGTCCTCTCCGATCGCCTCAACTAATTTCGATATGAGTTCTTTTGCTCGTGCAACATTGTATTCCGATCCAACAACGACAAAATAATCGTCGACTTCCAGAATATCGACAATGATGCCGAGCCTCGAAAGAAGTGAATTGATTTCATCAATCTGAGGCATCTTGCTTTCTATCGAATAGGATGGACTCTCGATTCCCCTCAGCCTCTCGAATTCGTTCTCTACTCTTTCAATGATCGACTCGGGGCAACTGATTATGTATCCTTTGGCCGTCTGAACGAAGGAGATATTTGCAGTCTTTTCTGGTCCAAGAACTACGCCCAGATAAGATAGAAGACGTTCGGAATCCCATCCAGGAACCCCTGCAATCTCCCTTGATACAAAGGCTCCTTCAACGCTCTCGGTAGTAAGTATCTGATCGTACAATCCGTTGAAAAGCTTTAAATCCTCGCTATCTCCAACAACGACAATCTTGTCATAGATTGGCGTGATAACAAGATCCATACCGAAAACATCTATCATTGAGTTGAGCGAGGCAATTTCCACTTCAGGCTTCGAGAAAATGATCAGATATGATTTCTCGCTTTCAATGTCTCCCTGCTGAGGAAGTATTGATGCCTCCTTATTCATAATCTCTTCGACGATCTTCTTTGCCTTTGCGAGCTGCGCCTCTACACCAATCCCTATGACTCCCGCCGGTGACTCTACAAGATCTATTTCGTACCCTAACAGCGAAAGTATCTCGTCAAGGCTATCGACTAGGGATGGCTCTATATCTATCAAACTGTAACTTCTAGGCCCCGTCTCGATTGTCTCGATTCTAGAAAGAATCGAATCAATCACGACCATCGCTTCTTTCAGCCTATCTTCAGTGGCTACAATCGCGACTCCAGATGGCGTGTTGACGAACTCAACTGACAGGTTTAGTTTGTCCAGAAGATCACTTATTCCCTGCACTTCCGAATAAGGAATGTCTATAAATCTATACTCGTAAACAGTCTCACTTTCCGAAACTTCCCCTTGAACGGGTAGTCCGGTGCTAAGCTGTCTTACAAGCCTGGAAGCCTCTTCGACATTGACTTTTGAACCTACAATCATGAACTGGTTGTCGACAGGAACTATTGTTACGGCTATTCCAAGCCTCTGCAAAAGAAGCTCGAACTGAGCAAGTGACGGAATGGAAGTTTCCAGTCTGTAAGAAGGTTCTTCAAATCCTCTAAGTTTTTCAGCTTCAGCGGAAATTGCTTCCAAAACAGACTCCGCTGCAATGACTATGTAGCCGCTTCCCGATGTGGTGAGAGTAATCTCTGAAAAAAGCTCAGTTCCAAGAAAGTCGTTGAGATACATCCTGAATTTCTCAATATCCCAACCTGGAATAGCTTCGATCTGCAGGGATAACCTGTTCTCCTGACTAGACATTCTATTCTCAAGCATTTCTTTGATTCTAGGTATTCTCTCTTCGATAATGGTTTCTATCTCGGCGAGTCTCTCCGGGTAAGCACTGACTACCAACAATCCTGCCGACTGAATGAAGTCTGCCGTTTCATTCTCCACGAGAATCGTCTGGAGTAACTCGCCCAGGCCTGAAGAATAGATTTCGGGAGCGATTTCAAGAATGGATTCTTTTGTTACCCTGTATATCTGCCTTTCGTGCTGTTCCAGTTCAAGAACAGCCTTTTCCATTATTTCCGAAGGGGCATACATGAAGACCAATCTATCTGCAATCTGCTCAACTGTGTACTCATCTTGGACAAGACCTTGTGCCGAGTAGAAGGTTCTGAGAAAGGCCGAGACTTCCTCAAAGGAATCATTAGCTTTTAGTTCAAGATATGTGCTGGAGTAATCTTCGAAAGTGATCCCAGTGAAAAGTGAGAGGAGATATTCTGCTGTTCCTATTGAACTCCTGGAGCCTTTAAGAATGTAGCCCTTCCTTTCGCCCAAGGGCTCGATCAGTGCTCCAGTTATTCGCTCCACCTGAGATCTCACAGATTCCTCTATTGTTAAGTGATAATTCACTATCGTGTAGGAAACCTCCGCAGATATTCCCGAAAAAGAATCCACAGTCTTTTCTAGAACTGGAACTAGATAGTTTGGCAACTCGAATGTTACCTTTCCGATAGGCTCAAATGCTCTATCTACAGCTATCTCTTCATAAGGGGCGTAACTTTGAAGAATACTCAGTATGGCGCCAACAAGAGTATTGCCTTCTGTCAAGCCGGACCCGCCAACACTGCCTAGTTTCAGCACATCTTCGATGAGAAAGAAGTTGTCCGGTAGCGTTATTGTTTTTCTCGCTTTACTTGAATCTAGATCCTCAGATGTAACATTTTCTCTATACAGCTCTAGATATTCATAAAGAGCATTTACCTGAGAATCATTCCCGGAAAGAATAAGTTTGTTAAATTCAGGAATGCTTATTATTGTCAGACTCTCAGAAAAAAGCGTTGCATTCAATTTCCTTGCAAGGTCTAAATAAGAGTTGAGAGGAGTGTCTTCCACATCTGTTATCTCCCACGGAATGGTAAATTCCTTCGTAACCGTATTAGTTGTAAGAGCAGCAGAAAGACTCATATGGGTTTGGAGATCTCCGAAAACCATGAGAGAAGCTTCATTTGGGAGATACTCAATAAAACTGTTCACGGGAAGAGTCTTTCTCAATCTCTCAATCTGCTCAGAAACGGTTTCACCCTCCAGTTTGAACTCCACACCAATATAAGTTTTCCAGAACGCGTTTACCAGACTCTGTACTTCTTCAGGTGTCCCGAGGTAGAAGGTTCCATCTGTCAAATAGGAGTAAGCGACCCTGTCTCCAAGAGAAGTGAGAATGTTTCTGAGGATGTCCTCTGGCATCGCAAGTGAAAAACCGACAACAACTTCCTCATCTCTCACACTTGGAGATATTATGTAGGAAAGGTCTAGCATTTCCTCGGAAAAGAGATAGGTCATGGCAGTTGACAAAGTCATTCCGTATGTTGTGAACTTCTCGATGTCAACGTCAATGTTAGATCTGAAAAATCTGAGCGTTACGATGTTCTCCCTGATTGTGACTTGCGGCTCGTCGATTGCAGGAATCAGCAAGGCGACATTCACTGAAAGTCGCTTCGGGTCCTGGCGGGTCCAGAGACCCTCAACGGGTCCCATTCTTAGCGGCAGATTCATATCACGGCCGCTTACTCCGTCCAGCGCCAGAGAATATATTGTCTTGGAAGGATTGGATTGAATGTTATAATCGGTGACTTCGTTCATAAAAATCAGAGTCACCGTCACTGATTCAGCATCCATAGAAGGTATGACTGAATTCAGTTGATTAGAGAAACCGATACAGAAGAAACCCAGAACCAGGAATAAGACCGCTATTCTTCTCACATGAATCACCCCATATTCACCCTCGAGTTTACGACCTGAAATACTTGACAACAACAAAGCTGTTTGTGCTAGTGTCGTTCAGCAATACAGCAAATTCCGTAATCCCATACACGATGTAGGAGGGAGCAACCTGTTCTCCCACTCTTACAGTAACTTGAGACTGCCCAGATTCAAGAACAGCATAATCAATCTTGTTTAATCTATAGTATGCGACATACCTTACACCTTCAGCTTCCTCACCGACTTCTAGCATGGAACTGATTACTTCAGAAGGACTGGCATACAGAGGAAGAAAATGATTCTCCAAACTTACGCTACTAACAACTCTATCAGTGTTTATAGGATCAATCTTGATCCTGCTGGCCGCTACGTCTGCAATTTCAACGGGTTCGAGGAGAAATGTCAGAATAACCCCACCTGTTACGATAAGGAAAATCGCGATAACTATTACCATAACGTACTTCTCCATAGATTCAGCTCCCCCTAAAAGATTCCAGTCACGTTTAGATCGATTTTCAGTTCAAGAGAGAGATTCGAGGGAATGTTGGACTCCGGGAGAATCGGAAACCCAAGATTAGATCTTAGCTCTAGCTTTTTGACAAGTATTCTGGGTTCATTTACAATCATTTCTACGAGATCGAGAATATCCCTTGAGTTTCCCGAAGCAATTATCCCATTGTAGTCGCCGGGCTTCGACCCTATCGGAATTTTCTCTTCAAGATCATTCAAATAGCTTCTAGTGCTCATTGAACCAAGTGCCTCGTTTCTCACCCTTGAAAGGAGCTGAACTTCAAGATAGGCGCTTTCTAAACCATTTACTTCATCAATGAGCAGAGAAGTGTTCTCAAAAGTGCTGTAGGAGTACAGAATAACCAAGAAGAGAAAACCCAAAACAGTCAAGGCAATCAGTGACCAGAAGGCAAGTTTTGAGTTTATTCCTTTCTTGTCAAGAAAACTGAGCCTTCTATTCAGCTTATTTGCGTAGTCTCTGTGGATAAAAAACGAATCGCTACCCTCAAAAGGCTCTGCTCCTGCGGGTGCTTTCATTTCTTCGAAGTTGAATCCGTTCTTCTCATTCATTGAGGTCACCTACCTCAAGATCAACTAGCTGAAGAGAGTACAGCTCGGCAAAATCCAAATTACCCCTGACGCTTGGTCTTGCGAGAAGCGTTGGAGTCGTATGCGGTGTCGGGAAAAACATCTCTTTTCCTTCAAAAATGAGATAGTAGAAAGAGTTTCCTACCCCGCTTTCGAACTGTATTCTGGAGGCAATTGTTTTCATTGCGTTCTCGTCCTCAAGATAGGCCTCTATTGTCCTGAACACATCCATTTCAACTGACTTCAAATCAACATGTTTACGGAGATCATTTACCTGTCTGCTTAGTTTATTTCTTATCGCGATGTACTCCTGCTTCTTTTCATACATCATGTCTATATCTTCTTTCAGATTCCCTGTCAAATAAGTCCCGGTATTGTCAAACAAGTACCCTTTCATTCTTGAAACCTGTCTCAATCTGATTTCGAAAGCCTGGGTCACAAAGAAACGCGACCCAAAAATCAGCAAGATAATTATCAGCAGAACTATCAGAGAGTACTTAAGTCTTGAGACCCGCCTCTTCCTTGAATACAAGTTTACGTCGACCAAGTAACTCACCACCTCTCATGAGTAGTCCTGCCGATGTATATGTTATACCGCTTGTCTCCTTCATCTTAAGAGGCATGCTCGCTACCTCAGTCTCAGTGCCCAGGATTTGCTGAAAGGCTCTTGAATAAACAGCTGTCGAAAGGCTTGACTGACCTGCAACAAAAAACCTGTTGAAGAGTGATTCGTCGGCTGCAGATGTATTGGGAGAATTAGACAGAGTGTTTGTGAGGTACATTCTCAACTGATACGATATCATACTCTCGAGTCTTTCCGACGCTTCTTCAATCAAAGAGTCATAATAGGCTTTGGAGCCTATAAGAAACTCTCGTTGCATATTAGTGTTTGGAGACAGAGA
Source organism: Mesotoga prima MesG1.Ag.4.2 (assembly GCF_000147715.2). NCBI lineage: Bacteria > Thermotogati > Thermotogota > Thermotogae > Kosmotogales > Kosmotogaceae > Mesotoga > Mesotoga prima. Next base: position 753,209 of record NC_017934.1, on the reverse strand, counting down.
GTTATCTTCTTTGAAGTCGCTCGCCACTTCATCAAACCCGTCATTGATGTAATTCAAGCCTACAATTTCCTCTCCTCTTAGTGTCAATAGAAGCGAGTAGCTCTTATCAACGATAAAAACGATATTATTCCCTTCAAAGACGCTGGTCTGAGCAATTTTGAAAATCGAAAAGGGTTTCACATCAACTATGTTAGGTTCAGGGAAGTTCTTTCCCGTCAGTTCTCCAATGAATTCGTACAGAGCTCTCTTCTTAGTGATAATAAAGGCCGGGACAAGACCCGTTCGAAGTGAAGACAATGAGTTCAAGCAGGCAACATTGACTTCGTCGGGCGGTAGAGAAAACTGAGATGCTGCCTTGAAGCTAGCTACACTTACCAGATTCTTTACTGATTTGACCCGTGGAACTTCGAGATGCTGAAAAACAACATCTTTTGGGTGGAAGGCAGTCACAAAAATCTCGTCGGCAGGAAGAGAATTGTTTTCCTCGAATACTCGTGATGCTTCTTCAAGCGAATCCGAACCCAGCTTAAGTACAGAAAAAACGGGCTTTAAATAACGACCTTCAACGACAGCCCTGACGATTTCCGTATAACCCTCGTCTGAATTAACGGCAGTAATCATACTTTGAAACATAATTTACCCCCAAGTCTCAATAACTGACTTTCCCCGTGACCGGCTGGATTGTCAAAACACTGCCATCAGCAAAGTTCAATGTTGTCGACCCGCTAAGTATAGCTATAGAACCATCCCCATTAAAACGAATCCTGAAGTTTTCAGGGTTCTCCCAGAGACAGTCTTCAAATACCATCCCAGTTGTGGATGATACTCTTCTTGATCTGAAATCATAGAATACATCAACGGGCCTCGAACGAACAACTGCTTCGAGACGCTGGCTTTCAATAAACGAATCAAGAGCAGTTTTGCTTAGAACAATTTTCAAACTAGCTATGATGTCAGATGACACAAGTACCACGCCGCTGATACACAGAGAGACCACGACCAGACAGCACAATAGTTCGGTAAAACTCATCCAATGCTTTGCTCCATTGCAAATACAGCACCATAAATCGTTATTGCCAGGAAACCAATAAATCCCCCAATAAATAATATCATTATTGGCTCGACGAGCGAAACAAGTTTCTTAAGTGCATTCTGGACTTGCATGTGATAGAAGTTTGCCACTTTAAACATGACTTCGTCAAGTTTTCCAGTTTCTTCGCCAGTTGCAACCATGCTAACCACGATTGGAGGGAAGACCTTTTGCCTCTCAAGAGCGGCGTTGATGCTTTCCCCTCCCTTTATACTGACTATCGCATTGCCAACGGCTTTCATAACTCTAGGGCTTTGAGAAACCTCTCCTGCAAGTTCCAGAACTGTAGGAAGATCCACACCGCTTGCTACAAGAACAGCCGTCGTCCGTGTGAATCTCTCCATAGCCGTCATGTTTCTTAGGTTTCTGACCGGAGGAATCAATTTGCCTAGAGTCTCCTTGACAATGTTGCCGTACTTACTCTTGAAGAAGAAGAAGCCCCCTATTGACAATGCTAAAAGCAGGACAAGAAGAATTGGCCAATGATTTTTCAAGATGTCGTTCATCTTAAGAAGAATAGCCATTGTTCCTTCAGGCTCGTAATTTCCTCCAAAAGCACTTATCAAATTTGGGAGGATGAAGAAGGAGATCATCCCCACTATTCCCACCGCGAAAACCATCATGAATAGAGGATAAGCCATCGCCGATTTTACCTGATTCTGAAGCTCAACCATCCCCTCATAGAAATCTGCAACCCTTTCGAGAGACTCGTCGAGAACACCACCCGCCTCGCCTGCTTTTACGAGATTGGTAAACAATGGCTCAAACACGCCCGTCTTCTCAAGCGATTCGCTAAAACTCATACCGCCCTCGATATCAAGAACAACACGGGAGATTATCTTCCTGAATCTTCTTGAAAAAAGAACTTGAGTCGAAAGCACTTGCAGCGAGTCTCTTATCCTAACACCGGAAGAAACCATCGTTGCAAGCTGTCTGGAGAAGATACTGACTTCCTTCTGAGAAGCAGGAAATAGAGAGGCCTTCGTATAATTGCGTGTCGTCGATGACTGTTTGATCGAGCTGACAATAAATCCCCTGCTCGAAAGAATCTGGAGGGCCTCAAGTTTAGAATTGGCAGAAAGCTTGCCTTTCTCGGGCTTTCCCTTGATGTTTATAACTTCATAACGGAATTCCGGCATCTCTTACCCCACCTTCTCCAAAAGACAAACAGCATGAACTTGCACGAAACCAGGGCTGCTGCCATTTCCGGATTTGGGCTTAACGTTTACCTGCTCGCTTTCGATCCCAAGCGCTCTGGCAACATTCTCAGTGATTGAACTGACAAACCCTGCTAGTCTAACCTTTTCGATCACGACAACTGCGTCAACATTTAGAATTCGCCATCGACCTCTTATCGACTCAGCTACCTCCATCAGAAACTCTATACTTCTTCGATCTCTGTTTTTTTCATCCTCTGGAAAACTGATGCCGATGTTTCCCGAAGAAGTGCTCCCAAGAATCGCATCGACAATCGCATGACAAAGGGCATCTCCGTCAGAATGGCCCACAAGATAGAATGTATCAGATACCTTAACTCCTCCCAGATACATACCTCTGTCCCCGGGCTTGATCGAATGAATGTCGTAACCGATTCCCACCCTGATTCTCATATGAGTCTAATAGGCATAATAACGTATGTATAACCCTGGACATCTACTGGATTCATTTGAAGAGGGCTATTGGAATCAACGAAATTCAACTCCACAGTATCGGAATCAATCTTCTTAGCAGATTCCGAAAGAAACCTGGGATTAAAGGCTATGACAATGTTGTCTCCTTCCTTGTTTGCATCAAGAATCTCTATGGATTCCCCGTGATCAGGGCTTCTAGCAACTATCTTAAACTGCTCATCGTCTATTTCAAACTTGACCGAATCCGATCCGAGCCTTGCGGCAATCGATGCCCTTCTTACAGCATCTGAAAAGACCTCGGTAGAAAGAACAAGTCTCGCCTTGAATGATTTGGGAAGAACCTTCTTGTAGTCCGGAAACTCAGCATCCACAACCTTTGTTACTATCTCAGTGCCGTCAAAAAGGAACTGAACACGCGAACCATCATAGGTTACCTTCAACAGATCAGACATTGCAGCTTTAAGACTGTTTTGCAAATCCTTCATGCTCTTAAGCGTAAGCAGAAAGTGGTCATCGATGCTAAGGTCAATTCTTTCTTCGGAGAGCGCCATCCTGAATCCATCCGCAGCTACAAGTCGAAGGTAACCATCCTCGAATTCCCAGTAGACACTGTTCAGATTTCTCATGAATTCATCCCTAGCAGCACAGAAAATCACTCTATCTATCATCAGTTCAATCGATGAAACCGACACTGTGAATTCAAGTCCTCCCGAGGTTGGTTCAACAATGGGGAACTCCTCGGGATCCATTGTTGGAAGAGTGAAGCGTGCACTTCCCTCCCTAATGATAACGTTTGTGTCTTCCGTTTCAAAAACAACTTCTCCTTCAGGAAGATTTCTGACTATTTCGAGTACCAGACGCGCATCTATGACAAAATCGCACCTTCCATCTATGTGCTTTGGTCTCAGCTCTGTAGTAATTGCCGTTTCTAGATCGGTGGCCTGAAGCTTAACCGTTGAGTCATCCTTCATTGAAAAATATATGCCCGAAAGAATTGGCTTCACGCTTTTCGGAGCAACTGCCCCAGAAACCGATTCTAATCTTGTGAGGATTTCTGAACGAGCTGCGACGAATTTCATCATACACCTCCACTTGAAGAGCTTTTCATAAATTATAACATCTATGTGGCATAATCATTGTCAGAAGCAACAGCGATAGATTTCTTCCTTTGGGAGAGAACAACATGAATATCGAATATATTCACTCATGGTCGATGGAACCGGTTCAAGCTATAGACTTACAAAAGAAACTCAGGGACAAGCTTACATTTGAGGACTACTCTCGGGAGCCAAGACTAGTGGCAGGAATAGACGTTTCTTTTCCTTTTAGAGAGATTGCGCTCGCCGTAATTGTGATTATGGAGTTTAACTCTCTTTCCATAGTTGACCATTTCTTTTCTCTTAAAAAGGTTGAGACGCCTTACATCCCCGGTCTATTGTCATTTAGGGAGGGGCCCGCTATACTTGATGCGCTGTCTAGATCACCGGAAGTTGACCTGCTCTTCTTTGATGGACACGGGATAGCTCATCCCAGAGGGATTGGTATAGCTTCCCACATTGGACTTTTCGTAGAAATACCAACGATAGGCGTTGCGAAAAGCCTTCTCTATGGAAAGGTCGAAAGCCTCCCGAGAGAGAAAGGACAAAGCAGCAGAATCCTCTCACCAGGCGGTAGATTGCTAGGATATGCGCTATGTACAAGAACGAGTGTAAAACCGGTTTTCATTTCACCGGGAAATAGAATAACTGCGGAAAGTGCTCTCAGGTTATCAATAAGAACAATTGGAAAGTACAGAATTCCGGAACCTACTAGACAAGCACATATCCTGACTCAACGATTGAAGAATCAACTAGTCCTGTAAAAGACTATCGACGCGGCACCTGTTATCCCTGCATTCTCTACCAATTTGCTCAGAGTGATGCTGAAGGTCCCGTTAAAAGAAGTCATTACGAAAGCCGGGAGTTTTTCCCTTATCCCGTTTATTAGCAAATCTCCAGCTCTGCTGATCCCACCGCCAATGACAATATGTTCGGGATTGAACACATGTATGAAATTTCCGATTGCAATAGCCAGGGCTCTGGTTGCTCTTTCTACGATCAGAGTTGCTGCGAGATCACCCTCCCGTGCCGCGTCAAAGACCACTTTAGCGTTTATTTCAGGCGATGCAAATATCGTTGACTGCGGAAATCTCTTCGAATATTCCCTGGCCAGATTTATTATGGCAGTCGCCGAAGCAAGAGCTTCAAGACATCCGTGAGAGCCACAACCGCAAACTGGTCCTTCCGGTTCAACTATAGTGTGTCCAAGTTCCCCTCCATAGCCTTTGCTACCTGTCATCAAAATACCGTGGGTTATCACTCCCCCTCCGACTCCGGTACCTAATGTGAGGCCTACCATGTGTTGGCTGCCTTTGAACTCGCCGAATGCCCACTCTCCTAGAATAAAGGAATTTGCATCGTTCTCTACAAATGTTCTTATTCCAGTGACTCTCTCGAGCATAGCTGCCAGCCCGAACCCCGACCAATCGGGAAGATTTGGAGAAAACAGCACAGTTCCCGTGTCGTGGTCGATCGATCCAGGTGAACCAACTCCGATTCCGATAATTTGCTTTGAGTCGATACCCGACTGAACAAGGAGCTCATTTATCGCTTCACCAATTCTCGTGACGACAGTAGTTCTACCTTCTGACACTCTTGTGGGGATCACCTTTTTTTCGACTATCTTGCCGTCTTCCTCAACTATCCCTATCTTTGTCTCTGTTCCACCCAGATCAATTCCTATTACGCGTCTGACCATCATTATCTCCCATCTAGTACTGCTTCTTTTCCATTTCAATCAAGTCCAAGAATTCGTCATTTGATCCGGTGCCACGAAGTTTCTCCATGATTAGTCTCAATCCCTCTTCTTCCGACATTGAAGACAGCATTCGTCTTAGAATCCAGATCTTTCTCAGAATATCTGAAGGAAGAAGTAGTTCTTCTCTTCTAGTACCGGAAAGAGTAAGATTGATCGATGGGAACATCCTCTTGTTGGCCAGCTGTCTAGATAGAATCAGTTCCATATTTCCAGTACCCTTGAACTCTTCGAAAATAACTTCATCCATTTTGCTCCCCGTTTCAACGAGCGCTGTAGCGATTATCGTAAGGCTTCCACCCTCTTCTATGTTTCTAGCCGCTCCAAAGAAGTATTTGGGCTTGTAAAGAGCAGAAGGATCCACACCACCGGAGAGAAGCTTTCCGCTGGGCGGAACATATAGATTGTAGGCTCTTGCTAGTCTAGTAATACTGTCGAGCAGAATGACAACATCGTAATTGAATTCGACCAATCTTTTTGCCATTTCGATAGTCATCTCCGCGACTCTAATTTGCTTCTCTGGATGCATATCAAATGGGGCGGCTATTACATGAGCATTTGTGCTTCTTCTGAGATCAGTGACCTCTTCAGGTCTCTCGTCGATTAACAGAATTATTCTTATGGTGTCTGGGTGATTCTCGGCAATTCCGTTAGCAAGCTCCTTCAGCAGTATGGTCTTCCCCGCTTTGGGAGGTGAAACTATCAATCCTCGCTGTCCCTTTCCAATTGGGGAGAAGAGATCAACCATTCTTGTGCTCATTATATGAGAATCTGTCTCGGTAATCAACCTGTCTTCAGGGTGGATTGGCGTAAGATTCTGAAAAGTAATTCTTTCTGCAGCGAAGTTTATCGCCTTGTGATTAATAGCCTCTATTCTCAAGAGCGCAAAGTATTTCTCGCCTTCCTTCGGGGGTCTTACCTGCCCGGCCACTGTATCGCCACTTGTAAGGTTGAATCTTCTTATCTGAGACTGGCTCACATATATGTCGTTAGAGCTCGGAAGAAGGTTGTTATCCAGAGTTCTTAGAAAGCCATATCCCCCGTCAGTGATTTCAAGAACTCCCTGATCGAAGAAGTAACCATAAGATTCCGTTTGGGCTTTAAGAACAGCGAATATCAAGTCTTTCTTTGCCATCTGCGTATAGCCTTGGACATCATACTTCCTAGCAAGCTTGTAGACTTCTCTGATAGGCATTGCCTGGAGCTGTGAGATATCGATTTCGACTTCCCTTATGTTGTCTTTGTCCTTGTCTTTGTCCTTGTCTTTGTCCTTTCTTGGAAGCTCCTTCGATTCATCTGTAGCGCTCTCACTAGTTGATTCCTGAAACTCAGATTCCGAATCCATCTTCTTTTCGGCATCTCCTTTTAATGAAACCTCATTTTCTTTCATGCTTCTTTCGATCTCATTAGAAGTAGCGCTAAGTGTTTCCTCCTTTTTTTCGGGCTTCTTGACTTCAGTCTTCTTTCGCGTAGTTCTCTTTCTGGTCGGCTTCTTCTCACTCACGACATTTTCATCAAGTTCGTTCGGTGTTTCTTCCGTTTTCTTCTTTCTTGGGCTCAAATTTGACGGTACATTCAATCACCACTGGAAGAATGTACCTACCCTCCTTCCGTATCTTTAGGAATTATAAAGAATATGAAGCTAGCAATATTTGTAAGAAAGCATGGGAGACCTGTCTCCGGTGAGCTACAAGTTCTTTCAGAAATAATATACCACTTACGCGGAAAAAATCAAAGCTTATTTGCCTTGCTGTTTCTGATAGCGTTTCCAGTCATCCATGAATCTTTCAATTCCTATATCAGTGAGCGGGTGATTGAATAGTTTGAGAAGTACTTCATAAGGAATCGTCACGATGTCAGCTCCCATGAGAGCTGCTTCAAGAACATGCATAGGATGTCTCACGCTTGCCACAATTATCTCAGTGCTGTAACCGTAGTTCGCGAATATCCGGACAATCTCCTCAACTATTTCCATTCCGTTGCTTGCAATATCATCGAGCCTTCCGACAAATGGGCTTACATATGTTGCGCCTGCTTTGGCAGCAAGTGTTGCTTGAAGAGAATTGAAGATTAAAGTAACATTTGTCTTGATTCCCTCGCCATAAAGTGTCTTTACTGCTCGCATTCCATCTCTTGTCATTGGGATTTTCACAACCACATGCTCATTAAGTGACGCGAGTTCTCTCGCCTGTAATACCATGTTTTCGTAATCAGTGGACGTTACTTCCGCTGATACAGGGCCCTTAACCGTTTCACAAATCTCCACAACTCGGTCTTCGAACTTAACTCCTTCTCTGGAAACCAATGTTGGATTGGTAGTCACGCCATCGACGAGGCCAAGCTTCATTCCCTCACGAATGTCTTCAATGTTTGCCGTGTCAAGAAATATCTTCATTGCCACACCTCCGAAGAATGGCTACCTTGCGGTAGCCATCACTTTTTGTCCTGTTTCTTTTCAGCTTTCTTCTCGGGCTTCTTTTCCTGTTTTTCTTCGTTGTCTATCAACTGAAGAACGGCCATTTCACTTGCGTCGCCCCTTCTCATACCCAATTTTACTATTCTGGTGTATCCCCCGTTTCTTTCGTGGTACTTAACTGCAACTTCATCACAGATCTTTTTGACAAGCTTTCTGTCGTTGAAGTTCCTGTTTATCTCTCGATGCAAAGCAAGGTTCCTTGACTTCAGTGCCTGTGTTTCTGTACTGTCAGGACCCTTAGAAGAAATCTCGACTGAGAGTAGAGAAGCCTTCTTTGCCTTAGTAATAATGCTTTCAACAAAGGGTCTAAGCTCCTTTGCTCTAGTGACTGTAGTAACGATTGTTCCATGTTCGAAAAGCTCCCTGGCCAGATTTCGCATTAAAGCGACTCGCTGGCTGTGGGGCATATTTAGTTTGCTTCCACTGACTCTATGGCGCATAGCTAATAGGCCTCCTCAAAATCATTCTTTCTTGAGTACGATGTTGAACTTTTCCCTCAGTTTCTTGACAACTTCCAGCATGGACTTCTCTCCGAAGTTCCTGATCCTCAGAAGATCAGCTTCGCTCTTGTCGAGAAGATCACCAATTGTGTTGATTTTGTCGCGCTTGAGACAGTTAAGAGATCTGACCGAAAGATCGAGTTCCTCAACCTTCTTCGCTCCAAGGGAATTCGAGTCCTGTTCTTCCACCTGGGGGGTTTCGACAGTGACTTCGGCTTCTTCAGAAATGATTTCCTCTTCTTCCTGTTTGAGCGCTGAGCTTGTAAGACCTTGACCCGGCTTGCCTAGACCGTTGGAGAAGACCTCGAAGTGCCTAATAAGTATGTCAGTTGCTCTCAAAAGCGCATCAGAAGGGGTTATCGACTTTTTAGTCCACACATCCAAGATAAGCTTGTCGTAGTCTGTTCTCTTTCCAACCCGGACGTTCTCGGTCTGGAAGTTGACTTTTAACACAGGGCTGAAGATCCCATCGATGTAAATCATCTCAACGTCGTGCTCTATCTCCATTTCTGACACTGGAACAAACCCTCGTCCAATTTCAGCGAAAAGCTCGATATAAATAACTGAATCTGTGTTCAGAGTAGCTATGTATTGAGACGGGTTGACTACCTCTACCCCAGTAGGAGTTTTAATATCGCCAGCTGTAATGACTCCTGGTCCTGCCGTCTCAAGTGTGAGTTTCACCGCATCAGAGAATTCAAGTGCGGGTTTTAACTGGACTTTCTTGAAATTAAGGATTATTTCGAGAATATCTTCCTTTACTCCGTCAATAACATCGTATTCGTGATATTTACCAGGTATCTTTAGTCTTGTGATTGCCATACTCGGTATCGATGAGAGGAGAACCCTCCTAAGCGAGTTCCCGATAGTAGTGGCATATCCTCTTTCCATTGGAGAAAGGATGAATCTTGTAAAATAGCTGTTATCATCCTCTCTTTCTTCTTCAATTCGCAAGTTTTTTGGCATTATTGATGTCAACATTGTTTCGCCCAGAATTCGGGCACACACCTCCTTCCAAGAAGGTAAGAATCGGATTTACTTAGAGTAGAGCTCAATAATCGACTGCAGATCAACTGGAATCTCTACTTCTTCAGTTACAGGA